>JAFBAL010000026.1 GCA_019247845.1 Alphaproteobacteria bacterium | reverse complement strand
ATCGCGGCCTGGATCGGCCACATCCTCCAGATATTGCCGACGCTGCCATTCACCTCGGCCGGCAGCGGCACCTTCGGCTCCTATGGCGGCGACGGGGATGCCAACGGCGCGCCGCAATACGATCCCGGCTTCGCCAAATCGTCGCTCGCCGCCTCGCCGCTGGGAAACCTCTACGCCATCGCCTCAGGCCTGGCGCGCGCGCCTTCGATCCAGCCCGCCAATGCGCTGCGCCTCAATCGGACGATCGCGGCGAGCTTCTCGCCGCAGTCCGACATCGCCGCGCGGCTGCTCGTAGAGTTCAAGCCTCAAGCGGCGCAGACCCTCTATCCGGCCTGGAAGAGCGTGGCGCGGCCGTATGGCTGGGTGGACGTGTTCGCGGCGCGGGTCTCGACCGGCCTGTTCGCGAGCCGCTTCCCCGGACAGGCGATAACCCCGCAGATCGGCGCCGCCGTCACCTATGACGAGCTCACGATCTTCAAAGCCTGGCCCAGCCTTTTCCTCGGCCACACCACCGCGGACATCGCACCCACCGCCGTCGCGCTCGACGGTGTCTATGACGAGATCAAGCCGGGAAGCTGGGTCGTGATCGACCGGCCGGTCGTAAAAGCCGATGCCGCCGATCACGCCAAGGTGACGGTGCTGGGGCGCGACGTGACCTATCACCAGGTGAAGGCCGTCCGTTCGCCGAACATGGACACCAAGAAGGGCTATGCCGCCAAGGCGACGCAGCTCGTCCTCGATCCGGTCTGGTTGGACAATGCCGCCAATCGCGCGGACCAGCTCACCCACGAGATCGTGCTGCGCGACACCATCGTCTATGCACAGACCGAGCCGCTCGCCCTCGCCGAAGAGCCGCTCGACGCGGAGGTGTCCGGCGATACGATCTCGCTCGACGGCGTCTATGACGGGCTCGAGCCGGGCCGCTGGGTGATCGTTTCAGGAAACCGCACCGACGTCGGCACCGCGGCCGGCGTGAAGGCGAGCGAGCTTGCGATGATCGCGAGCGTCTCCCAAGGCTCCGAAGCCGCGCTCTGCGCGCTCGCGCCCGATTTCATGCCATTCGAGAGCATCTTCTATACCACCCCCGCCAACGCGATGGGCGACCGGCTGGTCGTCGGCGCGATCACCGAGGAAAAGCGCGAAGCCTTGAGAGCGCTTGCGCGGCCCGCGGTGTTCAACCAGCAATATTGCGGGCAGATCGAGCTGGCGCAGGGCTTCTTCGCCAATGCCTACGTGCCCGACGATGCCGAACACGAGGGCGTGTTCGAGGACTTCAAGGGTCTCCTCGTGGACCCTGCTTCCGGCGCCCCGCTGGAAGGCGGCGTGATCAAGGGCGGCGGCTATTTCGCCTGGCGCATCTCCACCCCCAAGCTGCATACCATCCTGAAGCTGGCGAGCCCGCTCGCTTACGTCTACGACAGCGCCAGCGTCAGCGTGTATGGCAACGTCGCCAAGGCGACGCACGGCCAGAGCGCGGGCGAAGTCCTCGGCGACGGCTCGGGGGCGCAGCTGTTCCAGACCTTCGGCCTGCACCAGCCCCCGCTGACCTATCTTTCGTCCGCCACGCCCGAAGGCATCGAAAGCACGCTCGCCGTCACCGTCAACGAGCTCGACTGGCACGAGCGCGGCAATCTCGCTTTTTCGGGCCCGCGCGACCATGTCTTCGCTACCGCGGCCGACGACGACGACAGCACCTCGGTCGTCTTCGGCGACGGCGTCCACGGCGCGCGGCTGCCGACCGGTACGGCGAACGTCAAGGCCAGGTATCGCTACGGCATCGGCGCGGTCGGCAATGTGGCGGCGGAGCAGATCAGCCAGCTCGCCACCCAGCCGCTGGGCCTCAAATCGGTGATCAACCCGCTGCCCGCGAGCGGCGGCGCCGATCGCGACAGCGCCGACGAGGCGCGCGCCAACGCTCCGGTCGCGGTTCTGGCGCTCGACCGGCTGGTCTCCGTCAAGGACTATGCCGATTTCGCCCGCGCCTTCGCCGGCATCGGCAAGGCCAGCGCCGTGCAGCTCACCGACGGAAGGCGGCAGTTCGTGCATGTGACGATCGCGGGCGCGCGCGACATCCCCATCGACGTCAACTCCGACCTCTATCGCAACCTACTCACCGCGCTCGGAACCTATGGCGATCCGTCACTGCCGCTCGGCCTGTTCACGCGCAAGCTCAAGCTTCTGGTGATCAAGGCGGCGGTCGCGCTGCTTGCGGACTACGAGTGGGAGGCGGTCGAGCCCGTCATCCGTGCCGCGCTGCTGGATACTTATTCCTTCGGCAGGCGCGATCTCGGCCAGAGCGCCTTCCTGAGCGAGGCCGTGCGCGTGATCCAGGAGGTCGAAGGCGTGTCCTATGCGCGCTTCGACGTCTTCGACAGCGTGGCGGAGGACACGACCGCCGCCGAGCTGGCGGGCCTCGCCGGCACCCTGACGGTCCATCAATACGTGACTGCCGGGCTTGCCGGGCCCAATCCCGATCCTTCCGCGCCGGACGATGCGCGCTTCCTCACCGCGGAGCTCGCGCTGCTCACGCCCGCCATTCCCGACACGCTGATCCTCGACCAGATCGGAGGCTGAGACATGAGCGCCAACCCCGATCGTCTCTACGAGCTGGTGCCGGCCATCTACCGGCTGCGCGACGCCGACCAGGGCTATCTCCTGAAGGCGCTGCTGCGCGTCGCGACCGAGCAATACGGCGTGCTCGAGGACGACATCGCCAAGCTCTACGAGAACTGGTTCATCGAGACCTGCGAGGATTGGGTCGTCCCCTATATCGGCGGGCTGATCGGCTACGAGCGGCTGAGCGGGCCGGTGTCGCGCCGCGAGGTGGCCGAGACCATCGCGCTGCGCCGACGCAAGGGTACGCTCGCCGCGGTCGAAGAGGTGGCGCGCGCCGTCTCCGGCTGGCCGGTGAAGGCGGTGGAGTTCTATCGCCGCATGGCGGTGAACCAGAACATCAATGCGCTGCACATGGACCGCGGCCGCACCGCCGAACTGCGCGACATGGATGCGCTCGGCGAACTCTACGGTCCCTTCGACGAGATGGCGCGCAATGTCGACGTGCGCAGGCTGTCCTCGTCGCGCATGCGGGGCGCGGGCAACATTCCGGCGCTGGGTCTGTTCGCCTGGCGGCTCAAATCCTACACGGTCACCGGCACGCCGGCTTATTGCTACGAGGCCCAGGCGCCCAACTGCTACGAATTCAATCCGCTGGGCAGCGACACGCCGCTGTTCAACAACCCGTTGTCGGACACGCATGGCGCGGCGCCCGATCTGGCGCTGCCCGTCCCCATCCGCCGCCGCCTGTTCGAGGAGCGCGACGTCGGCGATCCGCAAGGCAAGACTGTCTCGGGCGTCCCCTATTACTACGGCGATACGCGCAGCCTGACGATCCGGACCGGCGCCGGCCGTGACCCGGTCCCGGCCGAGCAGATCGTCGCGGCCGATCTCGGTGACTGGAGCTATCGCCCGCTTCCCGACACGGTCGCCGTCGATCCCGAGCGCGGGCGTCTCATGTTCCCCCCCGGCCCGTCGCGCCGCCAGCAGGTCTGGGTGTCCTATTCCTACGGCTTCAGCGCCGACATGGGCGGCGGCGAATACGCCCGCACCTTGCGCCAGGCCGCCGGCGCGGTCGTCTATCGCGTGGGCGGCGCCGATGACGACATCGAGTTCAAGAAGATCGGCGACGCGCTCGCACGCTGGAGCGCGGAGGCGCCGGCCGAGGCCGTCATCGAGATCGCCGACAGCGGCGTCTATACCGAGCAGCTCGAGATCGCGCTCAAGCAGGGACAAAGCCTGCAATTGCGCGCGGCCAGCGGCGCGCGGCCCATCATCCACATGCTCGATTGGCGCACCTCGGCGCCCGATAGCTTGAGCGTGACCGGCGAGGGCGACTGCTGGTTCGTGCTCGACGGCATCGTGATCTCGGGCCGCGGCGTGCAGATCGAGGGCGACGTGCTCGGCGTGGCGCTGCGCCATTGCACGCTCGTTCCCGGCTGGGGCCTGGGGTGCAACTGCGAGCCGGTGCGTCCGACCGAGGCGAGCCTGACGCTGGTCGGCGCTCCGCGCTGCCTCACCATCGAGCACAGCATCGTCGGCGCCATCCAGGTCGACCGCAACCAGGCGCGGCAGGAACCGCTGCAGCTGCGCATCGCCGACTCCATCCTGGATGCCACCGGCAACGACGCGGTGGCGCTGGGCACCTCGGGCAAGCTCTGCGCCCAGGTCGTGCTCGTGATCCGCCGCAGCACCGTCTTCGGCCAGGTGCAGGTCCATGCGCTCGAGCTGGGCGAGGACACGATCTTCATGGGCGAGGTGCTGGCCTGCAGGCGACAGCAGGGCTGCCTGCGCTTCTGCTACGTGCCGCCCGGCTCGCGTACGCCGCGCCGCTTCGAGTGCCAGCCCGACATGGTGGAGAAAGCGGTGGGCGATCTCTACGCCGCGTCCAGGATCGACGCGGTCGAGCGCGAGGTGCTGCTCGAGCGCGAACGGCTGCGCGTCGAGCCGCAATTCGACGCCATACGCTACGGCAAGCCCGTCTATTGCCGGCTCGCTCTGGCCTGCGCGACGGAAATCTCGCGCGGCGCGCACGACGAGTCCGAGATGGGCGTCTTCCACGACCTGTTCCAGCCGCAGCGCATCGCAGACCTGCGCACGCGCTTGCGCGAATTCACGCCTGCCGGCGCCGATGCCGGCATCATTTTCGAGAGCTAGGGGTTGCCCATGAAAGACGACATTACCCGCGAGACCTTCCGCCCGTTCAAGCATTTCAGCCGGGTGCTGATGCAGCAGGGCCGCGTGCAGATCGATGCGGACTGGAACGAGCAGGTCGCGATCCACCATCACTACCTGCGCAGCCTGGCGGCGGATGTGATCGGCCCGTTCGGCATGCCTCTCCACAATGACGGCTTCAAGCCGATCTCGTTGCCGGTCACCGGCGCGGCGACGCCGAAGACGGCGGACTTCCTGCTCAGCGAGGGCCACGCCTATGTCGACGGCATCCTTTGCGAGATCGCGGTCCAGCCGGTGCCCGCGACCGCCTCGTCGGCGAACGGCGTGCAGACGGTCGTCGTTTCGCGCTGGATGCCGGACGGCGTGGCCTATGCGCCGGGACAGTATGTCTATGCGACCAGCGGCGATATCGGCAAAGCGCTCTTGATCACCAATGTCGATGCGTCGAAACGCAGCCTCACGGTCGCGGGTCCGACGGCCCTGCCGGCCGAGCCGTTCCTGTTGAAACGCGCCGTCACCTATTCGACGCAGCCCGACCTCGCGCCCGCCGCCCTTCAGACCAATACCGCCTATCACGTCTATCTCGACGTGTGGGAGCGGCTGGTCACCTATGCCGAGGACGATTCCATCCGCGAGGTGGCGCTGAACGGGCCCGACACCGCGGCGCGCGCGAAAGTGGTCTGGCAGGTCAAGCTTCTCGAGACGGACGGCAACAATGCCTGCATCATGCGGCAGGCGCTGCGCGATCGGTTCCAGCCTGCCAACCTCGCGCGGCTCAAGGCCCGCGCCCAGCCGGAACGGACCTCGGACGACCCATGCACCATCGCGCCGGACGCGCTCTATCGCGGGCCCGAGAACCAGCTCTATCGCGTCGAGGTGCATACCGGCAACGACACCGATCCGCAGACCGGCGAGCGCACGCAGCCGACCTTCAAATGGTCGCGCGAGAACGGCAGCGTCGTCTTCCCGATCCGCAGCGGCGGCGGCACAAAAACGCTGATACTGGAGACGCTGGGACATGACGACCGCTTCGGCCTTGCCGCCGGCGACTGGGTGGAGGTCTGCGACGATGCCGCGGCGCTCGGCAACGCGGTGCGGCCCTTGCTGCAGGTGCAGTCGATCGACCGCTCGCGGCTGACGGTGGTGCTGAGCGGATCGCCGGACGCGAATATCGGCAAGGACCTTGCCAAGCATCCGCTGTTGCGCCGCTGGGACCACCAAAAGGGCGATCCCGCCGCCGGCGGCTTGACGCTCGGTCCCGACAACGCCGCCGAGGTGCCGGAGGGCGAGCCCGATCCCGACAGCTGGCTCGATCTGGAGGACGGCGTCCAGGTCCAGTTCTCCGATCCCGGGACGACGATCTATCGCCCCGGCGACTACTGGCTCATCCCGGCGCGCGTGGCGACCGGCGACGTGGAATGGCCGTCCGAGACCTATTCCGTCGGCCAGGGCAAGAGCGTGTCGGACAAGGTGGCGCTGCCGCCGATTGGCGTCGTCCATCACTACGCACCGCTCGCCGTCGTGACGATCAACACGGCGGACAACACGCTCGATCTTTTGCAGTCCTGCATGCCGACCTTCAGCGACCTGGTCGACCTGTCCTCGTTCCGCCTCAACCAATTCGAGGTGCAGCAGGCGAAGGAGGACGTGGCCGAGGTCAAGCGCGCGCCCGCGGCTCCCAAAGCGCTCAAGGCGCCGAGAGCCGCGCGCGCCGTGACGCCGCCGCCGCTGCCGGCTCCCGAAAAGCCTTAAGGGATCGCAAGGTAATAGGCGGCGCCCGCGGCCGAGCTCGCCGCGAGCACGGCGATCATCCCCGCCTTGAAGCGGAAGAGGGCGATCGCCGCCGCAAGCGAAATGGCGAGCGCGGGCCAGTTCACGCTGGCCCAGACCGGGATGTTCAGCACCAGGCCATAGGCCTGGAAATCCTTGACCTCGCCGAACAGCGTGTGCAGGCCGAGCCAGACGGCAAGGTTCAGGATCACGCCCACCACCGCCGCGGTGATGGCCGAAAGCGCGGCGTTGAGCGAGCGATTGCCGATCAGCGCCTCGATATAGGGACCTCCGAGGAATATCCAGATGAAGGGCGGCACGAAGGTCGACCACATCGCGAGAAAGCCGCCGATCAGTCCGGCCTCCAGCGGCGGCAGCGATCCGGCATGTCGATAGGCGGCCATGAAGCCCACGAACTGCACCACCGAGATGAGCGGGCCGGGCGTGGTCTCCGCGAAGCCCAGTCCGACCAGCATCTCGCCGGGCTTGAGCCAGCGGTAGTGCTCGACCGCCTGCTGCGCCATATAGGCGAGCACGGCATAGGCGCCGCCGAAGGTCACCACGGCCATCTTGCTGTTGAACAGGGCGATCGCGGTGAACACGTCGTCGGGACCGGCCAGCGCGAGCAGCGCGACGAGCGGGCCGAGCCAGATCGCGCCGCCGATCGCGGCCGTGCTCAAGAAACGCCACAGCGACGGGCGCACATGCGCCGGCATGGCGCGCGAGAACATCCTGTCGATCACCGCGTCGCGGCCGTCTTCCTTCGCGCTTCCATGCGCATTGCCCGCCTTGAACCAGGAAAGGCCCACCCGATTGCCGACATAGCCGGTCAACGCCGCCAATGCGACGATCAACGGAAAGGGCATCGCGAAGAAGAATATGCCGACGAAGGCGAGCGCCGCGATGGCGACCAGTCCGTTGCTCTTGAGCGCGCGCCGGCCGACGCGCACCACCGCCTCCAGCACCACAGCCAGCACCGCCGCCTTCAACCCGAAGAACAATCCCCGGACGATGCCGACATGGCCGAACACGGCATAGGCGGTGCTGAGCGCGCTGAGCACGACGAGGCCGGGAAGCACGAACAAGGCGCCGGCGACGATGCCGCCCTTCACCTTGTGCAGCAGCCAGCCGATATAGATCGCGAGCTCGTGCGCCTCGGGCCCCGGCAGCAGCATGCAGTAGTTGAGCGCGTGCAGGAACCGCGTCTCGCCGATCCAGCGCTTCTCCTCGACCAGGATCCGGTGCATCACCGCGATCTGCCCGGCCGGTCCGCCGAAGCTCAGCGCCGCGACGCGCGCCCAGACGCGCACCGCTTCGCCGAACGGCACTTCCGCACTGTCGCCTGCGCCCGCTGATTCCGACATGACACAGATATATATACGAAGTTCCTCGCGCGGTCGCTCGTGCCGTCGCGTCGAGCGGCGCGGGACGGGTTCGCGCATGCAGCTTGAATATCCTTAATACAGCCTGTCGTTGTGAACCTCGCCCGTCTCTGGCAAAGTCGGCCGCGCTCGTCTTGGGGGGCGCGCGCGTGACCGACAATTCCGCTGAAGCGGGCCCGCGCTATTGGGCCTTCATCAGCTACAGCCATAGGGATGCCGCTTTCGGACGGCGCCTGCATCGGCGCCTGGAGAGCTATGCGCTGCCGCGCCGGCTCACGGGCCGCGCGCTGGAGCATGGCGGCCTCGTGCCCAGGCGGCTCGCGCCGATCTTCCGAGACCGCGAGGAGCTGGCGGCGGCGCACAACTTGAGCACCGAAGTGCGCGCCGCGCTGGCGCAGTCGCGCAGCCTGATCGTGGTGTGCTCGCCCGCGGCGGCGCGCTCGAAATGGGTGGGCCAGGAGATCGAGGTCTTCCGCGAGCTTCATCCCGGCCGGCCGATCCTGGCCGCCATCCGCGAGGGCGAGCCGGCCGAGTGCTTCCCCGCCGCCTTGCGCAGCGGTGCCGGGGCCGAGGACGCGGTCGAGCCCCTGGCCGCCGATTTCCGCCGCGGCGGCGAGGGCGAGCAGCTGGCGCTGCTCAAGCTTGTCGCAGGCGTGCTGGGGCTCGGCCTGGACGAGCTCGTCCAGCGCGATGCCCATCGCCGCACCCAGCGCGTGATGGCCGTCACGGCGGCGTCGCTGGCGGCGATGGTAGGGATGGGCGTGCTCACCGCTTACGCGTTGAGCGCCCGTGCTGAGGCGGAACGTCAGCGCAACCAGGCCGAAGGGCTCGTCGAGTTCATGTTGACCGATCTGCGCGACAGGCTCAAAGGCGTCGGCCGGCTGGACGTGATGACGGCGGTCAACGAGCGCGCGCTCGGCTACTACGGCGACCAGCGCCTCGAAAGCCTTTCCGTCGACTCGCTCGAGCGCCGCGCCCGCATCCTCCACGCCATGGGCGAGGATGACGAGACGCGCGGCGACTATCGCGCGGCGATCGCAAAGCTACGCGAGGCGTCGCGCACGACGGCGGCGCTGCTCGCGCAGGCGCCGGACGATCCGCAGCGCGTCTACGACCATGCGCAAAGCGAGTATTGGATCGCGAATGCGGACTTCGAACAGCTTCGCACGGCAGAAGCGCGCGAGCATTTCCTCGCCTATAACAAGCTCGCGAAGCGGCTGGTGGCCCTGGCGCCGGGCAACCCCTCCTATCGCAGGGAGCTGTCCTATTCCGAGGGCAACCTGTGCGGCGCCTATCTCGACAAGCCGGTGGATATCGCCGCCGCGCTCGCCTATTGCAAGCGGGCGCTGGCGGACATGGAGCAGCTGGCCCAGCGTCTCGGCCGGGCGGCGGTCGCGCGCGATCTGGCGAACCGTCACGCCTGGCTGGCGCAAGCCTATCTCGACAGCGGCGATCTCGAGAACTCGCTTGCGCAGCGCAAGCTGCAGGAATCGCTTCTGAAGCCGTTGCTGGACACGGCGCCATCCGACAAGTTTCTGCAGGAGAGGTGGATCACGCTGCAGCGCGCCTATGCGCTGCTGCAGGCGAGATTGGGCGACAAGAATGGAGCCCGCACCAGGTTTCAGCAGCTTCTCGTCAAGCTCGACGAGCTGATCCGCTTCGATCCGCAGAACGAAACCTGGAAGTCGATCCGCTCACATGTCGTCAAAGAACTCAAGGCGCTCAACCAACCATACGGGGGATTACAATGAGCAACACGAGCAAAGCGATCCGGAAGTCCGACAACAGCAAGCAGGCCCAGCCTTCGGACGGGGCCGAGCGCAATCCGGAGCAACCCAAAAGGGGATCCATGCCCGACACGCAGGAGACCGGCGGTCCGCATGGCTTCAAGGTCAAGGCCGTGAAGCGGAACCAGGGCGGTACGCCGCGGTGAGACTGAAGGCGGCCGGCGCGATCTGCCCGGCCGCCTGCTCCCCGACGGCGGGCGCGAGTGTGGCCGCACCCGGCCTGCGCCCGTCATCTCCGCATGCATGCGTCCTACGATGCGGTCCTGATCGGCCGCGGGCATAACGGGCGGGCCCGCGAGATCGTTGACACAGTAAAAGACAGCCTGCGCGCGCTGATGCAGGAGTTGTAACGGAACCTTCCCCGTCGCCCGTCCGTTTGCGCATGGACGGGGAAAGCCGATGCCGCCATCCGATTTCACGCGCCGCAACGTCCTGGCCACGGGCACGGCCGGCTTGGCACTCGCGCAGGCCGTGAAAGCCGACACATATCAATCCGATCCGAAGCTGCCGCCGGCCGAGACGGACCGTCCCGCTGCGGCCGATCCGCTGCACGGCTACGTGTTCTTCAGCACCGCCGAAGCCTCTTTCATCGAAGCGGCGCTGGCACGGCTGATCCCGAAGGACGAGCTCGGCCCCGGCGCGGTGGAAGCCGGCGTCGCGGTGTTCATCGACCGCCAGCTCGCCGGGCCGTATGGGCAGGGCGACCACTTCTATCTGAAAGGTCCGTTCCCGAAGAGCGAGCCGACGCAGGGCTGGCAGGCGCCCAAGCCCGCCGAGGTCTATCGCCAGGCGATTCCCGCGGTCGAGCGTTACGCCAAGGACAGCGCCGGCGCCTCCTTCGCGCAGCTTTCGCCCGAGAAGCAGGACACCGTGCTCAAGGCGCTGGAAAGCGGCGACGCCAAGCTCAAAGGCGGCGTCGAGGCCAAGACCTTCTTCGCGCTGCTGCTGCAAAATACGATGGAAGGCTTTTTCTCCGACCCGCTGTATGGCGGCAATCGCGACATGGCGGGATGGAAGCTGATCGGCTTCCCCGGCGCGCGCTACAACAACCGTCCTTATGTTCTGCGTCACGGCGAGCGCTATCCGCTGCCGCCCGTCGCCATCGGCGGCCGTCCCGACTGGTCGCGGAGCTGAGCGTGAAGAATCCGGACGTCGTCCTGATCGGCTTCGGATGGACGGGCGCCATCATGGCCGAGCGGCTGACCGCGGCAGGCCTGAACGTGCTCGCCATCGAGCGCGGCGGCTGGCGCGACACGCCCAACAACTTCGCCACCACCTTCGACCAGGACGAGCTGCGCTATATGTGGCGCCATCGCCTGTTCGAGAACGTCGCGCACGACACGCTGACCTTCCGCAACAACACCAGCCAGGTGGCGCTGCCGATGCGGCGGCTGGGCTCGTTCCTGCCGGGCACGGGCGTCGGCGGCGCGGGCGTGCATTGGAACGGGCAGGTCTGGCGCTTCCTGCCCAGCGACTTCAAGGCGCTCAGCCACAACCGCGAGCGCTACGGCCAGGCCGCGATCGGCGACATGACCATCGCCGATTATCCCGTCTCTTACGACGATCTCGAGAAGCACTACGATACCTTCGAATATCTCTGCGGCGTATCGGGCAAGGCCGGCAACCTGAACGGCGCGATCCAGCCCGGCGGCAATCCGTTCGAAGGCCCGCGCTCGCGCGAATATCCCAACCCGCCGCTCGACATGACCTACGGCCCGATGCTGTTCGCCAAGGCGGCGCAGGAGGCGGGCTATCACCCCTTCGTGCACCCGGCGGCGAACATGTCGCGCGCCTATACCAATCCACTGGGCGTGCAGATGGGCGAATGCACCTATTGCGGCTTCTGCGAGAAGTTCGGCTGCGGGAACTATTCCAAGGCCAGCCCGCAGGCGACGATCCTGCCCGTGCTGATGCGGCGGCCGAACTTCAAGCTGATCACCCACTGCGAGGTGACCAGGATCGAGCTCGACTCGACGCGCAAGCGCGCCACCGGCGTCACCTATGTCGACGACAAGGGCAAGGAGCGCTTCCAGCCGGCCGAGCTGGTGATGCTCACCGCCTATATCCTGCACAATGTGCGGCTGCTGCTGCTGTCGGGGATCGGGGCGCCTTACGATCCGCAAAGCGGCACCGGCGTGATCGGCAAGAACTACGCCTATCAGATCACCTCGTCGGTCAACGTCTTCTACGACGACAAGATCACCAACCCGTTCATCGGCGCCGGCGCCTTGGGCATGATCATCGACGATTTCAACGGCGACAATTTCGATCATTCGGGATTGGGCTTCATCGGCGGCGGCTATATCGGCGTGGTCAATACCGGCGCGCGGCCGATCGAGACCCATCCGGTGCCCAAGGGCGTGCCCGCTTGGGGTGCCGAGTGGAAGAAGGCCGTGGCGCGGAACTATCTGCGCATGGTCTCGATCGCGACCCACGGCGCGGTGATGAGCCATCGCGGCAACTATCTCGACCTCGATCCCACCTATAAGGACGCGTTCGGCCGGCCGCTGCTGCGCATGACCTTCGACTACACCGACAACGAGCACAGGATGTCGGACTACCTGACCGACCGCGCCACCGACGTCGCCAAGCGCATGGGCGCGCGCGACGTCTCGCCCAAGAAGCGCACCGGCGCCTATTCCATCGTGCCCTATCAGACGACGCACAATACCGGCGGCGCGATGATGGGCGACGATCCCAGGACCAGCGCCGTCAACCGCTACCTGCAGAGCTGGGACGTCTCCAATCTCTTCGTCACCGGCTCCGCGGTCTATCCGCAGAACGCGGGCTACAACCCGACCGGCACCCTGGCCGCGCTCGCCTATTGGTCGGCGGATGCGGTGGTGAACCGCTACCTCAAGGCGCCGGGGCCGCTGATATGAAGCGCTGGCTGCTGTTGGGCTTGCTGGTATGCAGCGGAGCGCAAGCCGCCGACGACCTCGTCGCGCGGGGCAAGTATCTCACGATCCTGGGCGACTGCGCCGCGTGCCACACGCGCAAGGACGGGCCGGAGCTCGCCGGCGGCGTGCCGCTCGATTCCGGCTTCGGCACGATCTATTCCCGCAACATCACCCCCGACGTCCAGACCGGCATCGGCGGCTGGACGGCGGATCAGTTCTACCGCGCCATGCATAGCGGCCGGTCGGCGGACGGCTCGCATCTCTATCCGGCGTTTCCCTATCCCTATTTCACGCATATGACCCGCGCGGACGACGATGCGATCTTCGCCTATCTCAAGACGGTGCCCGCGGTCTCCTACAAGCCGCCGCCGAACAAGCTGCCGTTCCCGCTCAACATCCGCGGACTGATGTCCATCTGGAACGCGCTCTATTTCACGCAAGGCGAATACAAGCCCGATCCGGCGCGCTCGGCCGCCTGGAACCGCGGCGCCTACCTGGTCACCGGGCTCGGTCATTGCGGCGGCTGCCACACGCCCAAGGACTGGCTGATGGGCGACGAGAACGACCGCGCGCTGTCGGGCGGCGTGGTGGAACACTGGTTCGCGGCCGACCTGACCGGCAATACGCGCGGCGGGCTCGCGAGCTGGAGCGCAAACGACACGATCGAGTACCTCAAGACCGGCCGCAACGCGCGCGCCACCGCCTCAGGCCCGATGGGCGAGGTGGCGGAGCTCTCCACCAGCCAGACCAGCGACGCCGATCTCGCCGCCATCGCCGAATATATAAAGAGCCTGGCGCCCAGCGCGCAGAAGCAGCCCTCGGCACCCGATCCGGCCGCGATGCATTCGGGCGAGGCGATCTTCGTGGACGCCTGCGCCTCCTGCCACCTGGCGGGCGGCAAGGGCCAGCCGTATTTGTTCCCTCCGCTCGCGGGCAACGCTTCTGTGCAGGGCAGCGACCCCACCACCATCGTCAGGCTGGTGCTGGACGGCTCGCGCTCGCCCTCGACGGCCGCGCGGCCGACACCCAACGCCATGCCGGCCTTCGGCTGGAAGCTGGATGACCGGCAGGTTGCCGACGTCGTAACCTATGTCCGCAATTCCTGGGGGAACGCGGGCGAGCCGGTCGAAGCCGGCGCGGTGGCCAAGCTGCGCAAGCGCTAGGCCCTTCCAAACCGTCACAAATCCGCGTTATGGCACGGGCCATGAGAAAGACCCTGCTGGCCGCGTTCGCGGTGCTCGCCACCGCCGCCGAGGCTGCGCCTCCCTCCGCCGATGCCGTCATCGCGCACTATGCCGACATGGCGGAAGCGTCCTATTCGCAGTCCGCGGCCGCGGCCGGCGAGATGAAGGCTGCCATCGACGCGTTTCTGTCGCAGCCGACCGAAGCGAACCTCGCATCGGCGCGCGCGGCGTGGAAGGCGGCGCGCGTTCCCTATCTGCAGAGCGAGGGCTTCCGCTTCGCCAATACGGTGGTCGATGATTGGGAGCCCAAGGTCAACGCCTGGCCGCTCGACGAAGGCCTGATCGATTACGTCGGCCCCGCTTACGGCAAGACCTCGGATCAGAACCCGCTCTACACCTTGAACGTCGTCGCCAACGCCAGGCTGCGCGTCGGCGCCAAAACGGTGGATGCGTCGAAGATCGACGCCGCGCTGCTGCGCCGCCTGCAGGAAGCCGAGGGCGTGCAGACCAACGTCTCGACCGGCTATCACGCCATCGAGTTCCTGCTCTGGGGCCAGAACCCGAACGGCGCGAAGGGCGGCACCGGTGCGCGGCCCGCGACCGATTACGACGTGAAGGCCTGCACCCACGCCAATTGCGCGCGCCGCGCCGATTACCTGCGCGCGGCGAGCGATCTTCTCGTCGCCGACCTGAACGAGATGGCGGCGGATTGGGGCAAGGACGGCAAGGCGCGCGACGAACTCATGGCCAAGGGCGGGGACGGCGGCTTGTCCGAGATCCTCACCGGCCTGGGCTCGCTCACCTTCGGCGAAATGGCGGGCGAGCGCATGAAGCTCGGGCTGATGCTGCACGATCCCGAGGAGCAGCAGGACTGCTTCTCGAACAACACCCACAACTCGCACTATTACGACGAGGTCGGCATCGCCGGTATCTGGCGCGGCCGCGGCGGGGCGGGCCTGCGCGACTACGTGGCGGGTGCCGACCCGGCGGCGGCAAAGCGTCTCGACGATGCGATCGATGCGGCCGCCGCCGCCATAGCGAAGATCCACGACGCGGGCGAGAACGGGCAGATGGCCTATAGCCAGATGATCGCGGCCGGCAATGCGCCGGGCAATGCGATGATCCGCGATGCGATGGACGCGCTGGTGGCGCAGACCCGCGCCATCGAAGGCGTGGCCTCGGTGCTGCACCTGAAGGTCGCCTCCGACAAATCCGACCACGCGCCCAAGTGATGCTGACCCGGCGCGCGGCACTCGTCTCGGGCGCGGCCACGCTCGGCGCCTGCGCGCTGCTGCCGTCGTCCGGGAACGGCGGGCGGCTTTCCGAAAGACGTATCGGCAACCGCGAGATCACGCTCACCGCGCGCGAGGCGAAGGTCGCGCTGGGGCGCGAACCCGCGCCGCTCTGGCTCTATGACGATTGGCCGTTCCCGGTATTGCGCATGACCCATGGCGAGAGCCTGTCGGTGACCTTGAACAACGCGCTTCGCGAGCACACCTCGATCCATTGGCACGGCGTGCGCGTGCCCAATGCGATGGACGGCGTGCCCTATCTCACGCAAACGCCCGTACAACCCGGCGAGCGCTTTACCTATCGGTTCACGCCGCCCGATGCCGGCACCTATTTCTTCCATCCCCATTGCAACACGGTCGAGCAGTTGGGCCGCGGCCTGTTGGGCGCGCTGATCGTCGAGGACCCGCCCGAGCATTACGGCGACGACGTCGTGCTGATCCTGAAGGATTGGCGCCTCGACGAACATGGCCGGTTCCTGCCCTTCCTCACCGACAAGGGCGCGGCGCAGGCAGGATCGTTCGGCACCTTGCGCACGGTGAACGGCCGGGTGCAGCCGGCGATCGATCTTGCCGCGCGCTCCAACGTCCGCTTGCGGATGATAAACGCCGATCCTACCCGCATTGCCGAGATCGGCATCGACGGCGGCGCGGCGCGGGTGATCGCCGTCGACGGCAACTCCGTCGCGCCCTTCGCGCTCGAGACCTGGAAGCTCGGCCCCGGCATGCGGCTCGACGTGATCTTCGACGGCGACAAGGCGCGGCTGCTCGACTATTTCGCCGCCGAGCCCGTGGTGCTGGCCGAGCTGAGCGCCCCGCCGGTCGCGGGCCGGGGCTCGCCGGTGTACACCGTCCCGCCGCCCGATTTCAGCGATGCCTGGCACCATACGCTGGAGCTCGGCGCGGGAGTGGCGGCCGCAGACTTGCCGAACCCACAGCCCATCGTCCTGCCCGACGGCCGGCGCATCGAACTGGCGGATTCGCTTTGCCTGGCGCAGGGCGCGTTCTGGACCCTGGACGGCAAATCCTGGCCCGGCCGCGACCATGCGCGCCTGCCGCCGCCGCTGTTTACCTTGGCCCGCGGGCAGAAGGTCGTGCTCGACATCGCCAACACGACCTCGCGCTCCCATCCGATCCATATTCACGGACACACCATGACCGTGCTATCGGCAAGCGTGCTGAAGCGGCCCATCCACCGCGCGGACACGGTGCTGGTGCTGCCGAACGAGCGCGTAACGGTGGGCTTCGTCGCGGACAATCCGGGCAATTGGATGGTGCATTGCCATGTCGTCGAGCATCAGGAAACGGGGATGATGGGATGGTTCCGCGTCTCCTGATCGTGCTCGCGCTGCTGACGGCGCCCGCGCTCGCCGACCGCGTGCCGCTGACCAAGGGCGAGCGCAATCTCGACACCGCGGCGGGCTGGGCGCTGTTCAAGCGGCCCTGGATCTCCTCGCCGTCGTCGCTCGAAGCGGGTGGCGGGCTCGGCCCGCTCTACGACGCGCGCGCCTGCAACGAATGCCATACGGGCGGCGGCGCGGGCACGGTCGCCGAAGGTGCGCTCGGCGCCGGCATGGTCGTGCGCGTCGGCGATGACACGGCGGGCGCCGATCCGACCTATGGCCGCCAGCTTCAGACCCATGCGCTGCCCGGCTTCGTGCCCGAGGCCGACATCTCGTTCCTGTGGAGCACCGAAGGCGGCCTGCGCGCGCCGAAACTTGGGAGCCCTGCGTTCCACTACGGCGCGCCCGCTACGGCCACGCATCTGGCACTGCGCCGCGCACCGTCGTTATTCGGTATCGGCCAGCTCGAAAGCGTTCCCGACAGCGAAATCCTCAAAGGCAGCGGCAAGCCTGCATGGCTCACCGGCGCCGACGGCAAGCGCGAGCTCGGCCGCTGGGGCTGGAAGGCGACGGCTTCGGGCCTGCCGCGCCAGGTCGAGATCGCGTTCCAGCGCGACTTCGGCATCGCGACCTCGGGACTTCCCGGCGCTGCGGGCGAATGCACCGCGCGCGAGACGCCGTGCTACGGCACGCCCGGACCGGCTATCGAGCTGCCCGACAATTTCCGCGACGTGATCGTGATCTTCCTGCGCTATCTGCACGCGCCCGATCCGCGAGACGAGAAGGCCCCGGGCTTTGCGCTGTTCCGCCAGACGGGATGCCTCTCCTGCCATGCCGTGCTGCACGACGCGAAGGGCGAGGCGGTGCATGCCTATAGCGACCTGATGCTGCACGACCTGGGACCGGCGCTGGCCGACGGCATCGCGGACGGCGCGGCCAAGCCGTCGGAATGGCGCACCGCGCCGCTCTGGGACCTAGGCGAGAACCTCGCCCGGGGCGGGCTGTTGCACGACGGCCGCGCGCGCAGCATCGCGGAGGCGGTGGAATGGCACGGCGGCGAAGCGTCGCAGTCGCGCGCCGCCTTCAAATCCCTGTCGCCGGAAAAGCGCAAGATGATCGAAGACTTTCTGCTTGGGTCCCCATGAGATTGTTCCGTTTACTGATGATTTCCGCGGCGCTGTTTCCGGCCGCCGCTTTTGCCGATCCCGCGCCCGGCCCGGCGTCCAATGCCGCGACCGAGTCGCTCGCCTTCGCCGACAATTTCGCGGTGCCGCGCTTCAAGGCGGTGCAAGCGGCGGCACATGCGCAGGAGAGCGCCTGGATCACCTTTTGCGCCGACCGCGCGCGCGGAAATGTCGAGTCGCTGAAGAAAGCTTATAACGACCTCGGCGATGCGTGGTCGGACGTCGAGATCGTGCGCATCGGTCCCGCCGCAGCCGAGATGCGCGTCGAGCGCTTCAACTGGTGGCTCGACCGCACCGATGCGACCGGCAAGGCGCTGACCGGGATGCTGGCGGTCGCCGATGCCAACGATCTGATGCCCGAGAAGCTGGCCTCGGGCAGCGTCGCGGGCCAGGGCCTGCCGGTGATCGAGCGGCTGCTCTATCCCGCGGCGTTCAAGGGCAAGGACGGCGCCAGGCGCTGTGCGGTGGGCTCTGCCGTCGCGCGCGGGCAGGCGATCATCGCCGACCAGATCGTGGGCGACTGGACCGCGGCCGACGGCACGCGCGCGGCGCTCGCCGACAATACGCGCTGGAAGTTCGCCTTCGCCGACGCGAAGGAAGCCGCCAGCGTCATGCTCACCGATCTCGCCGCGGGGCTCGAAGGCCTGAAGGACTTCAAGGTGCCGATGGTGTTCCACGACGCGGCCAACGCCAAGGCGCCCAGGCTCACCGAAGCCTGGCGCAGCGGCCGCACCTTGCGCGACATCGGCCGCAACCTGGCCGCCATCCGCGAAGGGCTCACCTATTTCACCGCCAACGCGACGGCAGAGCGGAAACAGATGATCGCCGCCGCCTTCGACGATGCGCAGAAATCGCTTGCCGCGGTCGAGGCCGCAAAGGGCCCGGCGCGCGTCGATGCGGCCAAGGCGGCCATCGTCTCGTTCACGGCGCTGATGCAGACGGCGAAGGCCTTGCTGCCCGAGGCTACCGGCCTGACATTGGGGTTCAACAATCTCGATGGCGACTAGGCGCGAATTCATGGCGGGCGCGGGCGCGCTGCTTGCCGCCGGCATGATGCCCGCGCGCGCTGCGGCGCTGCGCTTGATGAGCGCCGCGCGATTGGGCGGCAGCGACGGTGCCGCAGCCTGGCGCGACGGTGCGCTTTCTCCCGTCATGCTGCCGGGGCGCGGTCATGCCCCGACGCGCCTCGACGGCGGCAAAGCCGTGGTGATGGGGCGCCGCCCGGGCATGTTCGGCGCCATCGTCGATGCGGACGATCTATCCGCGCCACCGAGAATATTCGCGCCGTCGGACGGCAACCGCTTCGCCGGTCATGCCGCTTTCGACGGCAAACAGCTCGTGACGGCCGAGTTCGATGCGGCAACGGTCGCGGCGGTCCTGGCCGCGCGCGATCCCGCGACCGGCGCGGAGCGCACGCGCTGGAACCTGGGCGGCATCGAGCCGCACGAGGTGCTGTTCGACCGCGGCAGGCTGTTCGCGGCGCTGGGCGGCTTGATCAAGGATGGCGGCGTCGCCGGCCCTGCTTTCAATCCCGACGGAATCAAGAGCGAGGTGGTGGAGGTCGATCCCAAATCCGGCGCCGTGCTCGCGCGCCATGGGCTCGGCATCCAGTTCGCCTCGCTGTCTCTACGCCACCTGGCCGCGGGCAGGAGCGCCATGGCGGTGGCGGCGCAGGACCAGGACCTCTCCGAAACACGCCCGCTGGTGGCGCTGCTGACCGATGCCCTGACGCCGCTGCCGATGCCCTCCGCGCGCGAGGCCGATTTCCGCGGCTATATCGGATCAGTCGCGTTCGATTCTTCGGGCGACATTGTCGCCGCGGCCAGCCCGCGCGGCGGCGTCGTGGGCTTCTGGTCGGCCAGCCGCCACGTTTTCCTGGGCGCGCTTCCCATCGCCGACGGCTGCGGCGTCGCTGCGGCCGCCGAAAGCGGCATGTTCTGGGTCTCGAGCGGCCACGGCGGCCTCTACAAGCTGAGCCCGGAGCACATCGAAGCCCAGTGGCACGCCGACGCCGGCTTCGACCATCACCTCATCACCGTTTGAAAAAGGAAAGGGCCGGGATTGCTCCCGGCCCCTCCTGTCAACGCGGCGGACGCTCAGTTCGTCACGCCGTGATTGCCGATGCGCACCGCGTTGCCCATGTCGGACACCGTGGCGTCGCGCGTGCCGAGCGGCGCCAGACCGAACTTGTGCTCGATCGTGGTCAGGATCGAGGTCGTGTCGTGCTCCGCATGATCGACGCCCGAATGGGTGAACTTCGGCGAGATCACCATGGCGGCGATACGCGTGCCCGGACCCCACTGGTCGTGCGGACCGCGCGGGCCGCCCTTGTTGCCCGGAGGCGGCACGTGGTCCCACTGCCCGCCGAACTCGTCATAGGTGACGATGATCAGCGTGTTCTTGCCGTCCTTGCCGTTCGCGATCGCCTTCACCAGGTCGACCAGGTGGCTGGAGCCCTGCGCCTCGCTGGCATAGCCGGGATGCTCGTTCTCCTCGCCCAGCGGCTTGATGAAGCTGACGGGAAGCAGCGTGCCCGCGGCGGCGCGTTGAAGGAACTCGGCCTCGTCGCGCAGATGCTGCTTGCGCATCTTGGTGCCGGGCGCCATCGACGCATAGTAGTTGAACGGCTGGTGGTGGAACTGGAAGTCCTTGTCGGGGCAGTTCGGCCACACCGCGGTCGCCAGCGCGTTCGGATCCTTGCAGGAATGATCCGTATACGTGCCGTTGGTCCAGCCGGGGGCGCCGACCTCGCCGTCCGCGTTCGACCAGCCGCCCGAATACCACGCCCAGCGGATGCCGGCCTGGGTCAGGCGGTCGCCGATGGTGGGGTTGGTCAGCGGCTGCACCTGCTTGAAGGACGGTGTGCCGGGCGAGAAGGGCTGATAGGTCGGCTGCGAGGTGTTGACCGCATAGTCGCCGCAGGCCAAGCCGTTGCTCGCGCCGCACATCTGGGTGAGCTGGCTGTCCTTGACCGTGCCGGTCGGCGAATAGAGCGGCGTCGCGGTCGCCATGTTGTTGCTGTCGAGGATCGAGTGCAGGTCGTTGGCGCTGCCGTCATGAGCTGCGCCCGCGAAGAACGGCGGGGCCGCCGCGACCAGCCACTGATGGTTCAGGAACGAGCCGCCGAACGCACCCTGGAAGAAGTTGTCGGCGATGACGTAGTGCGGCGCGCCTGCCGAATGCAGGTACTGGTAGATCGGCAGGAGCTGGGTGTTGTAGTGGCCCTGCGTCAGGCCCGAGGCGTCGCTGCCGGTCGTATAGTGGTCCTGTTTGCCGCCGTCGATCTGGTACTGCTCGCTGTAGAAGCGGTGCACGATGTCGCGCGTGCAGCCGCCGGGCAGGCCCTGGCCGTTCAGGATGCCGTTGGCCGCGAACTGGCCGGGCGCGGGGCAGGTGGTCGCCGACGCCGGGATGTAGTCGTCGATCTGGAACGGCGAATTGACGAAGTGGCTGGTGATGCCGACCGAGCCGGTATTGTCGACGCAATCGCCCGACAGCGGCGGCGAGGTCAGGTTGACGTCCTGCTGCAGCAGGCAGCCATAGGCCGTGCCGTCCTGGCGGACCTGCGTGGTCTTGTCGGACGTGGCGTTCGACAGGCCGTTGACGCTCTGGCCTTCGATCTGATCCCAGGCGCCATACAGATTGTCGAAGCTGTGGTTCTCTTCATAGATCACCACGATGTGGTTGAAGCCGTGGAAATCCTGCGGCGGGGGAGCGCCGGCGGATGCGCCAGACGATATGCCGGCGCAGAGCGCGGCCGCTGCCGTGCAGCCGAGCAACAAAGTGGAAAGTTTCATGGAAGGTGCCTCCGAAGCTTAGGGTGCGCGGAAGCTGCCCTTGCTCGGCGACATTACGGTTTACGAAACTTGTCGGTTCCAATGCGGTTTTGTGAAATCGGCCGCGACAATTTTAATGTGTTGTCGCAAAGTTTCATCGTCGTTACACCTGCGTAACAACTGCCGTCGCTTCGATCTCGACAAGAGCTTCGTCTTCCATCAGCGCCGAGACCTGGACCACCGACATGGTCGGGAAGTTGCGCCCCATCACGCGGCGATAGATCTCGCCGACCTCCTTCGCCTGGGCGAGATAAGCCTTCTTGTCGGTGATGAACCAGGTGAGGCGCGCGACGTGCTCCGGTCCCGCTCCCGCCTCGGCCAGCACGGCGACGATGTTGCGCAGCGCCTGCTCGAATTGTCCCGGGAAGTCGTGGCGCTCGAATTTGCCGTCCTTGTTCCAGCCGATCTGGCCGGCGACGAAGACCAGGCGGCCCGTCGCCTCGATGCCGTTGGAATAGCCGCGCGGACGCGCCCAGTCGGCCGGTTGCAGCACGCGCATGGTCAATTCCCCTCGAAGACGGGTTGCCGCTTGGCGGCGAAGGCGTGATAGGCGCGGTGGAAGTCCTGCGTCTGCATGCAGATCGCCTGCGCCTGGGCTTCCATCTCGATGGCAACGTCCAGGCTCACCGCCCATTCGGTGTTGATCTGGGTCTTGGTGATGCCGTGCGCCCAGGTCGGACCGGAGGCGAGCCCGCGTGCCATCTCCATCGCCGCGGCCATCAATTCTTCCTGCGCGACGATGCGGTTGTGGAAGCCCCAGCGGTCGCCTTCCTCCGCGCTCATGAACCGGCCGCTGAACAGAAGCTCCGAGGCGCGGCCCTGGCCGATCAGGCGCGGCAGGATCGCGCAGGCGCCCATGTCGCAGCCGGCGAGCCCCACGCGGGTGAACAGGAACGCGGTCCTGGCCTTCGGCGTGGCGATGCGCATGTCCGACGCCATCGCGATGATCGCGCCGGCGCCGGCGCAGATGCCGTCGATGGCGGCGACGACCGGCTGCGGGCATCCGCGCATCGCCTTGACCAGGTCGCCGGTCATGCGCGTGAAGTCGAGCAGGCCGGTCATGTCCATCTTGGTCAAGGGCCCGATGATCTCGTGCACGTCGCCGCCGGAGCAGAAGTTTCCGCCCGCGCCGGTCACGACCACGACCTTGACCGCGCGCGCATAGACCAGCGCGCGGAACATGTCGCGCAGCTCGGCATAGGACTCGAAGGTCAGCGGGTTCTTGCGCTCCGGACGGTTGAGCGTGACGGTCGCGATGCCGTCCGCGAATTCCCATTTGAAATGCGTGGGGCTGAACGTGGCGGGGTTCATAGTCCGCTCCTCTCGATGGACGTCTTGACGCGGCCGAGGCCGCTCAAAAGGTGATGGATCTCGTTGTCGGCGAGGTCGCCGAGCAGCTGCTCGATCCAGGCCTCGTGCGCCGCGGCATAGAGGCGGAAGTCGCGCTTGCCCTTCGCGGTCAGCCTGACGCGCAGCACGCGGCGGTCCGTCTTGTCCTGGGTGCGGGTCACGAGCCCGTCCTCGACGAGGCGCGCGACGATGGTCGTGACGTTCCCGTTCGAGACCAGCAGATGCTCCGACAGCGCGCCCATGGTCAGCCCGTCGGGCTCGCGGTCCAGCGCCGCCATCACGTCGAAGCGGGGCAGGGTGGTGTCGAAGCGCCGGGTCAGCATCGCGCGCGCCTTCTTCTCGATCGCGGTCGAGCAGGAGAGCAGCTTGAGCCATAGCCTGAGCGACTGCTTGCTGTCGGTCATAGCTCGCCGCCCGCGATCGCGAGCGCCTGGCCGGTGACCGAGCGCGCGCCGTCCGAGGCGAGATAGGCGACCGCCGCGGCCACTTCGTCCGGCTGGATCAACCGGCCCTGCGGATTGAGGAAGCCGGCGCGGGCTTCGTCCTCGCTGCGCCCGGTCTTCGACACGATGGTCGCGACCGCGTCGCGCACGATGCCGGTCTCGGTATAGCCGGGGCAGACCGCGTTGACGGTGACGCCGGTCTGGACGAGTTCGGCGGCCAGCGCGCGGGTCAGGCCCAGCAGCGCGTGCTTGCTCGCGACATAGGCCGAGACATAGCCATAGCCTTTGAGCGAGGCCGTGCTCGCGACATTGACGATGCGGCCCCAGTTGCGCGTGCGCATCCCGGGCAGCACCGCGCGGGTCACATGCACCGCGCCCATCACGTTGGTGCGCCATAGGTCGGACCAGTCGGCGTCGCCCTGCTTCAGGAACGGCGCGGTGCGCACGATGCCGGCATTGTTGACGACGATGTCGAAATCGCCGTCGAACTTCAGCGCCGGATCGGCGACGTCGGCGACGATGACGGCGAAGCCCGTCGCCTCAAGCTTCGCGCGGTCGCGGCCGAGCACGGTGACGTCATGGCCATCCGCGGCCAGGCGCTTGGCGATCGACAGGCCGATGCCGCTGCCGCCGCCGGTGACCAGGGTGCGTCGCTTCCCGGCGCCGCTCATGCGGCCGTCTCCAGCCTGCGCCTCATGCGATCGTCGCCATCTGGCCGGCCCGCTCCAGGTTGATCGCGAGCTGGCGATAGCCGCTGTGGTACTGCACCGGCACCGGCGGCTCCTTGTGCTTCTGCTCGGCCGCGGCGCGCAGCGTCCAGTTCGGGTCCATCTGGTGCGGCCGTGCCAGCGCGCAGAGGTCGGCGCGCCCCGCCGCCAGGATCGAGTTGACGTGATCGATCTCATAGATGTTGCCGACCGCGATGGTGGGCACGTGCAGCTCGTTGCGGATGCGGTCCGAGAACGGCGTCTGGAACATGCGGCCGTATACGGGCTTTTCCGACTTGGTCACCTGGCCCGACGAGACGTCGATGATGTCGGCGCCGGCCTCGACGAAGGCGCGGCTGATCTCGACGGCTTCCTTGGGCGTGACGGCGTCCTCGCCGGCCCAGTCGTGCGCCGAGATGCGTACCGACATCGGCCTGTCCGCGGGCCATGCCGCGCGCATGGCGCGGAAGACCTCCAGCGGATAGCGCAGCCGGTTCTCGAGGGATCCGCCGTATTCGTCGGCGCGCTTGTTCTGCGTCGGGCTGATGAAGGCCGAGAGCAGATAGCCGTGCGCGCAATGCAGCTCCAGCATGTCGAAGCCCGCGCGCGCCCCGCGCTTCGCCGCTTCGACGAACGCGTCGCGCACCTGGTCCATCTCGGCGCGGCTCATCGGGTGCGGGACCGCGTTCTCCTCGGTCCACGCCACGTCCGATGGCGCCATCAGCGGCCAGTTGCCGGACGCCAGCGGCTTGTCCATGCCTTCCCACGGCACGCGGGTCGAGCCCTTGGCGCCGCTATGGCCGAGCTGCAGGCATGTTTTCGCTTCGGAGTAGCCGTGGACGAATTCGACGATGCGCGTCCACATCGCTTCCTGCGCGTCGTTCCACAGGCCCGGACAGGCCGGCGTGATGCGCCCCTCCGGCGAGACGCAGGTCATCTCGGTATAGACGAGGCCGGCGCCGCCCAGCGCGCGCGCGCCGTAGTGGACCAGGTGAAAATCCGTCGGCACGCCATCGACCGCCGAATACATCGCCATCGGCGACACCACGATGCGGTTCTTGAGCGCCAGCCCGCGCAGCTTGAAGGGCGCGAACATCGGCGCGACGGGCTTTCCTGAGAACCACGTCTCCAGACCTTCCAGCCACTTCGGATCGCGCAGGCGCAGGTTCTCGTGGCTGACGCGCTGACTGCGCGTGAGCAGCGTATACGCGAACTGCATGGGGTCGAACGGCAGATAGCGCTCGACCTCCTCGAACCACTCGGTCGAGTTGCGCGCCGCGCTTTGCAGCTTCAGCGCCTCCAGCTGGCGCGTGTCGTAATAGCGGTTGAGCGCGTCGGGCTTGCCGTCGGTCAGCACCTTGGCGAGCTCGATGGCGTCTTCCAGCGCCAGCTTGGTGCCCGAGCCGATGGAGAAATGCGCGGTATGCGCGGCGTCGCCCAGGAGGATGACGTTGCCGTGCCGCCATTCGTGGCACAGCACGCGGCGGAACTGCAGCCAGGCCGAGCCGCGGATATGCGCCGCGTTGGTCATCAGCGCATGGCCGCCCAGATGCTCGGCGAAGAGCGCCTCGCAGACGCGGCTGGACTCTTGCTGGCTCATGCGGCCGAAGCCGAAGCTCTCGAAGGTCTCGGGCCCGCATTCCACGATGAAAGTCGCGGTGTCCGCGTCGAACTGGTAGGCATGCGCCCAGATCCAGCCGTGCTCCGTCTTCTTGAAGATGAAGTTGAAGGCGGTGAAGCGCTGATGCGTGCCGTACCAGATGAAATGGTTGCGGCGCGTCTCGATCTCGGCCTTGAAGTCGCCCGCGTTGGCGGCGCGGAATTTCGAGTTGATCCCGTCCGAGGCGATGACCAGGTCGAAGTCATCGAGCATCCCGCTGCCGGGCTCGACCTCGGTCTGGAAACGCAGCTCGACGCCCAGCGCGCGGGCGCGCTCCTGCAAAATCTCCAAAAGCCGCTTGCGGCCGATGCCGATGAAGCCGTGGCCGGACGAGGTGATCTTCGCGCCGTTCACATGCACGTCGATGTCGTCCCAATGGCTAAGCTCGTCGAGCATGGTCTGGGCGCTGACGGGGTCGTTGGCTTTCAGGTTCTCCATCGTCTGGTCCGAGAACACCACGCCCCAGCCGAAGGTGTCGCCGGGCCGGTTGCGCTCGAACACGACGATTTGGGCAGCTGGATCGCGCAGCTTCATCGAGATCGCGAAATAGAGGCCGCCCGGCCCCGCGCCCACGCAGGCAATCTTCATCCGACGTGCCTCGAAACGACGGTGTCGTATAGGCCGGGCCGCAAGATATTTCAAGCTTGAAATATTGCCTTGCGCCCGGCTTCGCGCCAAACTCGCCGCGCCGGCACCGCCTGAGGATCTCCATGACCGAAAGCACGCTTCACGCCTTCGCGGCCCAGATCGCAGCGGGCAGGATCCGCGTCGTCGACCTGACCCAGACCTTGTCGCCCGACACGCCGACCTTGGTCCTGCCGCCGCCCTTCGGCCAATGCGCGCCGTTCAAGATGGAGGAGATTTCCCATTACGACGAGCGCGGCGTCGCCTGGTACTGGAACAACTTCTCGGTCGGCGAGCACACCGGCACGCATTTCGACGCGCCGATCCATTGGGTGACGGGCAAGGACCTCGCGCACAACACGCTCGAGACGATCGTTCCGAAGGACTTCATCGCGCCGGCGGTGATTCTCGACTTCTCCGAGCAGTGCGCGCAGAACCCGGATTTCCTGCTCTCCAACATGGATATCGACGATTGGGAGAAGGCGAACGGCCGCATCCCGCCCAAGAGCTGGGTGCTGTTCCGCAGCGACTGGTCCAAGCGCACGGGCGACGCCTATACCAACCGCCGCGAGGACGGCGCGCATACGCCGGGACCGTCGGCCGAAGCGGTCAGGTTCCTGGTCGAGGAGCGCGACGCGCTGGGCTTCGGGGTGGAGACCATCGGCACCGATGCCGGACAGGCGCATCTGCTCGATCCGATGTATCCGGCGCACACGCTTTTCCACGGCGCGGGGCGCTATGGGCTGCAATGCCTGACCAACCTCGACAAGCTTCCCGCCACCGGCGCTGTGGTGTTCGCGGCGCCCTTGAAGATCAGGGACGGATCGGGCTCGCCGCTGCGCGTGCTCGCGCTCGTCGATGGCTGAACGCTCCTTCAAGGCCGAGGTCGAGCAGCTCAGGCTGAGCGCGGGCCAGGAGTTCCGCGGCGAGGGCATCCTCGCCGTCACCAAGGCGTTGCTGCAGGCGGGCGTGGCGTATGTCGGCGGCTATCAGGGCGCGCCGATCTCGCATCTGATGGACGTCTTCGCCGACGCGGCCGATCTGCTCAAGGAGCTCGGCGTGCACTTCGAGACCAGCGCGAGCGAGGCCGCGGCGGCGGCCATGTGCGCGGCCTCGGTGAACTATCCCTTGCGCGGCGCGGTGGCGTGGAAGTCGGTCGTCGGCACCAATGTCGCCTCGGACGCGCTGTCGAACGTGGCGTCCGGCGGCGTCACCGGCGGCGTGATGGTGATCGTGGGCGAGGATTACGGCGAAGGCTCCTCGATCATGCAGGAGCGCACGCATGCTTTCGCGATGAAATCGCAGATGTGGCTGCTCGATCCGCGGCCTAACCTTCCCTCCATCGTGGGCATGGTCGAGAAGGGTTTCGAGCTGTCGGAAGCTTCGCACACGCCGGTGATGCTCGAGCTGCGCGTGCGCGCCTGCCACGTGCATGGCCGTTTCATTGCCAAGGACAACGTGCCGCCGCGCTTCACCGTGCAGCACGCGGCGAACGATCCCGTTCGCGACACCGAGCGCATCGTGCTGCCGCCCGCCAACTTCCTGCACGAGCGCGAGAAGATCGAGAGCCGCTGGCCGGCCGCCGTGCGCTTCGTCCAAGACAACAAGCTCAACGAGCATTTCGGGCCCAAGGACGGCGAGATCGGCATCATCGTCCAAGGCGGGCTGTTCAACACCTTGAACCGCGCGCTGGAGCTGATGGATCTGTCCGACGTCTATGGCAACGCCAAGCTGCCGGTCTATGTGCTCAACGTCACCTATCCGCTGATCCCCGACGAGGTGCGCGACTTCTGCGCGGGAAAGCGCGCGGTGCTGATCGTGGAAGAGGGCCAGCCCGAATTCATCGAGCACGAGCTGAACACCATCCTGCGCCGCGCCGACCTGCAGACCCGCATCGTCGGCAAGGAGATACTGCCGCGCGCCGGCGAATATACCGCACAGGTTCTCGGCGACGGGCTGGCGAAGTTTCTGGGGACAGAGAAGCAGGCCGCGGTGCCCGTATCCGCATCCGCGCCCAGGCCGCCATCCGCGCCCGTGCTCACGGCGCTCGACGTTCCGCAGCGCCCGGCGGGCTTCTGCACCGGCTGCCCCGAGCGGCCGCTGTTCACCGCGCTCAAGCTGGTGCAGCGCGAGCTCGGCCAGCATCACGTCAGCGCCGATATCGGCTGCCATCTGTTCTCGATCCTGCCGCCCTTCAACATCGGCAACACGACGATGGGCTACGGGTTGGGCACGGCGGGCGCCTCCGCCTTCCGCCGGCAGGACGGCAAGCGGCCGATCGCGGTGATGGGCGACGGCGGCTTCTGGCACAATGGGCTGACCAGCGGCATCGGCAATGCGGTGTTCAACCGCGACGACAGCCTCACCATCGTCGTCGACAACGGCTATTCGGCGGCGACAGGTGGGCAGGATTTGCTCTCGTCCGATGCCGCGAACGACAACCGCTCGACGCGGCATGCCATCGAGACCGCCGTTCGCGGCATCGGCGTGACCTGGGTCAAGGCGATCGACGACACCTACGACGTGCTGCGCATGCGCGACACCTTGCGCCAGGCGCTGACGTCCAAGGACAGGGGCCCCAAGGTCATCGTCGCGCAGTCGGAATGCATGCTGAACAAGCAGCGCCGCACGCGGCCTCTGTTCGCCAAGGCGGTGAAGGACGGCCGCCGCGCCATCCGCGAGCGCTTCGGCGTGGATGCCGAGACCTGCACCGGCGATCACGCCTGTATCCGCTTGTCGGGCTGTCCGTCGCTGACGATCAAGCCCAATCCCGATCCGTTGAAGAGCGATCCGGTCGCCCATGTCGACAACAGTTGCGTCGGCTGCGGGCTGTGCGGCGAGGTCAGCCATGCCGAGGTGCTGTGCCCGTCGTTCTATAAAGTGCAGATCGTGTTCAATCCGAACTGGTGGGACCGCGCGACCGCGGCCGTGCGCGCGCGCGTGATCGGCTGGCTGCGGTGACGGAGCGCAATCGCCTGACCATCGCGATCCTGGCGCTGGGCGGCCAAGGCGGCGGCGTGCTGGCCGACTGGCTGACGGCGCTCGGCGAAGCGGGCGGATATTTCGCGCAAGCGACCTCGGTTCCCGGCGTGGCGCAGCGTACCGGCTCCACGGTCTATTATCTCGAACTGTTTCCGCTCGCCGACAAGCAGCCGGTGCTCGCGCTGATGCCGGCGCCCGGCGACGTCGACGTGGTGGTCGCGGCCGAGCTGATGGAGGCCGGCCGCGCCATGCTGCGCGGCTTCGTGACCGGCGACCGCACCACGCTGATCGCCTCCACCCATCGC
Source organism: Alphaproteobacteria bacterium (assembly GCA_019247845.1). Taxonomy (GTDB): domain Bacteria; phylum Pseudomonadota; class Alphaproteobacteria; order Micropepsales; family Micropepsaceae; genus Rhizomicrobium. The sequence continues at coordinate 31,059 of JAFBAL010000026.1, read as the reverse complement.
ATCTATGCCATTGCGGAGAAGTCGGCCGTGTCGGGCGGGCTCGCGGACGGCTCGAAAGTGTTGGAAGCCGCGCACCGCAGCGCGAAGGCCTTCATCGGCTTCGACATGGACGCGGCCGCGCAGCGCACGGGCAGCGCGATCAGCGCGGTGATGCTGGGCGCCATCGCGGCCAGCGGCGCGCTGCCTTTCGGGCGCGAGGCTTATGAAGACACGATCCGCCGGAGCGGCATCGCGGTCGAGGCGAACCTGAAAGGCTTCGCGGCCGGCTTCGAAGGCCGCGACGAGGCGCCGCCGCCGGCGCCGGCGCTCGACGTGGACGGCATCATCGCCGAAGGCATGCGAAGACTCAACGAATACCAGGACGCCGAATATGCCGCGCTCTATGTCGAGCGTCTGAAGCCTTTCGAAGGGAAGCTGCGCCGCGAGGTGGCGCGCGGATTGGCGCTGTGGATGGCTTACGAAGACGTGATGCGCGTCGCACAGCAGAAGATCCGCGCCCGCCGCATGGACGAGGTGCGCGCCCAGGTGAACGCAGGCCCCGGCCAGATCCTGCACATCGTCGAATACATGCATCCGCGCTGGCAGGAGCTGTGCGACACGCTTCCCGCGAAGCTCGGTGCGCGGCTCGAGCGCGGCGGCGCGCTCAAGCGCATCTTTGCGCCGATGTTCGAGCGCGGCCGCCACGTGCGCACCAATTCGGTGACTTGGTTCCTCGTTTTGCGCCTGCTTGCGTCACGAAGACGCGCACGGCGTGGAACTTGGCGCTACGCCCAGGAAAACGCCCGGATCGAGCGCTGGTTGGCGCTGGTGCGCGAGGCGGCGCAATCGGATTACGAATGCGCAATCGAGCTCGCGAAGTGCCAGAATCTCATAAAGGGTTATGGCGAAACTCAGGCACGCGGTTTGCGAAAGTTCGTGGATGTCACGCAATCTTGGCAGATGTTGCGCTCTCGGCCCGACGCCGCACGATTGCTGCGTAGCTTGCGCGAAACAGCGTTACGCGACGAAGATGGAACTGCGACTGCCGAGGCGATGCGCAAACTCGCATGAGCGCAATTGGTGCCTTCCCTTTCGCTTGAAGAGCGGCTATTTCGTCCCCAGCTTTTGACAGACGTGGCTACCGCGTCCGTTCCGGTCGGTATTCAGGGGGCCGGAAATAGCAGCCGCAGACCGATGCGGCCTTCACCCAATGGAAGAGAGCAAAATGCCCTCGTTGAGTGCTGTGTCGAATGTTGCCGCGTCGCCGCGGAATCTCCGCCTGCCGCGCTTCGCGCTGATGAGCGTGCTGACGCTCTGCGTCGTCGCCGGGTTCAACACCGGCCGCGCGATCAAGCCCGCGCTGAAGCTGCCGACCGTCGAGCAGATCACGCAGGCGGTCGAGAAGGTCGCGCCGCCGGCGCCCGCGCAGCCGTCCGCTTTCGCGCAGGAATCGGCGATGACGTCGCGCGAGCTCGTCGGCCGCTGGGAGCCGTTCATCGCCGCCGCCGCCGAGAAATATCATCTCTCCGCCGACTGGATCCGCGCGGTGATGCGCATGGAAAGCGGCGGCCGCACGATGCTGGGCGAGAACCATCCGATCACCTCGGCCGCCGGCGCGATGGGGCTGATGCAGGTCATGCCCGACACCTACAACGACATGCGCGCGGCCTATCGGCTGGGCGCCGATCCCTACGATCCGCACGACAACATCTTTGCGGGCGCGGCTTACTTGCGCGCGCTCTACGTCAAATACGGCTTCCCCGCGATGTTCGCGGCCTATAACGACGGGCCCGGCAATCTCGAGGATCATCTCGCGGGCAAGCGCGCGCTTCCCGACGAGACGCGCAACTACGTCAAGGGCATCACCGGCATGCTGGGACGCGCCGGCACGTTCGCCGCCGGCGCGGCGAAATCGGCAGGCGGCGGCGCGAAGCTGGCGCTGACCAGGCCCAACGGCACCACCTTCGCGGTGGATGCGGGCGAGGTGCGCTCGGTGCGCAAGCCGCTGCCCGGCGAATACACCGCCGGCGTCCATGCGGTCGTCACCATCGGCAGGAAGCGCCAGGGCGTGCGCGAGGATCTCGCCACGGTCGCCCGCTTGACGCTCCGGGGTTCCGAAGCTTCGATGTGAGGATGAGCGAAACGCTGCATCTTCCCGAGAGCGGGACCAAGCAAGAGGTCTACGCCGCCATCCTGCCCCAGATCGAGGCGGTGATGGCCGGCGTCGACGATCTCGTCGCCAACCTCGCCAATATCGCCGCCATCTTGAAGCAGGCCTTCGATTTCCATTGGGTCGGCTTCTATCGCACCGCCGCACCCGGCCTCTTGATGCTGGGCCCGTTCCAGGGACCGCTCGCCTGCGTCAGCATTCCCTTCGACAAGGGCGTGTGCGGCGCGGCCGCGCGCCTGAAGGAAACGCAGATCGTCGACGACGTCGAAGCCTTTCCCGGCCACATCGCCTGCTCGTCGCTGTCGCGGTCCGAGATCGTCGTGCCCCTGGTGCACCAGGGCGAGACGAAGCTCGTGCTCGACGTGGACAGCGACAAGCTGCGCGATTTCGATTCAATTGATCGCGATTGGCTGGAACGTGTCGTGTCGCTGATCGAAACACAGCATTTTGCACGCTGATTGAATCGGATAGAGCAATGCGAATTCTTCGACTTACTATCTAGAGTCGAATTACCTAGAGTTCATCTGCGGGCGGGACAACCCTGTAAGTACGGAGAGTCCCTATGAGAACCATCCTTCTGATCGGCGCCGCGACCTTGGCGCTCACCGGCCAGGCCGGAGCCAAGAGCTTCCTCACCGGCGACACCACCACCCAGCCCTTCGTCTATAACTGCGCCGCCACCATCGGCAACGTGATCGATGTCGGCGACGAGGCGCAGCACACCACAAAGGCGGTCTTCGGCACCAATCCGGGCGGCGGCGAGGGCGGCCAGTTCGACAAGACGCCGGTCCTGACCACGCGCGTCACGCTCACCGACGGCGCCTGCCTGGATGCGCATTTCAGCGCGGATATGGGCGGCCAGGATCTCTATGGCACGTCGCAGATGGCGATGTTCCAGGTGACCTTGACCAACCTGCAGACCGGCGCGGGCCCCATCCACATGTTCGGGCATTACGAGAAGCCCTATGGCATCCCCAGCCCCGCCGTGGCGCTGGGCCCGGAGCCCGACGTCGACGAGATCGGCGCGAATTTCTTCCAGCACGTGGGCACCGGCAGGCATGACGTGCCGCCGGGCGTCTATCGCGTCGATGTGTGGTGGGCGGGTTCGCCGGTGGTCGGTCCGACCTCGGCGGCGACCGGCGCGGCCTTCGTGCTCAAGCTCTACAATCACTGAAGCCTGAGAGGCGCGGCCGGAGTGGGGCCGGCCGCGTCCTCTTCTTCAGATATGGATCGCGTGGCCGAGCGCGCGCAGCGCCGCCTCGTGATAGGCCTCGCTGAGCGTGGGATGCACGTGGATCGTTCCGGCCACGTCTTCCAGCAGCGCGCCCATCTCCAGCGCGTGGGAGAACTCGCCGGAAAGCTCGGCGACATGCGCGCCCACCGCCTGGATGCCCAGCACGCGATGATCGGCTTTGGCCGCCACCACGCGCACGAAGCCCTCGCCCGAATCCATGCTGAGCGAGCGGCCGTTCGCCGCGAAAGGGAACACGGCGACGATCGCGTCGGAGCCCGCTTCCGACGGCAGCAATCCGGCGCTCACGATCTCCGGCTCGGTGAAGCACACCGCCGGGATCGAGGCCGGACGGAAGCTGCGTTTCTTGCCGGCGATGATCTCGGCCACCATCTCGCCCTGCGTCGCGGCCTTGTGCTCCAGCATCGGCTCGCCGACGAGATCGCCGACCGCCCAGACGTTCTTCATCGAGGTGCGGCACTGGTCGTCGACCTTGACGAACCTGCCGTCCATGTCGAGCGCCATGGCCTCGCGGCCCCAGCCTTCGGCGGCGGGCTTGCGGCCGACGGTCACCAGGATGTTGTCGGCCGGCAGCGTCTGCGTCGTGCCGTCCGCCATCTCGACGACGAGGCCGTTCGCGTCATGGCCTTTGGCCTTGGCGCTCAGGTGAACCGTGACGCCGTTTGTCTTCAGCCATTTTGCGACCGGCGCGACGAGCTCGGCGTCATAGAGCGGCAGGATGCGGTCCAGCGCCTCGACGACGGTGACCTCGGCTCCCAGCTTGCGGAAGGCGATGCCCAGCTCAAGCCCGATATAGCCGGCGCCGACCACGACCAGCGTCTTGGGCAGCGCCGTCAGGTCGAGCGCCTCGGTCGACGAGATCACCTTGCCCCCGAACGGCAGGAAGGGCAGCTCCACCGCCTTCGAGCCGCAGGCCAGGATCACATGCTCCGCCACGATCGTCGTGTCGCCGACCTTGCAGGTCTTGGCATCGGTGAAGGTGCCCCAGCCCGGGACCACCTTCACCTTCGCGCGCTTCAGAAGCGCACCCACGCCGGTGTTCAGCTTCTTGACGACGGTCTCCTTCCAAGAGACCAGCTCGGCCATGTCGAGCGCCGGCGGCGACGCGAGCTTGATGCCGTGCAGACCCTTGGCGGACGCCGCCCGCGTCATGGTCTCGAAATATCCGGCGGAATGGATCACCGCCTTGGACGGAATGCAGCCGCGGATCAGGCAGGTGCCGCCCAGCTTGTCGGCTTCGACCAGCACGGTGTCGAGCCCGAGCTGGCCGCAGCGGATCGCCGCCACATAGCCGCCCGGCCCGCCGCCGACGACGAGCACTTTGGTGTTGATGGTCTCGGACATGGCTTTCTCCGCTGATCTCATTGTCACGGCCCGCGAATGCGGGCCGCCCAGGGGAAACGATTCAGATCGTGCAGAACCCGGCTGGGTGGCCCGCGTTCGCGGGCCATGACATGTGTTTGTTCATTCCATGAAAAGAAGCGCAGGATGCTCCAGCAGCGCCTTGACGCGCTGGATGAACTCGGCGGCGTCATAGCCGTCGACGACGCGGTGGTCGAAGCTCGAGGACAGGTTCATCATCTTGCGCACCACGATCGCGCCGTCGCGCACCACGGGGCGGTCGATGATCGCGTTGGGGCCGATGATGGCGACCTCGGGATGATTGATCACCGGCGTCGTCACCACGCCGCCCAAGGGCCCCAGCGATGTGATGGTGATGGTCGAGCCCGACAGCTCGTCCTTGGTCGCCTTGTTCTCGCGCGCGGCTGTCGAGACGCGCGCGACTTCCAGCGCGCTCTGCCATACGTCCAAGGCTTCCGCATGATGCACCACCGGCACGATCAATCCGTTCGCGGTCTGCGTCGCGATGCCGATATGCACCGGCGCATGGCGATGCACCACGCCCGCGTCGTCGTCGAAGCGCGCATTGATCTGCGGATAGTCGGGCAGCACCTTCACCAGCGCGCGCATGAAGAAGGGCAGCACGGTGAGCTTGGGCTGGTCCTTCCTCTTGGTCTTGTTCAGATGCGCGCGCAGGCTCTCCAGCTCCGTCATGTCGACTTCCTCGACATAGGGGAAGTGGGGGATGCGGCGCTTGGCGTCCTGCATCTTCTCCGCGATCTTGCGGCGCAGGCCGATGACCTTGATCTCAGCGATGCCGTCGCGCTTCTGCGGGCCTGAAACGACACCACGCATGGCGGCGTTCTTGCCGCCGCTCGCGATATAGGCGTCGAGATCGGCATGGCCGATGCGGCCCGCGGGCCCGGTGCCGGGTACATATTGCAGCGCGATACCCATCTCATGGGCGCGTTGGCGCACCGCGGGCGAGGCGAGCGGCTTGGCGTCGGCCGCGCGCGTTGCGAAGGCGGGCGAGCGCGTGGCAGGCGTTGTCGCCGGCGCAGCTTTCGGAGCTTCGGCTTTCTTCGCCGGCGCGGCGGCGTGGACTTCGGGCTTCGGCGCTTCGGCCTTGGACTCCGGCTTGGCTTCAGGCTTTTTCGGTTCGGCAGGCTTGGGCGCCGGCACAGCAGCGCCTTCCTTCACATTGCCCGCGCCTTCGACTTCGAGCTCGACAAGCGGCGCGCCGACCGGCGCCATCTCGCCGGGCTCGCCATGCATCCTGAGCACCTTGCCCGAGACCGGCGAGGTCATCTCGACCGTCGCCTTGTCGGTCATCACGTCGACGAGGTTCTGATCCTCCTTGATCGTGTCGCCGATCTTGACGTGCCAGGCGACGATCTCGGCCTCGGCGGTGCCTTCGCCGACGTCGGGAAGCTTGAAGACGTATGTGCCCATGGTTCTAACGCTCCGTCACGCGGCGCATCGCGTCGATGACGCGCGCGGGCCCCGGGAAATATTGCCATTCGAAGGCATGCGGATAGGGCGTGTCCCAGCCGGTGACGCGCTCGATCGGTGCTTCGAGATGATAGAAGCAGGTCTCCTGCACCTGGGCGGCGATCTCCGCGCCGAAGCCGCTGGTGCGCGTCGCCTCGTGCAGGATCACGCAGCGCCCGGTCTTCTTCACCGACGCCGCGATGGTATCGATGTCGAGGGGCACGATGGTGCGGACGTCGATCACCTCGGCGTCGATGCCGCTGTCCTCGGCCGCGGCCTTGGCCACATGCACCATGGTGCCATAGGCGACGACGGTCACCGCCGTCCCCTCGCGCACCACGGCCGCCTTGCCCAGCGGCACGGTGTAGTGGCCTTCGGGGACCTCGGCCTCCTTGAACTTCGACCACGCCTGCACCGGCTGGTCGTGATGGCCGTTGAACGGGCCGTTGTAGATGCGCTTGGGCTCCAGGAAGATGACCGGATCGTCGTCCTCGATCGCCGCGATCAACAACCCCTTGGCGTCGTAGGGCGTGGACGGGATCACCGTCTTGATGCCCGCGACATGGGCGAACAGCGCCTCGGGGCTCTGGCTGTGCGTCTGGCCGCCGAAGATGCCGCCGCCGTATGGCGTGCGGATCGTGATCGGCACGGTGAAGTCGCCGGCCGAGCGATAGCGGATGCGCGCCGCCTCCGACACGATCTGGTCGAAGCCCGGATAGATGTAGTCCGCGAACTGCACCTCCACCACGGGGCGCAGGCCATAGGTGCCCATGCCGATGGCGGCGGCGACGATGCCGCCTTCCGAGATCGGCGCGTCGAAGCTGCGGGTCAGGCCGTGCTTCTTCTGCAGGCCGTCGGTGACGCGGAACACGCCGCCGAAATAGCCCGCGTCCTCGCCGAAGGAGAGCACGTTGGGGTCCTTGGCCATCATCACGTCGAGCGCGGAGTTGAGCGCCTGGATCATGTTCATCGTGGGCATCGATCAGACCCCGAGCTGCGTTTGGTTCGTCGTCGGCATCGTCAGACTCCCAGCTGCTGGCGCTGGCGGCGCAGGTGCTCGGGCATCTCCTTGAAGACGTCCTCGAACATGGTGGCGACGGAGGGCAGCTTGTTCTCGCCCAAGGTGCCGTGGCCCATCGCTTCCCTGTTGGCGGCGGCAACCTGGTCGAGCGCTTCCTGGCCGGCGTCCGCGTGGCGCTTGTCGTCCCATTCGCCCAGCGAGACCAGATGCTGCTTCAGCCGCTCGATGGGATCGCCCAGCGGCCAGGCCTTGCCTTCGTCGGCGGGGCGGTAGCGGCTGGGATCGTCGCTCGTCGAATGGCCCTCGACGCGATAGGTATAGTGCTCGATCAGGGTCGCGCCCAGGTTCGAGCGCGCGCGCTCCGCGGCCCATTGGGTCGCGGCATAGACGGCGAGGAAGTCGTTGCCGTCGACGCGCAGCGCCGGAAGCCCGTAGCCGATGCCGCGCGACGCAAACGTCGACTCGTCACCGCCCGCGATGCCGGCGAAGCTCGAGATCGCCCATTGATTGTTGACGACGTTCAGGATCACCGGCGCGCGATACACCGCCGCGAAGGTGCAGGCATAGTGGAAATCGCCTTCCGCCGTCGTGCCGTCGCCGACCCAGGACGCGGCAATGCGGTCGTCGCCCTTGTACGCCGACGCCATCGCCCAGCCCACGGCCTGCGGGAACTGCGTGCCGAGATTGCCCGAGATGGTGAAGAAGCCGTGCGCCTTGCTCGAATACATGATCGGCAGCTGGCGGCCTTTGATCGGGTCCATCGCGTTGGAATAGATCTGGTTCATCATGTCGACCAGCGGATAGCCGCGCGCGATGAGCAGGCCCTGCTGGCGATAGCTCGGGAAGCACATGTCGTTCCGGTCGAGCGCATAAGCTTGTGCGACGGGCACCGCCTCCTCGCCCGTCGACTTCATGTAGAACGACGTCTTGCCCTGGCGCTGGGCGCGGAACATGCGGTCGTCGAAGGCGCGCGTCAGCAGCATGGTCTTCAAGCCGCGGCGCAAGGTCTCGGCGTCGAGCTTCGGGTTCCACGGGCCGATCGCTTTCCCGTCCTTGTCCAGCACGCGGACCAGGCTGAAGGCGAGATCGGTCATGTCGCGCGGCGCCGCGTCGATCTCGGGGCGGCGGACCTCGCCGGCCTGCGAGATCTGCATCGCGCTGAAATCGGGCTTGTCGCCCGGGCGGTGCTTGGGTTGAGGCACACGCAGGGAGAGCTTGGGTCGGTTGCGCAAGGGCGGTTCCTCGAATGATTTTTTCTTTCGTTTAACCCAAATCTCTGCCGGAAAACACCAAGCTTGCGCGGGCCCCGCGGGGGCGCAACAATGAAGCTGACACCCCTGTCAGTTATGACATAACCCTTAGGCGAACTCCCATGAGCGATGTCGAAAGTTTCCGCGCCCAAGCCCGGGCCTGGATCGAGGAGAACCTGCCCGCCTCGCTCAAGGGCGGCGGGGCGCGCGGGCTCACCGACGAGGGCGATTCCTATATCTGGGGCGGCAGGCGCGCCAAGTGGACCAATCCCGACGCCAAGCTCTGGCTGGAGCGCATGGGCGCCAAGGGCTGGACCGCGCCGACCTGGCCGGCGCGCTACGGCGGCGGCGGCTTGAGCGCGGCCGAGGCGCGGGTGCTGGAGCAGGAGCTCGCCAAGGCCAAGGCCCCGCAGGCGCTCGCCTCCTTCGGCATCTGGATGCTCGGCCCCGTGCTTCTCGAATATGCGAGCGAGGAGCAGAAGCTCGAGCATCTCCCCAAAATCGTGCGCGGCGAGATCCGCTGGTGCCAGGGCTATTCCGAGCCGGGCGCGGGCTCGGACCTCGCCGGCCTGCGCACGCAATGCGTCGACATGGGCGACCACTACCTGATCAACGGCGCGAAGATCTGGACGTCCTACGCGAACTACGCCGACTGGATCTTCTGCCTGGTGCGCACCGACAATTCGAAGAAGCACGAAGGCATCTCGTTCATCCTGTTCGACATGACCTCGCCCGGCATCGAGACGCGGCCGATCAAGCTGATCAGCGGCAACTCGCCGTTCTGCGAGACCTTCTTCACCGACGTGAAGGAGCCCAAGCGCAACCTGGTGGGCAAATTGAACGGCGGTTGGGAGATCGCCAAACGCCTGCTGCAATACGAGCGCCAGAACATCTCGTCGGGCGGCTTCGGCGCGGGCGGCGGCTACGACCTGCCGGACGCGGCGAAGGACTATGTCGGCATCGAGAACGGAAAGATCGCGGACGCGGATCTGCGCACGCGCATCGCCGCCCACAAGATGGAAGCACAGGCCTTCGGGTTGACGGTGCGGCGGCTGCAGGAAGAGGCGAAGGCGCAGAAGGGCCCGAGCCCCGCGACCTCGATCGTCAAATACGCCGCCGCCAAGCTCAACCAGGACCGCACCGAACTGCTGGTCGAGGCGATGGGCAGCCAGGGCCTCGGTTGGGACGGCGACGGCTACAAGCCGGAAGAGATCATGGCGATGCGGGGCATGCTGCGCGCCAAGGCAAACTCCATCGAGGGCGGCACCAGCGAGATCAACCTGAACGTCGTCTCCAAGCGGGTGCTCGGCCTGCTCGATCATCAGTAGATACAAGGTATTTCGATCATGGCCGTTCTGACCGAAGAACAAACGATGCTGCGCGACGCCGCCAAGGCGTGGGCGCAGGAGAAATCCCCCGTCACCCAGTTCCGCAAGCTGCGCGACAGCGGCAACGCGGACGGCTTCGACCGTGCAGTGTGGAAGGAGATGGCCGAGATGGGCTGGGCCGGGATCGTGATCCCGGAGGAATACGGCGGCACGGGGTTGGGCACCCTCACGCTCGGCATCGTGCTGGAGGAGACGGGGCGCACCTTGACCGCGTCGCCCTTGCTATCGACCGCGCTGATCGCGGCCGGCGCGATCGCGCTGGGCGGCACCGACGCGCAAAAGCAGGAATGGCTGCCCAGGATCGCCGAGGGTTCGGTCGTCGCCGCCTTCGCGGTGGACGAGGGGCCGCATCATCATCCCGGCACGCTCGCGATGACGAAGGCTTTGTCGGGCACCAAGCGTTTCGTCGCCGACGGCGGCGCCGCCGATCTCGTCGTCGTCGCGACCGCGGACGGGTTGTTCCTGGTGCGCGGCGATGCCAAGGGGCTGACGCGGCAGGTGCTGCATAGCGTCGATAGCCGCGGCTTCGCGAACCTGACCTTCGACAATGTCGAGGGCGAGGCGCTTTCCGCGCCGCTCGACGCCGTGCTCGACCGCGCGCGGGCCGGTCTCGCCGCCGAGATGCTCGGCACCGCGACCCAGGCCTTCGAGATCACGCTCGATTACCTGAAGACCCGCACCCAGTTCGGCCAGCTCATCGGCACCTTCCAGGCGCTGCAGCACCGCGCGGCCAAGATGTACACCGAGCTCGAGCTGACGCGCTCCTGCGTCGAGGCCGCGCTCGCCGCCATCGACAAGGGCGCCAACGACGTGCCGCAGCTTGCCTCTCTCGCCAAGGCCAAGGCGAGCGAGCTCCTGCACCTCGTCTCCAACGAGATGGTGCAGATGCATGGCGGCATCGGCATGACCGACGCGCATGACGCAGGGCTCTATCTGAAGCGCGCCCGCGTCGCCGAGGCGCTCTATGGCGGCGCCTCGTTCCATCGCGACCGCTATGCGGGCTTGATGGGATACTGACCATGCTGGCCATGGCGCTGGGCGCGTTGCTGTTCCAGGGCCGGCTGGTCCTGGACAGCCAGCCCGCCGGCTTCACCGTGGTGAAGGACCCTTACGGCTTCGCGAGCCTGCCGGCGGCGCGGACCCTGCCGCCGTTCGATTTCGAATTCGTGCAGTCGGGGCGTGCGCTGATCCCGATCCGGCGCGGCGCGGTCCCCGGCAGCCATCCGCTGTGGGAGTTCATCCTCGAGCCCGGCCGGGTGCGCGACGACACCGACGGCTTCGCGCGCGCCGAGCTTCCCTTCGCGCTGGAGGAGCGCAACCAGAACTGCATGCATCAGGGGACCTTGGCCTTCCGCTTCCGCGCCGACGGCGCGGTTGCGGACGCGCATGTCGACATCGCCGCCGAGACTTGCGCCTATTTCCAGTTCGACATGCAGGGCGACGTCGCCGCGCACTATGTTCCGGGCGCGGTCGAAGGCGCGGCCGGCGCGATCAAGGCCTATAGGCGCGAAGAGGCGACGCGGCTGCCGCAAAAGACCTTCGCGGCGCTCCAGCGCAAATATCCCGATATCGACGCCAGCGCGTTCGGCTCTGAGGTCGCACCCGGCGACATGTCGCTCTACGGCCTGGTGCTCGACGGCACGAACTATGTCGGCGGCTGCCGGACGCGCGACGGCGCCTATCCGTTCTGCGCCCAGATGGACCTGCCGTCGTTCTCGGTCGCCAAATCGGTCTTCGCCTCCATGATGACGATGCGGCTCGCGCACCTCTATTGGACCGCGCCGCGCCAGCGCATCGCACCCTATGTGCCGCAATGCGCGCAGGCCGGGACCTGGGGCGACGTCACCTTCGCCGAAACCCTCGACATGGCGACCGGCAACTATCTCTCGAGCCAGTTCGAGGCGGACGAGAATTCGCCCGACATGGGCGCGTTCCTGCAAAGCGACACCCATGACGGCAAGATCGGGTTCTCCTGCGCGCATTATCCGAGGCAGGCCCAGCCCGGAACGACCTGGGTCTATCACACCGCGGACACCTATACGCTCGGCACCGCGCTGCGCGCCTTCCATGCGGCCAAGGCGGGTGCGGATCGCGACTTCGTCGACGATCTTCTTGTCCAGCCGATCTGGCGTCCGTTGCACCTCCATCCGGGCCTCGGCGTCGTGCGGCGCACCTATGACGCGACGGCCGAGCCTTTCGCCGGCTATGGGCTGACCCTGACCGCCGACGACGTCGCCAAGCTCTCGATCTTCCTGAACGACGATCACGGGATGCTGGGCCGGCGCGCCGTGCTGGACCAGACGATGCTGTCCGCCGCCCTGCAGCAGCTGCCCGGCGACGGCGGCCTCGTCGCGGGCGAGGCGGACCTGCGCTATCACTACGGCTTCTGGGCCTGGAACGCGCAAGGGACGCTCGGCTGCATCGAGCCGGCCTGGATCCCCTTCATGTCGGGCTATGGCGGCATCGTCGTGGCGTTGCTGCCGAACGGGATGACCTATTATTACTTCAGCGACGGCAACAGCTTTGCCTGGTCGCGCGCGGTCGCGGAAGCTGACAAGATGAGACCGTTCTGCAAGAGATGACGCATGGCCACGATCGACACCCGCCGCGAGCAGATGTTCCCGACGCTCACGGCGGCCGAGATCGACCGCCTGCGCCGCTTCGGCGAGATCGAGCGCTTCGCCGAGGGCGACTATATCGTGCGCGCCGGGGAGGCCGGACGCGGCCTGACCCTCATCCTCGACGGCCAGGTCCGCGTCACGCCGCATGAGCAGCACCGGCGCGACGAGGTCATCGTCACCTATGGCCCCGGCTCGTTCATGGGCGAACTCGCGCAGCTCTCGGGCCGCCCGTCGCTGATCGACGCGGTGGCGCTCGGCCCGGTCGAAGCGGTGGCGCTCGCGCCCGCCGGCTTGCGAGAGGCGCTCGTCGCCGAGGCCGAGACCGGCGAGAAGATCATGCGCGCGCTGATCCTGCGCCGCGTCGCCCTGCTCGAGCAGCAGGTCGGCGGGCCGGTGATCGTGGGCGACGTCGCCGACCGCGACGTGCTCAGGCTGGAGAATTTCCTCGGCCGCAACGGCCACCCCTTCCATCTCATCGACGACGACGAGACCGACGCGGCGGCGCTGATGGACAAGTTCCACCTGACGCGCGCCGATCTGCCCATCGTGATCTGCATGGACGGCAGCATGCTGCGCAATCCGAGCGAGAACGCTCTGGCGCGCTGCATCGGGCTCACCCGTGCCATCGACCAGGACAAGGTCTATGACGTGGTGATCGTGGGCGCGGGGCCTGCGGGCCTCGCCGCCGCGGTCTATGCGACATCGGAAGGGCTCTCGGTGATCGTGCTCGATTGCCGCGCCTTCGGCGGACAGGCCGGCGCCTCGGCGCGCATCGAGAACTATCTGGGCTTCCCGACCGGGATCACCGGCATGTCGCTGATGGCGCGCGCCTATAACCAGGCGCAGAAATTCGGTGCCGAGATGGCGATCCCGGAAGAAGCGTCGAGCCTCGGCGAAGACAACGGCGTCTATGTCTTCGGCTTGACGGGCGGGCAGACGGTCCGCGCCCGCGCCGCGGTGATCGCGAGCGGCGCGGAATATCGCCGCCTCGACGTCAAGAGCATCGCCGACTACGAAGGCAGCCACGTGCATTATTGGGCCTCGCCGCTTGAAGCGCGGCTTTGCGCGGGCCAGGAGGTCGCGCTTGTCGGCGCCGGCAACTCGGCCGGCCAGGCGGCCGTCTATCTGGCGAGCCAGGTCAAGAAGGTCTGGATGATCGTGCGCGGAAAAAGCCTGGACGCGACCATGTCGCGCTATCTCTGCGACCGCATCGCCGCGCAGCCGAACATCGCGGTGTTGACCGAGACCGAGGTCGTGGCCCTGGCCGGCGAGAACGGCGCGCTGGAGGAGGTCACCTGGCGCCATGCGAAGGGCGAGACGACGTGCCGGCGCATCCGCCATCTGTTCCTTTTGATCGGCGCGGCGCCCAACACGCATTGGCTGGCGAAGTCCGGCATCGCGCTCGACGCCAAGGGCTTCGTGGAGACGCAGAACCTGATGACCAACAAGCGCGGCATCTTCGCCATCGGCGACGTGCGCTCGGGCTCGGTCAAGCGCGTGGCGGCCTCGGTCGGCGAAGGCGCGCAGGTCGTGGCCGCGATCCATAGTTTCTTGGCAGAGAGCAAGGGCAATGCGTAGAAGCGGCTTGCCAAGCCGTAGCTCGCGGCAACCGGTCCGCCTTCGCCCTACGGGCTTCGGCGGTCCGAAGCGGCAGCGTACGGACGCCTTCGCTTCGCTGCGCGAGCGAAGGCTGGAGCAGAACAATGGCCGATGAATGCACCCACACCGACACCATCCGCAGAGTCACGCCCAGCGCCAAGGGCTGCGAGGAATGTCTCAAGACGGGCTCGCCCTGGGTGCATTTGCGGCTCTGCCGGACGTGCGGCCATGTCGGCTGCTGCGATTCCTCGCCCAACAAGCACGCGACCAAGCACTTCCATAAGACCGGCCACCCCATCATCGAGGGCTACGATCCGCCCGAGGGCTGGGGCTATTGCTATGTCGACGACGCGATGCTCGACCTCGAGGGCGATACCACGCCCCAAATCGGCCCGATCCCGCGTTATGTCTGATCAGAACAGGAGTGAGCGATGAACCCCATCCGCGAAGACTATGTCGTCTACGTCCATGACGGCGACAAGCAGGTCGGCGCCGTGCGTCACGTCTCGAAGGACGGCATCCGCGTCTATGTCGAGAACGCCGGTGATTTCGAGGTGCCGATGTCGGCCGTGCGCGACGTCACCGACGACAAGGTCACGCTCGACTGCGGCAAGCTGGCGATGGACCTGCGCGAGGCCATCGGCCACGCGCACCAGGGCGAGGACCCGCGCATTCCTTAGGACTGCCAGCGCATTCTCCGAGCTCAGATCGCCCCGCCGCGCGCGCGGATCGTGGCCACGACCTTGTCCGGGCCCTCGCGCACGCCTTGGCGCACCTTGCCGACGGTGATCACGCTCAAGACGCCCGGCGCATATTCGTCGGGCAGCGCCGCGCGTACCTTGGTCACCTGCGAGGCGTCGATGAGGATCGGCGAGCCGTTAGGCCGCGTGAACTGCGCCGTGCCGCGCGCCGCGCCTTTCAAGCCTTCGACGCTGCCGGTGACGCTGACCAGATAGAGCTGGGTCTCGCGCGGCAGAAGCCCGCCGGTCTTGAGCCGCTCTTCCAGGTTGCCGGGCCCGTCGTTGTAGGCGGCGAACATGGTCGGATAGCCGTATTTGCCGCGCAGCCAGCGCAAATAGGCCGCGCTCGCGAAGACGTTGTCGTGCGGATCGAAGGGATCGGGGCCGAGGCCGTATTGCGCGCGCATCTCGCGATAGGTCGCCGGCATCAGTTGCATCAGTCCCATCGCGCCGGCGCTGGAGACGATCGGCCGCTCCGGGGCCAGCATGGTGCGTCCGCCGCTTTCGGCCTGCATCACCGCGCGCAGCCAGCTCTCCGGCACGCCGAAGCGCTTGGAGGCGGCCGCAATCAAGGGCTGCCAGCGCTTCATCAACTGGGCATGGCTCATGGCCTGCTCGAGCGCGAAGGCCGAGGGCTCGGCCGGTTCAGCGACGACCTTGGGTCCTGCCGCCGCCGCAGGGGCGAAGCGCGCGACGGCCGCGGCCGGAGCGACGCGCGCGCGCTGAACCGCGCGTTTGGGGTGTACGGCAGGCGCCGCAGGCTTCACAGCCGGCTTCGGCGCGGGCGAGCAGGCAGCGGCCAGCACGCACAGCGCCAGAAGCGCGCGGCGGATCATTCCGCGGCGTGGCGCAGCGGGTCGAGCTCCGGGACCGCCTCGCGCATGCGCCGCGCGAATGCGGCCAGGCACACTTCGGACTTCGACAGCGGTCCGGTCTGGTAGCTGCCCGATTCCATGCCGGCCTGCACGCGCGCGATCAGCACCGTATCCTCGGCATTGACCTGGCGGTTGATGCGCCAGTTGAGATAGCGCGCGGCCCTGACCTCGCGCCGCTCGTCCTCGCGCGCATAGGCGATCTCGCGGATCAGGCAGGTGGTGGGCGAGACGGGAAGGAACTGCATGAAGTCGACCTGGTCGGGATAGACGTCGAAGGCGACGTTCGGCCACAGCCGGTAATAGCTCCACACCCGCCGGCGATCCTCGGGCAGGTGATCGAACCGGTCGAGCAGCGCCTGGTAGCTGCGCTCGACCCAGTTCGACGACGGCTTCCCGGTGACCGTCGCGTCCATCTTGTCGACCCAGGGCTTGGCCTCAAGCCTGTAGCTGCTGCCGAACAGCCGCGTCAGGCCCGGATGCGCCACCGGGATGTGCAGCCCGTCGCCGTAGTTGTCGGCGACGTTCTTCCAGTTCACGTCGCGGGGTCTCAGCGTCACGCGGCCCTGGGGTTTCAGGTTCTCGAATCCGTGCGGCGCGATCTCGTCGTCATAGGGCGACATCATCTCGGCGACGGAAGGCAGGCCCTTCTCGGTGCGCACGAAGATGAAGCCGCGCCAGATCTCCTGCTCGAGCGGCACGAGCCCGTGGCGCGACTTGTCGAGGCTCTCGAAACCCTGCCAGGGCGGGATCGAGCGCAGGCGTCCGTCGAGGTCGTAGCTCCAGGCGTGATAGGGACAGACGAGGCGATGCCCGCAATTGCCGCTGTCGCCGTCGGCAAGCCGCGAGGCGCGGTGGCGGCAGACGTTGTGGAAGCTGCGCACCAAGCCGTCATGGCCGCGCAGCGCCACGAACTTCTCGCCCAGGACGTCCAGCGTGATGTAGTCGCCCGGATCGGGGATGTCGTTGACATGGCAGACCACGTGCCAGGCCTTGGCGAAGATGCGGCGGCGCTCGGCCTCGAAGAAGCCGGGATCGGTGTACAGCCAGGCGGGCAGGCTCTGTTCGGTCATGCTTCAGTCTATCCATTCGGTATCCACCCGCGCAAAGCGCAGACAAATCGTCAGTAGTTGACGTAGCGGCAAGAAAAGTCTATGTTCCAGATTGTACCAGTTTCTGCATGTTTATTACATTCTTCTAGGAAATGGAATCATAATCTGCTAATGTTTGCCGCTCGGGGGAGTGGAATCATGGCGATCTATCCGAAGATCCAAAGTCCCTGCCCGTACAAGGGTGACATCTGCGACATCATGGACGGCGACGTCTGTCGCCTCTGCAAGCGCGAGGTCTTCGACCTCACCCATATGAGCGATCGTGAGCGCGTGGCTTTCCTGAAAGGCTGCGCGGGTCAGGTCTGCGTGAAATACAGCTTTCCGCTCAAACCCGCCGTGGCCGCCGCCGCGATCGCGGTCGCAGCCATCGCGGTGCCGACCGCCGCTGCCGCCTGCTCCGACGAGACCGAGACCGTAGTCCTCGTAATGGGCGGCATCCACGACCCCGCCAATGCCCAATATGTCCAGGTGCCCGATGCGAAACAGGCGCCCGCGCTGCCCGTCGTTTACGAATCCCAGGGACGGGGTGACAAAGTCCCGACTGCCAAATCCTGAAAGGAGGATCTCATGGCGCATACCAGAAAGCTTTTCTTGGCCGCAGCGGTGCTCGCGGTGCTTCCCTCGACGGCCTTTGCGGGCGGCCAGGTGGACGAGCTCGTGATCGTGTCCGGCGCGGTCCATGACCCGCAGAACGCGCAATATGCGCAAGCTCCGGCCGACAAGAACGTGCCGGCGCTTCCGGTGGTCTACGAAGACAAGAAGTGACCGATCCCGGCGCCGTGCCCGTCACGGCGCCGGATGTTTTTGGGAGCGCCGCCATGGCCCTGTTCCCGAAGATCCAAAGCCCGTGCCCCTATGTCGGGCGGCTGTCCGAGATCATGGACGGCGACGTCTGCCGGCTGTGCAAGCGCGAGGTCTTCGATCTCACCGCGATGGACGACGGCGAGCGCGTCGCCTTCCTGAAGGGCTGCAACGGCGAGGTCTGCGTCTCCTACCGGATGCCGGCGCTCGCGGCCTTGGCATTGGGCGTGGCAGCGGTCGCAATGCCGACGGCGGCGGCCGCCTGCTCCGACGAGACCGAGACGCTGGTCGTCGTGGGCGGCGGCATCCACGATCCCCAGAACGCGCAATACGTCCAGGTGCCGGACGGCAAGCAGGCGCCCGCGCTGCCCGTGGTCGTCGAGCCGCAACCGGTCAAGGCGAAGGCGCCGTCCTGACCTCGGCCATGTCCTTCCAGATCAACAATCCCGCCAGCTGGCTGGCTGCCACCAGCGAGCGCTCGTCGCCGTCGCCGATGGCCAGCGCGATATGCGTGCTGTCGAACTTGTCCAGCGCCAGGTCGAAGCTGCGCCATCTGCCGTCGGCATAAGCCAGCGTCCAGCTGTGCGGCATGAACACGTTGGCGACGCCGTGATAGCTTTCGCGCGAATAGACCAGGCCGTTGACGACGCGCGTGGGAATGCCCGCCGCCCGGCCCAGCGCGGCCAGCAGAACCGAGGCCTCGGTGCAGTCGCCGCGCCGGCGCGACAGGGTCTCCAGCGCCGAGTAATGGCCGGTGAAATCGACCACGCCCAGATAGGGCTTCGCCTTCAGCCGCAGCATCTCCATCTTCTCGGCGTCGGAGATCTTGAGCACCGCGACCGGATCGGCGATGGCGTGCAGCGCCGGCGCGTCGCTCTGCAGCCAGGCCGTGGGCCTGAGCGCGTCGGCCAGCGACGCCGCGTCCGTCGCCGGCCCCGGCCCGCAATCCTCGCAGATGTCCACGGTGGCCGTGCCGTTCTCCGCTTTGACGCGCTGCTCGCCGGTCGACGGCAAGGCGAACTCGATGCCGTCGCGGAACTCGAAGCGATAGCGGATATGGCCGAGCATGGCCTCGTGCGAGATCAGGAACGGCGACTTGGTCATCACGCTCGGCAGCACGCGATAGATCGGATGGGGTTTCAGCGCCGTCCCGCGGTCGGCGGCGCGCACGATGATGGTGGCGCCGAACAGGGGCTGGGCGGCTTCGACGATGTCGCCTTTGGCGTCGACCAGAATGCGCGTCGCGGAACGCAGCTCGGTTCCGTCGAAGCGCTCGCGCAGCGCGGGCACGCGGCCTTGCGCGTCGGCAACGCCGCGCGCCTCGATGGTGACGCGGTCCACCGCCAGCGCGTCGACGTTGAAGTTCATGAACTCGAGCTTCGTCTTGCGGTCCCAGGTCTTGAGCAAGGCGTCGCCGTTGTCGAAGCGGGTATCCGGCGGCAGCGCCACCGTCACGCTGCGCTTCTCCGCCTCGCTTTCGCGCGTGATGACGGCCTTGTCGGCGAGGATCTCGGCGCGGATGCGCGACCAGCCGCGGCCGGCCTGGGTATAGGTCTCCACCGACACCGCGCGGCCGGAAGCGTTCTCCTGGGTCACCGTGCGCGAGGACATGTGCGTCGCCGGATCGGCCTTGTTCACCAGCTGGGTCGAGGGCCCGACGGTCTCGCCGACGTCCAGCTCCTGCGCCTCGACGATCTCGCGCCCGCCGGCGCGGCTGCGGATCTCTTCGGTGGCGTGGCCGATGGGCGTGCCGTGCTCGGTGACGATCGCGTACCAGCTGGTGCCGTCGGCGCCCGCGACGCCGGGAAGGGCCGCGCCGCCGAGCGCCGCAATCGCCACTGCCGTCCGCCGCAACCGGTTCATCGCTCACCCCGCGATCCCAAGGGTCACGCTTTTGACGCCGGGGGTCAATGCAGCCGCACGATTGTGTTCTTATCTAACCCGCATGTGGCGGTTTCTCGGCAGGGTGATTTTGTGTCTGGCGGGCTTGGGCGCTCTGGGCGCGGCGCTGCTTTTTTATTTCGTCTATGCGCCGCCGCCGCAGCAGCCGCATCTCGGCGGCAGGCTGACGCGCGCGAGCCTCGCGGTCGGCGGGCTCACACGCTCCTATCTGCTCTATGTGCCGAAAGGGCTGCCGAAAGGTGCGGCGCTGGTGATGGCGCTGCACGGCTCGGACGGAAGCGGCGCGCGCATGCGCCTCGAGACCGGCTATGGCTTCGAGCGCCTGGCCGACGCGCACGGCTTCGCGGTCGTCTATCCCGACGGCTACGAAGGATATTGGAACGGCTGCAACATCGTCGGCGACTATGCGGCCAACGCCAGGAACATCGACGACGTCGGCTTCCTCGAAGCTTTGGGCGACAAGCTCGCGCGCGAGATCGGCGTCGATCGCGGCAAGGTCTTCGCGGTGGGCCTGTCGCGCGGCGGGCACATGGCCTATCGCCTCGCGCTCGAAGCGCCCGAACGCTTCCGCGCCGTGGCCGCGGTCGCGGCCAGTCTTCCGGCGCCGGAGAATTTCAAATGCAAGCCGAGGGGTCGCAGCGCGCCGCCCGTGATGATCATGAACGGCACCGACGATCCGCTGAATCCGTTCGACGGCGGCGAGGTGACGCTGTTCGGCTTTTTGAAGCGCGGGACCGTGCTGTCGTCGCGCGCGACGGCGCAGTACTTCGCGCGGGCGCACGGCAAGGTCGAGCTGGTCGCGATCCATGGCGGCGGCCACGTGATGCCGCAGCCCTATTGGCGGGCGCCGCGCATCCTGGGCCCCACGCCTGCCGCGCCCGACGGACCGGCCGCGATCTGGGACTTCTTCGCGCGGTCCATGTGAGCGATCGGCCGTGCGCTTGCGCAGGACCCGCTTGTTACAGCAGGCTAGCGTCGCAAAAAAGGGGACGGAGATGGCAGCTTGCAGAGCCGCATTGTTGGCTATCGCCGCCGGCGTTTTCCTCGCGCATCCGGCTTTCGCTGGCGACGCGCTCAAGCACCGGGTCGATGCCTGGCGCGGCGCGCATGAAACCCAGATCCTTTCCGCCTTCGACCGGCTCCTGCGGTTTCCCAGCGTCGCGGCGGATCCGAAGGGGACGGCGGCGGCGGGTGCCTATCTGAAGCGGCAATTGGAAGATCGCGGCTTCAGCGCCGAGCTGTTGAGCGTCCCCGATGCGCCGCCCGTCGTGTTCGGATCGCTGATGACGCCCGGCGCAAAGCGCACCGTCGTGTTCTACGCCCATTACGACGGCCAGCCGGTGACCCCCTCGCAATGGGCGACGCCGCCCTTCGATCCGGCGATGCGAAGCGCCCCGCTGGGCAGCGGCGAACATGTCGTGGACTGGAAATCCGCCAAGCCGCCCTACGACCCCGAATGGCGGCTCTATGCGCGGTCCGCCGGCGACGACAAGATTTCGCAGGCGGCGTTTCTGGCGGCCTTCGACGCGCTGAAAGCGATCGGGAGAAAGCCGTCGGTCAACATCAAGGTCGTCTGGGAAGGGGAAGAGGAGGCGGGCTCCACGCATCTCAAGCAAATCCTGCAGGCGAACGCCGGCAAGCTTTCGTCCGACCTGTGGCTGATCGGCGACGGGCCCGTTCACCAGTCGCGCCGCCCGCTTCTCTATTTCGGCGCGCGCGGCACGATCGGTCTCGATGCGACGATCTACGGCCCCATCAAGGCGCTGCATGACGGGCATTACGGGAACTGGGTGCCGAATCCTGCGGCGATGGCGGCCGAACTCGTCTCCCAGCTGCGCGCCGAAGACGGACGCGTTCTCATCCCCGGCTTCATGGACGACGTGCGCCCGGCTTCGAAGGCGGAGCGCGACGCCATCGCGGCCCTCCCACCCGTCGAGGACGGCCTGAAGCAGGAATTCCAGATCGCCCGGAGCGAGGCGGACGAAAGCGTGGCGGACGCCATCATGCGGCCGGCGCTGAACGTCCGCGGCATCCGCGCGGGCAAGGTGGGCGACGAAGCGGCAAACGCCATTCCCGTCGATGCGGAAGTCTCGATCGATTTCCGCCTGGTGCCCAACCAGAAGCCCGGCGAGATCCGCGCGCAGCTCGAGGCCTTCCTGCGGTCGAAAGGGTGGTACGTCGTGACGGCCGTTCCGGACAAGGCGACGCGGCTCGCGCATCCCAAGATCGTCAAGATCGATTGGGAAGACGGATATCCGGCGTTCCGCTCGGACATGTCGTCGGCCCCAGCGCGCGCGGCGATCGCCGCAGCGAACAGCGCCGCAGACCAGCCGGTGGCCGTGGTGCCGAGCCTCGGCGGCAGCGTCCCGCTCTACGTCTTCGACGACGTGTTTCACGCGCCGCTGGTCGGGCTTCCGGTCGCCAATCACGACGACAACCAGCACGCCGCGAACGAGAACATCCGGTTGCAGAACGTCTGGGACGGCATCGACGCCTATGCGGCGATGGTCGCCGAGCTGGATTGGTGAGACGGCCGGCCGCGGAGGCTGGCCTGCCAAGCGAAGCCGCGGAGGCTGGCTGCCAGGCGAAGCGACGCGGGCGGCAGCCCAGGCTTCGCTCCTTCGGGCTATGCCGGGCAGTCTGCGCTCCACTGCGCGTCGCGAAGACTGGCGGACAGGGAGGGATTCGAACCCCCGATACCCTTGCGAGTATGCCGCATTTCGAGTGCGGTGCTTTCAACCGCTCAGCCACCTGTCCGCGGGAGGGCGTTCAGATACTTAACCCCGGCCGCAATGGCAAGCGCGGCTATTCGGCGCCCGCCAGCCAGTCGAGCCTGGCCGTGCCGTCCAGCCGGGGCGCCACGATGTCAAGGGCTTGGCGCATGTCCGCCGCGAAGCCGTAGGGCGGGTTGACGACCAGCAGGCCCGCCGCCGCCAGCCGCCCGGTCCTCGCCCCGCCTTGCTTGGTTTCGGCTTGGGCCGCCACCTCGACGTCCAGCCGCAGCGCCTTGCGCGGGCCCGCCGCCAGCACTTCGCCGGCAAAGGCGGCCGCGGCCGGGGCGGATTTGATCGGGAACCAGATCATGACGATACCTGTCGCGAAGCGCTCCAGCGCCGCCGCCACCGCACGCGCCGCCTGGCCGAATTCGCCGGGCGCCTCATAGGGCGGGTCGATCAGGACCAGCCCGCGACGCTCCGGCGGCGGCAGCAGCGCCGGCAGCCGGGCATAGCCGTCCCCCTCCACCGTCCGCGCCCGGCGAAACGGGCTGAGCGTGGCGGCGAGCGTCTTGGCGTCGTCGGGGTGCTTCTCGATGGCGACGAGGCGGTCCTGCGGCCGGATCAGCCTGGCCGCGATCAGAGGAGAGCCCGGGTAGCGCGGCCCCTCGGCAAGGCGAAGATAGGTCTGCAAGGTCTCGGGCCCGTCCGCGATGCCGGCAATCCGGCCGATGCCGGCCTCGGCCTCGCCGCCGCGTCTGGCCTCCTCGCTGCCGAGGTCATAGACGCCGCGGCCGGCATGGGTGTCGACGACCGCGAAGCCCGCCTCCTTCTTCTTGAGATGGGAAAGGATGGAGATCAGTGCCAGATGCTTGACGACGTCGGCGAAGTTCCCGGCATGGAAGGCGTGGCGATAGTTCATGGCTCCCATGATGGCGCGATCCGCGCCATACTGAAACAGGCGGGGGAATGGTGACGAAAGCGCACCTGGCAACGGCGGCGAACGCGCGGACGGCAACGGCGGCGATCCTGGTCGCGGGCTGGCTCGCGACGTTGTGGATCTCGTGGCCCGGCCATCTCTCCTATGACTCCATCGTGCAGCTGCATGACGGGCGCGTGGGCTTCTATCATTCCTGGCACCCGCCGGTGATGGCGTGGCTGCTCGGCATCCTGGGCCCAGGGCTGTTCGTCGTGCTGGACGCGAGCCTCGCCTTCGGCGCGCTGTTGCTGCTGGCGTGGAACAGCCCGCGCGCGTCATGGTGGGGCGCGGGTGCTGCGGCCATCGCCGTGCTGCTGCCGCAACTCGTGCTCTATCAGGCCATCGTGTGGAAGGACGTGCTGTTCGCCGACGCCACGGTCGCGGGCTTCGCATGTCTCGCGATGGCCGAGCGGCGCTGGCATCCGGGCTGGGCGGTCGCCGGCTTTGCGTTGTTCGCGGTGGCCGCGCTGACGCGGCAGACGGGCGCGGTGGTGCCGCTGTTCGGCGCGGTCGCCTTGAGTCGGATCGCGCCGCGCCGCAAGCTGATTCATGCGGCCGCCGCGCTGGCGGCGACCGCGCTGGTCGTGCTCGGCGCGAACGCGATGCTCGACCGCCGCAGCGACCATGGCGAAGGGCCGGTCGCCCAGTTGCGGCTGCTGCGACTCTACGACCTCGTCGGCGCGGTCGCCGCCGACCCGTCCTTGCCGCTCGACCGCCTGAAGGACGATGCGCCGGAGCTGGAGCGGCTGATCCGCAGCGACGGCGTCAAGCTCTATTCGCCCGAGCGCAACGACACGCTGGTCGGCTCGCAGGCTTTGCAGAACGAGCTCGCCGACACGGCGCCGGAGCTGATGGCGGCGCAATGGTACGACCTCGTCTTCCATCACACGGCCCTGTACCTGAAGGTCCGCGCGCGCGTGTTCGCGCACGTGCTGTTCACGCCGGACATCGTGGGCTGCCGCCCGGTCTTCGTCGGCGTCGAAGGGCCGCCGGGCGAGATGAGCGAGCTCGGGATCGCGCCGCGCCTGGACGGGCGCGACGTCGCGCTGCGCAGCTATGCCCAAGCCTTCATGGGCACGCCGGCGTTCTCGCATGTCTTCTTCGCGGTCGCGGGGCTTCTGGCCCTGGTGCCGCTATGGCGCCTGGGCAAACGGGCGCTCGCCTTCCTGCTGATCGCAAGCTTCGCCTTCACGGCGAGCTTCTTCGCGATCTCGATCGCCTGCGACTACCGCTATCTCTATGTGCTGGACCTGGCCGTCATCGCGGCCTGGCTCTATTTGTTCCAGGTACTGGCGATGTGGGTCTTGTCGTTCTGGCTGGAGCGCTCCCCCGACAGGAAGTCGTAATAGCCGCAGCGCCCGCCCGGATATTCGCGGCAGATCGTGGGCCGGGCCGTGTAGATCGTGCAGCAGCGCTTCTCGGTGTCGAAGAAGCGGCAGATGCGGCCGAAATGCTCGTCGGCCTTGCGGCGCATCGCGTATTTGGCGCCCGTCTCGACCTTGGTGAACTTCTTGCGGGCTTCCTCGAACGACAGGTCGAAATGCCGCGCCAGCCGCTCGACGTCGCGCTTGGTCAGCTGGATCAGCGGGTAGGAGCAGCAATAGCCGGGGCACTTCGCGCAGTTGTACATGACGCCCGATTCTCAAGATCGAACCCAAGCAACATGAGAACGCGGGGCGTTGCAAGCCGGTTCCGTCGAAGGCGCCGGCCGCGGCGGGCCGACCGACCCGGCGGATACCCCCGGCTTTGCCGACAATTCGCAACCGCTCGGTAACCACTCGGTAAGCCCGCTCTCAAACCATTTTTTCATTCGCTGGCGTCAGACTGGGGTCCTTCAAGAGGTGGGAATTGTCCGTAAGGGCTGAAAGCGCAAGACCGGCTTTGAGAGCGCATTGGGTAAGCGGGCGCGAGCGCGCCAAGACCCGGGCCGCGCTGATCGAGGTCGCGCGCCTGATGGTCGAGCGCGACGGCGAGCCGGCGCTGACCCTGGGCGCCGTCGCCGACGAGGCGGGGCTGGCGCGCGCCACGGTCTATGGCTTCTTCGCCGGCCGGCACGAGCTGCTCGACGCGCTCGATCCCAGCAAGCCCGCGCCCGAGCACGAGATCCCCGACGACGAGCCCGAGTTCCAGGCCGAAGATGCCGCGATCTGGACCGACACGCAGCCCAACCTGAACGAATTCCTGCCCGAGGCCGCCGGCCCGGAGGATGTTGGGCCGGAGCCTGAGGCGGAGCCGGCCGCCGAGGCGGCGCCCGAACCGGTAGCGGACGATGCGCCTGAGCCTGCTGCCGAAGCCGCACCCGAACCCGTTGTCGAACCCGTGCCCGAGCCGGTCACCGAAGCGACGGCTGAACCGTCTGTCGAACCCGCGCCGGAGCCGGTCGTCGATGAGGCGGCCATCGCGGATGCGGAGCCCGAGCCCGTTGCCGACGCGGTGGCCGACCCCGTCGTCGAATCCGCGCCTGTACCCGAACCCGTCGTGGAAGCCGCACCGGAACCCGCGCTTTCCGTCGAACCCGAACAGCCCAGGATCGAGACCACCGCGGAAGAGGATCTCGCCGCGCAGGACGAGCGCCGCAAGCTCCAGGCCGCGCATCTGGAAGAGATCGCCAAGCGCCTCATCCTGCCCGAAAGCGCCATGAAGGAGGGAACCGACGCGGTCATCTCGCGCCTCGATACCCGCATCAAGGTGCTGGAGAAGTCGATCTCGGGGCTGGAGACCAAGCAGGGCGCGGCCCAGGCCGAAAGCGAGCGCAAGCTGCGCCTCGTCACCGGCGAGGTCGGCCAGCTCAAGACGCGCGCCGACAGCGCCGATACCAAGGCGCTGCAGACCGTGTCGGAGCTGCGCCTCTCGATCCACAAGCTCGAGACCCGCATCGAGGCGCTGGAAGGGCCCGTGCGCGGCGCGATCTCCGAAACGCTCGGTTGGCACGAGCCGGAAGCGCCGGTCGTCGAACCGGCGGTGGACGCGCCGGTCCGCGAAGAACCTGTGGCGGAAGACACCGCTTCCGAGGACGGCGCTGCCGAAGAAGGGCTTGGCGCACAGGCGGAAGAGCCGAAGCATGCCTATCTCTCCCAAGTGCGCACGCTCGCCCGCGAAGGCGCGCGTCAGGCCGAGGAGCGCGAGAGCCTGCACGAGGCCGAGCGCCAGACGCGCCGCCGCAACATGATGGTCGCCGCCGGCATCGCGGGCGCCTGCCTGGTGGCGCTGGGCGCGCTTTATGCGTTCAATCCGGGCAGCCATGGCGTAAGCGCGGCGCAGTCCAAGCCCGCGCCGGCGGGCGTCGCCGCGCGCCACGCCTCGCTCGCGCCGCTCGACCGGTTGAGCGCGCTGGCCGAGAAGGGCGATGCGCGCGCGCAGCTGCTGGTGGGCCTCAAATACCTGCCGGGCAACGAGGCGCTGGCGGCGCGCTGGCTCGCGGCGTCCGCGGCCAAGGGCAATGCGGTCGCCGAAAATGCGCTCGGCGCGCTCTATCAGAACGGCAAGGGCGTGAAGAGCGATCTCGACCAGGCGACGCGGCTCTATCAGGCGGCGGCGGCGAAGGGCAACCGGCACGCGATGAGCAATCTCGCCGTGCTCTATGCCGGCGCCGATCCGCGCAACACCAATCTCTCCGACGCGGCGCTGTGGTTCCAGCGCTCGGCGGTGCTGGGTTATGTCGACGCGCAGTTCAATCTCGCGGTGCTCTACGAGCGCGGCGACGGCGTGCCGCAAAGCGCGCTCGACGCCTACAAGTGGTATACCATCGCGGCGCGCGCCGGCGACGCCGTCGCCAGGACCCGGGCCGACGCCATCGAGACGCAGCTCTCGGCGGAAGAGCTGGCCGCGGCGCGCAAAGCCGTCGCCGAGTTCAGGCAGGCGCCGTTGAACCTGGCGGCCAACGACGTGCCGAAGATGGACGAGGTTCTGCGGTAGCCCGCGGGCCTGTCCGCCCGCTACTTGCTCGTCTCGCCCCAGCGCTGGAACGACGCGGTGCAGTTGGGCGGCAGGGTCCAGTCGACCTTGTCGGCGTCCTTGGGCATGCCCTTGAAGCCCGGATTGAGCATCGACTGCGAGGCGCGGATGCCGACCGGCCACTGCGCCTTGATGAAGGCGAGCACGGCCAGGATCTCGTCGTCGCTCATCTTTCCGTCATACGCGGGCATGTACGAGACGATGTCCTTCGGCGTGTTCGAGAACTTGCCGGTCTTGACCACGGTGAACAGCTCCTCGTCGCCGTGCTGCCAGGTATGGCCCGTGGAATCGTGCGGCGGCGCGCGGCGGCCGAGATACTGGTCGCGCAGCTGCCACAGCGCCTGGCCCTGCAAGCGGCGGCCATGGCAGCCGGCGCAGTTGTACGAATAGATCGTGGCGCCCTTGTCGACCAGCGCCGTGTCGTCGGCATCGGCGAAGTGGGTCGCACCGGACGTGTGCGGATCGGACGAAGCCGCGTCGGCCGCTTGGGCCGCGCCGCAAGCCAGCAAGGCGACGAGGGCGAGGCGCGTCTTCACTTCACCAGCTTCTTCAGGTCGTCGGACAAGGGGTGGCCGGGCAGGTCGCCGGTCAGAAGCTCCTTGAACTTGCCCGCCGGGTCGACGACGTAGATGTAGGAGCTGTGGTCGACCGTGTACTGCCCGTTGCCGAGCGCGCGGGGACGGTAATAGACGTGATAGGACTTCGCCGCCTCCTCGATGTCCATCGGATCGCCGCGCAGCGCCACGATGCGCGGATCGAAGGATTTCATGTATTCGGCCATCACCGGCTGCTTGTCGCGCGCGGGGTCGAGCGTGATGAAGATCGGCTGGAACTTGTCGGCCGTCGCGCCCAAGTCTTTCAACGCGCCGCCGATCTGGGTGAGCGTGGTCGGGCAGACGTCGGGGCAGAAGGTATAGCCGAAATAGATCAGCAGCCACTTGCCGCGATAGTCGGTGTCGCTGGCCGTCTTGCCGTCGAGCGTCTCGAGCGTGAAGTGGCCGTGGACGGGCGGCACCGGCGCTTCGTCCTCGGCCCGCGCCGGGCCCGGCGCCGCGCCCCAAGCGGCATTGGCGAGCAACAGTGCCGCCACACTCGCGGCCGCAAGGACTGAACGCATCACGCTCTCACTTCTGCTTCGGCAGCACCCGGATCTTCGCCATCATGCCCCCGTCCTCGTGCTGGAGGATGTGGCAATGATAGACGAAATCGCCGATCGTGGGGCCACGGAAATCCATCCTGACCTTGATGCTCGGATAGGGCCCGGTCTGGTCCCAATAGCCCACCTGATAGGTGTCGTAGAACTGGCGCTGCTCCGGCGGCACCGGCACGCCGTTCACCGCCAGCAGCAGGAAATGCACCTGGTGGATATGGAACTCGTGCACCTCGGGCGCGCGGTTCTGGATGACCCAGTCCTCGACCGCGCCCTGCGTCGTGGTGATGGCGGGCGGGTCGTTGGGATCGAACAGCTTGGGTTGCTGGCCCTTGACCGTGATGAAGAAGTTCACGCGCAGCCCGCCGTTCGAGTGCGCGCCGCCGTCGGTCATGGGCCCCGCCGCCTCGCCGCCCACTGCATGTCCAAAAGTCTCGGAGAAATAGAGATGGCGCGTAAGGCTGGGCCTGACCCGGTCCAGCCCGCCGAAGCGCTGCGGGTTCGGCTTGCCCTTGGGCTTGGGCGTGACGGGCAGGCCGAGCGGCGCGTCGGTCAGCTCGACGGTGGCGAAGGGCCGGAAGGGCAGGCTGTCGCCCAAGGGCCCGCTGTCGATGGCGAGCGTGGAGAACATCGCGTGCTTCACCGCCGTCGTCGGCGCCGTCACCATGAACTCGGCGCGCCCGGCGGGCGGCAGAAGGATGTCGTGCATGGTGACGACGCTGCCGACGTGCTTGCCGTCCTGCGAGCCGGTCGGCACGCCGTCCAGCGCCAC
This sequence comes from Alphaproteobacteria bacterium, assembly GCA_019247845.1. Classification (GTDB taxonomy): domain Bacteria; phylum Pseudomonadota; class Alphaproteobacteria; order Micropepsales; family Micropepsaceae; genus Rhizomicrobium. Next base: position 1,951 of record JAFBAL010000026.1, on the reverse strand, counting down.
GACCTCGAGCGGCTGCTGCACGTGGTCGTAGGTCAGCTGGATGTCCATCACCGTGTTGGCCGACGAGTTGGTGACGCGCCAGAATTCCTTGCTCCCGGCATGCATCTTCAGGATGGCCGGCTTGTCGACCGGATAGACGATCGGCACGTAGTTGATCGACGCGTCCCAGAACGGAATCGGCACCGGGTGCGACTGGGTGATGATCGGGATGCCGGCGGAAAGCGGCTGGTCGCGCAGCACCAGCACGCGCTGGGGAAGGCCCACGACCGCGGGCTGGATCGCCTCGATGCCCTCCACCACGATCGCGCCGGAGGCGCCGCCGTCGACAGCGACCGACGAGGTGCCGTGGACATGCGGATGGTACCAATAGAGCCCCGGCGGCTCGTCCTTGGGGATATGGATCACGTATTCGAAGGTCTCGCCGGAGTTGATCAGCGTACGGATGGTCTCGTCGCTGTGGCAGGCGGGCAGCGTGTTGGTGCCGTGGAAATGCACGTTGACCGAGGTCGGCGTCATCGTCGCATTGCCGCAGACGTCGGCGCCGGCCGAGACGACCTCCGACGGCGCGCCCGGCACCGGCGGCACCATGTTGGTGACGCGCAGCACGATCTTGTCGCCCGGATCGACGTGCAGGGTCGGCGACTCTTTGCCATGATCGGTGATGAAGCAGAAGAGCGTGCGCTCCTCGTCGTCGACCGCGGTGAAGTAGTTGAAATGGACCGTCAGCACGCCGTCCTTGGCATAGAGGTCGGGCGGCGGGGTGACGACGCTGCCCGCGACCGGGCGCGGGCAGGTCGTCTGGTCGGCCAGCGCATGGGACGGCACCAGCAAGCCGATAAGGAGCGCGAAGCAGAGCCCGCGCAGGATCAAGCCGTATCTCGGCGCGGGCGATCTCGTCACGGGCTTACGCTCTCCTTACGACGCTTGCTTCTTGTCCGCCTTTGCCGCGGTGGTCCCATCCAGGGTGGTTTGGCCTTTGGGCAGAACCCGGATGATCGCCATCATGCCACCGTCCTCATGGTCGAGGATATGGCAGTGATAAACGAAATCCCCGGTCACGGCGCCGCGGAAGTCCATCTTCACCTTGATATAAGGGTAACGGCCCTCGCCGGTCCAATACGGCACCTGGAAGGTATCGTAGAACTGCTGCTGGTCCTTGGGGATCTTCTGGCCGTTGATCTCCTGCACCAGGAAGTGGATCTGGTGCATGTGGAACTCGTGCACCTCGGGCGAGCGGTTCTGGATCGTCCATTCCTCGACCGCGCCGCGATTGGTGGTGATCGCGGGCGGGTTGTTGGCGTCGTACTGGCGCAGCTGCTGGCCGTCGACGGTGATGTAGAACTTCACCGGCTCGGCGATATTGTGCTTGAGCTTCTGCAGCGCTTTCTGGCCCGGCGGCTCGATCGACGGGATCTCCGAGAAGTACAGCGTGCGCTTGGCGGTGGGGGCGATGTCGGCCAGCCGCTCGAAGCGCTGCTTGTTCGGCGCGGTGATGGTCTTCGGCACCTTGGGCAGGTGCAGCGGCGCGTCGCTGAGCACGATCTGGGCCAGCGGACGCGTCGGGTTGCTGTCGGCCGCGGGGCCGGCATCGGCGATGTCCTCGGTCTCGAACACGGCGGCCACGCCCGGCGGCGGCGGATCGAGCATGAACTCGACGCGGCTGGCCGGCGGCAGCAGCACGCCGGTCTGGGTGACGACCGTGCCCTGGCGGGTGCCGTTCTGCGAGCCCGTCGGCACGCCGTCGAAGCCGGTGATCAGCAGCGGCTGGTCGACGCCGTCGTATTTGACGCGCAGGTCCATGATGGTGTTGGCCGCGGCATTGGCGACGCGCCAGAACTCGCGCTGGCCCGAATGCATCTTGATGACCGAGGGCTGATAGTGAGGGAAGGGCACGGTGACGTAGTTCACCGACACGTCCCAGTTGGGCACCGGCTTCCAATGGCTCTGATGC
>JAFBAL010000058.1 GCA_019247845.1 Alphaproteobacteria bacterium | reverse complement strand
GCAACAGCGAGATGGACGAAGCCGGCGGCCACGGATGGGCCGAACTACAGCCAGACGGCTCCCTCGTCGGCGAGATCGACTTCGACAACGGCGATGAAGCCGAGTTCATCGCCAAGCCGTGGGATAATTCTTCAACAGCCTGCTAGGCGATATCGCCGACCAGCCGTCCGTACCAGCTATCCCAGCCGCGCTTGGCCCAGAGGCGGAAGCGGTCGAGATAGAGATACACGACCGGCGTGGTGTAGAGCGTCAGGACCTGGCTGACCGCGAGCCCGCCGACGATGGCGATGCCGAGCGGCTGGCGCAGCTCCGCTCCCGTGCCGAAGCCGATGGCGAGCGGCAGGGCTCCCAGGATCGCGGCGAAGGTCGTCATCATGATCGGACGGAAGCGCAGGTGACAGGCGAGCGCGATCGCCTCGCGCGCCGGAAGCTCCTGCTCGCGCTCGGCCTGCAGCGCGAAGTCGATCATCATGATGGCGTTCTTCTTGACGATGCCGATGAGCAGGATGACGCCGATCAGCGCCATCAGGCTGAACTCGGTGCGTGCGACGAGCAGCGCCAGCACCGCGCCGACGCCGGCCGACGGCAGGGTCGACAGGATCGTCAGCGGATGGACGTAGCTCTCGTAGAGCACACCCAGCACGATATAGACCGCCAGGATCGCGGCCAGGATGAGCAGCCACTCGCCGTTCAGCGACTGCTGGAAGATCTGCGCCGTGCCTGCAAAGCCGCCATGGATCGAGACCGGCACGTGGATCGCGCCCATGGTGCGCTCGATCGCCGCCGTCGCCTCGCCGAGCGATTTGCCCTTGGCCAGGTTGAACGAGAAGGTCGCGGCGACGAACGGCCCCTGATGGTTGATCGAGAGCGGCGTGGTGCCCGGCCCGAAGCTCGAAAAGGCGCCGAGCGGCACCATGGTCTCCACCTTCGTCGAGACCGACGCGCCGGTCGAGGCATTGCCGCGCGCCGAATTGGTGAGCGCGTTGAGCTGCTGGTTGCGCACCGTGTCCGAGGCGACGTCGGCGGCGGTCTCGGCCGCGTCGAGCGTGGTGGTGCCTGCGACCGCGCCGGTCGCCGCCGTGCCGGACACCGCGCCGCCGGAAGTGGAGACGTAGATGTCCCTCAGGGTCTCCGGGCTCTGCCAGAACTCCGGCGCCACGCCCATCACCACATGATACTGGTTCAGGTCGTTGTAGATCGTCGACACCTGGCGCTGGCCGAAGGCGTCGTAGAGCGTGTTGTCGATCTGCGTCGTCGAGATGCCCAGACGCGCCGCGGTGTTGCGGTCGATCTTGAGGTCCACCTCCAGCCCCTTGTCCTCGCGGTCCGAGTTGACGTCCTCGAGCTCGGGCACGTCCTGCAGCGCATTCGTGATCTTGGGCAGCCACTCGTTCAGCTCGTCCAGGGTGTCGGCCTGCAGCGTGTATTGATAGGCGCCCTGGCCCTGGCGGCCGCCGGCGCGGATGTCCTGCGCCGCCTGCAGGAACAGGCGCGCGCCCGAGACGCCGCCCAGCTTGTCGCGCAGCCGGTCGATGACCTCGTCGGTCGACATCCCGCCGCGCTGGGCCAGCGGCTTCAACTGGATGAACACGTTGCCGGAATTGACCGCTCCCGCGCGCGGGCCGCCCCCGCCTCCGCCGCTGAAGCCCGTGACGTTGGCCACCGCCGGATCGGCCGCGATGATCTTCACGAAGGTCGAGAACTTCTTCTCCATCAGCTGGAACGAGATCGACTGGTCGCCGCGGATGCCGCCCATGATCTCGCCGGTGTCCTGGCTGGGGAAGAAGCCCTTCGGCACGATGATGTAGAGATAGAAGTTGAGGAAGACCGTCAGGATCAGCACGAACACGACGAACAGCGAATGGCCGAGCGCCCAGGCGAGCGAGCGGTCGTAGACGCCCAGGCTCCAGTCGAACACGCGCTCGGCTTTCGTCAGCAGCCGGCCCTGCTTCCCGTCCGGCTTGTGCAGATCGAGCTGCGCGCACATCATCGGCGTGGTGGTCAGCGACACGACCAGCGAGATCAGGATGGCGCTGGCCAGCACAAAAGCGAACTCGTTGAAGAAGCGCCCGACGATGCCGCCCATCAGCAGGATCGGCAGGAACACCGCGATCAGCGACAGGCTCATCGACAAGACGGTGAAGCCGACCTCGCGCGCGCCGGTCAGCGCCGCCTCGAAGCGCGGCATGCCGTCCTCGATGTGGCGCGAGACGTTCTCCAGAACCACGATGGCGTCGTCGACGACGAAGCCGGTCGCCACCGTCAGCGCCATCAGCGACAGGTTGTCGAGGGTGAAGCCCGCCAGGTACATCACCCCGAAGGTGCCGACCAGCGACAACGGCACCGCGACGGACGGGATCAGCGCCGCGCGGCCGCTGCGCAGGAACAGGAATACCACCAGCACGACCAACCCGACCGAGATCGCCATGGTGCTCTCCACGTCGTGCAGCGAGGCGCGGATCGTGCCGGTGCGGTCGTTGGCGACGATGAGCTTGATCGACGGCGGGATGGCGGCCTGAAGCTCGGGCAGCACCTGCTTCACGTTCTCGACCGTCTCGATGATGTTGGCGCCGGGCTGGCGGAACAGGATGACGATGATGGCCGGCTGGCCGTTGGTCATGCCGATGTTGCGCACGTCCTCCACGCCGTCGCTGACGCGCGCGACGTCCTGGAGGCGCACCGCCGCGCCGTCGCGATAGGCCACCACCAGCGTGCGGTACTGGTCGGCGGTGCGCGCCTGGTCGTTGACCGCGATCTGGTATTTGAGCGCACCGCTCTCCAGCGCGCCCTTCGGCGCATTGGCATTGGCGGCGGAGAGCGCCGCGCGCACGTCCTCCAGCGCGATGCCGTATTTGAACAGCGCCCGCGGGTTCAAGTCGACGCGCACCGCGGGCAAGGACGAGCCGCCGATCTGCACCTGGCCGATGCCCGGCACCTGGGACAGCTTCTGCTGAACGATGGTCGAGGCGGAATCGTAGATCTGGCCGGGCGACAAGGTGCTCGACGTCAAGGCCAGGATCAGCACCGGCTGGTCGGCGGGGTTGATCTTGCGATAGGTCGGGTTGGACTTGAGCGAGGCCGGAAGGTCGGCGCGCGCCGCGTTGATCGCCGCCTGCACGTCGCGCGCGGCGCCATCGATGTCGCGCTCCAGGTTGAACTGGAGCGTGATGCGCGTCGAGCCGACCGAGCTGGACGAGGTCATCTCGCTGACGTCGGCGATGGTGCCCAAGTGCCGCTCCAGCGGCGTCGCCACGCTGGTCGACATCGTCTCAGGCGAGGCGCCCGCCATCGAGGCCGAGACGAAGATCGTCGGCAGGTCGACGTTCGGCAGAGGTGCGACGGGGAGAAGGAAATAGGCGCTTATCCCCGCCAGCGCCAACCCCATCGTCAGCAGCGTGGTGGCGACCGGCCGGCGGATGAAGACCGACGAGAAGCTCATTTCCGCCACCTTGTGCTCAGGCGGTCGAAATAAATGTAGATGACCGGCGTGGTGAACAGCGTCAGCAGCTGGCTGACCAGCAGGCCGCCGACGATGGAGATGCCGAGCGGATGGCGCAGCTCCGAGCCCGTGCCGTTGCCGAGCATCAAAGGCAGTGCCGCGAACAGCGCCGCCACCGTCGTCATCATGATGGGCCGGAAGCGCAGCAGCGCCGCCTGGTGGATCGCCTCGCGCGGGGTCTTGCCCTCGCCGCGCTCGGCCTCCAGCGCGAAGTCGATCATCATGATCGCGTTCTTCTTGACGATGCCGATCAAGAGGATGATGCCGATGATCGACACGATCCCCAGGTCGTTCCCCGTGAGGATCAGGAACAGCAGCGCGCCGACGCCCGCCGACGGCAGGGTCGAAAGAATCGTCACCGGATGGATGAAGCTCTCGTAGAGCACGCCCAGCACGATATAGACGGTAACGATGGCGGCCAGGATCAGCAGCAGCTCGCTCGACAGCGCCGACTGGAAGGCCAGCGCCGAGCCCTGGAAGTTGGTGGTGATGCTCGCGGGAAGGCCTGCGTCCTTCTCCGCCTGCTTCACCGCATCGACCGCGGCGCCCAGCGAATAGCCGGGTGCGACGTCGAAGGATATCATCGCCGCGGGGAACTGGCCGAGGTGATCGGTCTCCAGCGGCATCGGCTTCTGTTCGATGCGGGCGAAGGCGGAAAGCGGCACCTGCCCGCCGCCGGCCGAGGGGAAATGGACGTCGGGCAAGGTGTCGAGCGTCGTCTGCTCGCCCGCCTCCAGGATCACGCGGTACTGGTTCGACTGCGTGAAGATGGTCGACACGATGCGCTGGCCGAAGGCGTCGTAGAGCGCGTTGTCGATGGTCGCCGCCGTGATGCCGAACCGCGCGGCGGTGTCGCGGTCGACGACGACGGTCGCCGAGAGCCCGCGGTCGGTGAAGTTGGTCGAGACGTTGACGAGCTCCGGCGTGCGGTTCAGCGCGTCGACGAGCTTGGGAACATAAGTGTTCAAGGTCGCGGTCGATGCATCTTCCAGCACGAACTGGTACTGCGCGCGGCTGACGGTGGAGTCGATGGTCAGGTCCTGCACCGGCTGCAGATAAAGCGAGATGCCCGGCACGTTGCGCGCCGAGTCCTCCAGCCGCCGCAACACGCCCGCGATGTCCGAGCTGCGGTCGCCTTTGGGCACCAGGTTGATCAGGAAGCGGCCCGAGTTCAGCGTGTTGTTGGTTCCGTCCACACCGATGAAGGACGACAGGCTCTGCACGTCCTTGTCCTGGAGCAGCGCGCGGGCAAGCGCGGTCTGGCGCTGCGACATCGCCTGGAACGACACGGTCGGGCCGGCCTGCGTGATGCCCTGCACCAGGCCGGTGTCCTGGACCGGGAAGAAGCCCTTGGGGATCGTGATGTAGAGCAGCACCGTCAGGCCCAGGGTCGCGACCGCGATGATCAAGGTCAGCGGCTGGTGGTCGAGCACCCAGGTGAGCCAGCGGTCGTAGCCGCCGATCAAGCGCTCGAACCATGCGCTCTTCTTCACCTCGCGGCGTTGGCGCAGCAGCTTGGCACAGAGCATCGGCACCAGGGTCAGCGACACGAAGGCGGAGATGAGGATGGTGATGGCCAGCGTCACCGCGAACTCGCGGAAGAGGCGGCCCACCACCTCCTGCATGAAGAGCAGCGGGATCAGCACAGCGATCAGCGACACCGTCAGCGACACGATGGTGAAGCCGATCTCTCCCGCGCCCTTCATCGCCGCGGCGAAGGGCTTCTCGCCCTCTTCGATATAGCGCGAGATGTTCTCGATCATCACGATGGCGTCGTCGACGACGAAGCCCGACGCGATGGTCAGCGCCATCAGCGACAGGTTGTTGAGCGAATAGCCGAGCAGGTACATCGCCGCGAAGGTGCCGACGATGGAGAGCGGCACCGAGAGGCTGGGGATGAAGGTCGCGGGCGCGCTGCGCAGGAAGAGATAGATCACGAGCACCACGAGCACGACGGCCAGCCCGAGCTCGAACTCCACGTCCGAGACCGAGGCGCGGATGGTGTTGGTGCGGTCGGTGAGGACCTTGACCTCGACGCTGCCCGGCAGCCCGCCCTCGATCTGCGGCAGCAGCTTCTTGATGCCGTCGGCGACGGCGATGACGTTGGCGCCGGGCTGGCGCTGGACGTTCAACAGGATCGCCGGCGTCGTGTCCGACCAGGAGAGGAGCTTGACGTTCTCGGCGCTGTCGGCGACCTCGGCCACGTCGGAGAGATGCACCGGCGCGCCGTTCCTGTAGGCGACGACGATGTTCTCGTAGTCGGCCCTGGTCTGGAGCTGGTCGTTGGAATTGATCGTGTAGGAGCGCGAGGCGCCGTCGAAATTGCCTTTCGGCGCGTTGGAATTGGCGTTGGAGATCGTCGTGCGCAGGTCGTCGATGTTGAGCCCGTAGGACGCCAGCACCGGAAGGTTCGCCCTGACCCGGATGGCCGGCCGCTGGCCGCCGTTGATCGAGACGAGGCCCACGCCCGGAAGCTGCGAGATCTTCTGCGCGATGCGGGTGTCGGCCAGATCCTCGACCCTCGTCAGCGGCAGGGTGCGCGAGGTGATGGCGAGCGTCAGGATCGGCGCGTCCGCCGGATTGACCTTGGCATAGATCGGCGGCGCGGGAAGGCTCTGCGGCAGGAGGTTGCCCGACGCATTGATCGCGGCCTGCACCTGCTGCTCGGCGATGTCGAGGCTGAGCGAGAGGTCGAACTGGAGCGTGACGACCGAGGCGCCGGCCGAGCTCACCGACGACATCTGCTTCAGGCCGGGCATCTGGCCGAACTGGCGCTCCAGCGGCGCGGTGACCGTCGTCGTCATCACGTCGGGACTGGCGCCGGGCAGGAAGGTCTGCACCTGGATGGTCGGATAGTCGACCTCGGGCAGCGCCGACAGCGGCAGGTACAGATACCCCATGATGCCCACCAGCATGATCGCGATCATCAGCAGCGACGTCGCGACCGGACGCTGGATGAAAGGGGCCGAAGGGTTCATGGGATTACTGCGCGATTGTCATTCCCGGCCGAGCGGCGCTGCGCGCTGCAAGGGGAAGGGGATGCAGGTGCAAGACGATCGCTGGGACCTGGATCGTGCATACGCTGACGCTAGCACTCCCTCGGCGCGCGGATCGCGCGCCTCGCCGGAGATGACATTGGAGCTCACTGTCCACCGCCGCCGCCGCGATGGCGCATCTTGGACATCGCGGTGCGGCAGGCGTCGCTCAGCTCGTCGCGGTGCTCGCGCAGGCACATGCCGCGCTCGCGGCCTTGGCTGTCGCCGCAGAACTTGGCGGCGTCGGCGGCGCAGATCTTCATCATCTGCGCGCGGGCCGAGGTGCCGCCGCCCGCACCGGCCGGTGCCGTCGCGCTCGCATTGACCTTGGTGCCCTTCGGAATGACCACCTCGGCGCCGTCGCGCAGGCGGTCGGCGCCGTCGGTCACGACGGTCTCGCCCGGATTGAGGCCCTTGGCGATCGCCACGCGGTCGTCGTCCTGCGCGCCGAGCGCGACCTGGCGCATCGCGACGGTGTCGCCGCCAGAGGAGCTATCTGCGCCCTTCTGCACGACGTAGACGAAGGCACCTTGCGCGCCGCGCTCGATCGCCGAGGCCGGCACGACGGTCTGGCCTTTCAGCGTATTGACCAGCAGGCGCACGTTCACGAACTGGTTGGGGAAGAGCTTGCCGTCTGCGTTGTCGAACATCGCGCGCAGCTTGACCGTGCCGGTGGTCGGATCGATCACGTTGTCGACGGTGGCGAGCGTTCCCGTCGCGAGCTTCACCGTCTGGCCGCGGTCGTAAGCCTCGACGGTCAAGGTCGCGCCCTGGCCCACGCGCGCCATGACGTCGGAGATGTTGTCCTCGGGCAGCGAGAACATCACCGACATCGGCGATAGCTGCGTCACCACCACGATGCCGTTCGCCTGCCCCGCCTGGACGAGATTGCCGACATCGACCTGACGCAGGCCCGCGCGGCCCGCCACCGGCGAGGTCACGCGCGTGTACCCCAGATTGATCGCGGCCGATTCCGCCGCCGCCTGATCGGATTTCACGGTGGCCGCGGTCGAGCGCACCAGCGCCTGCTGCGTGGCCAGCGCCTGCTGCGACGTCGCCTGCGCCTTGAACAGGTCCTGCTGGCGCTTGAGATCCAGCTGCGCATTGGCGAGCGTGGCCTTGTCGCGCTCGAGCTGGCCCTTGGCCTGGTCGTAGGCGGCACGGAAGGTGCGCGGATCGATCTCGGCCAGAAGGTCGCCGGCTTTCACCATCTGCCCTTCGGTGAAGTTGAAGCGCAGGATCTGCCCGCTCACCTGCGGCCGCACGGTGACGGTGGCGAGCGGCGTCACGGTGCCGAGCGCGTTGAGCTTGACGTCGATGTCGCCCTTGACGGCCTGGGTGACGCCGACCGGCATCGGGCCGCCGAACCCGCCGCGGCCGCCGGCGCGCTGCACCTGCTCGCCCGGATGGATCGCCCAGAGCAGCAGGCCGAGCAGGATCAGCCCGAGCAGCGTCCACAGCGCCAAGGCGCCGCCCGGCATCCAGCGCGCGGCGCGCCCGGCATAGGCGCCCGCCTGGTCGAAGGTGGCTTCGAACCGGCTTTTCTCGCTGCCGCGGCTGCTCATGGGATAGGCGGTGCTCCGGAAGGTTTCGGCGTTACCTATCCTAACGCGTCAGCCGTCCGGGACCGTCGTCCCGGCCGGGCCGGGACGACAGAAAATTGTCCTCAAATGTCGCAAATGAAAGCGACGGAGCCGCCCGCCCCCCTTACGGGTTCGAGGACGGCGCCGGATTGTCGGTGGGGGCCGGCGCGCTGCCCGAGCCGCCGCCCGCGGTCTTCTGCTTGGCCAGATCGACCAGCGCGGTATGCGCCTCGTTGAAGCCCTTCAGCGGCACGGTCAGGTCGACCGGCTTGCCGTGGAACTGCACGACGCGGACCTTGAAGGTCTGCTGGTTGCGCAGCGCGTTGATCAGCCCATTGGCCTGCGGCACGATGATGTAGCAGCCGATGCGGTCGCAGTGGTGATAGCGTAAGCCGTCGGCAGAGAAGCCGCCGGCCTCGGCCTTGGCGCCCTGTTGCAGGTCGATGCCCAGCGGCACCACGAACTGCACCAGATGCTCGTCGCGCGACGGCACGTAGACGATCGACACGCTGATGGCGAGCGCGCCGCCCTTCTTGAAGGCGATCGCTTCCCACATGTCGCACGGCGCGGGCGTCTGCACCGGATAGCAGCGCACGTCCCAGCCGCTGAACGTCTTCATGGTGGTCGGCGTCATCGGCTTGCGCTGCTGCGCCTGGCCGTCGTCCTGCGCGAGCGCGGCGGTGGAGAAAGCCAGGGCCGCGGCGGCAAAGGCGCGGATGACGAAACGATTCATCGAGATCATGACCACAGTCTCTTCCACCAGGATTTGCGCTTGCCTTCGGTCGCGTTCATCACGCCGTAAGCGTCCTTGAAGCCCTGCACCGATACCGGCAGCGTGATCGGCTCGCCGCGCTCGGAGGTGACCACGATGCCCAGCGTCGTGGCGCTCTGCATCGCGTCGGCGAGCTTGTCGTCGACGGGGATCGTCACGACGCAGCCGGTCGGCAGGCAGGTCGCGTATTTATAGGTCGTCGTCTTGTCGCCGACCTGCAGGCCCAGGCCCGGCTGGATCAGCACCGTCAAGGGAACGCTGACCACGATCACGTGCGTGTCGGGCTTGCTCGCCTCGACGCCCCAGGTGACCTGCGCCAGATGCGTGCCCGTCTTGGGCTCGACGACGTCGCTGGCCAGCGCGCAATAGGACTTCGCGTCGGTGTCGGCGGGACAGGCCAGGCGCCAGTCCTTGTAGAAGTTCACCCGGGCGACGTCGCTGCGGCCGCCATGGGCGAGCCATCCCGCGATCATGCCCACGATAAAGACGCCGAGCGCGATTCCGCCGCGCGTCAGCCAAGTTCTCATCTGATCGTTCATGACGAGTTTCGTTTCGCTTTCGAGAAGTGGAAGCAGTGCCCCTAGCCCAGCGGGCGCAAACGCGTATCCCATATGTGCGCGCCAGCACAATGAATTTATTTGCAGGAAGGTTACCGCTGGAAATCCCACAAACTTATCAGGGATTTACCGAAGCTCGACCTGCCCGGACCGGGCCACCGCGACGGTCGTGTCGGCGAGCCGACTGACAGCGGCGAACTGGCTGCCCGCGCCGAGCGGCGGGGCGTCGAGGATCACCAGGTCGCAGGCGCGCCTCAGATAGGCGACCAGCCTGGCCATGCGCGCGGATGCAAGCACGGCCGTCGGGTCGCCCAGGCGGTGCGCGGCCAGCAGCACCTGCGCGCTGCTGCGCGGATCGCGGCAGAAGGCGCGTGCCACCGGCGCCGTCCCGGTCAGCGCCTCGACCAGGCCGAAACGCACCGGACCGAGCCCGAAGGCGCGGCCGGTCATGGGATGAGCGAGGCTTGCATCGACCACGGCGACCTTCAAACCCGCGCGCGCGGCGGTGCGGGCCAGCGCGGCAGCGGTCGCGGTCTTGGCCTGGCCCCAATCGTTCCCGGTCACGGCGACGACCTTGCCGGCGCGCATCGCCTGGCGCAGCAGCGCGGCCGTCGCGCGCGAGAACTCGGAATTCGGCCAGTCGAGCGGCGCATCCGCCGCGCGCGGATCCTGGATGCCGTTCAGCATGGCGACCGCCGGGCGCCGCGCCGCCACCGCGGGACGGAACGCCATCGCGGGCTGCACGCGCGCGGGCTGCACACGCACGGGTCGCGCGGCGCCGAAGCGTTCGGCGACGAGCGCGATCAAGAGACCCAGCACCAATCCGATCGGGAGCGAGGCGCCCAGGATCATCATGCGCTTGGGCGAGCTGGGCGCGCCCGGCACGGCGGCGTGGCTGATCACGCGCGCATCGGGGTTCTGGATCGCGTCCTGGTCCTGCGTCTCGCGCAGGCGCTGGACGAAAGCCTCGTACATGGTGCGCGTCGAGGCGGCGTTGGACTGTAGCGCGCGCAGCTTCACGCGCACGAGGTTCTGGTTCGAGGCCTGCTTCTCGGCCGCACCGAGCGAGCCCTGCAGCGACGAGACGTTTGCCCTTGCGACGGCGACGTCGTTGCCGATGGAGCCGGCGAGACGGTTGACCTCGGTCGCGATCTTGGCGTCGAGGTCGCGCTTCTGGGTCTCGACCGCTTCCATCTTGGGATGGCGCGGCCCGTAGCGCGTGGAGAGCTCGGACTCCTGCGCGATCAGGGTCGCCTGCTGCGTGCGCAGCTGCACGATCAGGGGCGAGGCCAGGATCTGCGAGACGTCCGCGGTGTCGCCGGCCCTCATCAGCGTGCCGATGCGGTCGTTGGTCGCCTGCTTGGCGGCGAGATCGGCCTTGGCGAGCACGAGCTGGTTGGAGATCGCGCTGATCTGCTGGTCGGCGAGCGAGGAGCCGTCCGCAGCCTCGGTGATGTTGTTGTCGGCCTTGTATTTCTGGACCGCGGCTTCCTGCGCCTGGAGCTGGTTGGCCAGCTCGCGCGTGCGGCCGACCAGCCAGTTCGTCGTCTTGTCGCCGATGTCGCGCTTGGCCTGGATCTGGTCGTCGATATAGGTGTCGACCAGGGTGTTGGCGATCAGCGCCGCCTTTTCGGGATCGCGCGAGGTATAGGTGACGGTGAGCGTCGTCGACAGGCCTTCGGCGGTGACCGAGAGGTTCTTTTCGAAGGCGGTGATGATGCGCTCGCGCGCCGCGGACGCGTCTTCGGACCCATGGCCGAGCCAGCCGCGCGGGTCGAGCGGCGAGCGTGCCTTGAGCGCCGAATTGAATTCCGGATCGTCATAGAGGGCGAGCTTGGCGATGACCTCCTGCCCCAGGTCGCGCGATTCCAAAATCTGGATCTGGTTCTGCAGCGAAGCGGGGTCGGTCGGAAGCTGTGACAGCACCGACGAGAGATCGGCGACGTTGTTCTTGCGCGGATCGAGCATCACGCTGGCCGAGGTCGAATACAGCGTCGGCAGCCACATCAGCACAGCCGCCGCCGCCAGCACCGTCAGCACCGCCACGGCCAGGATCAGCCCCGACCGTGCGCGCGCCACGCGCACGACGTCGCCTGCCGAGAAGGCAGGGTCAGGCTGTTGGGTTCCGGTCACGACCGACATGAACTCGCTTTTCGGGAGGCTTATTTAACCGTCGAGCCGCTGACGATTAGTTAACGGCCGGAAACTGTCGTTTCGGCTGGAAACCCGCTTTCAGCCACTTGATGGCGCCGTCGGCCATCGCGCGGTAGGCCCGGTCGGAGAGGAAGATCTGCAGGAACACGATCCCCGCCAATCCCGGCCGGTAGCAGCCGCGCATCACGGCCGCGGCATACATCTTCAGCGCCGCCCAGCGATCGCTCATGGCGACGGATTTGGCGACGGCCCAGCCGCGGCAGCCGTAATAGGCAGCGGCCGGGATGCGCGGGCGCATCTCTTCCAGCCAAGGGATCATGCGGCTGCCCTTGCGCCCGGCCGAGGTGCGGCCCGGATCGGGGATGTCCTTCCACACCGCGCCGGGCTCTTCCGCCATCGCGAAGCTTTGGCCGGAAAGGAACAGGCGGATGGCGAAATCGGTGTCCTCGGCGGCGCGCAGATCTTCGTGGAAGCGCACGCGGGCGGCCGTCTCGCGCGGGACGACCATGGTGATCGTCGGCACGAAACCGCGGTCGCTGAGCAGATAGGTCGCCATGTGCTCGCCCGGCCGGATGGCGCGCGGGGGCTTCAGGAAGGTCCGGCCGTCGCCGCGGTCGACGACGACACGCGCATAGCCGACGGTGTCGCGCGTGCCGTCGAGCAGCGCACGCATCGCGGCCAGATGCGTCGGCAGATAGACGTCGTCGGAATCCAGGAAGGCGACGAAGCGGCCGCGCGCCGCGTCGATGCCGGCGTTGCGCGCCGCGCCGCCGCCGCGGTTCGGCTGGCTGAGGAAGCGGATGCGCGGATCGCCGACGCGCTCGACCGCTTCGCCCGGCGAGTCCTTGGAGCCGTCGTCGACGACGACGATCTCGAAATCCTGGCAGGTCTGCGCGAGCACGGAGGTGAGCGCCTCGCCCAGCACGTCGGCGCGGTTGTAGACCGGGATGATGACGCTGAAGAAGGGGGCGGTGAAGAACGGGCTCATGCGCGCCTCGGCAGGCGATAGAGCAATGCCAGCATGATCAGGAACGACACCCAGGCCGGGGCGTCGCCTTCGAGGAAGTCGCTCTCCATGAAATTGTGCAGCACGAAGAAGACGAACAGCGCGAGCAGCATGCCCTTCAGGTCGAGGTCGGCGCCGTCCATCTTCCAGAACCTGCGCGCGGGCGCCGCGACGGTCGCGAGCACGGTGAGCAGGAGGCCGACGCCGCCGATGGTGACGAGGATCTGCAGATAACCGCTATGGCCGTGCGCCACCGCCTCGACCCAGGAGCCGGCGACGTAGTTGTGCAGCGGCGAGAGCGAGCCGGTGTCGGCAAAGGTTCCGAAGCCCGACCCCAGGAACATATGGTCGCGCGCGAAGGCGAGCTCGGCCGCCCAGATCGCGGAGCGGCCGGTGAACTCGGTCGGGTCCTCCAGCATCTGCGCGAGGGTGTCGGCATTGAGCGCGACCGCGGCGGCGAGAAGGAACAGCACGAGCACGCCCGCCACCGCGACGATGGAACGGTCCAGCGTCGTGCGCCAGGCGAAGCGATAGGCGAGGCCGAAACCGATCGCGAGCGGCAACAGGCCGAGCGATGACTTCGAATGGCTCATCGCCGTGAAGCCCAGCGCCAGCAAGAAGATCGCGATATCGCTCCAATGCTTCGTGCGCAGCCAGGAGAAGAAGAACACGATGGCGGTGATCGCAGACACCGCGCCGGCGATGTTCTTGTGGAAGTACAGCCCGCGCCAGTCGCCGACCAGGCCCGGGTCCTGCTCGCCGGGGAGATGGACCGACTGGTGCACCAGCCCGATCGACGCCCAGTTCACGATCAGCACGCAGGCGAGCACGATCTTCCAGATGCGCAAGGCGCGCTCGGGTCCCAGCGCATCGACGCTGAGCATGGTCGAGAGCGCGACCACGATGGCGAGGCCCGCGCGGCGCAGCGCGACGTCGGGAGCGGCCGCCCATAGCGCGCTTAGCAGGCACCAGCCGAGCAGCATCGCCAGAAGCGGCGGCACGGTCGAAAGAATGCCGATGCCGCGGCGCATGACCGCAAAGCCCGCGACCGAGAAGAAGACCAGCAGATAGATCGCCTGGCGGAAGGCGTCGCCGCCGCCCGTCACCTGATATGGGCCGGTCTGAAGATCGGTTGCCGGGTTGCGGATCGCGAACGGCTGCACGCCGACGAAGGCGAGCAGCAGCAGCGCCACGAACACGCCGTCCATCACGCCGAACTGGAAGCGCGGCTTGGTCAGCGGAGCGCCGTCGGCATCGCGGGCCAGGTCATCCGCAATGGATGCGCCGGCAGCGTCTCGGACGACGTCATGCGCCATGGGTCACGGCATATTCGTTGTAGACGCGGCCGCGGATCGCCGCGATCTTTCCTGCCGCCCGGCACAGCCTGCGCAATGCATCCACCGCGCGATTCGACGCAAGCCCGAGAATGACGAACAGCAGCGGCGACAGCAACAGCGCGCCCGCGATCTTCGCCGCCTCGCGCGCGCTGTCCTGGCGCGTATGGGCATGTTTCAGGAACACGCGCATGTCGGAATTGCCGACGCGATAGGCGCGCAGCAGGCCCCATTTGAGATTGGCGCGGCTGGCCGGCACCCAGGCATGCAGCACGGCCGCCTTCGCCCAGGCGAAGCGGCGGCCCTGGCGGCGCAGGCGCTCGAAGAAGTCGCGGTCCTCCCCGCCCGACAGCGCAAAGGCGGGATCGAAACAGGGCTTGCTCAAGCCTTCGAAGCAGGCTCGGCTGACGATGATGTTGCCCGAGCCTTCGATCATCGCCACGGGCCCGGTCTCGCCCAGAAGCGGGGCTACGCCGTCGAGCTGGGCTGCGAGGCGGCCGGGCGCGGCCTCGAAATCGCGCAGGATGTCGCCATGCAGCGCGTCGGCGCCGGTCTCGGCCTGCACTT
The DNA here is from genome assembly GCA_019247845.1 of Alphaproteobacteria bacterium. Lineage (GTDB taxonomy): Bacteria > Pseudomonadota > Alphaproteobacteria > Micropepsales > Micropepsaceae > Rhizomicrobium. Next base: position 43,165 of record JAFBAL010000058.1, on the reverse strand, counting down.
TCAGGAACGCGTCGAGCCATTGCGGCTCGGGCCATTCGTCGTCGTCGAGCATGGCGATGAACTCGCAAGGATGGGTCAGCGCGCGCTCGACGAGCGCGTTCCTCACCTGCGCGATGCCGCGCTCGGGCGCGATGAAGTGGTCGAGCGGCCAGCGGTAATCTTCGAGCGCGGCGCAGACGTCGAAACCTTCGTGGGCGGCCGCGTCGTTGTCGGCGACGACGACGCTGACCGTCGCGGTCGTCTCCAGCTTCGCCACCGCGTCGAGCAGACGCTTCAGGCTCTGCGGCCGGCGGAAGGTCGGGACGGCGATGACGACGTTCGGCCCGCTCTGCTCACGCATGCGCCCGTCTCCAGGCCGACATCAGCCGCATGATCCGCCAGCTCATCGCCATTTCGCCGCAAAGGATGCCGAGCAGGGATTCGACCGGCCCGAGCAGCACCAGCAGCATCAGCGTGCCGCCGAGCGAGACCAGGCTTCCCCACATGCCCGCCCGCGCCAGCGCGCTGAACTCGCCCGCGGCGGTGAGGAACGCCTGCTCCGGCGCGCGCATCGCGCGCACCGCGACGATCGCCGCCCACAATCCGACGGCCAGCGTCACGGCTTCGGCGTCGAAGCCCCGGCGGATGACGAGCCCGGGCATCCAGGTCAGGATCACGGCAGACAGTCCCACGGTGCCCAGCCAAACTGCGCCCGCCGCGGTTCGGAATTCGTTAATCGTGGCGAGCGCCGCCTTGACGTCCCCTGCCGCCAGCGCGCGCGCGATCACCGGGCGCTCGCGGTCGGGCAGCGCGCCCAGCACCAAAAGCAGCGGCCGCATCATCAGGCTGCCCACCGCCAGCAGCGCAAAGGCATGCGCGCCGGCGATGAAGGTCACCAGATAGGCATGCGCGTTGGCCGTCATTTCCGACGCCACGACGCCGAGCAGCGACCAGCGCGTGACGTCGCGCCAGATTGGCGCGTAGATGCCCGCGAAGCCCGGCATCGGACGGCGCAGCTGGGCGAGAAGGAAGGCGTGACCGAAGGGCAGAAGCCCGAGCGCGGCGCTGACGAACATCGTCACACTGGTCGATTCCAGCGAGAGATTGCCGGTGGCGAGCAGCAGCACCAGGCCGGCAAGCAACACGACGCTGTAGGTTATGTCGGAAAAGGCCGCGCGCAGCGGATGGCTGACGTTGTAGGCGCAGAGCCGGCCGTACCAGCGCAAGGTCATGATCGCGCCGTAGAGGCCGAACAGCATCGAGGCACCCTGCCCCGCGCCGCCGAAATACATCAGAGTCGCGGTCACCAGGCCCGCGAGCAGGCAGTAGAGCCGGTTGACCTGGCCGAGCGCGTTGTACTTTCCCTCGGCGATGGTCTCGGACTTGCCGATGGCCGAGAGCAGCGGCGCGCCGAACAGCCCCGACGAGATCGAGAGCGCGAAAGGCACCACGACCAGCAGGAACGAAAACAACCCGAACTCGGCGGGCTTGAGCTTGTGCAGGAAGATGACCGAGGCGGCGAAATGCGCCGCCGATACCGCGATGGGGCCGATCGCGGTCAGGCTGTAGCGGCCGGCCAGCTGGACGAGCTTGCTGCGTCCCAGAACGGCACGGGCGCCGTGGGCTTTGAGGGCCGTGGGAGGGGCAAATCCCGACATGGTGTCCCTGACTGGACCGGTTTGGTCCGCGCAGAGAGACCACAAGCAAGTTACGAGCCGGTTTACCCTTGCGTCCGCGTGAGCAGCATGAACAGCGCGATCGGGTTGGTGACCGCGTAGCGCCAGAACAGCCGCTTGGGCTCGCGCCACAGCCGGTAGAGCCATTCGAAGCCGGCCCGCTGCATCCATTCCGGCGCGCGCCTATAGGCGCCGGCGGCGAAGTTGAAGCAGCCGCCGCAGGTGACGATCCAGCCCGCGGTCAGGTTGTCGCGGTTGCGCTCGCAGAACTCGTATTCGAACGGCACGCTCAAGCCCACCCACAGCACGTCGGCGCCGGAGCGGTTGATCTGCTCGCAGATCGCGATCTCGTCGTCGCGGCCGAAATAACCGTGGCGGCGTCCGGCGATCTCGAGCTTCGGATAGCACGCCGCGAGCATTTCGGCGCAGGCGGCGTTGACCTCTTCCGTCGCGCCGAGCAGGAAGAATTTGAGCCCATGCGCCTCGGCCATCTTCGCCGCGTCGTGCAGGAAATCCGTCGTGGCGCTGCGCTCGGGGATCGGCGCATCGGTCATGCGCGAGGCGAACACCACCGGCGCGCCGTCGGCATGGATGATGTCGGCCGACTGGAAGGTCTTGCGGAACCTGGCGTCGGTGCCGGCCATCGCGACCGCGTGGCCGTTGGCGGCGAAGACGAGCTTGGGCCGGCGCCCGCCGCGGCGCGCGGCCAGGCAATCGCCGACCATCAGCCGCCCCATCTGCTGGCGCGAGACGCTGGCGGTCGGGATGCCGCCCACCGTGATGCGCTTGAAGGTCCTGTCGCCGCTGCGCCGTTCCATCAGTAGGCGTTCCGTCCACGGAGGATCTCGATCGGCGTGCGCGCCAGGATCAACAAATCGAGCCAGATCGAGGCATGCGCCGCGTACCACAGGTCGTGGGCGACGCGCGCCTTCATCGCATCGACGGTCGGCGTGCCGCCGCGATGGCCGCAGACCTGCGCCCAGCCGGTGATGCCGGGCTTGACCGCCTGGCGGCCGGGATATTCGGGGATCAGCGTGGCATAAAGCTCGTCATGGGCTATCGCATGCGGCCGCGGACCGACGAGCGACATCTCGCCCCTGATCACGTTCAGAAGCTGCGGCAGCTCGTCGAGGCTGGAGGCGCGCAGGAACCGGCCGGCGCAGGTGATGCGCGCGTCGTCGCGCACCACCTGCACGACGGCGGCCCCCTCTTCGATCACGCTCATGGTGCGGAATTTCAGGATGCCGAACGGGCGGCCGCCAAGGCCCAGCCGCGTCTGGCGGAACATCGCGGGGCCCCTGGAGTCGAGATGGATCCAGAGCGCTATGGCGATGAGCAGCGGCGCGGTCAGGATGAGCAGCGGCACGGCGATCGCAAGATCGAGCAGCCGCTTGAGCCTGGGATAGAGCCGGGGCCGGACGGCCGCCTTGGGCTTCACCGGGGCGAGCGCGAAGGGTTCCGCCAATACCGGCAGGCCTTCTTCCGCAAACTGTTCCCGCAAGCTCAACTGGCGAAGCCTTCGAACGACGCGTCGAAGGCTGCAGGGTTCGCGCCAGCGGATTCCGCGTCAGCGCGGCACGGTCCCGTCCCTTAACGGGACAAATCGGCCTGCCAGTCCCTTAATCGTCCATTACCCATACGCAGCGCCGGCACCAGCGAGGCCAGCCGCGTCTCGCGCGGCTGAAGCCCGTAGCGCGGCATCAGGAACGGGTTGGCGCTGGCGTCTAGCGAGCCCGACAAGGTGGTGAAGGCATGGCCGTAGCCCGCGTCGCGCACCGCCTGCCACGCCGCGCGGCAGACGTCGGCGGTGTTGCCGAAGGGATAGGCGAAATAGCGGCAAGGCACCCCGAGCTCGGCTTCGATGCGCGCGCGCGGCAGCGCCGCCTGGTCGCGCAGGTAGCCGGGCGACTGCGCCGCGTGCATCGGCCAGTGCTTGTGCGCATGCGCGCCGATCTCGACGCCTCGCGCTTTCAGCGCGGCGACCTCGTTCCAGGTCAGGAACGAATCGGACCGGAAGCGCGCGAGCAGTTGCGCCAGCCGCGCTTCGCCCAGCGCCGCGGCCATCTCGGCCACCGCTTGGTCGGCGCGCGGCGCATCGAGCGCGCGCAGCCTGGCTATCGTTTGTTCGGCAACGAACCGTCTATCGCTGCCCAGCGACAGCACGCCCAAGTTCGCGATTTCGTATTTCGCATCAGGGGCGAAAAGACAGAACAGCCTGGCGACGAAGACCGGATTGGGCGCGTGCGTGTCGATATGCCACGTGCTGAGGAAGAGCGTCCAAGGCAGGTTGAATTCGGACAAAATTACGGCCGCCTCGCTCAAATTGTTTGCGTAGCCGTCATCCGCCATGAGGAATAGCGCATGCGGATGGCGCTCCGGCGCCGCGAGCACGCGGCCGAGCTCGGACAGCGGCAGAACGTCGAAATTGTCCTTCAAAGCGCGAGCGATGGCGGAAAACTCCGCCGCATCATGATGGTTGGATTGCACCCGTGAGTCGTCGAGCCGCCGCTCGACGCCGTGGAAGAACACCGCGGCCGGCCGGCCGAGCGGGCGCAGCAGCGCCGCCGGCAGCAGGCTTGCCGAGCCGCGTATTGCCTTTCCGAAACCGATGCCCATCTACGGCGTTCCTGACCAACTTCCAATGTTGCCAAACCGCGCTTTACGCATTGTTAAACGACAAGTTGCAGAGCCGGATGCCTACCTCCGGATTGGACAATCTTGCCCTTGATGTCATTATTGCGCGATTGGAACTAAGAGAATCGAAATGGCAAAAAATACCGACGAGCACGCTCCTCACCCTCTCGACATCGCGCTCGGCTCGCGCGTGCGGTTGCGCCGCAAGGAGCTCGGCTTCTCCCAGGACCAGCTGGCGCGTTCCGTGGGCATCACCTTCCAGCAGGTGCAGAAATACGAGCACGGCACCAACCGCATCAGCTTCTCCCGCCTGGTCGAGATCGCCGATGCGCTGGAATGCAGCGTCGCCGACCTGATCGGCAATCTCGACAAGTCGAAGAGCTCGGCCTCGCTGTCGCGCCAGATCGCCTATCTGACCGAGCCCGGCGCCAGCGACCTGCTCGAAGCCTATGCCAGCATCGACTCTCCCAAGCGCCGCCGCGCGATCCTGAACCTGGCGCGCCAGCTCGCCAACGATCAGCAGGAAACCTCGCCGCCGGCGCGCGCCTCCGCCACGTCGCGCCGTTCTTCCGCGCGCGCGTGAAGCTCGCGACGTTCGTTTGCGATAGAAGCGATTCCGGCGCCGGCCCGCGCGCCGGCATCGTTTCGGGCGACGGCCTCATCGACATCGCACGCGCGGCACCCGGCCTGCCGTCGGACATGATCGGCCTGATCGAGGCCTGGCCCGACGTCGAGCCCGAGCTGCGGCGGCTCGCGACCGCAGCGCCGCATGTGAAGCTGGCCGATGTCCGCCTGCTCGCCCCCGTGCCGAAGCCGCAAAAGATCATGGCCATCGGCCTCAACTATGCCGACCACATCGAAGAAAGCGGCCAGCAGAAGCCCGAGCGGCAGATCTGGTTCTCCAAGCTTGCCAATGCGGTCAACGGCCCGTTCGACGACATCCAGATCCCGAAAGCGTCGACCGCCGTCGACTATGAGGCCGAGCTTGTGGCGGTCGTGGGCAGACGCTGCCGTCATGTCTCGAAGGCCGAGGCGCCGGGCGCGATCTTCGGCTATGCCTGCGGCAACGACGTCAGCGTGCGCGACTGGCAGTTCCACACGCCGCAATGGATCCTGGGCAAGTCCTTCGACACCCACGCGCCGTTCGGGCCGTGGATCGTGACCGCCGACGAGGTCGGCGATCCGCACGCGCTGGGCATCCGCTGCTTCGTCAACGGCGAGAAGCGCCAGGACTCCAACACCTGCAACCTCGTCTTCGACGTCTTCGACCAGGTCGCGCTGCTCAGCCAGGCGATGACCCTGATGCCGGGCGATGTGATCTTCACCGGCACGCCGGGCGGGGTGGGCTTCGCCGCCAAGCCGCCGCGGTTCCTGACAGCCGGCGATACCGTGCGCGTCGAGATCGACCGCCTCGGCGCCCTCGAAGCGCGGATGGCGGCCGAGGCTTGAGACCTATTGCAGTCCTGCATGGGCCGTTCCTGCACGGGCCATTCCGCAACAGGCGCCGGTCAACGAGCGGTTAAAGGTTCGGGCGTAGCCTTCCTCAGGTCGAGAGGAAGGGGCATCGACGGTGAGCGTCACGATCGCCACGCGGCTTGCGCCCGACGCGACGCGCGCGAAATTCGCCGCCGCGGTCGTGGCGGCGTCCGCCATCGTCGCGCTGACCGTGGGACGCACGGTCTTCGTGCCCATGAGCCTGGCGGTCCTCATCGCCTTTGCGCTGGCGCCTCTGGTCGACCTGCTGCGCCGCTACAATGTCGGGCGCATGACCTCGATCGCGACCGCGGTCGGCGTCGCCTGCGCGGTGGTGACCTTGGTGGCGCTGTTCCTGTCCGGCCAGTTCGCCGAGCTTGCCGATGTCGCCTCGTCCGGCCGCCACCTGCTGGGCGCCATCGACGAGCCGAGGCCGCTATGGCTGGCCGCCAGCCTCGCCGAGCCGTTGCTCAATCCCTTCGCGTCGGCCGGAGTGGCGGTGCTGTTCTCGGCATTCCTGCTGCTGCACAAGGAAGCGCTGGCCGGCCGCTTCCCCCGCTTCGTCGAACCCGGACGCGACTTCGGCCGACACCTGCTGACCCAGGGAATTCTGGACCTGAGCTTCGGCGCGCTGATCGCCGCCGGATCGTGGGCCATCGGCGTGCCGCATTTCGGGCTATGGGCGCTGGTCGGCGTGATGCTGCGCTCGGTACCGTTCGTGGGCGTGGCGGTGGCCGCCCTATGCCCGCTGACGATCGACCCCAACCTCGCGCTGACGGCGCAGACGCTGCTGCTGTTCCTCGCCGTCGACGGCGCCCTGCAGCTCGTCGAGCGCCGCTGGCTGCGCCGCAGAGCGCCGCGCCTCACGGCTTTTGCCGCGGTCGGCGCCACCGTCGCCTGGACCTGTCTTTGGGGATTGACCGGGCTGATGCTGGCCGTCCCGCTGACCCTGGGCGCGGCGATGCTGGGACGCCATCTGGGACCACTGAGCTTCCTGAACCGGCTGCTCGCGGCCCAGGAGCCGAAGGCCCCGCCGGCGGTCGAAACTCCCACGCAGGCCCTGGCCCGCGCGGCGCAGGAGCTTCAGCCCGCGGACGAATGCCGGGACCCGCTTGCGGAGGGGGCCCCGGTCCTGTGCGTCGCGGGGCCGGGCTTCATGGACGAAGCGGCGGCGGGCCTTCTGGCCGAGGCGCTGCGCCGCAAAGGCATTCTCGGCCGCGTGGTCGGCTTCGACGACACGCTTGCGGCCGCGCTCCCCCGTCTCGACACGCGTTACGTGCGGGCGGTCTGCGTGACCTGCCTGGACTCACGCGACCAGGAAAGCTTGCGCAAGCTGGTGCGCCGCATCCGCCCTCGCCTGCGCGACGCGCGCGTCATCGCGGGGTTGTGGAGCTGGAGCGCCGACGCGCTGATGGACCTGAAGATGGCCGAATGCGACCTCGTCACCACGCAGCTGGGTGAAGCGGCGGCGCATATCGAGCGGCTGGCGCGCGCGGCGGAGGCGGCGGCGCTCGCGGCCTAGGCAGACGGCCTGCCACACGGAAGCCGACAACGCGGGCAAGCCCGGGCAACCTGTCGAAGTCTTCACTTGCCTTGCCGTATCCCGGTTCGGGCGCGCCCCGTATATGATGCGCGCATGAGCAAGAAGCCGATTTTCTTCGACGCGACGGGGCGGCGCGCGGCGCGCTTGTCGCTCGCCGGCTGGATCATCGCGGTGATCAGCACGGTCCTGGGCGCGGGCTTCGTGGCGAGCCTGGTCATCGCGCCGCCGATGCAGAGCGTGAACATCTCCACCAAGCTTTCCGCGCTTCACCTGCCCGAGCTCGTGAACAAGGCCAAGGCGCCGGGGCTGCTCAAGTCCGCCGGGCGGCTGGCCGCCGAGGCGCGCGCGCGGCGCTTCGAGGCGCAGCGCCAGCGCCACCAGAAGATCACCCGCAACACCGCGCGCACCTTCCCCGCCGCGCTCAAGCCGCCGCAAGGCCGCCCGCTCTCGATCGGTTTCTACGAGACCTATGAAGAGGCGAGCTATCCCGCCTTCAAGCGCGCGCTGCCCGCGCTCGACTGGGTGATCCCGAACTGGCTGGGTCTGCACGGGGCGGACCAGCATCTGGCGACCGCGGTCGACCGCCGCGTGATCCAGCACGTCCGCGCCAACAAGCCGCGCACCGTCATCATCCCGATGCTGCAGAACATCGAGAAGGGCAATTGGAACGGCGACGGCCTGGCCGTCCTGCTCGCCGACGCCAAGCGGCGCAGCGCGCTGCTCGACCAGCTGGTCGCGTTCCTCGCCAAGCACAAGTTCGCAGGATTGGCGCTCGATTTCGAGCAGGTGCCCAATTCGGCGCATGCGGACCTGAAGACCTTCCTCACCGAGATGTCGGCGGCCTTCGCGCCGCACAACTGGATCATCGTCCAATGCGTGCCGATCGACGACGACGATTGGCCCTACGAGGACTATGCCAACATCGCCGACTATACGATCCTGATGGCCTATGACGAGCACGACGATTCCGACGTCGCGGGAAGCATCGCCGGCCAGGGCTGGTTCGAGAAGAACCTGGCCAAGCGCATGCGGGTGCTCGATCCCGCCTCGACCATCATCGGCATCGGCAATTACGGCTACGACTGGCACGGCAACCGATATGCCGACACGCTGAACTTCCAGGACGCGGTGCTGGCGGCGCGCGACAGCGAGGCCGATATCGACTTCGACGACGCGACGGGCAACGCGCATTTCTCCTACCTCGAGAACGACAAGTCGACCCACGACGTGTGGTTCCTGGACGCGGTGACGGCGTACAACCAGATCCATTCCGCCGACGTCTATCGACCCGCGGGCTATGCGCTGTGGAAGATCGGCAGCGAAGACCCGTCGACCTGGCCCGTGATGGGAAGGCCTTACGGCGCACCGGCGCCCGACAGCCTCTTGCGCATCCCGGTCAGCCAGGACGTCGACTTCGAAGGCACCGGCGAGATCCTGCGCGTCGAATCCCATCCCACGCCCGGCACGCGCAAAATCGAGATCGACAACGACACCGGCGCGATCACCGACGAGACCTATACGACGATCCCCACCAGCTACGTCATCCAGACGGTCGGACAGGTGAAAGGCAAGATCGCGCTGACCTTCGACGACGGACCGGACGCGGAGTGGACGCCTCAGATCCTGGACATCCTGAAAGAGAAGCACGTCCACGCGACGTTCTTCGTCATCGGCGAGAACGCCGAGGCCAATCCCGGCCTGATCACGCGAATCCTGGCCGAGGGCCACGAGCTCGGCAATCACACCTTCACCCATCCCAACCTTGCCGACACGCCGCAGGAAGCGGTGGCGCTCGAGCTGAACGCGACGCAGCGCCTGGTCGAAGCGCTGACCGGCCGCTCGATGCGGTTGTTCCGGCCCCCCTATCTGGGCGACGCCGAGCCTGCCTCCGCCGACGAGATCACGCCGGTCGAGATCGCGCAGAACCTGGGCTACATCACCGTGGGCGAGCATGCGGACACCGAGGACTGGCAGCTGCCGCCGCCCGAGACGATGATCAAGACGACGCTCTCGGAGATCCATAACCCCAACCCCGAGTTCCGCGGCAACATCGTGCTGCTGCACGATTCCGGCGGCGACCGCTCGCGCACCGTCGAGGTGCTGGGGCCGCTGATCGACACCCTGCGAGCCAAGGGATACAAGATCGTGCCGGTGTCGGACCTTGCCGGGCTCACCCGCGACCAGGCGATGCCGCCGCTGTCGCCGACCGTGGCGCTGATGACCGACCGCGTCGTGTTCCTGGCGCTGTCCTGGCTCGGCGATTTCTTCACCATCTGCTTCATGGTCGCGATCGCGCTCGGCATCCTGCGGCTCTTGCTGCTGGCGGGGCTGGCGCTGTGGAACCGGCAGCGGCACGTCCACGAAACGCCGCCGCCGAGCGCCCTGCCCGTCTCGGTGCTCATCCCCGCCTACAACGAAGAGGTCGTGATCGGCGCCACCGTGGCGCGCATCCTGGCGAGCGACTATCCGGACATGGAGGTCATCGTCATCGACGACGGCTCGCGCGACCGCACCTCGGACGTGCTTCGCGAACGTTTCGGCGGCGAGGCGCGGGTGCGCGTGCTGACCGTCGCCAATGCCGGAAAGGCTGCGGCGCTGAACACCGGCCTCGCCCATGCCTCGGGCGAGATCGTGGTCGCGCTCGATGCCGACACGCTGTTCGACGCCGACACGATCTCGCGGCTGGCGCGTTGGTTCACCGACGAGACGGTCGGCGCGGTCGCGGGCAATGCCAAGGTCGGCAACCGCATCAACACCATCACGCGCTGGCAGGCGCTGGAATATATCGTGGCGCAGAACCTGGAGCGGCGGGCGCTGGCGGCGCTGGACACCTTGACCGTCGTGCCCGGCGCGGTCGGCGCGTGGCGGCGCTCGGCGCTGGTGCAGCTGGGCGGCTTCCCGCTCGAGACCCTGGCCGAGGACCAGGACCTCACCATCGGCGCGCAGCGCGCCGGCTGGCGCGTGCTGTTCGATCCTTCCGCGATCGCCCATACCGAGGCGCCGGCCACGACGCGCGGCCTTGCGCGGCAGCGCTTCCGCTGGGCTTACGGCACGCTGCAATGCCTGTGGAAGTACCGCGACGTGACCTTCAACCCGCGCTATGGCGCGCTCGGGCTGGTGGCGCTGCCGCAGGTCTGGCTGTTCCAGATCCTGCTGTCGACGGTCGCGCCGCTGGTCGACCTGTCCTTCATCTGGCAGATGCTGACGGCGCTGATGAACTACCTCCAGCACGGCGCCGAGTTCAACGGCGCAAACGTCCAGAAGGTCGCGATCTACTACTGCATCTTCATGGGCGTCGACCTGCTGGCGGCGATGGTGGGCTTCCTGATGGAGAAGCGCGAGGACTGGAGCCTGCTGTGGTGGCTGATGCTGCAGCGCTTCGGCTATCGCCAGCTGATGTACTACGTCGTCATCCGCTCGATCTTCGCCGCCCTTCGCGGGCCGTCGGTCGGCTGGGGCAAGCTCGAGCGCGCCGGCACGGTCAAGACCGAGGCCGCCTGACCAGGAAGATGCCGGCGTCGTCCTCGTGGTCGAGGCGATAGGCGTGGCCGAACGCCGCTTTCACGCGCGGCGTCAGGTCGTCGAGCGAATCCATCTGCACCGCGGCGAACCGGCCGGCGTCGATGGCCATCACCAGCGCTTCGTCGCTGTCCGCGCCCGTCGCATAGCGCTGGCCGAGATTGAATACGTCGACCTCCGCAGGCTTGCCGGCCCAGTAGCACAGCGACAGCTCCTCGCACATCGCGGGCCCCTTGCGGCTCTTCAGGAAGGCGATGTCGGAACTCGCGTCGATGGGCGGGTCCCAGCGGTCGCTGACCAATCCGGGGACGAGCAGCAACAGCAGCAATCCGATCCAGGCGAAGCGCCACGGCAACCGTTCGAGCGCCAGCGCGATGCCCAGCGCCAAGGCGACGACGGCGTCGAACCAGACGTTCATGTCGACGCCCGCGCCGCCCGAGAACGCCGCCCCCAGCAACAGGGCAACGGCTGCGTAAATCCGCACGAGCGCGTTGCCGGACAGCGACGCGATGAAGACGGCGGGAAGCGTCCAGGCTGCGACATGCGCGACGCTGCTCGTCATCGTGGCGAAGGAATAGCCGCGCGGCGAATTGAGGACGTCCCACAATTCGACACCGTATACAAGCCGGAACAGAAACAGCCCCGCGAGCCCGGCGGCGAGGCCGGTGGCGGCGAACCGGATCGCCGCGCGCCGATCCGTGAATGCGAGCCAGAGGATCGCCGCGACCGGCAAGGCGACGAGATTGTGCTTGACGAAGAGCGCCATTGCCATGGTCGGCGCCGCGGCGGCGGGCTTGCCGCGCAGCAGCAGCAGCAGCCCAGCCATCATCACCGCATGGCCGAGCAGCTGCGGGTCGTCCATTGCGACATAGTCCGTGAAGACCAGCATGCCGGCCATGAACCACAGCGCACCGAACGCGGCCGTCTCCCCGCTCGCCCCCATGCGGCGGGCGGCCTCGATGATCGTCCAGGCAACGAAGACCAGCGACAGCAGCGCCACGATCCGCCCTGCGAAGATGTGGTCGCCGGGCAGCAGACCGACGATATAGAACGACAACGGCGGATAGTTGTTGGTGAACCAGCCCTGGGGATAGAGCGGCGCGCCACCTATCGCGGCCGCTGTGTGATAGGCGTTCCAGCCCTCGTTGGGATCGAGCGCGGCGTGAAGGAAGATGTGGCTCGCCGCGTAGGCCAGGCCCAGAAGGCAGAGCGCCGTCAGCGCGGCGTTCAGCGCGCGCATGACGCGTCCCGCTTGACGTCGTAGAGCGAGAAGAAGCTGCCGGCGTGCCGCAACGACAGCATGTCGGGCACCCGCGCGCGCGGGCCGTTCAGGTGCACGACCACCGCGACGTCGTAGCGGCATTGGAAGCGCATCAGATAGGGAAAGACGTTTCGGATATCCTCGTCCTCGTCGACCTTTCCCTGGGCAAGATCGTCGAGCTCGTCGATGTCGGGCGGCGAACCCTGCTGTGCCGTGGCTGCGGCGATGGCCCGGTCTGCCGCGTCGAGCTGGACGACATGCTGGCCGCGCGTCGTGAACAGAAGCGGCGTGAAGGCTTGCGCGTCGATCGCCGCGAACTCGGCCATGTGCCAATAGGGTTGGTCGGAGCGCCAGCCGATGGCGTCGCCGTCGAGCACCGTCATCAGCCGCTTGCCCTTGGGCAGCCGCCGCGCCACGTCGCGGAACTCGGCATATTGCGCGTCGGTGTCGCGCCAGTCATGCGCCAGGGCGAGCACGTTGCAGAGCAGTGCCAGCACCGCAGCGCCGGCCAGCGCCAGTCGCGCGCGCGCTTCGAGCTCGAACGCGCTCGACGCGAAGAGCAGCGCGCCGAACACCGCGGGCAAGCGCATATGCACCGCCCAGCCGCCCATCGCCCATTCCGGCGCGAGCACGGTCGCGATCCCGACGAGCAGCAACGGCACGCGCATGCGCTCATGCACCTTGATCCAGCCCTGCCAGAGGCCGGAGGCGAACAGCACCGCCAGCAGGCCGAGCAGCACGAAGGACGGGTTGTCGTAAGTGAGCTGGATCGCGGCCCCGGCTTTGTCGAGCGCGGTGTCGAGGAAATCGAATGCCAGCCCGCCCGTGCCGTCGCCCACGGGCTTCAGCAGCGCGAAGGCGAGCGCGGCCGGCGCGAAGGTCACGGCGATCGCGCCCAGCCTTTGCGGGTACGGCCTGCGCGAGCGCAGCTCCCAGCCCGCGATCGTCAGGACCAGCACGGCGAGCGCGAAGAGGTGGCAGAAATAGATCGCGGTCGCGGCCAGCGCGAAGCAGGCGAGATGCCAGGCCCGCTTGTCGCTCGCGATCCAGGCGGCGAAGAAGACGAACCCCGCCCCCATGGCGAAGTAGTAGTTCAGGAAACCCCAGGTGAAATTGGCGTTGTAGGCGAAGAGCGCGGCGAACGCTGCCGCGACGCCGACGCGGCCGTGGAGCGCGCGCTGGATCAGCGCGGGCCCGACGACCCAGAGCACGACGCCCAGGCTGATAAAAAACCTGGCGGCTGCATCGACGCCGAAAAGCTTCGACAGCGGCGGCACGACAATCTCGCCCGCGAGGTTGGGAATGAACGCCCAATGGACGTGATAGAACGGCGAGGCGCCGCCCGCGATCAGCCAATAGCTTGCCAGATGCGCGGGATAGTCGGGCATCGCGGGCTGCCCCACCAGCCAGAGCGGGAGCGCGAGCACCAGCGCGACGGCGACGGTCCACTTCATCAGGCGCGCGCGGCCGGGCGCGCCACCGGCCCGTCGTCGGTCAGCGCGATGTGGGTCAAGGTCTGCTCGTCGTGGTTCATGCGCCAGGAGAGCAGCTTCTGCGCATGCTCCAGCACCAGCGGCAGGTAGTCGGGGTCGCGCGAACGGTCGACGAACTCGTTCGGGTCGCGCTCGAGATCGAAGAACAGCGGCGGAAGCTTGGTGAAATGAACGTATTTATAGCGCGGCCCGCGGATCACGTTCATCGAGCATTGATGCAGCGTCAGGCCCAATTGCCGCTCCGCCGCGTCGTTCGCCGGGTTGCGGAAATCGAATTCCCAATGCGCCTCGGTCCGCCAGTTCCGGGGCGCGCCGCGTCCGTCCAGGAACGGCGTCAGAGCCATGCCGTCGCACTGCACCGGCACGTGGAGGCCGAGAGCCTCCAGCAGCGTCGGCATGACGTCGACGTTCTCCGTGAAATGCTCCACGACCTGCCCGCCCGCCTGCCGAGGATCGCGCACGATCAGCGGGATGCGATAGGATGCATCGAAATAGCCGCATTTGCCGAGCAGCCAGTGATCGCCCATCTGCTCGCCGTGGTCCGAGGTGAAGACGACGAGCGTGTCGTCCCAATGCCCGGTCTCTTTCAGACAGGCGATCACCCGGCCGATGGCGGCGTCGACCTCGCTCATCAGCCCGTAATAGACGGCCTTCAGCCGGCGCAGCTTCTTCTCGTTCGCGGGCGCGCGGAACAATTTGCGCGACAGCTGATGCGCGAGCCAGGGGTGCTGCGCGCCTTCCTCTTCCGGCGTGGCAGCGCGCACGAAGCCGGGCACGTCCTCGGGATCGTACATCGCGTTGTAGGGCTCGGGCGCGATGAAGGGCGGATGCGGCCGCAGGATCGACAGATGCGCCATGAAGGGACCTTGGACGCTGCGGATATAGTCCATGCAGCGCTCGACCAGGAACGTCGTGTCGTCTGCCTCCACCGGATAGAGCGACGGCTTGGGCACGGCCGCGCCGTCCTCGTAGTCGGGACCGGGGCCACGCATCGAATAGGCGTAGCGAATGTCGCCTGGCGTCTCGAAGCCGCGGGCGTCGAGCCAGTCCACCCAGCTTTGCGGCCGCTCGCCCATCATCACCACGGGGCGGATGCCGGGCAGCGGCCCCTCATAGGTGCGCAACCACGGATCGTCTTCATCCACGCCGCGCGGGTCGATGCTGGTGTCGGTATAGCCGAACAGCACCGGATCGTAGCCGGCCTTGGCCACCTCTTTCGCCCAGTTGGTATGGCGCGAATCGAGCGGCGTGCCGTTGGTGCCCGAACGGTGGTTCTGCAGGTACATGCCGGTATGCAGCGAGGCGCGCGACGGCCCGCACGGCGCGGCGTTGGCGAAATGGTTCTTGAACAGCACGCCCTCGCCCGCCAGCGCGTCGAGGTGGGGCGTCTTCACCATGGGATGGCCGAGCGCCGATAGGCATTCGCCGCGCCACTGGTCGGCGGTGATGAAGAGCACGTTCAGGGGACCGGTGCGGGGCATGGGAGGGGCACGAAGCGGTGGATCGGGCGTTACCTGAACGATATCGTGGGCGCACGGAGGACGCGATGCAACTGGGCATGGTCGGCTTGGGCCGCATGGGTGCAGGACTGGTGCGCCGGGCGATGGGCGGCGGACACGCCTGCGTCGTCTACGACAAGGCGCCCGACGCCATCACGGCGCTGACCGGCGCAACCGGGGCGCGCGACCTGGCCGACCTCGTCGCCAAGCTCGAGCGCCCGCGCGCGGTGTGGGTGATGCTGCCGGCGGGCGAGATCACCGAGACCACCATCGCCGAGCTGGGCAAATTGCTCGAGAAGGACGACATCGTCATCGACGGCGGCAACACCTTCTACAAGGACGACATCCGCCGCGCCGCCGAGCTGAAACAGCGCGGCATCCGCTATGTCGACGTCGGCACCAGCGGCGGGGTATGGGGGCTGGAGCGCGGCTTCTGCATGATGATCGGTGCCGACGACGCGGCCTTCGCCCATCTCGATCCGCTGTTCGCGACCCTGGCGCCGGGCAACGGCACGATCCCTGCGACGCCCGGCCGCGACCAGAAGGACAGCGCCGCGCGCGGCTATATCCATTGCGGAGCGTCGGGAAGCGGCCATTTCGTCAAGATGATCCACAATGGCATCGAATACGGGATGATGCAGGCCTATGCCGAAGGCTTCGACATCCTCAAGCATTCGCAGTTCGCGCTGAACATGCCTGACATCGCGGAAGTGTGGCGGCGCGGCAGCGTGATCCAGTCCTGGCTGCTCGACCTGACCGCGGCGGCTCTGACCGGCGACGCCGAGCTCAAGGAATATTCCGGCATCGTCGCCGATTCCGGCGAAGGCCGCTGGACGGTGGCGGCGGCGATCGAAGAGGCGGTGCCGGCCGAGGTGCTCACCGCCGCGCTCTATGCCCGCTTCCGCTCGCGCGTGAAGGAGAGCTTCGCCGACAAGCTGCTGTCGGCGATGCGCCACGGCTTCGGCGGCCATGTCGAGCTGAAGGACAGATCATGAAGCTTGAAGTCCTGGCAGATGCCGAGCGGCTGGCCGACTTTGCCGCGAGGCGGATAGCGTCCATTCTGCGCGCAACCGACGGCGAAGCGGCTGTCGCTCTCGCAGGCGGCTCGACGCCGCGCAAAACCTATGAGCGCCTGGCGACGATGGACATTCCATGGCAGCGCATCGCTCTGTTCCTGGGCGACGAACGCTTCGTTCCGCTTACCGATCCGGCGAGCAATTTCCGCATGGTCGTGGAGAGCCTGGGTGCCGGAGACCGCGACCGTATCCAGCTCCACGCCGTGCAGACCGATCTGACGCCGGAGGCGGCCGCGGCCGGCTATGAGGCTATGCTCGCCGACTTCGCCGGCCGGTCAAAGCTGTTCGACCTGGTCATCCTGGGCCTTGGCGCAGACGGACATACTGCTTCGCTTTTCCCGGGCTCGGCGGTGCTGGACGAGACTGCGCGCCTTGTACGGCCGACCGAGAACGGCCGCATCACACTCACTTACGCGGCGCTGAATTCCAGCCGGCATACGATATTCCTGGTCAGCGGCACCGAGAAGCGCGCAGCGCTCAGGCGCCTGCTCACGCAGGACACGTCCATCCCCGCCGGCCGCATCCAAGGCGACATCACGATCTTTGCAGACGCCGCGGCGGCGTGATTAGTTGGCTCTCATGGGGCAGAAGACACTCGTCACGGTGGTCGGCACGCGGCCGCAATTCGTCAAGGCGTTCCCGCTGTCGCGCGCGCTTCAGGCCGCGCCCGATTTCCGCGAGGCGATGATCCATACCGGCCAGCATTTCGACGACAACATGTCGGCGGTATTCTTCTCCGAGCTCGGCATCCGGCCGCCCGATCACCATTTCTCCGTCGCGGGCACGACGCACGGCGCGATGACCGGCGACATGCTGGCGCGCATCGAGCAGGTGCTGCTGTCCGCCCGACCCGACGCCGTCCTGGTCTATGGCGACACCAACTCGACCCTGGCCGGCGCGCTCGCCGCGGCCAAGCTCGGCATCCCGCTCGTGCATGTCGAGGCGGGCTTGCGTTCGTTCAACCGCGCGATGCCGGAAGAGATCAACCGCATCGTCGCCGATCATCTGGCGCAGGTCCTGATCTGTCCGACGCGCGCCGCGATCGGGAACTTGAAGGACGAAGGCATCGTGACGGGCGTTCACCTGGCGGGCGACCTGATGTACGACGCGATGCGGCTCGCCACCCCCATCGCCGAGCGCGCCTCCAAGGTGCTGGAGCGGCTCGGCATGTCGCCGAAATCCTACGGCGTCGCCACCGTGCACCGCGCGGCCAACACCGACGAGCCGGACGCGCTCGCCCCCGTGCTGGATTACATCGCGAATGAAGCGCGCCGGCAGCCCATCGTCTTCCCCATCCATCCGCGAACGGTGGCCGCGATGAAGCGCGCGGGTCTCGATCCCAGCCGGCCGGGCATCGTGGTGACCGAGCCTGTCGGCTATCTCGACATGTGCAGGCTCCTGCATCACGCGACCGTGGTGCTGACCGATTCCGGCGGCGTGCAGAAAGAGGCCTATTTCCACCGCGTGCCCTGCGTCACCCTGCGCGACGAGACCGAGTGGACCGAGACGGTCGATTGCGGCTGGAACCGGCTGTGGCGGGGCCCGGACTACGCGCCGCGCCGCGACATCGCCGACTACGGCGACGGCGACGCGGCGGCAGAGATCGTGGCGCTGATGCGGGACAGCCTTTAGGCTGGTTGAGCGCGCAACTTGCGGCCGCCGCGAATTGCGACGTCGGTTGCATTTATGCCTTACGATGATCGCGCACGTTGCTCCACATCAGGAAGCCCACCGCATAGATCAGTCCCGTCAGGAACGTGATCGTCACGATGTTGAACAGCCGCTGCGGCTCGGTCGTCTCGGTCGGCATCGATGCCACCGAGATCGGCACGATGAACACCGACTGCTGATTGGCCGCGCCGTCGGCGGCGGCGAGCGCCTGCTGCGCCGCGGAGAGCCGCATCTCGGCGACCGCCTGTTCCTGCGGATTCTTGGACGCCTGCACCGCCTTGACCGCGTTCTCGAGCTCGTTGCGCGCGAGCTTCATGGTCTGCGCCTGCATGGTCGCGTTGATGCTGTTGATGAACTTCTCGGACTCCGCGATGATGTCCTGCGCGATGGCGTGGGCACGGGTGCGGTCGTAGTCCAGCACGTCGATGGTCATGATGCCGACGTCCGACTGCGAGTCCAGCTCCACCATCTGCTGGTAGAACCACAGGAAATCCTCGTCGGTGTTGGGGAACCACAGCCGCCAGAACGGGTTGCGCCCGCTGTCGGAATAGAGCTGGCGCAGGTGGTACTTCTTGTCGAGGATCTTCAGCATGTCCATCGACTGGATGTATTCGTAGATCTGCTGCGACTGGGACGACGAGCCGCTGGAGCCGATGGCGCTGGAAAGCAGCGAGCTGACGCCGGCGCCGGACGAGCCCTTGTTCTGGATGGAGATGATGACCTGGGAGTCGTAGAGCGACTCGGCGAACACGAAATAATAGACCGAGGACAGGATGGCCACGAGCGCGATCACCGACCAGAACGAGATGCGCTGCGCGAGCTTTGCGCCCGTGTCCTTGAGCGAGCCCCAGATCGAGCCGGTCAAGCCGACGACCCCGGCAAAGCCCGACTTGGGGGCCTCCAGGGGCTTGGGGGACTGAAAACCGGAAGTGTTCGTCATGATGCCCGCTTTCTTAGACGACCCTGTCTCAGAAATCCATGTTTACCAGGTCTTCGAGTTCAGGATCGGCGCCCATGAAATCGTCCTCGTCCACCTCGCGGGCTTCGATCGAGGAGAAGTGCTCGATGGCCGCTTCCATGTCGTCGTAATAGGTAGCCGTTCCCTCGTTGAAGACATAGGCCCGGTCGCAGAGCACTTCCGCGTTCTTGGCGTCCTGGCCGACCAGCACGATGCCGGCGCGCTGGGCCAGCTCGCCCACGAGCTCGGCGATCCGGCCGCGGTCTTCCTTGGGCCCGGCGTTCAACCCGGTGAAGATGTAATGGTCGAACGGCAGCAGCGCCCCGATCAGGAAGCAGAACAGCGAGCGCATCTCGGTCGGACACTCGTCCATGCGCGCGTTGATCAGGTCGCCGAAGCGGCCGGTCTCGGCGACGCGGGCAAGGAAGGCCTCCTCGTTCGTCTCGTAGAGCCGCGCGATGAAGCGCGCATTGGCGGCGAGCGTGAGGTGCTTGGAGAGGAAGCCCGCGCCGGGGATCGGCCAGGAGATCGACTGCGTGCGTGTGATGGTTCCCTTGTCCGGCGCGTCCGCGGCGCAGATCAGGTTCACGATCGCGTCCAGCCCGGCTTCCTTGCGGCCGAGCAGCGCCACGCGCGCGCCGTCGGGGATGGCGAGGTCGAGTCCGGTATAGGTGAGCTTGATGTGGCCCATCCGGACCTTCTTGGTCACGTTGCGCAGCTCGATGCTCATACGTAGGGCACCCGCCGCTGGAAGCGCTCGAGCGAGAGGCCGAGCAGCCACAGCCCCAGGATCCATTCCATCACGTAAGCGGGGCTCGCCACCGGCGAGGTATAGGTCACGAACCAGCCGTCGCGCAGCATCTCCATGCAATGCAGCACCGGGTTCCAGGTGAAATAGGGCCAGAAGCTCGACGGGAACATGGTGATGACGAACAGCATGCCGCCCATCATGCGGTTGGCGAGGTTGTAGTAGGACACGAACTGCTTGAGCGGCGGGAAGACGCGCGCGGCAGTGCCGACGACGAAGCCCAGTCCCATGCCCAGCATCCACAGCGCGATGAAGGCCGCGACCACCGCGAGCGGGTTCTGCGGAGGCCACGCGCCCTCGTAGATCGAGAAGAACACGATGAAGAGGATGAACAGCGCGAAATAGATGCAGAAGTCGCACAGCGCCGAGGCGATGGCGAGATCGACCGGCGTCACGCGCGGGAACTTGAGCAGGTTGTCCGAGCTGGAGATCGACTTGTACACCGCGCCGACCGCCTGGATGTACATGTAGAACGGCACGATGCCCAGGATCAGGAAGGTCGAAGGCTGCATGTTGGGCGGGGTCAGCCCTTTGAAGGCCGAGCGCGCCACGCGCATGATGCCGATGAACATCAACGGCTCGAGCAAGGCCCAGGCGAAGCCGTAATTGTAGCCCTTCATCAGGTTCTGCAGCTCGCGGATGGTCAGCGCCGCGATGACGTTGATCTGGGTCCTGATGTCGGCGAACACGGGTCTCGGGTCCTTGGTTCAAAGGAGCATCTAGCACGCCCGGGCCTCAGGCAACAGCGACCGCTTCGCGCTCGCGCGGGACGGCATAAAGCACGGGACAGCGCACGCCGAAGCCGTCCTCGATCAGCTTCTGGGTGTAGCGCGAATTGGCATAGACCGCGGTGGCGCGCGCCAGGATGACCAAAAATTCACGCCGGAACAGCGCCTCCCCCGACACCTCGTCGAAATAGCCCGGATACTGCGGATCGCCCAGGAGCTCGTTCCAGAAATGCACGCCGTAGACGAAGGGGATGTTGGTGAAGGCCAGCGCCTCGGCCACCATGAAGCCCATGCCCGAGATCGCGTGCACCAGCGCCGCCCCGCTCTCCAGAAGGAAGCGGCGCATGTCGGAAGGCTGGTCGCCGATGAAGGCCGAGCGCCGGCCATCGACCGTGCGCTCCTCGCCCTCGAGCTCGGGCCGGGTCCCTAAGATCACCGGTTCGTATCCCTGGGCGGCGTGAAGCTCGGCCGCCTCGAGCAGGAAGTGCTCGCCGCCGCCATAGAGTTCGGCCCCGTTGTGCGAGACCAGAACCGCCGTGCCGCGCCGCATGAGCCCGGGCTTCGGCGCTTCGTAGAACGGCTGGAAGCGCTTGAGCGCCGCGCGGTCGTCCAGCGAGGCGATGAGCCCGCTTTCAGCGAGCCCCTTGAGCGCGTCACGATGCCATATCTCGACGATCTTGCCGTCGCCGCGGGGCACCTCGGCATAGCCAATGCGGCGTTGTGTGGGCTCGACCAGGCGCGCCGCGACCGCCTCGAGGTCGTCGAGGCCGAGATCGCCGGTCGCGATCCAGCTCTGCGGCACCTTGGCGAGCGCCTCGGCGAGCGGCGCGCCGTCGAGGCTCAGGCGGCGGCGATGGATGACGGCGATCTTGCCGCTGTCGCGCGTCTCGTCCTCGATCAGGGCAGCGAGGATGCGCAGGCTCATTCGTGCGCCGCGATGGTTGGGCTCGAAATCGAGCACGCGCTCGTAGAGGACGCAGGCCTCGCCCACCTGGTTGCGCGCCACCAGGGCCCGTGCCTTGGCCATCAGCGCGCGGGTGTCGTTGGGCGCGGTCTCGAGCACCAGATCGGCCGCCTCGATCGCCTCGTCGTAGCGGCCTGCCGCATAGAGCGCGGCCGCATAGGGCACGCGGTACTTGACGCGGGTGCCGAGCTCGCCCGACATCGCCAGCGCGCGCAGCACGCCCAGATGCTCCTCGCGGATCGCCGCGCGCTTCTCGACGGGCAGGTCGAGGCGAAGCTGGCGGGTGAGCGCAAGCACCATCTCGCGCTTGGCGCGCACGCCGTTCTCCTCGAGCCGGTCGGCGGCGCGCAGAAACGCGAGCGCCTCGTCATAGCCGCCGGCTTGCGCCTTCGCGGCGCCCGCCAGGAATTGCGCGTCGAAGGACGCCGGGAACAGCGCCGCCGCGGCGCCGGTGACGCGTCCGGCAAGGGTGTGGTTGTGCGCCTTGATCGCGCCGCGGCCGAGCGCGTTCAGCATCTGCTCCAGCTGCGGACCCGCGAGCACGCGGCGGAACTGCACCAGCTTGTCCCAGTCGCCGGCCTTGTCGTGGCGCGCGACGCGCTCGGAAAGGATGTCGCGGTCGATGACGAAAAGCAGCGCCGCGAGATCCGAATCGGAGAGCGCGCCGATCTGGCGCAGCAGCACCTTGTTGGGGTTCGCCGGCGGCGTATTCGCCTCGGCCTCGTCGTCGTCGGCCTGCGCGCGCTCGGCGGCGCCGATGGTGACCTGGCCGCCCGTGACGTGATCCTCGAAATGCTGATGCGGCTTGGGCCCGAGCCGGACCGACATCGAGAAATCGAGCATCGGATCCTCGGGGTCGACCAGACGGATGGTCTGCAGCTTGCCGCTGATCCAGGGCTTTCGGATCGGGACCGAGAAGCCGTGCGTGTCCTCGCCCGCGCCGGTCTTGGGGGCAAAGAAGCGGCGCCTCGCATTGGCGACGAAGCTGCCGCGGTTCTGTCCGTCGACGACGAGGTCGAAGCGCACGCGCCGCGCCGGGCGGGCGACGTCGATCAGCCAGCCCTTGAGATTGGGACCGGCGACCTTCAACACGCCTTTGTAGCTGCCCTTCAAACCGCGCCCTTAGCCGAATAATCAGCCAACGATATCAAGAGATTGGCTGGGCTTCCAGCTGGCAAGACAGATCGCTTCCCGCAAGCGAGAGGCGCGCGGTGAAGCCCTTGCCTTCGCAGACGATCGCCCAGTTGCCGGGCTCGGCCCGCTCGACGGCGACGGTCGGCGGCGCCGGACCGTCCGTCCACTGAAAGACGCTGGCCGCGACGCCGGGCGCGGGCCGGCGATGGACGGTCGCGCCGGTCTCGGCCCGGTCGATCGCGGTCGGCGCTTCGGGCGCAAACGCCATAACGAGCGCATGATCGCCCGCGGCAAAGCGCAAGGGCGCGTCCGCGGTCTCCGGCACGGCGAGGTCCGGACCCGGATTCCAGAACTGCTCGAACTCGGCGCCCGCGCTCAACTCGTCGACGACGATCAGCGCATGCAGGGTCTTGAGATGGATCGCCACGCGCGCGACCGACGCGCCGGCATAGGTGTCCTCGATGCTCTTGGCCGCCGCCCAGCCTTCGCCGCGCCACGACTTGACGATGCGCGCGGCCTTGCTGCCGCCGGGCTCGGGGGCCAGGTTGCCCGCGCCGTTCACGCGATAGCCGTTGCGCAGCTGCGGGTCGTAGAGCGGGGTGCGGTCCGCCTTGCCGCGGATCTTCTCCGCGAGCTTCGCGCGCACCAGAAGGTCGCGCTCGCCGTGCGCGAAAACGAGCACGATGCCGCCCGGATCGTGGCGCGCGACCGAGGGCGGATCGGCGTGCAGCACGACGAGCGAAGAATCCGCCTCGACCTTCTGCGACGAATGGCTGATGAAATATTGCGCGTCGCGGAAGATGTAGGTGTCGATGATGCGCCGGACCAGCGGCACCTTGGCCGCCTTGGTGCCGGTGGTGGCCTTGGCGATGGTGCGGCGCTGGCCGGAGAGCTTCTCGGCATAGGACTTCTGGCGGCTGTCGTCGATCGCAGGCGGCACGCCGTTGCTCTTGAGCATGGCCTCGGCGAAAGCCGTCATCTTCTTGGCGATGGCGGCGAAGGGCGCCGCCTGCGCCGATTCCGCGACGGGGAAATCGCCGAGCACCATGCTGAGCTGCGACAGCACCGCGCAATGCATCGAATAGGAATCGGTGAACCACACGCCGTCGGCGGTCAGCCCCAGATCGAGCTGCATGGTCTTGAAGCGCTCCAGGCTCTGGGCGAGAAGCGCGTTGCCGTAAGCCGTGCCGCGCAGGCCGAGCGCGAGCCCGATGGTCAGGCAGTCCTGCTGCACGCCGTCGACCGTGCAGGGAACGTAGAAGTCGTCCGCGCGCAGCATCTCGACCATGTCGAGCAGATGCATCGTGGCGGCCGAGCACGCACTCTCGCTGAACTTGATCTTGCGCTTCAGCGCCGCCTTGCAGCACAGCAGGAACAGCATCATCACGCGCGCGCGCTCGCGCACCACGGCCTCGCTCCAGGCTTCGGCCTCGCCGTCCAGCGGGTGCTTGGCGATGAAATCCGAGACGATCTGGGTCGCGCGCATCAGGATCGCGTTCGGCGAGCTGCCGCGCTGCTTCAGCGCCGCGTCGATCTGGGTGATGCGCTCGGCCGTGACGCCGCTGGCGCGCGCGTACCAATAGGCGAGCGGACCGGTGAGGAAATCGAGGCTCAGAAGCGTCCTTTCGGCGCGGTGGTCCTCGAGGTCCATGTCCCAGTCGATGGGCAGGCGGAACGGCAGCGCGAGCTCGTCGGTGAGCAGCAGCTTCGAATCGGCGAGCGCCTCGGTCTGCTCCGGCGACAACGAGGCCCCGATCGATTTCGGCGGCGCGCCGCTCCATTTGATCTGGCTCAGCAAGGACGCGGGCTCGGAGGCGAGCGCGCGCGCCTCGACGAGATCGGGTGCCGCGGCCCGGGGCTTGCGCTTGAATTCGCGCCGCGGCAGCCGGCCGGCCGCGGCGGCGACGATGCCGTCGGCGATCAGCTCGAGCCCTTCCTCGTTCGCACGGCCGCCTTCCAGCAGATGCCCGGCGCCCATGCGGCGGAAGATCTCGTTCAGCCGCAGCACCGACCCGTCGCTGGCGCCGGCGAGTCGGGCGATGGCGCGATTGCTTTCCTCGAGCTCGTCGCCCGCGGCACGTTCGAGGAAGATGCGCAGCCGTGCCTTGACGTCCTTCAAGGTGGCGGCGCGCGCCGCGATCTCCTGCGGACCCAAAGGCGGATCGTCGAAGGCATAGACGACCAGGTCGGCCTTGGATTCCTTTTTCGGGCCCTCGACCTCGACGCCTGCTTCGGCGAACGCGGCCTCGACCACCGGGCGCAGCCTTTCGTCGCCAAGCATCAGCCGCAGCGGCTTGGTCTCGTCGATGATCTCGCCGTCGGGACCGATCTGCGGCTCGGACCGCGCAGCCCGCTTCGCCGCACGCTTGGCCGCCTTCTCTTCGGGGGTCAGCGCGGCCTTTTCGTTTTTGCGCTTCTCGACCTTGGCAGCCTTCTTGGCGGCCTTCTTCTCGGCGCGGGCCGCCTCGTCCTCGGGCGAGGCTTCGCCCTTCTCGCCCTTGCTGCTCTTGCGCTCTTCCTTCGCGGCGCGCTTGGCGGCCTTCTTCTCGGCGCGGGCGGCTTCGTCCTTGGGGGCCTTCGCGGGCTTCTCGCCCTTGTGGCTCTTGCGCTCTTCCTTCGCGGCGCGCTTGGCAGCTTTCTTCTCGGCGCGCGCGGCATCCGGGCCGGCCGGAACGAGCGCCGCGGCGCCCTTGCCTGCCTTCTTCCCGGAGCTGGACGCGCCGCCCTTGGCCGGCTTGGCACTCTTGCGCTCTTCCTTGGCGGCGCGCTTGGCCGACTTCTTCTCTGCCCGCTTGGCCGCGGCCTCGGCGGCGCTCTTTTCCTTCGCAGCGCGCTTGGCGGCTTTCTTGTCGGCGCGCGAGACGTCGGCGGCGGCAGGCGCGGCGGCCGGCATGGCGACGTGAACGAGAGGAGCCGCGCTTGCGTCCTTCGACCCCGCCTTGGCCCCGCGCTTGGCGGCCTTTTTCTCGGCGCGCGCGGTCTTGTCCTTCGACGGCTTCTTGCTCTTGCGCTCCTGCTTGGCCGTGCGCTTGGCCGATTTCTTCTCGGCACGCGCAGCCTTGTCTTTCTTCGCTTTCCTGGCCTTGCGCTCCTGCTTGGCCGAGGAGGCTTTGCGCTCCTCCTTCGCCCCGCGCTTGGCGGACTTCTTCTCGACGCGCCTGGTTTCGGTCGTCTTCTTGCCGGCCTTCTTCTCTTTCTTCTCTTTCTTCTCCTGCCTGCGCTCGACCTTGGCTTCGCGCTTCCCGGTCTTGCGCTCGGCCTTGTCGTCCTCGCTGCGGAAGCTGCGGGCGATGGCTTTGGCCTGCTTCTGCAGCGTGTCCTCGACGGAATAGGAGATCGCGCTGTCTTCGGCGGAAAGAACGCCGGCGCCCGTCAGCCTTCCGAGCTCGTTCATCGCGGGCGTCGTGCGCTCGCGCATCTTGGCGTCGCCCGCGGGCTCGAGCAGGAACTTGACCGGCGCGCGGTCGCGCGTCACTTCGGCCGCCAGGCCGCGCAGATCGGCCAGGTCGGCGGGGCCGAGCGCATAGACCACGATGTCGGCCTGCTCGCGCGGCGCGCGCAGGAACTGGGCCTCGCCCTTCTTGGCGCTGGCGCGCTCGATGGTCTGCCACAGCGCCTCGCCGATCTCGGAGTCGCGCGCGCGAATGGCGATGCGCTTGGGGGCGGCAGCGGCTTCGGGCGCCGCGTCGCTCACGCTCGCATCCGGGCCGGACGTCGTCTTGTCTTCAGGCATGCAAGCGCAATCTTTTTAAGTGTTACCGGCATCCAGCCGTCTCAAACCCTCGAGCGCGCGCTGATCGCCCGGCGCGAGCTTGAGCATCGCGTTCCAATGCTTGCGCGCATCCGTCCAATCCTGGGCCTTCTCGGCGGCGCGCGCCAGCGACAGGTGGCACCATTCGCTGCCTTGCCGGGCCTCGCGCGACTCCGGATCGAGCCCCTTGAGCAGGTTCCAGGCCTCGAGCGCGTCGCGCATCTTCTGCGGCGTGTCCGCGCTCTGGGCGGCATAACGCGCGCAATCCGCCAGATTGCGCACCGCCTTGTGCGCCTTGGCCGTGACCTGGCCGAACGCGCTCCACATGCGGGCGGCCTCGAGCCAGCGGCCTTGGGATTGTGCGGCACGGGCGGCGCGCAATGCCGCGCTCTCCAGCCCGCGCGCGACCGAGGCGTCGCCCGGGTTCAGCGCGCGCAGCACGCCGTATTCCTTGACCGCTTCGGCAAGGCGGCCGGCCTTGAAGGCGAGCTTGGCGCTGCGCAGCTTGTGCTTGAAGGCGGAAGCCCGCGAGCTCTGCGTGCCGTTCAGCGTCGACCAG
This sequence comes from Alphaproteobacteria bacterium, assembly GCA_019247845.1. Taxonomy (GTDB): domain Bacteria; phylum Pseudomonadota; class Alphaproteobacteria; order Micropepsales; family Micropepsaceae; genus Rhizomicrobium. Next base: position 16,439 of record JAFBAL010000058.1, on the reverse strand, counting down.
GCGGCGAGCGCCTCGTCGAAACGGCCCTCTTCCTCCATGCGGTAGGAGGCCATGATGGCGCCGTGGCGAGGCGACAGTTTTGCGACGACGGGGGACAGCCAGAAGCGGCCGCTGCGGATGGCGCGCAGGGGCTTGCCGGCAATGCTGACGAGCTCGTCTCGGATCATGGGGCCGCATTAATCCCGGAAAATGGACGCGCGCGCAACACTCAAAGCGAGGGGGCAAAACAGGCCGTTAACGAAGACTAAAGCAGGCGCGGCCGGCGCTCGATGAAGGCGTAATCCTCGGCATAGCGGGATTTGACGAGGTCGATCTGCGCCTGCGTCAGATCGCGCCTTGTGAGCACCTCGGGGCTCGGATTCTTGCGGCCCAGCTCGATCCAGCCGAGCCCCAGCCGCGTGCAGATCTGCTGGAACTCGTCGGCCAGGTCGGTGAGCAGGATCAAGTGGCTCATCTTCAGCCGCTTGTGCTCGTCGGTGAAGCGCAGGTGTTGGGGCTTGGCCTGCCACGAACGGCCGCACCATACGTCGAGGAAGTCGTCGAAGGAGCTGCCTTTGGTCGAGTGAATCTTGCCTTCGAACTCGTCCTTCTGGTGCGAATTGTAGAGGCTCAGGAGGTAGTCGACGGGGTCGCGCACCACGCCGAAGATATAGAGCTCCTCGTAAGGCACGTATTTCTTCACCCAGGCGTATTTGTGGCTGATCTGGGTGAGGCTGTCGTGCTTGCCGAACTTGGTCTGCGAGAAGCGCACGTCGGCCTTGGGGCCGAGCGCCGCCTCGATCGTCGACGACGCGGTCTTCAGGTTGGCGACGAAGATGAACTTGCGGTTCAGGCTGAGCAGCATGGGGCGTTGACTTATACCGGTTTCAGCGCGGCGACAATCCGGCGGCGATGGCGGCCACGCGCGCGGCCAGGATCGCCCGGAACCGCTCCATGCCATAAGCGGTCCTGATGTTGTCGCGGGCACGAGCGGCGCGGGCGAGCGCCGAATCGTAGTCGTCGTGCACGGCGCGCATCTGGGCGGCCGCCGCGTCGACGTCCGCATCGGCCCACTGCGCCCCCGGCGTCGTCCAGCGCGCGGCGCGCTCGGGCACGGGTATCAGGCGATAGGCGACGGGGAACGAGGTCTCTGCGTTGCAGAAATCCGCGTTGCCGGAATAGTCGGTGGCGATCACGGGCACGCCCAAGGCCATCGCGTCCGACATCAGATAGCCGAAGCCCTCGGAGCGGTGCAGCGAGACGATGCAGTCGGCGCCCTGCACCAGCGCGGTCATCTCCTCGCCCGTGAAGCGCTCGGTGATGAGGCGGATACGTTTGTCGGGCGCCGCGGCGGCGACCAGCTTCTCCCATTGCCGCCAAGCATTGCTCCAATGCTGCGGATTGACGTTCGAAGTCTTGACGACCAGTTCGACCTTCTCGCTGCCCGCAAACGCCTGCTGGAAGGCGCGCACCGCCGCGAGCGGGTTCTTGCGCTCGATCGAAGAGTCGAAGTCGAACACGGTGACGAAGGTGAAGCGCGGGTTTGCGCCGTTCGTCTTCGGCATCGAGAGGAACGGCTCGCGGCCGTTGAACAGCCCCTTGCCAACGACATGCGTCGGCTTGTGCGGGGCATAGATGTCGGCGACATAGCGCGTCGGCGCCCAAACCTCGTCGACCAGCGCGATGCCCAGCCGCTGCACGTCGGGCACGGTCGAGACTTCCCAGAGATAGAAGCCCGCGACATGGCAATCGTCGAGGATGCCGTCGCGATCCTTGATGAAGATGTCGGGTACGTCGTGCGCGTTGACCGCCAGCACCGCGATGGGGCGCGTCGCGAGGTTGTCGTGCCAGCGCCTGAGCTCGGCATTGAAGGCGTCGGCAGGCGCCTCGAAATCCAGGCCGGTCACCTTGTGGCCCTCGGAGCGCAGACCCTCGGCGAGCATGCCGAAATTGCGCCCGAGGCCCGTCTCCTTCGAAGCGTGACCGACGATGAGGATTTCCTGGGGCCCGCTCCCCGCACGCGCCGCCGGCCGCGGCGGCAGGGGGCCGCGGAGCGCGTCGAGCAGCGCCGCGCCGCCCAGCGCCTTCAGCACGCGCTGCGTCACCGCGCTTTCGAGCAGCGGCTCGACGAAGGGGAGGAACTGCGTGCCGCGCGTCGCGAGCTGGGTCACCAGCAGCATGGCCAGCAGGTTGCGGTCGATCAGATTGGCGACGTCGAAGCGCTCGGCCCGCGCGACCAGCTTCAGATAGCGCGTGACCTGAAAGCCGGTGAGCGGATCGCGCGCCAGCACTTCGTTGAAAAATGCGAGAAAGCCCGGGTTCAGGAGCTGCGGACCCAGCCGGCGCTCGCCGAAGAAGCCGTTCAGGTACCAGTTGTAGAACAGCCCGTAATCGCCGGGCGGCGCCAGCGTGAAGCGCGGCCGGCCCTGCATGAAGCCCCAGTTGGTGAGCAGGTCGAGCGTGCGCCCGCCTTCGATCGCCATCGCGGGCCGCGCCATGCGCTCGCGCATCACCTCGCCCACCGGCACGCTGACGGCATGGCGCGACTGCGTGGTGAAATGGAAATAGTCGAAGACGCATTCGGTGAACTGGATGTCGTTCGAGAGCGCGCCGGGCTCGAGCCCGGTGCGGCGCTCGAGGAAGAACGGGAAATAGCGGTCGCGCAGCAGCGCGTCGCGGCTGCCGTCCGGCCCCTCGGACAGGCGGCGCGCGGCCAGGATCGCGTCGACGACCTCGGTGAAATCGGGACCCGAGAAGAACTCCGCGACCGGCGGCTCCACGACATGCAGGATCAGCGCGATCAGTGCCTCGATCGCATCGGCGCGGCCGTCGAGCGTGTGGACGACATGCGCCGCGAGCCGCGACAGGCGCGACTTCTCGCGTGTGTAGAACGCGCCCGCCTCGTTCTTTCCGACCAGCTTGGGAACCAGCGTCAGCATCCGAAGGCCGGTCTCCGCATCGCCGGTCTTGGCGAAGCGCTGCGCGAGCGCGACGTATTCCTTCGCCGCGATCTCGGGCGTCAGATACAGCATGCGCTGTTCGATGGGCAGCGCATCGAGCACGCGCGCGATGCGCTGCCTCACCGTATCGGAGCGGCCGTCATACTGCTCCTGGATGCTGAGCAGCTGGTCGATGCGGCGGCGCGCGGCGAGATAGTCGACCAGCGCGATCAGCACGTCCGCGTCCCAATGGCCGAAGGCGGCCATGTCGCGCTCCACCACCAGCAGCACGCTGTCTATCATGTCCGCCGCGATCAGATGCGGCATCAAAGCCGCGCCGATGGCGTCGTCGGAGCCGGGCAGCGAGGCCAGCGTGAAGGCGAGATCGGGATCGAGTCTGCCGGCGTCCAGGTGCTCGAGCAGGAAGGCGAAATCCTTGGCCAGCGCCGCGCGGTAGGAGCCGGTGCGCAGGATGCGCGCCATCGCTTCCGCCGCCGGCTCGTAGCGCTGCTGCGCCAGCCGCGCCGAAAACAGCCGCTCCGCCGCCTGCTGCGTCGGCTTGGCGACGAAGGCCTGCTCGAGATAGGGCTCGGCCTTGGCATGGCGGCGCGCTTCGGTGAGCACGCGGCCGGCGGCGAGCTGGAAGTTGTAGTCGAACGCCCGCACCGGCGCGGCGCGCGCGAGCAGCGCCTCCGCCTCGTCGAGGCGATCGCTTTTTGCCAGAGCGCGCGCGATCTCGGTCACGACCTGCTCGTGCGTCTTGGCATCGAGCGTCACGGTGGCGCCCAGCGCCGCCACGACGTCGAAGCGCTCGGTCCGGTTGAGCTGCTGCAGGAGCTTGCCCGCGAGTCCCTTGTTTGCCGGCGCCTTTCGCGCCAGGATTTCCTTGAACTGGACCAAGGCGCCAGCGCGATCGGAATCGAAGCGCCGCACGATCTGGCGCGCCAAGGCCTCGATCTCGCCGGCCAAAATCTCGTCGCTCACAGGAACCAACCTTTGAAGAAGCCCCTGTCCGCCCCTCCGCCCCGCGTCGTGCTCTGCGTGGGGCTGAAGAGCAGCGGCTCCACCTGGCTGTATAACGTCGCCATCTCGGTCCTGAAAGAGGCTTTCAAGGGCGCCAAGATCGGCGCCTTCTATGCCGACAATTTCCGCATGTTCCCGCCGGGTTCGTGGCAGTCGCGCATGCTTGTTCTGAAGAGCCACGAGCCGTCCGAGGCGGTGCTGTTCCTGAACCGCTTCACCCGCGGCGAGATGCTGGTCAGCGTGCGCGAGCCGCGCGACTCCGTCGCCTCGCTGATGCAGCGCTTCGGCCATTCCTTCGAATCGGCGCTGCGCGACGTCACCGTCGAGAGCGAGCGGCTGGTGGCGCTCAAGCGCTCGTCGCGCAAGACGCTGACCCTGCGCTACGAGGACGGGTTCACCGACGACGAGAAGACCGTCGCGCGCGTGGCGCGGCACCTGGGTGTCACCATCGGTGCCGCGGCCGCCAGGCGCATCTTCCGCGCCCACGGCAAGGAAGCGGTGAAGCAGACGATCAAGAAGCTCCACGGCCGCAAGCGCGATCCCGATGCCTTCGACCTCACCACCCAGTGGCATCCCGGCCACGTCGGCGACGGGCGCATCGGCAAGTACAAGACCGTGCTCACCGCGGCCCAGCAGAAGCAGATCCAGGCGGCGACGAAGACCTACGCCAAGGAATTCGGCTACCTGCCGCGGAAGAAATAGCCCCAGGCCGCGAGCCACGCAGCCCCGCCCATCGCGACCGCGATGGCGATCGTATAGAGCACGTCGGCGTCGCCCGTGTAACGGAAGACGACGTAATAGGCGACGATGGCGATGACGACCGCGACGACGTGGGGCAGCGCCCAATGCGGCTTCTTCTTTTCAGGCACGGGATTGCTCATATCAGCTCCGGAACATGTTTGCGGAACGCGCCGGCACGCACATGGTTCGAGATCGCCGCGATGTCGGGCGCGAAATAGCGGTCGCGGTCGTAAGGCCCGACCAGCGCGCGGATGCCGCGCGCGGCATCCTCGAGCGGCTCGGAGCTCTTCAGCGGGTGACGGAAGTCGAGGCCCTGGGTCGCGGCGAGCAGCTCGATGGCTACGACCGTGGCGGCATTCTGCGCCATGTCGGCAAGACGCCGCGCGCCATGGGTCGCCATCGAGACGTGATCTTCCTGGTTCGCGCTGGTCGGCACGGTGTCGACGGAGGCGGGGTGGGAAAGCATGCGGTTCTCGGCCACCAGCGCGGCCGCCGTCACCTGCGCGATCATGAAGCCGGAATTGAGACCCGACTCCTTCACCAGGAAAGCCGGCAGCCCGCTCATCTTGGGATCGACCAGGATCGCGGTGCGCCGTTCGGAGATATTGCCGATCTCGCAGGTGGCCATCGCCAGTTGGTCGGCCGCGAAGGCCACCGGCTCGGCATGGAAGTTGCCGCCCGAGACCACCGAGCCGTCGTCCAGCACCAGCGGGTTGTCGGTGACGCCCGACGCTTCGATCTCGAGCGTGCGGGCCGCGGCGCGGATGACGTCGAGCGCAGCCCCCATCACCTGCGGCTGGCAGCGGAACGAGTACGGGTCCTGCACGCGGTCGTCGCTGCCCGGCGCGCGATGGGATTCGCGGATCGCGCTGCCCGCCATCAGCCCGCGCAGCCTTGCCGCGACGTCGATCTGCCCGGGCTGGCCGCGCAGAGCATGAATGCGCGCGTCGAACGGCGTGTCGGAGCCCTTGAGCGCATCCGTCGACATTGCGCCCGCGACCAGCGCAGCGGCGAAGACCTTCTCGATCTCGAACAAGCCGGCAAGGCCCAGCGCGGTCGATACCTGCGTGCCGTTGAGCAGCGCCAGGCCTTCTTTCGGACCCAGCGCGAGCGGCTTCAAGCCGGCGCGCTCGAGCGCCGCCGCCGCCGGAACGATCTCGCCGCGCACCCGCGCCTCCCCGACGCCGATCAGGACCGCGGCCATATGGGCGAGCGGCGCCAGGTCGCCAGACGCGCCGACAGAGCCTTTCGACGGGATGCAGGGATAGACCTGCGCCTCGACCAGCCGCTGCAGCGCCAGCACCGTCTCGCGCTTCACGCCCGACGCGCCGCGCGACAGCGACGCGGCCTTCAAGACCAGGATCAGCCGCACCACGTCGTCGTCGAGCAAGGGCCCGACGCCGCAGGCATGGCTGAGCACGAGGTTGCGCTGCAGCGCGTCGAGATCGCCTTTGTCGATGGACTTGTTGGCGAGCAGCCCGAAGCCGGTGTTGACGCCATAGACGGTCTCGCCCCGCGAGACGATGTCGGCGATGGCCTTGGCACCGACGTCGACATGGCCAAGCGCTGCATCCGAGATGGCGAAGGGCATCGCGGCGCCGTAAACCGCGCGCAGGGAGCCGAGTGACAGCGTCTCGTTCACGTGAGGATCCCCGGCAGGTTCAGATGATGCTCGCGCGCCGCATCCAGCGCGATGTCGTAGCCGGCATCGGCGTGGCGCATCACCCCGGTCGCCGGGTCGTTCCACAACACGCGGCCGAGCTTCTCGCGCGCCTCGGTGGTGCCGTCGGCGACGATCACCACGCCGGCATGCTGCGAATAGCCCATGCCGACGCCGCCGCCGTGATGCAGCGACACCCAGGTCGCGCCCGAGGCGGTGTTGAGCAGCGCGTTCAGCATCGGCCAGTCGGAGACAGCGTCCGAGCCGTCGCGCATGGATTCGGTCTCGCGGTTGGGGCTGGCGACCGACCCCGAGTCGAGATGATCGCGGCCGATGACGATCGGCGCCGAGACTTCGCCGCTCGCCACCATGTCGTTGAACATCTGCCCCGCGCGGTCGCGGTCGCCGAGCCCGATCCAGCAGATGCGCGCCGGCAGGCCCTGGAACGCGATGCGCTCCCTGGCCATGTCGAGCCAGCGGTGAAGGTGCTTGTTGTCGGGGAACAGGCGCTTCATCGCCGCGTCGGTCTTGTAGATGTCTTCCGGATCGCCCGAGAGCGCCGCCCAGCGGAACGGGCCGATGCCGCGGCAGAACAGCGGCCGGATATAGGCCGGCACGAAGCCCGGGAAGTCGAACGCGTTCTCCACGCCCTCGTCCTTGGCGACCTGGCGGATGTTGTTGCCGTAGTCGACGACCGGAATGCCCATCCTGGCGAAGTCGAGCATCGCGCGGACATGTTTGGCGATGGATTTGCGCGCGGCCGCGGCGACCGCGGCCGGATCGCCGACGCGCTTCTCTTCCCACTGCGCAAGCGTCCAGCCCTCTGGCAGATAGCCGTTGGCGGGATCGTGCGCGCTGGTCTGGTCGGTCACCGCGTCGGGACGGATGCCGCGGCGCACGAGCTCGGGCAGGATCTCCGCCGCGTTGCCGACGAGGCCGACCGAGACCGGCGCCTTGGCGTTCATCACCAGCGACAGCGCCTCGTCGAGATCGCTGACCCCCTTGTCGAGGTAGCGCGTCTCCAGCCGCTTCTCGATGCGCGAGGGCTGGCATTCGATGGCGAGCATCGAAGCGCCGGCCATGGTCGCGGCCAGCGGCTGCGCGCCGCCCATGCCGCCGAGCCCCGCGGTCAAGATCCATTTGCCCGAAAGGTCGCCGCCGAAATGCTGGCGCCCCATCTCGGCGAAGGTCTCGTAGGTGCCCTGAACGATGCCCTGGCTGCCGATATAGATCCACGAGCCGGCCGTCATCTGGCCGTACATCATCAAGCCCTTCTTATCGAGCTCGTTGAAATGCGCCCAATCGGCCCATTTCGGCACCAGGTTGGAATTGGCGATGAGCACGCGGGGCGCGCCCTCATGGGTGCGGAACACGCCGACGGGCTTGCCGGATTGCACCAGCAGGGTCTGATCGGCGTCGAGCTTGCGCAAGCTCTCGACGATCCGGTCGAAGGCGCTCCAGTTGCGCGCGGCCCGGCCGATGCCGCCATAGACGACGAGGTCCTGAGGCCTCTCGGCGACCTCGGGATCGAGGTTGTTCATCAGCATGCGCATCGCCGCTTCCGCACCCCAGTTGCGGCAGGTCATGTCCGGCCCGCGGGGACTGCGGACGATGCGGTCGTTCTTCATGGCGGTCATAGGGAGCGTCCCTGGAAAATGCGTGACTTGAGCAAATCTGCGCCGATCCAATAGGCGAGTTCGGCGATTTCGGAAATATCCCAGATCGCCAGATCGGCGGATTTCCCGACTTCCAGCGTGCCGGTCTCGTCCTCCAGCCCCAAGGCATAAGCTGCATGGGCCGTCATGCCCAGCAGAGCCTCCTCCGGCGTCAGGTCGAACAAGGTGCAGGCCATGTTCAGCGCCATCAGCGGCGAGGCCGCGGGCGACGTGCCCGGGTTGCAGTCGGTGGCGATGGCGACAGGTATGCCCGCCGCGCGCAAGGCCGCGACCGGCGGCTTCCTGGTCTCGCGCAGGAAATAGAACGCGATGGGCAAAAGCACGGCAACGGTGCCCGCTTTCGCCATTGCCGCGATGCCGTCTTCGCTCAGATGCTCCAAGTGATCGGCCGAAAGCGCGAGAAAGCGCGCCGCGAGCGCCGCGCCGCCCTGGTCCGTCAACTGCTCGGCATGCAGCTTGACCCGCAAGCCGTGCGCGCGCGCCGCGGCGAAGACGCGCTCGGTCTCTTCCGGCGTGAAGGCGATGGACTCGCAGAACGCGTCGACTGCGTCGGCGAGCGGCGCGAGCTTGGGGATCATCGCGTTGCAGACGAGGTCGACATAGCCTTCACGATCGTCCTTGAACTCGGGTGGCAGCGCATGCGCGCCCAGGAACGTCCGCGACACGCGTACGCCCCCAGGCACGCATTCGAGCCGCCCGGCCGCGCGCAGCATCTTCTCTTCGGTCGCGAGATCGAGGCCGTAGCCGGATTTCACCTCGACCGTCGTCACGCCCTGGCGCGCCATCGCGGCGACGCGACGCATCGCGCTTGCGACGAGCTCGTCCTCGCTGGCGGCGCGGGTCGCGCGCACGGTGGAGAGGATGCCGCCGCCGGCACGCGCGATGTCCTCGTAGGATTTCCCCTGGCGGCGCATCTCCCATTCGCCGGCGCGCTGGCCGCCGAACACCAGGTGCGTGTGGCAATCGATGAGCCCCGGCGTCACCCAGGCGCCATGCAAATGCCGGGTCTCGCGCGCGGGCTCGAGACCGTCGCGCGCGCCCACAAAGGCGATGCGTCCGTCCGCGATGCCGATGACGGCGTCGCGCAGGATGCCGTAGCCGCCCACCATGGTCGCGGCATTGCAGTCGACAAGCGCCAGATCCCACATGCATCCGAGCTTAACCTTGGACCCTGCGAAATGCGCGGGAATTTTTGTCATTTCATGCGTTGTTCTTGGGTCTAGAATGCATACGTCTGTATCAGCAAATACGTCTGTATCAGCAAAGAGGTACCGACTGATGGAATCCCCCCTGCAATTGGAAATTCACGGCATCAAGTCCACCGAGCACGTCCGCGACGTGGTGGAGAAGAACCTTTCGAAGATCGAGAAGCGTTTCGGACGCGCGACCGCCGCACGCGTCGTCGTGCGCGCGCCGAACGGCCATCACCAGAGCGGCGATCCGTTCGACGTCAGCGTGCGTATCGCGCTTCCCGCCGGACGCGAGATCAACGTCGGCCACACCCCCGACGACGAGCGCCTGACCGACCTCGACGCCGCCATCAACGACGCCTTCAAGCGCGCGCTGCGCCAGCTCGGCGACGAGAAGGACCAGATGCGCGGCCAGACCAAGCGCCACGCAGAGAAGGCTTTGGACGGCGAGGGTTTCGGCGAGCCCTGAAATGTCGATCCCGTAATGGCACCACCGCTGCGCTCCTGCGTTTGACAAATGCGGGAGCGCGGATCGGTCGCCATGCATTTGTTATCGTCGTTGCTGAAGAAGATCGTCCGCAAGGGCCACCTGATCCTGATCGACCGCAAGGGCCGCAGCCATTCGATCGGCGAGGCCGAGCGGCCGCCGGTCACCATCCGCCTTCGCGACGCCAGGACCGAGCGCGCGCTGCTGCTCAACCCGCAGCTGGCGCTGGGCGAGGCTTATATGAACGGCACGCTGACGGTCGAGGGCGGCGACATCGCCCAGGTGCTCGATCTTCTCACCGGCAATCTCGGCATGGGATTCGGCGGGGGCCATTGGCATTGGATCAACAAGGCGCGGTTGCTCATACGCAGGCTGATGCAGCGCAACACGCAGAAGCGCGCGCGCAGGAACGTCGCCCATCACTACGATCTCGAAGGCGGGCTCTACGACCTGTTCCTCGATTCCGACAAGCAGTATTCCTGCGCCTTCTTCGAGACGCCTGGCGACAGCCTGGACACCGCCCAGCTCAACAAGCGCCGCCGCATCACCGCCAAGCTCGACCTGAAGCCGAACCAGCGCGTGCTCGACATCGGCTGCGGCTGGGGCGGGCTCGGCCTGCACATCGCCAAGACCGAGAACGTCGACGTGACCGGCGTGACCTTGAGCCAGGAGCAATTGAAGATCGCGCAGGACCGCGCGCGCCGCCAGGGCCTTTCCGACCGCGTGCGCTTCCGCCTCGAGGACTACCGCAACACGCAAGGCCCGTTCGAGCGCATCGTCTCGGTCGGCATGCTCGAGCATGTGGGCGTCGCCCATTACGACGAATATTTCCGTCACGTGTCGCGCATGCTGAGCGACGACGGCGCGGCGCTGATCCACGCCATCGGGCGCAGCGACGGGCCGGGCGTGACCAATCCCTGGATCGCCAAATACATCTTCCCCGGCGGCTACACGCCGGCCTTGAGCGAGGTCATGCCGGCGATCGAGAGGAACGGCCTTATCGTCACCGACGTCGAGATCCTGCGCCTGCACTATGCGCATACGCTGGCCGAATGGCGCCGGCGCTTCATGGCCAATTGGGAGCGCGCCGAGCGGTTGCACGATGCGCGCTTCTGCCGGATGTGGGAGTTCTATCTGGCCGGTGCCGAGATGGGCTTCCGCAACCAGGGCCTGATGGTGTTCCAGATCCAGCTGGCCAAGCGCGTGGACACGCTGCCGCTGACCCGCGACTACATGATCCCTCAAGCCGAACCCGTGGCGGCGCGGCGCCAGAGCGTGATGCCCTAGCCGCCGGCGCGCGCTTCCGCCTCGCCGCTGCCCCTCTGCGCCGGCGCCCGTTTGAAATTTTATTTTTCGACCTATCTTTGAGTCTCGCGACATCTCTGTGAGAGTGACTCAAATGATCGAAATCAGGCCGTTTTCCGGGCTCGGAGGCGCCGACCATGGTTGGCTGAAGGCGCGTCACCATTTCTCCTTCGCCGAATATTACGACCCTAAGAAGATGGGCTGGGGCGCCATCAGGGTCTGGAACGACGACGAGATCGCTCCCAATACGGGCTTCCCGCCGCATCCCCATGCCGACATGGAGATCGTGACCTATGTGCGCAAAGGCGCGATCACCCATCAGGACAGCTTGGGGAACAAGGGCCGTACCGAGGCGGGCGACGTCCAGGTGATGAGCGCGGGCGCGGGCATTCGCCACGCGGAATACAACCTCGAGCCCGAGACCACGACGCTGTTCCAGATCTGGATCATGCCGACCCGGAGCGGCGGCGAGCCGTCCTGGGGCGCCAAGCCCTTCCCCAAGGCGGACCGGTCCGGCCAGTTCGTCACCCTGGCGAGCGGCTTTCCGGGCGACGACGGCGCGCTTCCCATCCGCACCGACGCGCGCGTCGTGGGCGCGACCTTGAAGGCGGGCGAGAGCGCCAGCTATCCGGCCGGCGCGACGCGACACCTCTACCTGGTGCCGGCGACGGGCGCGATCGAGGTCAACGGCGTCAAGCTGGACGCCCGCGACGGCGCGGCCATCACCGGCGAGACGGCGCTCACGATCAAGGCGCTCGAAGACAGCGAGCTGGTGCTGGTCGACGCGGCCTAGATGCCGGCGCGGTGTCATTCCCGGCGAAGAGCGCTTGCACCGCGAGCGATCTGAGGGAACGACACCTTGCCGGTTGCGTCAGAACGCAACTTGTGCCGTCGCCTATTGCGGCGTCGGGCCCTGGGTCACGCGCACGAAATCGTTCGGCCGCATCCATTTCTTGAACGCCGCCTGCACGTCGGCGGGCTTGAGATCGATGATGCGGCGCGCCGCGCGCCACGGCTCGTCGAGCGGCAGGTCGAGCTCGGCGCGGTTGATCATGCCGCGCGCGATATCGGGGATGCTGGCCTCGCTCAGCGGTATCTGGCGAAGGATCAGCATCTTCGACAACGCCAGCTCGTCGTCGGGCACCGGCGTCGTCTGCATCGCCTTGATGTCGCGCACGACGATGGCCTGGGCGCGGCCGACGTTCTGCGGGTCGGAGGCATATTGCACGTAATAGTTCCCGCGCGTGCGGCCGACCTGCAGCTGCGACCCGACCGAATAGACGAGGCCCGCATCCTTGCGCAGATCGATGCTGAGCCTGGCCGAATAGAACCCGCCGCCCAGCACCGAATTGCCGAGCTGGAGCGCGTAGAAGTCCGGATGCGCGCGGTTGAGCCAGAAGTTCTGCGCCAGCACGACGCTGTCCTGCACGCGGCTCTGGTCCGGCACGGCGATGGAGTTGGGCAGGTTGAGCGCCGCCAGGGGCAGGTCGACCTCCGGCTTGGGGCCCGTGGCCTTCCAGTCCCCGAAATATTTCTCGATCGTGCCGCGCGCCTCGGCAGGCGAGATCTTGCCGATCACCACGATGATGGTGAGGTCGGGACGGAAGACTTTCCGGTAATAGTCGAGCAGGTCCGTGCGGCCGAGGCTTCCGATCGTGTCCGGCATCGCATCGCGCAGCGACGGATCGTTCGCCGGATAGAGTCCGGTGCGGATCGAGCGCGACGCGAGATAGGACGGGCTGATGTTGCGCGAAGCGATGAGGCGCACGAGCTGGCTCTGGATCGTGCGCATCGCCTTTTCCGGCAGCGCCGGATGCAGCTGGTTGTCGGCGAGCAGCTGCACGCCGCGATCGAAATCCGGCGCCAGGACGTGCACGGCGAACTCGGTGCCCGCGCTCTCGCTCGCGCCGATGTCGTCGAGCGCCTTCTGGAAGGCGAGACGGTCGAGACTTTCGCTGCCGTAGGAGAACAGCTGGTCGAGCACCAGCGACACGCCCTCCTTGCCGGGCGGCGCCTCGGTCTCGGGGCGGTTGCGGATATGGCCGTAGACGCTGACCGTCTGGCTGACGTCCTCGGGCTGCACGATCAGGGTAATGCCGTTGGGAAGCGTGCTCACCACCGGGCTGAGGGTCGAGGGCGGCACCTCGAGACGGCCCAGCGCCGCCTGCGCCCAATCCGGCAGCTCGGTCGGCTTGCTCTCGCCGGTGCCGAACTTCTCCTGGCCGCCGAAGGTTGCCTTGGAGGCGACCGGGCTGCCGGAACCTTGCGGGATCATCACCGCCGAGACGGCATGGTCGAGGTCGAGATATTTCCGCGCCACGCGGTTGACCTCCTCGACCGTCACCTTGGAGATGCGCGCATAGTCGTCGTTGGGCGAATGCAAGCCATAGAGCGCGACCGCGTCCGACCACACCGCGGCGATGTCCTCGATGCCGTTCTTCTGGAACTCGGTGGCGCGCTGCTCCTGCAGCTTGGCCGCCTCGACGAGCTCGGCCGGCACGCCGTCCCTGGCGACACGCGCCAGGATGGCGCGCGTCTCGGCCTCGATCGCCTTGGGATCGCCGCCGGCGGGGAACGACACGGTGGCGTAGGCCAGCGAAGCCTTGGGAAGCGGATCGAGCGAGAAGTCGGCGTCCAGCGCCTTGCCCTGCGGCACCAACCCGTAGAGATCGAAGCGATGGCTGCCCAGCACGTCGGCCAGCACCTCGAGCGCCGGGAAGTCGGGGTTCTCGAGCCCCGGCCAACGCATCGCCAGCACCGACGTCGCGCCGGAGCGGTCGGTGTCGAGCGTGAAGGACGAGGCCTGCGGGCCTGCGAACTTGAAGGTCCGGCGCGCGGGAAGCTTCTTCGGCTTGATCGGCCCGAACAACGCCCTGACCTTGTCCATCGTCGCCTGTAGATCGAGATTGCCGGCGATGACCAGGATGGCGTTGTTGGGCGCGTACCACGCGTCGTAAAAGGCCTTGAGCTGGTCGGCGGTGGTGGCGTCGAAGCTCGGCCGCGTGCCGAGCGCCACGTGCTCGTACGGCGTGCCCTTGAACAGGCGGGAGCGCAGCTCCTGATAGAGGCGATAGGAGGGGCTGGAAAGGTCCTGCGCCACTTCCTGCTCGATGGCGCCGCGCTCCTTCTCCCAGTCCTCCTTGGTGTTGAGCACGCCCTGCATGCGGACCGCCTCGATGTGCAAAGCGATGTCGAGGTCCTCGGCCGGCACGGTGAAGAGATACTGGGTCAGGCTTTCGCGCGTATTGGCGTTGAAGTTGCCGCCCATGACGCTGCCGATATTGGCGAGCTGATCGGCGGTGAGTCCCGGGCTGCCGCGGAACATCATGTGCTCCTGCGCATGCGCGGTGCCGGGAAAGCCGTCCGGCGTGTCGTCGCCGCCGGCCAGATAGTTCACCGCCGTGGAGACGACCGGCGCCAGGGTGTTGCGCACCAGGATGACGCGCAAGCCGTTGGGCAGGGTCGCGCGCAGCACGCCGGGCTCGTCCGACGGTGCCGGCGGTGCCGGCGGCTTGTGCCTGGCCGCAGCCGCATGCCCATGGGCATGATGGACGGGCGCCTTGTGCGCGTCGCCGCCGGCGAACGCCAAAAGCATCGCGACGGCGAGGCAGGCGAGGCGCGATCGGCGGGCGATGTCCATCTTGCCTTCGCGAGACCCTACTGGCCCCTCAGCTCCGCGGCCAGAGCACGCTCTCCATAGACCTTGTCCAGCGCCTCTCCGATGGCGGCGGTCGAGACCACGACGGAGCGGTTCTGGGTGTCGTCGAAGCCGAAGGCACCGCCCAGGCTGTGGATGTTGCCGTCGAAGACCGCGCCGATCACCTGTGCCTTGGCGTCGATCGCCGGCGAGCCGGAATTGCCCCCGATGATGTCGTTGTCGGTGGTGAAGTCGAACACCGTGCCCGGATCGACCTTGGCCTGCGCGTTCACCCAGCGCGGCGCGAGCGCGAAGGGATCCTGCCCCGTCGCACGCTCCCACAGCCCCCTGTAATAGGTGAAGGGCGGCACGGGCGTGCCGTTCTCGCTCCAGCCCTCGACCTTGCCGTAGGTCAGGCGCAGCGAGAACGTCGCGTCGGGATAGGTGCCGGTGCCGTAGACGGCGAAGCGCGCCTTGGCGATCTTCTCCGCGGCGCGGTCGCTGGGTCCGGTGACGCGCGTCTCGTACTCCTTGCGCACGCCGCGCGAGGCGGCGTCGGTGGCGAGCACGAACTTGATCATCGGATCGTCGCTCGCCTGCACCGCCGCGAGCCCGCCGTCCCACAGCTTCTTGCGATAGTCGACGTCGGCGAGCTTGGACTTGGACAGCCGCGTGGCCAGCGTTTCCGGCGAATCCTTGCCAAGGAATATCTTGGTGCCGGCGCCGTCGGCCGTCAGATGCTCGCGCAGCTTGGTCAGCCAGAATTCGAGCACCGCGGCTTCGAGCTCGGGATAGACCGGCTCGGCATCGGTGACGCGCTTCTCGAGCAGCGCCAGCCGGCTGTCGGTGTCTTCGGGCAGGCGCTCGCCGTTGGGCTTGGCGCGCTCTTCCGCCGCGCGCACGATGGCGCGGCCGTAGCCGAACAGGCTGGAGAACAGGCCGGCGCGCGATTCCATGTAGGTATAGGGCTGATAGAGCGCGCGGCGGTCGGCCTGGACCTTCGCGGTGTCGGTCCACGGATCGCCGATCTCGGCCGAGAGCTTCTTGTCCTTCATCACCTTGGCGCGCAGGTCGGTGTCGAACCTGCGCTTGGTGGCGATCAAGGTCGGGTCGACCAGCGCCTCTTCCTGGCCGTGGAACGCCTTGTAGCTGTTCTCGACGCCGAACAGGTCCTCGTTGGCGATGCGCGCGTGCTCCGGACTCTCCTCGCCGAAGCGGATGAGGCGGCCGCGCAGCTCGGCCAGCAGCAGCAGCGTGTCGGGAAGCGCCACGTCGCGGATGGTCTCGAGCTGCTCGGCGGTCAGCAGACGCTGGGTCGAGCCCGGATTGCCGGCGATGAATACCGGCTCGCCGTCCTTCGGCGCGTCGCTGCGCCATTTCAGATAGGACGGCGTCGCGGCGGGCTTGCCGTTCTCGTAGAGCCGCACGAAGGAGCAATCGAGGTCGTAGCGCGGGAAGTTGAAGTTGTCCGGATCGCCGCCGAAGAACGCCATCTGCTGCTCGGGCGCGAAGACCAGCCGCACGTCGGAATATTTGCGGTAGGTGTAAAGCTTGTACTGGCCGCCCTGATAGAGCGTGATCACCTGGCAGCGATAGGCCTGCTCCTTGCCGGCGCAGCCTTCCTTCTCGACCGCGGCGATCTCGGCGTCGCGCGCCTTGACGAAGTCCTGGCCGGTCTTGCCCTTGGCCGCGTTCGAGACGCGCTCGGTCACGTCGGCGATGGCGGAGAGGATCTCGGCCTGCATGCCGGGGCAGAGCTTCTCGTCCTCGCGCTTGGCGGCGGCGAAGCCGTCCTTCACGTA
>JAFBAL010000011.1 GCA_019247845.1 Alphaproteobacteria bacterium | reverse complement strand
GCGAACTCGTCTTTGATCTTGCCGAGCTCCTCGCGGATGATCTGCAGCACGCGTGGGCGCGAACGCAGGATCTCGAGGTAGTCGCGGATCGCCTCGCCGAGCTTGGCTCCCTCGTCCGCGATCTCGTCGCGGCCGAGCGCGGTCAGGCGCTGCAGGCGGATGTCGAGGATGGCTTTGGCCTGCTCTTCCGACATGCGGATGGTGCCGGCCTCGGTCATGGCATGGCGCGGATCGGCGATCAGGGCGATCAGAGGGCCCACGTCGCGTGCCGGCCAGTCGCGTGCCATCAACTGCTCGCGCGCCGTTGCCGCGTCTGGTGCCGCGCGGATCAGCGCGATGACCTCGTCGATATTGGCGACGGCGACGGCGAGACCGACCAGGATGTGGCCGCGGTCTCGCGCCTTGGCGAGATCGAAGCGCGTGCGCCGCGTGATCACGTCCTCGCGGAAGAACACGAAGGACGCGATTATGTCCTTCAGGCTCATCAGCATGGGACGGCCGTTGTTCAGCGCCAGCATGTTGACGCCGAAGGTCGTCTGCAGCTCGGAATAGCGATAGAGCTGGTTGAGCACGACTTCGGATGAGGCGTCGCGCTTGAGCTCGATCACCACGCGCATGCCGTGGCGGTTGGTCTCGTCATGGATGCCGGAGATGCCTTCGATGCGCTTGTCGCGCACCATCTCGCCGATCTTCTCCTGCAGCCGCGCCTTGTTCACCTGATAGGGCAGCTCGGTGACGATGATCGCCTCGCGATCTTTCCGGATCTCCTCGATGTGGCAACGCGCGCGCATCAGGATCGAGCCGCGGCCGCGGGCGAGCGCTCCGCGCGCCGCCTGCTTGCCGATGATCATGGCGCCGGTCGGGAAGTCCGGTCCCGGCACGATTTCGGTCAGCGCCTCGAGGTTGATCGACGGATCGTCGATATAAGCCAGGCACGCATCGATCACCTCCCCCAGATTGTGCGGCGGCACGTTGGTCGCCATGCCGACCGCGATGCCGCTCGAGCCGTTGACGAGCAAGTTGGGATAGCGCGCCGGAAGGACGATGGGCTCCTTCTCGGAACCGTCGTAATTGTCCTGGAACTCGACCGTGTCCTTGTCGATATCCTCGGTCAGCTCATGCGCGATCTTGGCGCGGCGCACTTCGGTGTAGCGCATCGCCGCCGGCTCGTCGCCGTCGACCGAGCCGAAGTTGCCCTGGCCGTCGACCAGCGGCGCGCGCATCGAGAAGTCCTGCGCCATGCGCACCAGCGCGTCGTAGATCGACTGGTCGCCATGCGGGTGATACTTGCCCATCACGTCGCCGACGATGACGGCGGACTTGCGATAGGGCTTGTTCCAGTCGCGGCCGTTCTCGTGCATCGAATAGAGAATGCGGCGATGCACGGGCTTGAGCCCGTCGCGCGCGTCGGGAAGCGCGCGGCTGACGATCACGCTCATCGCGTAGTCGAGATAGGAGCGCTTGAGCTCGTCCTCGATCGCGATGCCGCTGATGCTGCCGCCGGAGGGCGGGGCGGGATGTCCCTCGTCGCTCAAATAAGGGTCCTAGCGGGGCAGGGATTCGGGCCGAAAATCATGCCCTTTTCCTAGCATTTGCCGGTCGATTCGGCCAGGAAGTCGGGGTGCCGTGCGGTTTCGCCGCAATCTTCCCGATCGGGAAGAATTCGTCGACTTAGGGCGAAAGCCGGCCGAATATTCCCGATCGGGAAGATTCCACTCGACAACAGCCATACAAACTGCGAATATTCCCGATCGGGAAGATTCCATGACCCCACGAGAGTTCGGATCTGCAATCAGGGAGGCCCGCCGGCGCCAAGGTCTGCGTCAGGACCAGCTCGCCGCCGCCGCCAATGTGGGCGTGCGCTTCGTGATCGACCTGGAGGCCGGCAAGCCGACGGCGCAACTGGGCAAAACGCTCGACGTGCTGAAGGCGCTGGGACTCCCCCTCTCGCTCGGGGGCCGGCCATGAAAGCCGCGCTGGGCGTGCGGTGGGATGGCCGGATCGCGGGACGTTTGACGATGGACGAGCATGGCGACATGGGCTTCGTCTATGACGCAGCTTGGATCGCCGACGAGAAAGCGCGGAGCATGTCGCAATCTCTGCCGAAGCGTCCGGAACCGTTCGGCCGCCGCGAAGCTCGTCCCTTCTTCGCCGGTCTGTTGCCGGAAGAAGCGATGCGCGAGGGCGCCGCTCGCGCGCTGGGTGTTTCGGAAAAGAACGACTTCGCGCTTCTCGACAAGCTCGGCGGCGACGTCGCGGGCGCGCTGACCCTCTGGCCGGATGGCGAAACGCCGCCCTCCTATGACGGCAGATCGACGATGCAGCCGCTTGGCGACGACGCACTGGCCGACATTGTCGACAAGCTGCCCGAACGTCCGTTGCTTGCAGGCCGCAAGGGTTTGCGCCTTTCGCTCGCCGGCGCGCAGGCAAAGCTTCCCGTCGTGCTGGTCGAAGGGCGCGTTGCGCTGCCTGCGCCCGGTCAGCCCACCACGCATATCCTGAAGCCGCCCATCCGGCGCTTCCCGGCCACGACCGAGAACGAAGCCTTCGCGATGCAGCTGGCCGCGGCCTGCAAGCTCGATGTCGCCGAAGCGCGGCTGCGCACGGTGAGGGACCGGCCCTATCTCCTCGTCTCGCGTTACGACCGCAGGACAGACGCGCAAGGCAGAGTTCACCGCGTGCACCAGGAGGATTTCTGCCAGGCGCTGGGCATCGCGCCGGAGCGCAAATACGCGGCCGAAGGCGGCCCCACCTTCAAGACGAGCTTCGCGCTTCTGCGCAACGTCGCCACGCGCCCAGCGGTCGAGGTGCTCAAGCTGCTCGACGCCGCGCTGTTCAACCTCGTCCTCGGCAATGCCGACGCGCACGGCAAGAATTTCAGCCTGTTGTACAGGTCCGACACCGTGGCGCTGGCGCCGCTCTACGATCTGATGTGCACCGCAGCGATTCCCGGCATCTCTACCAAGCTCGCGATGAAGCTCGGCGAGGCGGCAGAGCTGAAAGATTTCACGCCCAGGACATGGGAAAAATTTGCGCGCGCAATAGAGCTGGGCGTTCCCTTCCTGCGCCGCCGGGCAAAGGAGATTGCCGAACTCGCCGCCGCCCACGCGCAGGAAACCGCGCGAGCCATCGCCGCGGACGGCTTCGACCGCACCGCTTTGGAGGGTGTCGCCAACATCGTCATGAGCCGCGCAGACGCGATCGTTCGGACACTCTAGAACGGGATCTCGTCGTCCATGTCGCTGCGGTCGAAGCTGGCAGGGGCCTCGCCCGCGCCCATGCGCGCGCCGCCGCCACCGCCGCCCTCACCCTTGCCGTCGAGCATGGTCAGCTCGCCGCGGAAGTTCTGCAGCACGATCTCGGTCGAATACTTCTCCTGGCCGTCCTTGTCGGTCCATTTGCGGGTCTGAAGGCTGCCCTCGACATAGACCTTGGAGCCCTTGCGCAGGTATTTCTCGGCCACGTCGGCCAGGTTCTTGTTGAAGATCACCACCCGGTGCCACTCGGTCTTCTCCTTGCGCTCGCCCGAGGACTTGTCGCGCCAGGTCTCCGACGTGGCGACCGACAGGTTCACGACCGGGTCGCCGCTCGACATGCGCCGCACCTCGGGATCGCGCCCCAGATTGCCCACCAGGATGACCTTGTTGACGCTGCCCGCCATGAAACTCTCCTTCTTGCCGACCCGACCCTAGTCCGCGGTTCATGGGCGCGCCACCGATGCAGCACCTCGGGCCTGTGGACCGATCGTTCCTATTATGTTCTAGCCCAAACCGCTAGCTTTTCAAGCGATGAAGCTCACCCGACGCGCCGTCTCCGCCGGCCTTGCGGCAACACCCTTCGTGCTCGGCCGCGCCCGCGCCAAGTTGCCGAAGCTGCCCGCCATCGCCGATGCGGATGCCCAGTTCGTGCGCCCCGACGACGCGCGCTTCGCCCAATACGCAACCGCCTACAACAAGCGCACGGCGCAGACGGCTGCCCTGCGCGTCATGGCGAGGACCGAGCGCGGCGTGGCACAGACGATCGACTGGCTGCGCAGCAACCGATTGCCCTTCGCGCTGCGCAGCGGCGGCCACTCGTTCGAGGGCTTCTCGCAAAGCACATCGGTCGTCGTCGACACGCGGCTGATGAACGCCATCGCGCTGGATGGAAGCACGCTCAGCGTCGGCGCGGGCACGCCGCTGGGCGCGATCTACAGGTTCGTCGCCGCGCACGGTTTGGATTTCCCCGGCGGCTCGTGTCCCACCGTCGGTGTCAGCGGCCACGCGATGGGCGGCGGCTTCGGGTTGATCGCGCGCGAGCGCGGGCTGGCTTGCGACAGGCTCGTCGGCATCGACTTGGTCGATGCGAACGCCAAGCCCGTGCATGCCGATGCGACGACGAACGCGGATCTGTTCTGGGCCTGCCGCGGCGGCGGTGGCGGCACCTTCGGCGCGGCGACGCGGTTCCAGTTCCGCGTCGAACCCATCGGCCGCATCCAGGTCTATAGCGCGAGCTGGACGCTCGACGTGAAGAAGGCCGCGGCGCTGTTCCGCGCCTGGCAGGATTGGGCGCCCGACGCGCCGGACGAGATCACCGGCATCTTCAAGCTGTCCAAGCGCCGCGACGGGCGCGTCGTGCTGCACATCGCAGGACAATCGACGGGCAGCAAGCCGCGGCTCAGGCGCGAGCTGGACGCGCTGACCGATGTCGCCGCGCCGGACGCCGCGCTGTCGATCGCGTCGATGAGCTTTCTCGCCGCGGTCAACCATTTCTCCGGCGGATGGGACTACGAGACGTCCTATTCGAAAGCGAAGTCGGACTTCATCGCGGCCAAGCTTCCCGATGCGGGCATCGACGCGCTGATCGACGGGTTGCCGCCCAGCGTGGTCGCGATCTGCGACGCCTATGGCGGCGCGACCGGACGCGTTGCCGAGGATGCCACCGCCTTCGCCTATCGCACCGGCACGCGGTTCTGCATCCAGTACTATACGAGCTGGACCGCGCCTTCCGCCGCCGAGCGCCGGCTGGCCGACATCCGCGGGCTCTACGCCGCGATGCGCTCCTGGTCCGGCGGTTCGTATGTGAACTACCCGGACCTCGATCTCGACGACTGGCAGAGCGCCTATTGGCGGCAGAACCTCGCCCGGCTGAAGACGGTCAAAGCCGCGGTCGATCCGGACGGAGTATTCCGCCACGCGCAGAGCGTGCGCTAGCCTTCCCTTCCACCAATGTTCATGGTATGTTCCAAGCGGATCCAGAACGAATCTGGTCTGGAAAGGCTTGCGTTTTGCGCCTTGGGACCCCACTTACGGCTTACCGCGCCCGGGCCAATCGGCCCGCGTGGACATCAACCGGTTTATGACGCCCCTGCGGTTGCCCGGTCCTGCCCGGCTGGCCACACTGCGCGTTTCGACTGACGGAAAGACATGCTGAAACGCCTTGGAATCGCATCGCTGTTCTGCCTGCTCGCCGCGCCGGCTTTTGCGGAAACCACGCAGATCGTCGTGCAATGGACGACGGACATCGACCTGATGTCCGTGCAGTCGATGCTCGACGACCGCGCCGTGCAAATGGGCTACGAGTCCGACGGCAACGACGTCGGCTCCGGCTTGGTCAACTTCTATCTCTATGCTCCCGACGCGACGGTCGACGGCGTCGTGCGCCACCTGATCTGGATGGAGGCGCGGCACATGCTGCCGCAGCACATGCGGATCGGCGTCGCCGTCTATCGCGATGCGGCGCGCCAGGACTGGACCTATCGCGCGGCCTATCCGGCCGGCCTGACGAGCTTCGACATCACGCCCCGAAAGAACTGACGCACTCATGCTCAAGAACATCTCCATCCGCGGCGCCCGCGAGCACAACCTCAAGAACATCGACGTGGAGATCCCGCGCGACACGCTGACGGTGCTGACCGGGCTGTCGGGCTCGGGCAAATCCTCGCTCGCCTTCGACACGATCTATGCCGAGGGCCAGCGCCGCTATGTCGAGTCGCTGTCGGCCTATGCGCGCCAGTTCCTCGAGCTGATGCAGAAGCCCGACGTCGATCACATCGAGGGCCTGTCGCCCGCGATCTCCATCGAGCAGAAGACGACCTCGCGCAACCCGCGCTCGACGGTCGGCACGGTGACCGAGATCTACGACTATCTGCGCCTGTTGTTCGCGCGCGTCGGCGTGCCCTATTCGCCCGCGACTGGCCTGCCGATCGAAAGCCAGACCGTCAGCCAGATGGCGGACCGGATCCTCGCGCTGCCCGAAGGCACGCGGCTGTTCCTGCTCGCGCCGATCGTGCGCGGCCGCAAGGGCGAATACCGCAAGGAGCTGGCCGAGCTTCAGAAGAAAGGCTTCCAGCGCGCCAAGGTGGACGGCAAGTTCTACGATATCGGCGAGACGCCCGCGCTCGACAAGAAGCTCAAGCACGATATCGAGATCGTGGTCGACCGCATCGCGGTCAAAGCCGACATCGGCAACCGCTTGCCCGACTCCATCGAGACCGCGCTCGGTCTCGCCGACGGCCTCTTGATCGTCGAGTTCGCGGACGAGAAGGACAAGGACGGCAAACCGCGCCAGATGCTGCTGTCGTCGAAATTCGCCTGCCCCGTTTCGGGCTTCACGATCCCCGAGATCGAGCCGCGCCTGTTCTCGTTCAACAATCCGCACGGCGCCTGCCCGGTCTGCGACGGGCTCGGCACGCAGCTCTATTTCGATCCCGCGCTGGTCGTGCCCGACGAGAGCCTGACGCTCAAGAACGGCGCCATCGCGCCCTGGTCGAAGAGCTCGTCGCCCTATTACCTGCAGACGCTCGAAGCGCTCGCCAAGCACTATAAATTCTCGCTCAACGAGGCGTGGGAGGACCTGCCGAAGAAGGCGCGCGAGATCGTGCTCAACGGCTCCGGCGAGGACGAGATCAAGTTCGTCTACGACGACGGGCTGCGCCGCTACGAGACCAAGAAGCCGTTCGAAGGCGTCATCCCGAACATGCAGCGCCGCTTCAAGGAGACCGACAGCTCCTGGGTGCGCGAGGAGATGGAGAAGTTCCAGGACACCTCGCCGTGCGACGCCTGCAAAGGCTACCGGCTGAAGCCCGAGGCGCTGGCGGTCAAGATCGGCGGCATCCATATCGGCCAGCTTTGCGAGCAGTCGATCAAGCTCGCCGACGAGTGGTTCCGCGACATCGACAAGCAGCTGAACAAGCAGCAGCGCGAGATCGCGGTGCGGATTCTCAA
Source organism: Alphaproteobacteria bacterium (assembly GCA_019247845.1). GTDB lineage: Bacteria > Pseudomonadota > Alphaproteobacteria > Micropepsales > Micropepsaceae > Rhizomicrobium. The sequence goes on along the minus strand of JAFBAL010000011.1, from coordinate 60,945 downwards.
AGAAATCCGCGCGCGGCTGAAGTTCCTGAACAATGTCGGCCTCGATTATCTCACCTTGAGCCGCAACTCGGGCACCTTGTCCGGCGGCGAAAGCCAGCGCATCCGCCTGGCCTCGCAGATCGGCTCGGGATTGACCGGCGTGCTCTATGTGCTCGACGAGCCGTCGATCGGGCTGCACCAGCGCGACAACGCCAAGCTGCTGGAGTCGCTCAAAGGTCTGCGCGACATGGGCAACACCGTGCTCGTCGTCGAGCACGACGAGGACGCGATCCGCCAGGCCGATCACGTGATCGACATGGGTCCGGGCGCGGGCATCCACGGCGGCCACATCATCGCCGAAGGCACGCCGGACGACATCATGCGCTCGTCCAAGAGCCTGACGGGCAAGTATCTCGTCGGGCTGGAGCAGATCGCGGTGCCCGCCAAGCGGCGCCCCGCGGCGCACAACCGCTGGCTCAAGGTCAGCGGCGCGCGCGGCAACAACTTGAAGAACGTGTCGGCGCAGATCCCGCTCGGCACCTTCACCTGCATCACGGGCGTGTCGGGCGGCGGCAAGTCTACGCTGGTGATCGAGACGCTCTACAAGGCTGCGGCGCGCAAGCTGAACGGCGCGCGCGAGCATCCCTCGCCGTTCGACAAGATCGAGGGGCTCGAGTTCCTCGACAAGGTGATCGACATCGACCAGTCGCCGATCGGGCGCACGCCGCGCTCGAACCCGGCGACCTATACCGGCGCCTTCACCCCGATCCGCGACTGGTTCACCGAGCTGCCGGAGGCCAAGGCGCGCGGCTATGCGCCGGGGCGCTTCTCGTTCAATGTCAAGGGCGGGCGCTGCGAGGCGTGCCAGGGCGACGGCGTCATCCAGATCGAGATGCACTTCCTGCCCGACGTCTATGTCCAATGCGACGTCTGCAAGGGCAAACGCTACAATCGCGAGACGCTCGAGGTGAAATTCCGCAATCACTCCATCGCCGACGTGCTCGACATGACAGTCGAGGCCGGCGCCGACCTGTTCAAGGCCGTCCCCTCGATCGCGGAGAAGCTCGAGACCCTGAAGCGCGTGGGGCTGGGCTACATCTCGATCGGCCAGCAGGCCACCACCTTGAGCGGCGGCGAGGCGCAACGGGTGAAGCTGTCGAAGGAGCTGTCGCGCCGCGCGACGGGGCGCACCTTGTACTTCCTCGACGAGCCGACGACGGGCCTGCACTTCCACGACGTAAAGAAGCTGCTCGAGGTGCTGCACGAGCTCGTCGACAACGGCAACACGGTGGTCTGCATCGAGCACAATCTCGAGGTCATCAAGACCGCCGACTGGATCGTCGACCTCGGCCCCGAAGGCGGCGACGGCGGCGGCGAGATCGTCGCGCAAGGCACGCCGGAGGACGTGGCGAAGGTGGCAAGGAGCTATACAGGGCAATACTTGAAGCCGCTGCTCAAGGCGCGCGTGCCGGAGAAGATGGAGCGGGCGGCGAAGCGGCTCAGGGCGGCGGAGTAGGCGTCAAATCGCGGCGCTCTGAAAATCTCGCCATCCCACCCACCTCCCCGCCAATCCCAGCGCCACGGCGAATACCGCGGCCGCCGCGAAGAACGCCGCGCCCGGCACGATCACCGGCGCCGCCGGAGAGACGAAATAGCCGAACAGCCCGGTCCAGATTGGCGGGCCGGCGATGGAGGTGAGGCCTTGCACGCTGGCGAGCGCGCCTTGCAGCAGGCCCTGCTCGTCGGCGGCGACTTCGCGCGAGAGCAGGCTCATCAATGCCGGTGCGCCCATCACCCAGCCGAAGCAGCCCAGCGCCATGACGGGATAGATCATCCAGCCTTGCGGCACGGTACCGTAGAGCACCAGCACCACGACGCTGACCGCCAGCCCGATCATCACCGCGCGCCGCTCGCCGAGCTTGGGCACCAGGAGGCGCGGCATCACGCCCTGCCCTACCACGAACATCACGCCGACCATGGCCAGCGAGATGCCGGTCTCGGTCGGCCCCCAATGGAAGCGGTAGGCCGCGTACAGCACCCAGGTCATCTCGGCGACGCGGTTGGCGAACATCGCCAGCAGATAGATGACGATCAATCCGAGTACGGACGAATAGCGCCCCATCTCCTTCAGCGCGCCGACCGGATTGGCGCGCGTCCACGAGAACGGCTTGCGAAGCGCCGCGCCGAGCGACTCCGGCAGGATGAACCAGCCGAGCGCGACATTGGCGAGGCTCAGGACGCCTGCGGCCAGGAACGGCAGGTGCAGGTCGACCGCGCCCAGGAGACCGCCGAGCACCGGCCCCGTGATGAAGCCGAAGCCGAACGCTGCCCCGATCAGCCCGAAATTCGCCGCGCGCTTCTCGGGCGGGGTGATGTCGGCGAGGTAGGCCGCCGCCGTCGTATAGGTCGCCCCCGTCGCGCCCGAGATCAGCCGCGCCGCCGCGAACCAGACGAGCGTCGGCGCGAAGGCGAGCAGGAAATAGTTGGCGCCCATGCCGAGCAGACCCAAGAGGATCACCGGCCGCCGGCCGTAGCTGTCCGACAGCGCCCCGAGCGCGGGCGAGAGCAGGAACTGCATCAGCGCATAGCCGCTCGACAGCCAGCCCACGACATAGGCGGCGTTCGAGATGTTGCCGCCCATCAGCTGCTCGACAAGCCTGGGCAGGATCGGGAAGGCCAAGCCCAGCCCCAGCATGTCGATATAGACGACGGCGATGACGAAGGCGACGCTGGCACGCCGCGACGCGGTCATGCGGCGGGCGCGCCGGCCAGCGCGCGATAGCCGTAAGCCGCCGCGCCCAAGGTCAGGCCCAGGCTGAACGGCGCCATGATCAGGTTGACGCCGATCAGGGTTGCGATGTGGCGGTCCATGATCGCTTCCACCCGCATCGACAGCGCGTCCGGCGCGATATGGCCGAGGAGCGGATACAAGGTCATGAACTCGCGTCCCGCCAGCGCGATGAAGGCCGAGGCCGCGACGGCGAAAGCCGGCAGGGTGGCGACGAACATCACCGTTCCGGCGCGCCAGAAATTGCCCCTGGTGAGCGCCCAGCCGCGCTCGAGGTTGACGCTGTTCTCCATCACCGCGATCGGCACGTAGAGGAACGACAGTCGCACCAGCGCGACCAGCATCACGCAGAGCCCGAGCGCGGCGACGAGGATCGCCGCCAGTCCGCCAGCCGCCGCGCCGGCCTGGGCGCCGGCAAGGTTGGCCGCCGCAAGCACCGCAAGGCCGCAGACCGCCGCCAGCACGGTGAGGATCAGCGCCAGGAAGACCGTCACGACGAAGACGCGGAACTCGGTGCGGCCGAGCGAGAAATGGAACACCGCGCCGCCGGTGCGCAGGCCGAGCGCCTGGCGCACCACCGCCACGTTGACCATGGCATAGAGGAACACGCCGGCCAGTGCGAAGATCAGATCGCGCAACGCGGCGGCGCCGGCCGCGGCCGGGTCGTCCTGCGGCGACAGCGTCGTGTCGCCCATGCCGTAGGGAAGGAAACGCAGGATCGCCGCCAGCACCAAGGGCGCCCAGATCAGGCCGATGATGGTGCCGAGCTGCCCGAAGGTGAACTGGTAGGCGAACCGGATCGCGGGCCCTACGGCAAGTTTGTTCACACGGCACTCTCCGCGGTGACCGCCTTGTATGCGGTACCGATGGCGCCTATCGCAAGCCCCGTCACCAGCGTCACATAGACCAGCACATAGACCAGCACCGCGGGCCAGACCGGCCCGACCTGCCGTGCGACGATGTCGAGGACGTCGCGCGCCGAGAGCATGTGATGCGCATTGACCGCGTCGCCGATGGCGTGCAGCCAGCCGAAGCCGAACAGCGCGAAGCCCAGGATGCGCGCGACGATGCCCACGGGCAGCAGCACCGCGAGCAGAAGGCCGACGATGCGCCAGAAGTTGCCGCTCGACAGCTGCCAGGCGCGGCCGATGCCGATGGTTTCCTCGGCCACCACGACGGCGGGCAGGAAGAAAGTCAGCCGGAACGAGACGTAGATGACGAACAGCACGCCGCCCAGGATGGAGACTACCTTGGCCAGGCCGGCGATGCCCGGCGCATAGTTCACCGCGGTCCAGATCGCCGCCATCACCGCGCAGACGGTAAGAACCGCCACGATGGTGATGATGATCGAGGCCAGGATGAGCGCGCCGATCAGCCGCCACACCGGCGCCCGAAGCGAGAAATAGACGAGCACCGGGCCGTCGCGCCTGTCGAGCGCCTTTTCCATCACGCCGACCGTCACCATGGCGCGCATCAACAGGCTCACCAGCATGATCAACCCTGCAAAGCGGATATAGATCGCGACGCCCTCGATGAGATGACGCACACGGTCGCCGTCGTCGCCGAGCGGCGGAGCCCCGAAGTGGAAATCCGGGATCACGAAGAAGAAAATCGCGCCGACCAGCCCGACCAATATCAGGCTGGGCAGCCAGAGCACGCCGAACACGGACAGGATATTCGAGAACGCGAAGCTGTAGGTCGCGCCGATCGTCTTTTCGAGCGGAATCTTGGCCATGGCACCCTCCCCGGCAACCAATCCTAGAATGAAGTGGGGGGCCGGGGTAGCGGGTTCAAGGCCCATGGCGTGCGAGCCGGCCGCCCGACATGCCAGCCGTCCCAAAGCTTCCGTGACAGGCTATCGCCGGGTCGCTAGGGTTTGCGCCGATTTGGAGGGAAAAATGCGGGATTACGCGCAATATGATGGGCTCGGCCTCGCCGACCTAGTGGCCAAGAAAAAGGTCAAGCCGAGCGAGCTTTTGGACGAGGCCATTGCCCGCGCCGAGGCCCTGAACCCCAAGCTGAACGCGATCGTCTACAAGGACTATGAGCGCGCCCGCGCCGCCGCCAAAGGCAAGCTGCCCAAAGGCGCGTTCAGCGGCGTGCCGTTCCTGCTCAAGGACATTTTCGCCCTGGCCGAGGGCATCCCCACCCGCCAGGCCTCGCGCTTCATGCCGCCGATCCCCTGGCCGCACGATTCTTTCCTGACCGCGAAGTTCAAGCAGTCGGGCCTCGTCGTCTTCGGCAAGACCAACGTGCCGGAGTTCGGCCTGGTGCCGACGACCGAATCCAAGCTCTACGGCGCGGCGCACAATCCCTGGGACCTGACGCGCTCGCCCGGCGGATCGTCGGGCGGCGCGGGCGCGGCCGTCGCGGCCGGCATCGTGCCGCTGGCGCATGCGAACGACGGCGGCGGCTCGATCCGCATTCCGGCCTCGTGCTGCGGGCTGGTGGGATTGAAGCCCACACGCGGGCGCACCTCCTATGGTCCCGACTTCGCCGACGTCATCGACGGGCTGGGCGTGGACCTCGTCGTCTCGCGCAGCGTGCGCGACACCGCGGCGGCGCTCGACGCGGTCGCGGGATATATGCCGGGCGATCCCTACTGCGCGACGCCGGAGCCGGAGTCCTTTCTCGCCGCAATGAAGCGCAAGCCGAAGAAAATGCGCATCGCGTTCTCGACGAAGAAGCTGGACGGCCAAGCGTTGCATCCCGATTGCGTCGCGGCCGTGAAGCGCGCGGCGAAGATCTGCGCCGATCTCGGCCACGAGGTCGAGGAAGCGTCGCCCACGCTCGATCAGGCGACGCTGATCCCGGTGTTCATGGCGCTGTGGGGCGCGAATCTTGCGGCCGGCATCGACACGGTCGCGGCGCTGACCGGCCAGACGCCCAAGCCCGAATTGTTCGAAGGCCTCACCTGGGGTCTCTACGAAGCGGGCAAGAGCGTCAGCGCCAGCCAGTACCTGATGGCCAAGCATGCGATGAACGGCGCCGCGCGAGCCTGCGCCCAGTTCCACGAGACCTACGACTTCTGGCTCAGCGCGACCTTGGGCGCACCGCCGGTCAAGCTCGGCAGCTTCGACATGGAGGAGCGCGATCCGCAGAAGTCCTTCGCTCCCCTGATCGACTATGTGCCCTTCACCGCGATGCAGAACGTGACCGGCCAGCCCGCGATCAACCTGCCGCTCCATTGGAACAAAGAGGGGCTGCCCATCGGCGTGCAGTTCGTCGGCCGCTTCGGCGACGAGCTCGGCCTGCTGAGACTGTCCGCGCAGCTCGAAGGCGCAGCACCCTGGGCCGCGCAATATTCCAAGATCAAGGTGTGACCATGGGCTTCGCCGAATACGACCGCTATGACGGCTTGGGACTCGCCCATCTGGTGCGCAAGGGCGAGGTCTCGCCGTCCGAGCTTCTCGAGGAAGCCATCGCGCGCGTCGAGCGTCACAATCCCACGCTCAATGCCGTCGTCCACAAGGCCTATGACGAGGCGCGCGCGACGGCCAAGTCCAAGCTGCCCGACGGACCGTTCAAGGGCGTGCCGTTCCTGATCAAGGACATCGGCATGGCGGTGAAAGGCTGGCCGATGACCAGCGGGTCCAAATACCTGCACGGCTATGTGCCCGATTTCGATGCCGAGCTGGTGAAGCGCTATCGCGCCTCCGGCGCCGTCCTGATGGGCAAGACCAACACGCCGGAGTTCGGCATCCCGGGCACGACCGAAGGACGCTATCTGGGCATCTGCCGCAATCCGTGGAACCCCAACCATTCGAGCGGCGGCTCGTCGGGCGGCGCTGCGAGTGCCGTGGCGAGCGGCATGGTGGCGCTGGCGCATGGCAGCGACGGGCTCGGCTCGATCCGAATCCCCTCGGCGCAATGCGGCCTGGTCGGCATGAAGCCGACGCAATATCGCAATCCCGGCGGACCGGACGACCGCAACCGCGCGCACGGCTTCGTCGTCGATCACGTGCTGACCCGCACCGTGCGCGACTCGGCCGCGATGCTCGACTGGACCGGCTGGCCCGAAGCCGACGCGCCTTACGCGCCGGTGCCGAAGGCCAGGCCCTATATGGACGAGATCAGGACCGCGCCGGGACGGCTGAAGATCGGTCTGTATACGGAGGTTCCACGCGGGGTCCCGCCGCATCCCGACGTCCAAGGGGTGTTCGACGAGACCGCCAGGACCTTGGAGCAGCTCGGCCACACGCTGATCGTCAAGAAGGACCTCCCCATCGACTGGCGCAAGCTCTATCGCGCGCAAGGCGCGGTGTCGGGCGCGATGTTCGTCGCCACCATCGACGAGTTGAAGGAGATGCTCGGCCGCGAGCCCGCGCCCGACGATCTCGAACCGCTGGCCTGGGCGAGCTACAAGGGCGCCATGAAGCTGACCCCTTCGATGGTCGGCCAGGGCCTGCAGACCTTGCGCATCATCTCGCGCCAGATCATCGCGCTGTGGAGCGAGTTCGACGTGCTCTTGTCGCCGGTGACGCTGACCCCGCCGCCGCCGATCGGCCTGCTCGATCCGGTCGGCGTCGAACCGCGCGAGTTCAACCGCCGCCAGAGCCAGGTGTTCGGCTATACCCCGCCCTACAACATGACCGGCCAGCCGTCGCTGTCGCTGCCCATGGGCATGTCGAGCGACGGGCTGCCCATCGGCATGATGTTCACCGGACGGATGAGCGACGAAGCGACGCTCTATCGCCTCGCCGCGCAGCTCGAGGAGGCGCGGCCCTGGGCCGACCGGCGGCCGCAGGTCTGGGGATGAGCGCGGGCGCGCGGCCCCGTCACGGTGTCAGCGCAAAGGCCGCTCCGCCGAGCACGCCGCCCCGGACGTTGGTGGTGCCGTAGAGCGTGCCGGCCGGGTCCGTGATGAGACCTGCCAGCGGCTCGCCGCCGTCCGCGCAAGCCTGCGCGCAGAAATCGTGGACAACCTGATAGCTTCCGCCCGCCACTTTGAAGACGACACCTTCGCCATTCGCGCCGCCGTTCGCCGCGGTTCCGACGATTTCGCCGGCGGCGTCCAGAACGAGGCCGCCATTGTCGACGGGCGCCCAGCCATCGGTGCAATTCGCGAGCTGGCAGAAATCGTAGAGCGTCTTTTCCGTGCCGTCCGCCGCGATCTCGTACAGGACGCCGCAGCCCTGGTCCGACCGGCAGCCCGCGTTCGTGCCGCCGTACTCCGTGGTGCCGAAAAGATTTCCGGCCGCGTCCATGACGAGGCTGCTTGCGAATCCGCCGCCGTCCTCGCAATTCGCCTGCGCACAGAACGTGTGAAGGACGCTCAGCGTCCATCCCGACGGCGGCGCCTGCGGCGAGAGCTTGTACACCGCGCCGTTGCCGGTGCTGCCGCCGCTCGAGGTCACGCCGTAGAGGTTTCCGGCGCCGTCGAATGTCGGCCGCACCGTCGGGTGCGACCCGCCCGTGCAGGTCTTGACGCAGAACGGATAGATAACCAGCTCGACCCAGGCGCCGGCATGCGGCTGCACCGAGAAGACGACGCCGGCGAAGCGCCTGCCGCCTTGCTGGGTCACGCCATAGAGCGGCGATACGCCGTCGTAAAGCGCGCCGCTTTGGGCGCCTTGGTAGGTCAGGCCGCCGGATGGCACCTTGCCGTCTCTGCAGCTTCCGCCGAATGCCGAGCAGAAATTGTAGACGACGCGGTAGTTCCATCGCTTGGGCTTGGAGGTCGGCGAGAGCTCGAAGATCAGGCCGGCATCGTTGCCCGTACCGCCGCCCTGCGCCATTCCGTAGAGATTGCCTGCGCCGTCGATCACAAGCGCCCCGTCGGGAACGCTTCCATCGACGCAACCGTTCTTGGCGCAGAAATAGTGCAGGACCTGGTATTTCCATCGACCCCGCGGGCTCGGGATCAGCTCATAGACAACTCCGAGGCCCTGGGTTCCGCCCGCGGTCACGCCGAACAGGTTCCCGGAAGCATCCCTGGCCAGCGGCTGCGCAGGACTATAGCCATTGCCGCAACTCGGCGTGCAGAAGGCGTGGATGATGTCGATCGAGCCTGCGGACGCACCCGCCGGCGCCAGCGCCGCTGCCAGCAAGACACTCGCGGCCAGCAGCGCGCGGCGCAGGAATCCGGTCCGTATCGGCATGTCGCTTCTCCCCGAACCGCGCAATGTTAGCGCATTGTGGCAGGCGAGTCCGCGCGTTGCCTCCGCCCGGTGACGGATGCTCTCAATCCGGTCCGAACACGCCCAAGGCCAGCCCCGGCTTGGTGGGGAAGCCGGTCCAGTGGTCGTTGAACGAGCCGCAGCTCGACCCGCCTTGGTCCGACGAGCAGTATTCCGCCTCCCTGTCGTAGTCGACGACGTTGGTCGAGTTGCCGGACCATCTGAGCTCGGTGTCCTGGCTTGCGGAGGCCGCCACCCAATAGGTCTGGCCGGCGTGCAGCAGGATGCCTTGCGTGTCGGTGACGGTGACGACGTCGCAGCAGCCCTGGTTGGTCACGTTGGCGACGTTCCAGGTTCTCAGCGCCGTGGCCGGAAGGCCGCCGTTGTCCGTGAGCAGATCGATCTCGACCTGCGGCGCGCCCTTCACGTAGAGGATCGGAACCTGGATCTTGGTCAGCGTGTGGTCGGCGAGGACCTTGAACGACACGGCCATCGCCCTCTGCGCCAGGCCGCTTGCGTTCTGCGGCCCGCTGATCACGGCGCCGACCGGAGAATAATAGACCCCTTTCGGATAGAGCGTGCCGAGATTGCTGGTGATGGCGACGAGCTTCTCGGGCGGCGGCGCGGGCGAATAGCGCATCCCGCCCGCAGCGGCGCCCGCGGTCGCGGAGATAGCCAGCAGGCCGAGCGCGGCGGCGGCGGTGGTGAGACTTTTCACGCTGACACTCCTTTCAGTCCGAACCGAACACGGCGAAGGCGGGCGCCGGCAGAACGAAGGTGGACAGCCATTTGTCGTTCTGATCGCCGCAGCTGGACCCGCCCTGATCGCTCGAGCAGTACTGGGCGAACTGGCGCGCATGAACCTCGTCAGTGGTGCCGTACGCCCAGCGCAGCACCGTATCCGGGCCCAGCGAGTCAGCCTTCGCGACCAGCCAATAGGTAGAGCCGGCGTGAAGCTTGATGCCGTTTGGAGCGCGTACGGTGACGACGTCGCAGCACACGCTGTTGCTGAGATTCTGCACCCTCCAGGTCTTGAGGGTCGTGCCCGGCGCTCCGGCATTGTCCGTATAGAGAGCGACATCCGCGCGCTGCGTTCCGCTCGCATAGAGCAGCGCGGCCTGGATCTTCGTCGCCGTGTGGTCGGCATCGACGGTGAAGGCGGTGGCTATGTCGAGCCGGGGCGCTCCATTCGCGTTGTTGGGTCCAAGGACCGGCAGCCCGGCGAAGGGATAGTAGATCGCCTCCGGATAGGCTCTGCCGAGATTGCTGAAGATGGTGACGAGCTTCTCCGGCGGCGGCGCGGGCGAATAGTCGCCGGCGGCGGCAGTGGTGGTGGCGATGGCGGCAGCGGTGGCGAGCAGGCCGAGCGTGGCCGCGGCGAAGGCAAAGCGTTTCATGGTCGATCCCCTTTTTGGTTTGAGCTCAATCCGGCCCGAACACGCCGAAGGCCAAGGCTGGCGCGTGCGTCAAGCTGGTCCATTTGTCGTTCTGGGTGCAGGCGGGCCCGGCGACATCGGACGAGCAATAGAAGGCGACCGCCCCCTCGGTGACGACGTCGACCGTGTTGGGCATCCACAGCATGCTCGTGTCCTGGCCTTGGGCGTTGCTCTTGACGACCACCCAATAGGTCGCGCCCATGTGCAGCGGGATGCCCTCGGCGTCGGTGACGCTGACGAGGCCGCAGCAATGGGTGTTCGTGACGTTCTTGACGTGCCAGGTCTTCAACACCGGGCCGGGAACGCCGTCCTTGTCCAGCTGCAGGAGGACGTCTATCCGGGGCGTGCCGATGAAATAGAGGATCGGCACGTCGATCCTCGTCACGAGATGGTTGGCGCCGGACACGAAGGCCGCCGCCCAGGCCACCTCGTTGGTGCCCTGGAAATTCTGAGGACCATGGATGCCGCGACCGGCCTCGGGGAAATACACCGCCTTGGGATTGGCCGTGTTGAGATTGCTGGTGATGGTGATGAGCTTCTGCGGTGGCGGCGGCGGCGGCGAATAGTCGCCCGCGGTCGCGGCGGTGACGGCCGACAGCATGAGCGCTGCCAGAGCAAGACGTTTCATGTCTCTCCCCTTTCTATGGTGACGGCTTCAGGCGCCGGTCGGGACGCAGCGTCGCCAGCGCGGGCGGCTCGGCGCTGCGCCGGTAGGCGGCGTCGTTGCCTGCGTCGAGCTCGAAAGCGTAGAGGTTCTTGTCGTAGGAGCCGACCAGAAGCATGCCGTCCACGACCGTGGGCGACGAATTGATCGTGTCTCCCGTCGTGGCGCCCCACAATTGCCCGCCGCTCAAAGCATTGAACGCGAAAACTTTCCCGCTCGTGCCGCCGGCATAGACGACGCCGTTTGCGACGGCGGGAGAGGTTTCCACTGGACTGCCGATCTGCGCGGTCCAGGCCGTCTGGCCCGTATTGGCGCGGAAGGCATAGAGGTTGCCGTCCTCGCTGCCCGCATAGACGAGGCCGTAAGCCACGGCCGGCGCGGCGCGCACATGTGCGCCCAACAGAGCGGACGCCCATTGCTCGACGCCGTCGGTCACGCGAAGCGCGTGCAGCCTGCTGTCTTCGGAGCCGACATAGACCAGGCCGTTGGCGACCGCGGGCGGGGAGTAGATCTGGTCGACGAGCTGGCTCGACCATTTCACGGCGCCCGTTGCCGCGTCCACCGCGGTGAGCTTGGCGTTGTTCTGGTTGCCGAAGAAGAGGAGGCCGTCGGACAAGGCGCCGGAAAAGATCGTCAACCCTCCTAGCGCGGCCGTCCATACGGAGGCGCCGGTCGCAGCATCGAACGCATAGACCTTGCCCGTGCCGTCCGACGTGTAGAGCCGCCCACCCCCGACCAGAGGAGCGCTGTAAGACTCATCGGCGAGCTGCTTCGACCACAGCATCGCGCCCGTCGTCGTCCTGAAGGCATAGACGCCTCCGTTGTGGCTCACCGCATAGACCGTGTTGCCGGAGATCGCCGGCGCGACGCTGACGCCGCCGTTGGTCGGCATCGACCACTTGAACGCGCCCTCGGCGGTGAATGCGTAGAACTTGGCGTCCTCGCAGCCGACGAAGATCATGCCGTTGTAGACGGGCGACGAGCCGACGGAGCCGCCCAGCGGCGTCTTCCATGCGACGTCGAGCTGCGCGGCATTGCCGGCGCCGATGACGTTCTCATATGGGTTGAAACGCTTGCCGTGCAGGCCGAAGCCGCGCTCGCTCCAATCGGTGCGGACGTTGAGCCCGACCTGGGAGGCATTGCCGTCCTTGCGGCCGACGGCGGTGATCCAATGCAGGCCCGGCAGCACGCCCCCGTCGACGGCGAGCACGCGCTTCTCGAAGCCGCCGGTGGTGTCGGCCACCACCAGCAGCTTGTCGGTCGTGTCGAGATAGATGTCGATGGCCTCGCCGGGCGCGAAGCCGCTGCCCGACATGTCGATCGTGGATTTGGGGTGGGTGACCCTCGGCGCGGCCGTGATCGTGGCCCCGCTCGCCTCTGCTGCGGCGGCGCACACCCCAATGAGCGCCAACGCACAAAGCGTCTTGTACATGAAACTCGAACTCCTGATCCCACGCGCAAGGAACCGCGGGCGGCGGGCGGCCGGAAGTGGAGAAAAATGGGGGCGCCCTGGAGAAAACTGGGCGGATTTGCGTGCCCACCCTGTCCGGCGGCTAAACTCTCCCGCAATGAGCGAGAAAGAATCGACCGCGCCGCCGGAGCGGTTGCGCACCCCCTTGAAGCCATCGCGCGAGGCGATCGACCGCCTTCGCGCCCATCCGCGCTTTCCGGAAGCCGTGCGGCACGTCTCGACCGGCTTCATCGCCCAGTTCAAGGGCAACCGCATCGTCAACGCGCTGTTCAACGATCGCGGGCGCCTGCTGATCAACTGGCTGGCGCTCTATCTGCACTGGTCGCGCTCGCCCGACGATCCCAATTCGGGGCTGACATCGGGACGGCTGAAGGCGCTCTGCATCGAGCATCGCTGCTGCAGCGGCGGCCGCGCCGAAGCCATGCTCGCGCTCATGCGCATGTTCGGCTATGTCGCGCCCGCGCAGGAGCAACCCGACCGCCGCCTCAAGCTGCTGGTCGCCACCGACAAGCTGATCGACGCGCAGATCGAGCGCTGGCGCGCCTATCTCGGCGCGACCGCGATGGTGCTGGACGACGGCCGGGCCGCGCGCGACGCGCTCGATGCCGCGCCGTTCCGCCCCGCATTCACGCGCGAGCTGATCGATCACGGCTTCATCGATCTCGTCGTCGACTTCGTTCCCGAGATCCGGCTGTTCTGCGAGCGCACCGGCGGCTGGCTGATCATGTTCAGCCTGTGCATCGCGGGCCGCGCCGGCGACGGAGTGCCGCCGCGCGGGCCCGTGACCGTCTCGATCTCGGAGTTCGCGCGCCGTTTCGGCGTTTCGCGGCCGCATGTGCGCAAGCTGCTCAACGACGCGGTCGCGGGCGGGTTCCTGGCGCGCGCAGGCGACAACGGCGAAGCCTTCGTGCTGCTGCAGTCCTTTCACGATGCGGTGGAGGACACGCTCGCGACCCAGTTCCTGCTCTATACCGAGCTCGCCAACCGCGCGCTGAAGAGGATCGGCCCGCGTTGAGCCGGGGTTGAGTTCGCCGGCCATCCGGCCTATTGGGCTCGCCATGACGGACACCATCCACATCGTCGGCGGCGGGCTCGCCGGCAGCGAAGCCGCCTGGCAGGCGGCCGAAGCGGGACGCCAGGTCGTGCTGCACGAGATGCGGCCGGTGCGCGCGACCGACGCGCACCAGACCGATCGCCTCGCCGAGCTCGTCTGCTCGAACTCGCTGCGCTCCGACGATGCGATGAACAACGCCGTCGGGCTGCTGCACGAGGAGATGCGCCGCGCGGGATCGCTCGTCCTGCGCGCAGCGGACGCGCACCGGCTGCCGGCAGGCGGCGCGCTCGCCGTCGACCGGCACGGCTTCTCCGACGCGGTGACCAAGGCCATCGCGGGCCATCCGGGCATCGCGATCCTGCGCGAGGAGGTCGCGGGCCTGCCGCCGGAAGACCGGGGTCCGACCGTCATTGCGACGGGGCCGCTGACCTCGCCGGCGCTCGCCGAAGCCGTCCGTACGCTGACCAAGGACGACGGCCTTGCCTTCTTCGATGCCATCGCGCCCATCGTGCACAAGGAGTCGATCGATTTCGACACGTGCTGGATGCAGTCGCGCTACGACAAGGGCGACGGCGCCGACTACGTCAACTGCCCGATGGACAAGGAGCAGTACGAGACCTTCATCGCCGCGCTGCTGGCGGGCGAGAAGACCGACTTCAAGGAATGGGAGACCTCGACGCCCTATTTCGAAGGCTGCCTCCCCATCGAGGTGATGGCGGCGCGCGGAGCCGAGACCTTGCGCTTCGGCCCGATGAAGCCGGTGGGATTGTGCGACGCGCGCACCGGCAGGCGGCCTTACGCGGTGGTGCAGCTGCGCCAGGACAATGCGCTCGGCACGCTGTGGAACATGGTGGGCTTCCAGACCAAGCTGAAACACGGCGAGCAGACGCGCATCTTCCGCATGATCCCCGGCCTTCAAAACGCTAGCTTCGCGCGATTGGGCGGGCTGCACCGCAACACCTTCATCAACTCACCGCGGCTTCTAGACGGGCAGCTTCGCCTGAAGGCGCGCCCCGATCTGCGTTTCGCCGGGCAGATCACCGGCGTCGAAGGCTATGTCGAGAGCGCGGCGATCGGCCTCCTGGCGGGACGCTTCGCGGCCGGCCTGGACACGCCGCCGCCCCCGACCACGGCGTTCGGCGCGCTGCTCGCCCACATAACCGGCGGCGCGGACGCGAAAACGTTCCAGCCGATGAACGTCAATTTCGGCCTGTTTCCCGAGCTCAAAGGCGCGCGCGGCAAGGACCGCAAGCGGGCGATGGCCGAGCGCGCCCTGGCCGATCTGGCGGCCTGGCTAAACGCGTCCCAGGAGCGCGCCGCGTAGCAGCGCCAGCTGCTTGCGATGCTGCGTCGGCGCGAGGTTCTTCAGATAGAGCGGCACCAGCGCCGCGGGCAGGAACGCGGCCAGCGCCCTGCCCGGCTTGGGGCAGCGCCGCGCGGCATCGTAGCGGCGCCGGATCTCGGCGCGCAGCCGCGCATCGTCCCGCACCGCGCGGTTGCGCAGCAAGCCCGCCAGCCCGTAAGCCAGCCCCGCCTCGCGCGCGAGATCGTCGTGCGCCGCTCCCAGGATGCGCGATGCCAGCCGCATCAGATTGCCCGAGGTCGCATCGAGATAGGCGTCGCGCGCCGCGCCCTCGAGCTGCGCCGGGCTCTCGGCGCGGGCATCGATCATCGCATCGAACACGCCGGCCGGCAGCTCGGCCGCGGCAAAGGCTTCGGCCATCGCCGTGAGCACGTCGTGATCGCGCGGCCGCCCTTCGCGCGCGCCCTCCAGCGCCTCGCGCCACCACTGCAGGCGGATCAGGCGGACCATCGGTTCGCGCACGCTTTCGCCGACATGGGCGAGCTCGTGGTTCAGGGCATAGAGCGCGAAGAGGTGCGGCCGCCGGGCCGGGGGCGCCAGCAGCGCCGAGAAATAGCGGTCGGGATCGCTGCGCCGCACGGTGGCGGCGCAGCTTTCCCAGGCGACGGTCAAAACAGATGTCCCGCCGACACCATCGCGAACAGCATCGGGATCGAGAGCATGGTGTTGATGCGCGAGAACATGCCGGCGGTCTTGGCGGCGGCGTCCTTCTCGGCCTGCGGCAGGTCGGGGTACTTGCCGTCGATGTTCAGCGCCTTCTGCTGGTTCGGCCAGATCAGGAACCAGACGTTGAACCACATAATGGTGGCGAACCACATGCCGATGCCGATGGCGAGGAACTTGGGCACCACCGGCCAGCCGGCCATGCCCTCGCTGAAGTCGAGCGTATAGGCCTGGACAAGATAGCCGTTCTGCCACGCCAGGATCAGGCCGAAGACCAGGGTCGACATCGCGCCCCAGCGGAACCACCACAAGGCCGCCGGCGTGATGTACTTGCCCAGCGCCGGCTTAAGCTCGGCGGGGATCTTGGGCATGGTCGGCGTCGAGACGAAGTTGAAATACCACAGCAGGCCGATCCACATGATGCCGCTGCCGATGTGGCACCAGCGCACGATGAACATCCAGAAGCTGGTGGCGTCGTAGCCCTGTGCCCTCAAGGCATAGGCGAGCAGTATGGCTGCGAGCACGAAGCCCGCCAGCACGGTGTTGCGTAGATTGGCGAAAAAGCCGGCCATGATAGGTCCCTCCCAGGCTTGATTCGGGGAGTTTACCCAATTCCCGGCGGTTTTCAGCCCTTTATTAAATCGCCGGCGCGGCGACGGGCGTCAGATCGTCAGCACCTTGGGCCGGCGGATGGTGAGCCACAGGACGACCATCAGGCGCGTCACCATCACCGCGGTGAAGAACGAGGTGATGATGCCCAGGCCCAAGGTCACCGCGAAGCCGCGCACCGGACCCGACCCCAGCTCGAAGAGGATGAGCGAGGCGATCAGGTGGGTGGCGTTGGCGTCCACGATGGTCGCCATGGCGCGGCGGAAGCCGGCATCGATCGAGGCGATCATGCCGCGGCCGTTGCGCTGCTCCTCGCGTATTCGCTCGTAGATCAGCACGTTGGCGTCGACCGCCATGCCCATGGTGAGGACGATGCCGGCGATGCCGGGCAAGGTCAGCGTCGCGCCGAGCACGCCCAGGATCGCGATCAGCAGGATGACGTTGAAGGTCAGCGCCACGTCGGCGAAGACGCCGAAGAGACCGTAGCGGCCGATCATGAACAGGATGACGAGGCTCAGGCCCGCGAGCGTCGAGATGCCGCCGGCCTTGATCGAATCGTTGCCGAGCTCGGGGCCGACGGTGCGCTGGTCGATCGGCTTCAACGGCGCCGGCAGCGCGCCCGCGCGCAGCAGGAGCGCCAGGTCCGAGGCTTCCTGCGTCGTGTAGTTGCCGGTGATCATGCCCGAGCCGCCCAGGATCGGCTCCTGGATGTTGGGATCGGTCAGCACCTTCTTGTCGAGCACGATGGCGAAGCGGTGGTTGACGTTGTCCTTGGTCACGTCGGCGAACTGCCGCGCACCCACCGTATCGAAGCGGAATGAGATGATCGGCCGGCCGCTGCGCTGGTCGAAATCGGCCTTGGCGTCGGTCAGGCGGTCGCCCGCGACGAGCACGCGCTTGTAGACGACGACGGGGCCGCGGTCGGCCACGCCCTTTTCGGCCTTGCGCTGCAACAGCTCGGAGCCGATCGGCACGATGCCCTTCTGCGCCTGGGCGAGGTCGGCGGTCTCGTCGACCAGCTGGAACGACATCTTGGCGGTGGTCTGCAGGATGTCGAGCAGGCGCTTGGGATCCTGCAGGCCCGGCACCTGAACCACGATGCGGTCGTCGCCCTGGCGCTCGATGGTGGGCTCGCGCGTGCCCATCTCGTCGATGCGGCGGCGCACCACCTCGATCGACTGGGTCACGATGTCGTTCTGCGACTGCTTCTTGTAGGCATCCGTCATCGTCAGCACGATGGCGTCGTCGCCCGGCGTGGAGATGTCGAACTCGCGGTTGCCGATCGACAGCACGCCCGAGCCGCTCGACGGATTGAGATTGTCGACGATGGTCTTGGCCTCGTCGAAACGGTCGTGGCCGACGATGCGCAGCGAAGCGGTGTCGCCGGTCAGCTTGACGTCGGTGAAGGCGATATGGGCCTTGCGCAACCCGCGGCGGATGTCGCCCATCACGGATTCGACCTTGTCCTTCTGGACCTGGTCGAGCTCGACCTCGAGCAGCAGGTAGGAGCCGCCCTGAAGATCGAGGCCGAGGCTGACGCGCTCGCCCGTCCACCAGGCCGGCAGCGCGTTGCGCGCGTTCTCGGGCAGCGCATTGGGCAGCGCGATGAAGATGCCGCCGATGAGGATCAGCGCGACGACGATGCGGGCCCAGAGGGAGAAATGCAGCATGGCTTACTTCCCGGCCTCGGCCTTGGTGTCGACGGGCTGGGACTTGGAGCGCACCTCGCTCAGCGTAGCCTTGACGACCTTGACCTGGACGTTGTCGGCGATCTCCACCGTGATCTCGGGGTCGTCCGCCGCCGGCGCCTTCACTACCTTGCCGACCAGCCCGCCGGCGGTGATCACCGTGTCGCCGCGGCGCACGTTGTCGATCATCGACTTGAGCTGCTTCATGCGCTGCTGCTGCGGGCGGATGAGCAGGAAATACATGATCGCGAAGATGAAGATCAGCGGCGCGATCGCGGTGAAACTATCCATGCCAGGCATTTGTCGGTTTTTCCGGGAATTGAAGCTTGGAACGGCGGACTATAGCTTTGGCGGTCCCCTTTGCAACCATGCCGTCGGAGCCGCTTGAGCCATGGAAATCAAGGCCTTGAAGGTCCCGCCCAAAGGCACGGCCTTCGTCTGGGAGCCCGCCCAGGACGGTCTGGTCCCGGTGGAGCGCGTGGCGCGGCTGCCGCTCGGCCTGCTCGTGGGCGTCGATGCGGCCCGCGACACGCTGCTCGAGAACACGCGGCGGTTCGCCGCCGGCCTGCCCGCCAACAACGCGCTGCTGTGGGGCGCGCGCGGCATGGGCAAGTCCTCGCTGGTCAAGGCGGCGCATGCCGAGGTCAACGCCGGGCTCGCGGCCGCCAAGCGGCTGGTCCTGGTCGAAATCCATCGCGAGGAGATCGCAACCCTGCCCTCACTCTTGCGTATCCTGCGCGCCGACAAGCGGCGCTTCCTGCTATATTGTGACGATCTTTCGTTCGACAAGGACGACACCAGCTACAAATCGCTCAAGGCCGCGCTCGAGGGCGGGATCGAGGGGCGGCCGGCGAACGTGCTGCTCTATGCCACCTCGAACCGGCGCCACCTGATGCCGCGCGAGATGCTCGACAACGAGCGCGCCGCGGCGGTCAATCCGGGCGAGGCGGTGGACGAGAAGGTCTCGCTTTCCGACCGCTTCGGGCTGTGGCTCGGCTTCCACAATTGCAGCCAGGACGAATATCTCGCGATGGTCGATGCGTATGCGCAGCACTATCGCCTGGCAGCGGCCGACCTGCATGCGCGCGCGCTGCAATGGTCGGCGGCGCGCGGCGCGCGCTCGGGCCGCGTCGCCTGGCAGTTCATCCAGGACGTGGCGGGCGCGCTGGGCAAGGCGATCTAGGAATTCGCGACGGGCTTAGGAATTCGCCGCGACCTGCGTCGTCCTGGGCAGATAGGCGGCGGGGTTCACGGGGCGCTGGTTGAGCCCGCGGATCTCGAAATGCAGCTGGGGTGCCGCGACGTCGCCGGTCGCGCCCGAGGTCGCGATCACCTGCCCGCCGAGCACGCGGTCGCCGCGATTGACGACGATGCTGCCGACATGCGCATAGGCGGTGATATAGCCGTTGTCGTGGCGGATCAGCACCAGGTTGCCGAAGCCTTTGAGCTCGTTGCCGCAATAGCTGACCGTGCCGCTCGCCGCGGCATGCACCGGCGTGCCGTTGTCGACCGCGATGTTGATGCCGTCGTTGCGCTGGCCGTCGCCGCTGCTGCCGAAGCCGGAGACGATGTGCCCGCCCTTCACCGGCCATTGGAAGCCGACCGCATTGTCGACGGCGACGCGCGGCTCGTCGCGCGTCGCGACCTGGGTCTGCGGCGTTTGCTGCGGCGCAGGGCTCGGCGTGTACCAGCCGGGCGTCCTACGCGGCTTCTGCGTCGGCGTCGGGGCGGCGGTGGCGACGCGCGAAGATTGCTGCTGCTGCTTGGGCATGCCGTATTGCGGCGGCGTCAGTTGGCGCTCGACGGGGGGAAGCGCGACCGCGTGCGGGCCGTACGCGACGACGACGCGCGGCTTGGGCGGGCGGCGGTCCTTCAGGTCCCAGGAGAAGTCAGAACGCGGGCTGGTGGTGCAGGCGCACAGCGCCGCCGCCATGACCAGGATCAGTCCGGCTTCAACCTTTTTTCTCACCGTCATGAGGGAGCCCCTCGACCATCGGAACGAACATCACCGGGATCAGCTCTTCGCGCTTGATCCCGTTCTCGGTCCGGATGATCCGCTCCAATCGTTGAGAAACACTTGCCACCGCGGCGAAATCGTTCGATTTCGGCACAGCGCCGACCGGCGCGATCAAGGCGCCGCCTGGCTTTAACTGTTCGATAAGGATTAACGGCACCTCGTCCACCGCCGCCGACAGCAGGATGCGGTCGAACGGCGCCTGCTCGCGCCAGCCCTCGAGCCCGTCGGCATGGCGCGTAACGACGTTGTCGAGCTTGAGCGTCTTGAAGCGCGCCTCGGCCTGGCGCAACAGATGGCGGTGGCGCTCGATGGTATAGACGCGCCGGCACAGCGGGCTGAGCACCGCGGCCTGATAGCCCGAGCCGGTTCCGAGCTCGAGCACGCGCATCTGCGGCTCCAAATTCAATTCCTGCGTCACATAGGCGACGATATAGGGCTGGCTGATCGTCTGGCCGCAGGCAATGGGCAGCGCGGTATTGTCATAGGCCGAGCTCTCGAACGGCTTGTCGACGAAGATCTCGCGTGGCGTGCGCTCCAGGGCATCGAGCACCTTGCCGTCGGCGATGCCGTGACGGCGCAGCGTCATGATCAGCTGTATGGCGCGCGGATCGGTCACGTCTGAAAAGCCTGGCGGAGCTCCTCCATGACGGTGCGTTCGGTGAGGTTCAGATGCAGCGGCGTCACCGAGATGCGCTTCTCGTAGATCGCGCGCAGGTCGGTGCCGGCTTTGGGGTTCGAGCGCACGCGCTTGAAGCCGATCCAGAAGTACGGGAAGCCGCGCGCGTCGATGCGGCGGTCGAGCGCCGCGGTCTGCAGATCGCGCTTGCCCTGCATCGTGATCTCGACGCCCTTGACGCCGTCCGCCGGCGTGTCGGGGAAGTTGATGTTCATCAGGACGTCGCTCGGCCAGCCGAGCTCGACGAGACGGCCGATCACCTTCGGCCCGTGCGTCTCGGCGCAGTCCCAGCGGAGCTCGGACCCGGGCTCGAAGCCGTAGGCCTGCGACAGCGCGATCGAGGGGATGCCCAGCGCGCAGCCCTCCATCGCGCCCGCGATGGTGCCGGAATAGGTGACGTCGTCGGCGAGGTTCGAGCCGCGATTGACGCCGGAGAGGATCAGCGCCGGGGCCGCGTCCTTCATCACATGGGCGCAAGCCATCATCACGCAATCGGTCGGCGTGCCGGTGACGGCGAAACGTCGAGGATCGATCTCGCGCAGGCGCAGCGGCAGCGCAAGCGTCAGCGAATGCGAGGCGCCGGACTGCTCGGTCTCCGGCGCCACGATCCACACGTCGTCCGACAGCGCACGGGCGATGCGCTCGGCGACAAGCAGGCCGGGCGCGTGGATGCCGTCGTCATTTGTCACAAGAATACGCAACTACGGCTCCTCGGAAAGCTCCAAGGTTAGATACTCGCTGTCGGTCCAAATGTCTCCGAGCTTGTAGGTGTTCTTCGCCGCACCCGTCTTGCGGAAGCCGAATTTCTCCAGGAAAGCGCGCACGCGGCCGTTGCGCGGATCGATGTCGGCCATGATGGACCGCACGCCGCGTTCTTTCGCCCGCGCGATCAGCTCGCCCATCGCCGCGCGCGCCACGCCCCTGCCCCAGACCGACGGCGCGAAGATCAGGCCGACTTCGTTTCCCTGCCAAAGCCCGATGCGGCCGACGAGCATGCCGTCGAGCTCGACCGCATATTCGTCCGCATCGCCCGCCTCGACGCCGTCGATCGCCTTCGCGAGCCAGGCTTGCGTCTCCACGATGTCGGTATGCGGCAGGCGCGACCAGTATTGCATCGCTTCGGCGTCGGCGAAGATCGCATGCAGCGCCGGCGCGTCGGCCATCGATAAGCGGCGCAGCGCGACGGTCACGGCTTCTCGATGCGGCTCATCCCGCCCATATAGGGCTTGAGCGCGTCGGGGACGGCGATGGCGCCGTCGGGCTCCTGGTAGTTCTCGAGCACCGCGATGAGCGTGCGCCCGACCGCGAGGCCGGAGCCGTTCAAGGTGTGGACGAAGCGCGTCGCCTTGGAATCCTTAGGGCGGTAGCGCGCGTTCATGCGCCGCGCCTGGAAGTCGCCGCAGTTCGAGCAGGACGATATCTCGCGGAAGCGTCCCTGCCCCGGCAGCCACACTTCGATGTCGTAGGTCTTCCTGGCGGTGAAGCCCATGTCGCCGGCGCAGAGCGTCATCACGCGATGATGCAAATTTAAGCGCTTCAGGATCTCCTGCGCGCAATCGGTCATGCGCTCGTGCTCGTCGTTGGATTGCTCCGGCGTCGCGATGGAGACGAGCTCGACCTTGGAGAACTGATGCTGGCGGATCATGCCGCGCGTGTCCTTGCCCGCCGCGCCGGCTTCCGCGCGGAAGCACGGCGTCCACGCCGTCATGCGCAGCGGCAGCTGGGACTCGTCGAGGATCTCCTCGCGCACATAGTTGGTGAGCGAGACCTCGGCGGTGGGGATGAGCCACATCCGGTTGCCCGCGGTCGCGGTCTGGAACAGGTCCTCTTCGAATTTCGGCAGCTGCCCCGTGCCGAAGGCCGCGTCGTCGCGCACCATCAGCGGCGGCACCATCTCGGTGTAGCCGAACAGGCCCGTATGGGTGTCGAGCATGAACGCCCCCAGCGCGCGCTCCAGCCGGGCCAGCGCGCCCTTGAGATACACGAACCGCGCGCCCGACACCTTCGCGGCGCGCTCGAAATCCATCATGCCGAGCGCTTCACCCAGATCGAAATGCTCGGCCGCCGCATTCATCGCCGGGCGCGAGCCCCAGGCGCGCGCCAGCACCTCGACATTGCCGCTCTCGTCGGTGCCGTCGGGCACTTCGGCGACGGGGATGTTGGGCAGCGTGGCGACGAAGCCGTCCAGCTCGGCCTTGAGCGTGCGCTCTTCCTCTTCGCCCTTCTGGATCTCGTCCTTGAGCCCCGCCACCTCGGCCATCAGCGCCTGGGCCTGCGTCTCGTCCTTTTTGGCTTTGGCCTGGCCGATCAGCTTGGAGGCCTCGTTGCGGCGCGCCTGCGCCTGCTGGAGGCGGGTCTGCAGCGCGCGCAACCCGTGGTCGCGGTCGAGGATGTCGGTAGCGGCCGACTCGGCGTCCGCGATACCCCGGCGCTGCAGGCTGGCAACGAAGGCCTCGCGGTCGTCGCGGATCGCTTTGATATCGTGCATCGCCGTAAAAACCCAAGGAAACAGCGGGGTCATGGCACGGCGGGGCGTCCGCGTAAACCCTCACCGGGAACCAAGGCCGATTGCCGTTCGTTTATTGCGCATGACCGTGGAACCGGAAATCCTCTATGCGCTCGGCACCTTCGCCCTGATCGGCGGCCGCATTTGCGGCGGCGTCCAGTGGCATCGCTGGAACCGCGAGCGTCGGCGCCAGGCGCGCGAAGAGGCCGCCGCGGCCAAGACCGCCTAGCCCGGTCGGCCGAACGTCGGTTCGCAGCCCCCCTTACCTTGCCTTGAGGATATGCTAGACGGCGCCCCTTCGAACGGAGGGGTTCATGTCCGCTTTGCCGACCAAGACGCGCGAGATCCACAGCCATCATTTCGATTCGACGATCTGGAACGACCTCGCGTTCCGCGACGACGACATCGTGATCGCGACCTATGCGAAGTCGGGCACGACCTGGCTGCAGCAGATCGTTGGCCAGCTGTTATTCGCCGGCCGCGAGGACCTGCCCGTCGCCGAGATGTCGCCTTGGCTCGACCTGCGCGTGCCGCCGAAAGAGGTCAAGCTGCCGATGGTCGAGGCGCAGACCCACCGCCGCTTCCTGAAGACGCATCTTCCCGTCGACGCGCTCGTGTTCTCGCCCAAGGCCAAGTACTTCTACATAGGGCGCGACGGACGCGACGCGGCGTGGAGCCTCTACAACCATCATCTCACCGCCAACCAGGTGTGGTACGACGCGCTCAACAACACGCCGGGCCTCGTCGGCGAGCCGATCGGCCGCGTCGACCTCGAGATCGTGCCCTATTTCCGCCGCTGGCTGGCGCGCGACGGCTATCCGTTCTGGCCGTTCTGGGAGAACGTGCGCAGCTGGTGGGCGCTGCGCGCCCTGCCCAACGTGATGATGCTGCATTTCGGTGCGATGAAGGCCGACATGCCCGGCACGATGCGGCGCATCGCGAAGTTCCTGGACATCGAGATCGACGACACCAAGTGGGACGCGATGGTCGAGCACTGCACCTTCGACTATATGAAGGCGCACGCCGACAAGAGCGCGCCCTTGGGCGGCATCCTGTGGGAGGGCGGCGCGAGCACCTTCATCCACAAAGGCACCAACGGCCGCTGGCGCGACGTGCTGCCGGCGCAGGACGTCGCGGCCTACGAGACGCGCGCGGTCGCCGAGCTCGGCCCCGACTGCGCGAAATGGCTGGCGACGGGCGAGACGGGTTAGGACTCCGCCGCCTCTTCCTTCGCCTGCCGGCGCTCGAAGGTCCAGACCAGGACGATCGATATCTCGTAGAGCGCGACCAGCGGCACGATCAGGCTGACCATGCTGAAGATGTCCGGCGGGGTCAGCACGGCCGCGACCGCGGTGATGCCCACGATGGCGTAGCGGCGCGCGGCGCGCAGCTGCTTGGCGGTGACGATGCCGACGCGGCCCAGAAGCGTCAGCAGCACGGGCATCTGGAAGGTCAGCCCGAAGGCGAAGATCAGCGTGGTCACGAAATCCAGGTACTCGCTCACCTTGGGCAGCAGCTGGATGCCCATGTGGCCGACGTCGCCCGGCGTATCCAGCATCATCAGCGCGCGGATCGCGAACGGCATCATCACATAGAGCACGAAGGCCGCGCCGGTGACGAAGAGCACGGGCGTGGCGATCAGGAAGGGGAGGAACGCTGCGCGCTCGTTGCGATAGAGGCCGGGCGCCACGAACATCCACACCTGGCCCGCGATGAACGGGAACGCCAGGCACAGGCCTGCGAACATCCCGAGCTTCATATAGGTGAAGAAGGTCTCCGGCAGGCCCGTCGCGATCAGGTGATTGTTCGGCATCCCCTTCATCGCGTCGGCCAGCGGCACCGTCAGGAACGCGAAGATGTCCTTGGCGAAGAAGAAGCAGATGAAGAAGCTGACGACGAAGGCCACGATCGACCAGATCAGCCGCTTGCGCAGCTCGAGCAGGTGATCGAGCAGCGGCGCCTTGGTCGCCTCGATCGCGTCCTCGTCCTCCTTGGTCGCCGTGGTCATGGCGCGGGCCGCTCCGGCGCGGACGCGGGTTCGGCAGGCGCCGGTTCAGTAGATCCGTGCTCCGCCCGCGCCGCAGTTTCGGGTTCGGCCGGCGCCGCAGGTCCGGCCTCGGCAAGCGCGGGTCCGGCAGGCACGGGTTGGGCAGGCGCGGCTGGCTCAGGCTCGGCCGCGTGCAGCTCCGGCTTCGGTCCCGACATCATGTCTTCGGGGATGATCGGCTGGGTGGTGCCGGCCAGCGGGCGGTCGTGCTTGAGCGCGTTCAGCTCGGCGCGCAGCTCGTCGAGCTCGGCCTGGCGCGACATCTCGTCGAAGGAGCGGCGGAACTGATCGGCCATGGCGCGCGCCTTGCCCATCCAGCGTCCCGCCATGCGCATGAATCGCGGCAGGTCCTTCGGACCGATGACGACCAGCGCCACGATCAGGACGATGAGGATGTGGCTCCAGCTGAGGTCGATCATCGACGGCGGCGCGCCCGGTGATTTCAGTCTTTCTTGGTGCCGTCGGCCTGGGTGTCGGGCGGCAGCGTGCGCGGCGGCTCGTTGTGCTCGTTCAAGCCCTTGCGGAAGCTCGATATGCCTTTGCCGAGATCGCCCATCATGTCGGAGATCTTGAAGCGGCCTCCGAACAGAAGCAGCGCGATCGCCCCCAGGACCAGAATGTGCCAGATGCTGAACGTGCCCATGGGGCTCTCCTTGTACCGACGCCCTATATGGCGTCTCGCCGGGCGGGTTTGAACCCCCTTTATAGGATCGGTTCGTTAACCAATCAAAAGCTCGCCTTTGCGGTCCAGGCTGGCGGCCAGCGCCCCCAGGCGCTTGAGGACCGGCTCGCCCGCGATGGCCTCGCGCCGGCGCGGCACGTCGAGCAGGAGCTTGTTGGGGGTCAGGCGCAGCTTGGTCTGGCCGAGTTCGCCCACCGCCGAAGCCGAGAGCGCGAAGGCGAGCCGGGCCACGAGCCCGATGCGCAGCGCCAGCGCCTCGTCGTTCTTGTCGAGCAGGTCTTCGATCGCCAGGTTGCGCGGCACCTCCTCGTCGCCCGAATAGCGGTGGAACAGGGCGGTGGCGATGAGCGCGCGGGCGCGGTGGTCGGCGCCGGCGAACGGGGCGTGCAGCGCCTGGTCGTAGGTGCCCACGGCGCGGTAGTCGGGGTGCAGCCGCCAGCCGATGTCGGAGAACAGGCATACCGCCTGGCGGATGCGGCGCAGCTCGGCATTCTCGTCCGCAAACAGGGGCGCCGACCACTGGATCATCTCGTGCGCGTGCTGCGGCGCGCGGCTCATGCGCGCGTTCACCGACGCCGCGAATTCGAGCAGCGGGTCCTTCTCGCGCTCCTCCGGCGAAAGGCGGGCATGCAGCAGCCCCTCGCGCAAGCCATAGGCCGAGACCACGATCTCGTCGGCCTTGGTCGCGAGCAGGACGCGCTCGAGCACGATCGCGCCATAGGGCAGCATCTCGGCGCGGCGCTTGGAGACCGAGCGCAGCATCTCGAGCGACTTCTTCGACTGCACCGACAGCACGTCGCACAGCCGAAGCGCGCGTGAACGCGGGATCGAATAGTGCTGCAGCACGCTCAAGGGATAGGACTGCTGGTCCATGTCGACGCGCGCCACGCTTCGCCAGATTCCGCCCACCGCATAGAGCGCGCGCTTCTCGAGCGCGCGCAGGTTCGGGATCTTCTCGAGCCCCTCGTCGACGAGGTCGCGCGCCTTGTTCGGGCTGCCCTTGGCCTGGTCCATCAGGCGAAGCGGGCCGAAGGGCAGCGTATGGGCATCGCCCATCCGTCCGCCCTTCACCGTCACCATGTCGAGGCTGCCGCCGCCGAGATCGGCGGCCAGTCCCTCGGCGTCGGGGATGCCGGCCAGCACGCCCTCGGCGGCGAGGCGCGCCTCTTCTTCGCCCGCCAGCACGCGGATCGGCGAGCCCCAGGCGGCCTCGGCTCTGCGGATGAACTCCTGCCCGTTCTCGGCGTCGCGCGCGGCAGCGGTGGCGACCGCCTCGCGCAGGCTCACCTCATGTGCGTCGGCCAATATCTTGAAGCGGCCCAGCACCTCCAGCGCCATCTCCATGCCCTGGGCATGCAGCCGTCCGGTCGTGACCATGTCGCGGCCAATGGAGCAGATGGCCTTTTCGTTGTGCACGGTCGCGGGCGCGCGCGCCAGGCCCTCATAGACCACCAGGCGCACCGAGTTCGACCCGATATCGACGACCGCTACCGGCCCCTTCTGCTGTGGCATCTCAATCGCGCCGCGTGATGATGGCGACGGGCCTGGGCTGGTCGATCTTGAGCGCCTTGCCGCGGCCGGAGAGCGACGGATTGGTCATGAAATAAGTGTGCGCCGAGAACGCGTCCTGTGAGGACGCAGGCGTGGCGCGCTCGTATCTGCCTTGCGGGTTCATCGTCCAGCTCTGGGCCTGATCCTTCAGCAGGGCCACCAAGATCTGGTCCTGCACCTGCTGATGAACGGTCGAGTTCTCGATTGGAACCAGGGCTTCGACGCGGCGGTCGAGATTCCTGGGCATCCAGTCGGCCGAGGAGATGTAGACCTTGGATTTGGGATGCGGCAAGCCGTGGCCGTTGCCGAAGCAGACGATGCGGCCGTGCTCGAGGAAGCGGCCGACGATGCTCTTCACCCGGATGTTGTCGGAGAGGCCGGGCACGCCCGCGCGCAGGCAGCAGATGCCGCGCACCACCAGGTCGATCTGCACGCCTTCCTGGCTGGCGCGGTAGAGCGCGTCGATGAGGCCGGGAT
Organism: Alphaproteobacteria bacterium; assembly: GCA_019247845.1. Taxonomy (GTDB): domain Bacteria; phylum Pseudomonadota; class Alphaproteobacteria; order Micropepsales; family Micropepsaceae; genus Rhizomicrobium. The sequence goes on along the minus strand of JAFBAL010000011.1, from coordinate 33,155 downwards.
CGACCAGGGAGTTCAGCTTGGCCCAGATCGCCGCCGGGCGGCCGGAGCGGGCATGGATCATCTCTTCCTGGATGCAGTCGATGAGCCGGCCGCGCAGGGTGAGCGGCGACACCGCGATCTTCTCGAGCGCCACCGGCTCGGCGTAGCCGGTGATGTAGTTGAAGAGCTGGGCGGCGTCGCGCCCCAGCGCCTGGTCGGCACTGAACAGCGACAGGTCGGTGTAGACCTTCGCCGTCATCGGATGATAGTTGCCGGTGCCGAAATGAACGTAGGTGTGCAAGGTGCCGCCCTCGCGGCGCACCACCATGCTCACCTTGGCGTGGGTCTTGAGCTCGATGAAGCCGTAGACGACCTGCACGCCGGCGCGCTCAAGGTCGCGGGCCCATTTGATGTTCGCCGCCTCGTCGAAGCGCGCTTTCAGCTCGACCAGGGCCGTGACCGACTTGCCCGCATCGGCGGCCTCGATCAGGGCGCTGACGATCGGGCTGTCATGGCTGGTGCGGTAGAGCGTCTGCTTGATCGCCACCACGTCGGGATCGGCCGCGGCCTGGCGCAGGAACTGCACCACCACGTCGAAGCTCTCGAAAGGATGATGGACGATGATGTCCTTGGCGCGGATCGCCGCGAAGCAGTCGCCGCCGTGGTCGCGGATGCGCTCCGGGAAACGGGCGTTATAGGGCTTGAACTGCAGGTCGGCGCGCTCGTCCAGGATCAGCTTGCGCAGGTCGGACAGGCCGAGCAGGTGCTCGATCAGCACGACCTCCTCCGGCTCGAGCTTCAAGTGGTCGACGATGAACTCGCGCAGGTCCTCGGGCATCGACATGGAGCATTTCATGTGGATGACGTCGCCGCGACGGCGGCGCTTGAGCAGCGTCTCGAACTGGCGCGCCAGGTCCTCGGCCTCTTCCTCGAGCTCGACCTCGCTGTCGCGCAGCACGCGGAACAGGCCGCTGCCGGTGACGGCATGGCCAGGGAACAGCTTGTCGAGATAGAGCCCGATCAGGTCCTCGAGCGGCAGGAAGCGCGCATGCTTGGCGTCGCCGCCCGGCAGGCGCCAGAAGCGCTGCAGCTGCGGCGGCACCGGCAGAAGCGCCATCAGCGCCTTGCCGTCCTTGCGCACCAGCTTGAGCGCCAACGTGAAGCCGAGATTGGGAATGAACGGGAAAGGATGCGCCGGATCGATGGCGAGCGGCGTGAGCACCGGGAATATCTGCTCGCGGAACTGCTTGTCGAGCCATTCGCGGTCGGCGGCTTCGAGCTCTTCCGTCTCGATGACGCAGACGCCGGCGGCGCGCAGCTCCTTGTGAAGCGCTTCCCAGACGACCTGCTGGTCGGCGATCAGCCTTCCCGCCTCCTCGTCGATGCGCGCGATCTGCTCGGCCGGCGACATCCCGTCGTCGCTGCGCGTCGCGACGCCGGCATTGACCATGCCTTTGAGGCCGGCCACGCGCACCATGTAGAACTCGTCGAGGTTCGACGCCGAGATCGAAAGGAACCGCAGCCGCTCGAGCGCGGGGTGGCGCATGTTCTGCGCCTCCTCCAGCACCCGGCGATTGAAGGCCAGCCACGACAGCTCGCGATTGATGAAGCGCTCCGGCGAGGCCGGATCGATGGCAGGCTCGACCGCGCTTTCCTGGGTGACGAAAATCTCGGCCGGCGCCGTTTCGCCAAGCACTGTTTCGCGGGGCGCGACCGGCTCAGCGGCCGCCGCCTCGATCTTCGGTTTCGGTTTGTTCATCGACTCCCAGAATAAGGCAATTCGATGAATCTGTCATGACACGGCGGGCGGCCGGCCTCAATGCGGCGGCCAGTCCAGAAGGTAAGGCAAACGGCCGTTGAGGCTCGATTTCCGGCCCCAACTGAAGGTCGAGAACCCGTTGGGCAGGGCCGCGCGCAGCTGCGCATGGGTGAGGCCCGTGATGTCGGGATCGTTGGCGATGTTGCCCGCGCCGCGGCTCGGATTGCGGATATGGCTCGTCGTCATGTCCCAGTAGGTATAGATATGCGCCACGCCTTCCGAGGAACTGTCGACGCCGATGAGACCGCCGGTGCGATGCGGCGCCGCGCCGCTGACCGGGCCCGTCGCATAGGAATAGGTCACCTGGCGGCGGTTCAGACCGATGAGGCCGCCGACCGCCGACGACGTCCCGGTCGCGCTCACCGCCCCTTCCGCATAGGTCTGCTCGATGACGCCGTTGTTCTCGCCGACCAGCCCACCGACCAGGGCGCCGTCGCCGCCCGTCACCGTTCCCGTCGCGAAGGCGTCGCTGAGGCCGCTGCCGTCCAGATAGCCCATCACGCCACCGACGGAGGCGCCGGCCGGTCCGGAGACCGAGCCCGACGCATCGACCTGCGACGCGCGATTGCCATAGCCGATCAGCCCGCCGTCGTATTGCGCGCCGGAGACGTTGCCGGTCGCATAGCTCGTCGTCGCAGCGCCATGTCCGACCAGGCCGCCCGCCGCCGATCCGGCACCGCCGTCGCTGGTGACCGTGCCGCTCGCATGCGACGAGTCGGCGCTGCCGGCGCCGACCAGTCCGCCGATCCAGGCGCCCGTTCCGCCATGGACGGCGACGGCGGCGGACGAACCCGCCAGCTTCGAAATCGATGCGGCCGTCACGCCGACCATCCCGCCGGCGGCGGCTTCCCTGGACATGTCGCCGGCGCCGACCGTCACCTGACCGCTGACGCTGTCGCCGTAGACGACGTTGCCGCTCATCCCGGCCAGCCCGCCGACCAGCGTGTAGTCCCCTCCGGTCACGTTCACGTTGGTGAGGCGCAGATGCGAGACCGGGCCGCCGGAAAACCCGATGAAGCCGACGAGCGCGCCCTCGGTCGCGTCGCCGACCGAGAAGTTCGAGATGGTGTTGCCGAGTCCGTCGAGGGTGCCGTTCGTCTGCGCGATGGGCGCGTGCGCATAGGTGCCGTCGCCGGCTGCATCGTAGCTCTTCGCCAATGCGACGTATCCGTTCGCATGCGCGGCGAGGCCCGCGATGTCGTTCACCAGCGTATAGCTGTGACTGTTGATGACGAGCGACGAGCCGGTATCCCAGAAGGCGATGCTCGCGTCGTCGGCATAGGTGATGTGCTTGCCCTCGCTCTCGCCGTAGGTCATCGCGAGGCCGCCGGTGCCGGTGATCGAGATCGACTGGTCGATGAGGATATCGTCGCGCGCGTTCAAGGTCAGCTTGCTGCCGCTCGACCAGAAGACCTGCGCGTCGACGGCGACCACATGGGCCTTGCCGCCGTTCACGACGACATCGCCGCTCGCCAGCATGCTCATCAAGGTCGAGACGTTGAGCACCGCGTTGCCCGCGACGCCGGTGCAGACGCCGCTGCCGCACGAGACGTTCTGGCTCGGAGCTGAGGAGATGACGAGCGCCGCATGGGCGGGCGCGGCTGCGGCGACGAAGCCGAGAGCCAGCAAGGAAGATTTCGACATCACGGTCATTGCTTCACCTCGCGCATGGGCATCACGGTCACGATTGTACCGCATCACTGTGGCGGCTGCGCCAGCAAATAAGGCAGCCCGCCATTGACGGCCGGGCTCGAGCCCCACACCGCGGGATCGAAGCCGGCCGGAAGTCCCGACTTGAGCTCGGCATCGGTCAAGCCCGTCACGCCCGAACAGTCGCCCGTGCCGCAGCCGAAGCTGGACCCGCTCGTGGTGGTGTCCCAGCACGACGCGGTCGTGAAGCCCGGGTGGCAGCACTGCGCGCCGATCAGCCCGCCGGTGTAGCTTTGCATGCCGGCACTCGACGGGCCGGTCGAATAGGACTGCGCGATCGTTCCGACGTCGTGACCGACCAGGCCGCCGACCTCGGAGCCGTGTCTGGCGTCGTGCGGACTGGCCGCCGCCGAACCCAGGGCATAAGACTGCTCGACCAGTCCGTGATAGTTGTATCCGACCAGCCCGCCGACCCCGCTCCTCTTGCCGCCCGTGACGTCGCCCGTCGCATAGGATTGCGAGATCGTGCCGTGGTCGTTGCGGCCGACCAAGCCGCCGATGCTCATGAACGCATATCCAAAGTTGGGGAGATCGATCGACGCATGGCTGCGCGAGACCGTTCCGCCGTCGTTCAATCCGACCAGACCGCCGGCGACGTAGCCGCGCACCTTCGTGCCCGAAGCCGACGCGTCAGCACCATGCCCTGGTTGCTGCCGACCAGCGCGCCGGTCGTGGGCAACCCGGTGGTTTCGGCTTGCACGATCTCGACATGGGTCAGCGCGATGGCGCGTACCGCGCCGGCGGGCTGCAGCCAGGCGATCAGGCCGTAGCGGTCGCTCGAGCCGCCGGGGATGCGGATGCGAAGATTGTCGATCGTATTGCCCAATCCTTCGAAGCTTCCGCCGAGCACGCCGACCGGCGCGACCGTATAGGTTCCGTCCGGGCCGGCATCGTAGTTGTTCGCCAGCGCATAGTGACCGCCCGCATTCGATTGCGCCGCCGCATGCAGCGAAGCGACGTCGCCCACCAGCGTGTAGGTGACGCCGTTGACGATCAGGCTGGAGTTCAAATCCCAGAAGGCCACATGGCCGCCCTCCGGCGCACTGAAAGCGAAGTCGCCGCCCGCCGCGCCGGCATTGGTCTCGATGGCGAGCCCGCCCGGTCCTTGGACGATGACGGGCGCGCGGACGTTGACGCTGGCATCGGCGTGCAGGGTGAGCCTGCTCGCGCTGCTCCAGGCGAGCGGCGCGGTGATGCCGATATTGACCGCGCCTGCGCCGGTTGGATCGCGACGTCGGACGACGCCAGCATGGTCTGGAGATCGGCCGTGTTGAGCACCGCGTTCGTCGACGTCGCCATGCAGACGCCGGCCGAGCAGCTCATGTTCTTCGTCGGCTTCGAGGAGATGGCGACCGCCGCTTGGGCGGACGTGGCCCCGAAGGCCAGGACCAGGACCGGAAACCACGACTTGCGCATGACGGCCACCCCTACCGTCAGCGCCAAAAATACAAGACCCACGCTGCATTGTCATGACGAAAGCCGCGGCGGCGGCGGCCGGCACTCAATCTGAGGTCGTGCGCAAACGAAAAATCGGCGGATCCGGAAAAGCCGGATCCGCCGATTCCACGGCCCGCGGTGGGAACGCCGGCTGAGATCGTCAGCCCTACCGGCAATCGCGGCCGATGTCTTTCGTCCACTGGGAAGGCAGTAAGGGGAAAACTCCCCGTTCGCGGAGTTACGCAAATACAGGTTTAGAGACGGGCGATGCAAAAACTTCGGCACGTCCGAGGAACTGCAAAGAAACCGCACGATCCCGCGGCCGGCCGGTAGCCGGATGACCCTTCACGGTTAAGAAAAATCGCCGGCCGAAACCGAATGCATAAGCGGGGCGCTCAGTGCGGCGGCAGGGCCAGCAGATAAGGCAGCCCGCGATTGACCGTCGCCGACAGCCGGCTCGCGTTGAGCATCGCGCCCGCGGCGGTAGAGGTGCAGGTGCCGCCGACGCAGGAGACGTTGTGCGTGGCGTCGGTCGAGATCACGAACGCGGCCTGCGCGGGCGCTGCGAGCCAAAAACCGCCGGCCAGCACGCCGGCGGCCGCCAGATGTCGCGTCCCGCCTTCCCTCATCGTTCCAACATGTCCCGGATCAGACCCAGCGTCACGTTGCGCTTCTCCGACAGCGCCTTGTCGTCGGCCCGCGCCACGAAATCGCGGATCGCGGCGGGTGAACGCTCCAGGCTCTTGATCATATGGGCCACGACCGCGTCGGGGACCGCGAGTTGGCGGTCGGCGAAGAGCTTGCGCGCCAGCTTCTCGAGCAACGCCTCGTCCGGCGCCCATAGCGCGAATGCGAGCAAGGCGCCGTAGCGCGACCTCAGGTCGGGCAGCGCCGCGTGCCATTCGGCCGGCGGACGCTCCGCGGTGAACAGCACGGGCCGGCCGCTTTCCAGAACCGCGAAGATCGCGCGCTCGTCGGGCTCGGCGCGATCGACATCCTCGACCGCGAGCGGACCTTCGGCCGGCGCTTCGCCGAGCTTGGCCGCGTCGACGACATGGCCACCGGCGCGCGCCGCCCAGGCCGAGACCAGATGCGACTTGCCCGATTGCGCCGGGCCGTAAAGCGCGGCCGCGGGTGCGGGCCAGTCCGGATAGGCATCGACGAAGGCGACGGCCTCGCGATTGGCGTCGCCGACGATGAAATCCTCGCGCCGCAGCGCCGAGCCCGATTGCCACGGCAGGACGAGTTGCGCCATCAGGCCGTGCGGCGGCCGAGCGCGATCGCGCGGAACCACAGCTGCGCATAGCCCGCCCACGACGCCACCGTCACCGCCGCCGTCGCGACCGCGGCGGCCAGCACGACGGCGCGCTCGGCCATGCCGAGCGCGTGCATGATCAACACCAGGGCGATGAAGCCGACTTGAACCACCGTGCTGATCTTGCCGATGTTGAGCGGCTCGATCTTGAGCGGCAGCGCCAGCAGCTTGGCGACGGCGACCGCGCCGACGATGGCGATGTCGCGCGCGATGACGAGCACGGTCAGCCACAGGGGAACGGCGCCCACCATGGTGAGCGTCACGAAGCTCGCCAGCATGAGCAGCTTGTCGGCCGCGGGATCGAGATAGACGCCGAAGCGCGAACCGGAGGAGAGCCGCCGCGCCAGGTAGCCGTCGAGCGCGTCGCTCAAGCCTGCAAAGGCGAAGATCAGAAGGGCCGCGCCGAACCGCCCGTCGAGGATGAGCATGGCGGTGAAGGGCGCCGCGAAGAGCCTGAGCGCGGTCAGAAAATTGGGCAGATGGCGCAACAGCGGCGTCACGGCGTTCCCGCGTTCGAAAGTGTCCACTCGCCGCCCGCCTTGGCGAGCGAGATGCCCTGCCCCGACAGCGCCTCGCGCAGCTGGTCGGTGTTGCCGAGATAGGCGACCTGCACCCGCGCCTGGCCGATGTCCATCGCGAGCACCGTGATGCCGGTGACGTTGGGGACCGTCATCATCTGCTGCTGCATTGCGCCCCATTGCGCGAGCGAGGCGATGCGCAGGTCGGCGGTCAAGCTGCCCTTGGCCGCGAAGGTGCCGCCCGTCTTCCACATGTCTTCGATGCCTTTGACGGCGGCGTCGGAGGCGATGGAATAGGTGCCGGCCGCGCCGCCCGGCTGCAGCGGCACGTCGAGGCTGGTCTTGGCAGGAAGCTGGCCCGCGCCGATGCGCTTGATGGTGACGGTCAGATGGCCGTCCTTCTGCTGCACCATGACCAGCGCCGCCTCGCTCGCATGCGCGCGCGCCGCGGCCCCCTCGACGTCGATCCAGTTCGCGCTCTCGAAGCCGAGCGCGCCGAGCGCCGCCTGATCCGCGCCCGTGGGCAGCGAGAACGGCACCGCGGCATTGGCATAGCGCGAGCCGGAGAAGGCCGCGGTCCACATCGAGCCGCTGGAATAGTTGGGCGAGAACGGCACCAGCAGGATGTGCTTGGGCTGCACCAGGCCGAGCGCCAGGCCGCCGCTCTGCATCACGCGCGCCACGCCCTCGGGGCTGAAGGTATAGGTCACGTCGGCGACGTAGCGCGTGGTCGAGCGCTTCTCGTTCTTGACCGTGAAGGTCTTGATGATGCGCTGGAGCATCGCGTCGTCGAGCTGGGGCAGCTTGCCCTGGTCCTGCGGCTTGGCGACTCGCTTGAAGAGGATCGCCCAGGCCTTCGGGCGCCCCTGCGCCATTGCGCTGAGCTGGGCCTGGGACGCGGACTGCGCCGAGGCGTCGACATGGATGCCGCCCACCGAATAGGGGTCGTCGGCCGAAGCCGGCAAAACCCAAGCGGCGGCGACCGCCAGAGCGAGCGCCAGTGAGGAGATGAACCGTCGCATGGAAGACCTGATATCGGGCGACGCGAGTATAGGCGGCCAAGTGCGGATGCGGAAAGCGGCAACTTATCCTCCCCCGTTTACGGGGGAGGGTAAGTCTTAGGCCCGGATCAGACCTTTCATGGGGGCGATATTCCCGCTGTCGGGGAAAACGGTGCTGTTCAGCGCCTGCTGGCTCACCCCCATGTGGTCGGCGAGGACGCCCTTGAACAGCGCCCTGAGGTCCGTCTTCACCGGCTGGTCGCGGCCGTCCTTGAGGACGCCCGGCTTCAGCCCCACCCAGTCGGCCTTGACCGAGCCGCCCGCAACCGCGCCGCCGAGCAGGAAGGCGGCCGCGCCGGTGCCGTGGTCCGTACCGGCATTGCCGTTGGGGCGCACGGTGCGGCCGAACTCCGTCGCCATCACCACGGCCGTGCTCTTCCAGGCCGGGCCCAGCGCTTTCTTGAGCGCGTCCAGCCCCTGGTCGAGCGACTGCAGCCGCCGGGCAAGCTGGCCCGCGCCCGCGCCCTCGCCCACATGGGTATCCCAGCCGCTGGCGTCGAGCACGGCGACGCGCGGCCCGCTGGGGCCGGCCAGCAGCTTGCCGGCGCCGGCGAACAGCGGCACCAGGTTGCCGTAGGCCGCCTTGTGCTTCTCGCTCCTGGCATAGGGATCGTCGGTCATCGCCTGCGCCTGGGCCTGAAGGTCCATGCCGTCGCTGAGCGACGACGACAGCGTCGTGTCGTTGGCGTAGAGCGCACGCACCTTCTTCAGGTATTCCGAGTTCGAGCTCGGCATCGCGGCGGGCAGCCAGCTCGTCGCTTTCGCGGGCCCCAGCAGCATCAAGGGCGGCGTCTGCTCGATGGCGACGGCGGCGGTGCCGTTGTTCAGGCCCAGCGGCAGCAGCGCGCGGTTGAGCCAGCCGTCGTTCAGCGCGTGCGGCGAGGCGCCGCCGGTCTCCAGGCAGTTCTGCCCTTCGAAATGCGAGCGGTCGCGATAGGGCGAGCAGATGTTCTGGAACAGCACGGCCTCTTTGGCGTCGTACATGGTCTTGAGGTTGATGAAGGACGGATTGAGCCCCCAGAAGCCGTCGAGGTTCTGCACCGCGCCGGGGCCCACCTTCTGCAGCGCCAGGTCGCCGCGCATCGCGGCATAGTCCTTGTCGCCATGCGGCGGCACGGCGGCGAGCCCGTCCAGAGCGCCGCGCAGGATGACGACGACGAGACGGCGGTCGGTCGCGGCGCCCGCGAAGGCGAAGCGGAACGGCGCGTCCCAGGTGGAGAGCGCCGCGGCGCCCATCATGGTCTTTAGGATCGAACGACGCGTGGTCATGTCAACGCCTCTGGAACTCGGGGCTCGAAAGCAGAAGCGCCACCGCTTCGCCTTTCGTGCCCGCCTTGGCCATTACCGATCTTGTGTTGGCGGTGAGCAGGGGCCCGAGCCCGTCGCCCGCCATCGCCGCCACGCTGATGTTGCCGGGAAGGTTGTCGGCGAAATCCTTCGCCCATTGCACGCGCGCGAGCAGCGCGTCCGAGCCGCTCCATGCATCGGCCGTGTCGGCATAGCCCTTCGGCGAGGGCGCGGCGAACGGCGCCTCGCCCATGCTGCGCACCGATTGCAGCAGGTGATGCTCGTCCTTGTGGCCGGGCGCGTTCTGCCAGCCGGTCATGCGCATGGCCGCGGTCACGAACTCGATCGGCGTGCGCATCTTGCGAAGCTCTGGCTTCCAGGCGTTCGGGTCGTCGACGATGGTCTGCGACAGCGCATGCAGGTTGCCCCCGGTCTTGTTGAACGACTTCTCGAGCCGCGCGACCGACTCCGCCGGCGGATCGTCGGAGATGAAATGGGTGGCGAACTTGCGCGCGATGTGGCGCGCGGTTGCCGGGTCGTGCGCCAGGTCCTTGATCGCGGCGACGCTGCCGTCCCAGCCGGGCTTGTAGGTCTTGCCGCGAAGGACGATGGGGCCGGGCTCGTGGCGCTCGGCATGGAAGCCGAAGCCGTCGGCGCGGCCGTCATAGAGTCCCCAGCCCGTGAGCAGCTTGGCCATCGCGATCACGTCGGCCTGGGTGTAGCCGCCGTCGACGCCCAGCGTGTAGAGCTCCATCAGCTCGCGGCCGAGATTCTCGTTCAGGCCCTTGGCCCGCGCCTTGCCCGCTTCCGAGTTCGGTCCGATGGAATGCCAGTTGTCGAGATAGACCTGCATCGCCGGATGCATGCAGACCGCGAAGAGCATATCCTCGAAGGTGCCGTTGATGTGCGGGCGGATCGCCTCGCGCTCGTAGTCGCCGGCGAAGAGCATCACCTTCTGCCGCGCACCGGATACCGTGAAATGGTTCGACCAGAAGCGCGTCAACCGCTCGGCGAAGGGCCGGTCGGTGGTGCAGCCCAAGGCCAGGCGCGCCGCCATCTCCTTCTGGTACTGCTCGCGGCGGATGTTGCCGCCGCCCATCGCGCGCGCCTGGCCGCGCAGGGACTTGTCGCCATGCTCGCCGCCGTGGCGCATCGCCATGTCGCCGCCATCGCCGCCGCCGCCACCATTGGTCGCGCCGCCGCCTTCGGCTTTCATGGCGCCGTCTGCCGCCGCCCGCTTGGCCGCCTTGCGCGCGGCGCGTTCTTCCTTGGTCTTGGACTTCTCGACCTTGTAATCCTCTTCCGACGAGACGAGCTTGCCGGCGTTGGGGAACGGCTGGCCGTTCTCGTCCATCGGCTGCGGCGCGGCTTGAGCGATCTGGCTCATCAGCCAGCCCTTGGGATCGGAGCTCGCGCGCGCGATCTCGCCCGGCCGGGCGCCCAGTCCGAACCTGTGGGCCGCGATGGCGCCTTCCAGCGACATAATTCCTCCGAATTCCTTGTTGCGCCGCCCTGTCCGCCTGCTTAAACGGGGGGCGAAGCGCAGTCCGTCGCCTATCCTATGACATCCGAACGCAAAACCGGGGACAATCGCCTCACCTACAAGGATGCGGGCGTCGACATCGATGCCGGCGAAGCCTTGGTCGCGCGCATCGGCCCGGCCGCCAAAGCGACGCGCCGGCCGGGCGCGGACGCGGCGCTGGGCGGCTTCGGCGGGCTGTTCGACCTGAAGGAGACGGGCTTCAAGGATCCGGTGCTGGTCGCCTCGACCGACGGCGTCGGCACCAAGCTCAAGATCGCCATCGACACGCGTCTGTTCGCCGGCATCGGCCAGGACCTGGTGGCGATGTGCGTCAACGACATCGTGGTGCAGGGCGCCGAGCCGCTGTTCTTCCTCGACTACTACGCAACCGGCAAGCTCGACGTCGATGCCGCCGCGGTGGTGATCGAAGGCATCGCGCGCGCCTGCAAGGAAAGCGGCTGCGCGCTGATCGGCGGCGAGACGGCCGAGATGCCGGGCCTCTATGCCAAGGGCGACTTCGATCTCGCAGGCTTCAGCTGCGGCGCGGTGGAGCGCGGCCACATCCTGCCCAAGATGGGCGACATGCGCGAAGGCGACGTGGTGATCGGCGTCGCCTCGTCGGGCGTGCATTCCAACGGCTATTCGCTGGTGCGCCGTGTGGTCGAGCAGAGCGGGTTGGCCTTCGACGCGCCCTCGCCGTTCTCCACGGGCCAGACGGCGGGGTCCGTGGGCCAGACGCTCGGCGAAGCCCTGCTCGCGCCGACGCGGCTTTATGTGAAGAGCGCGCTGACCGCGATCCGCTCGGGTCATGTGAAGGGGCTCGCGCATATCACCGGCGGCGGCATCACCGAGAACCTGCCGCGCTGCCTGCCCGACGGGCTGGACGCCGAGATCGATCTCGACTGCTGGACGCCGCCCGGCGTGTTCGGCTGGATGGCGCGCACCGCCGGCATCGACGCGGCCGAGATGCTGCGCACGTTCAACTGCGGCGTGGGCCTGATCGCGGTCACGGACGTGAAGACCTCCGGCCATGTCATCGACGCGTTCCAGGAATGCGGCGACAAGGCGATGCGCATCGGGCATCTGGTCAAGAGCGAGAGCGGCGCGCAGGCCGAAGCGAAAGTCGTCTACCGCGGGACCCTCAAGCTGTGACTGCAGCGCAAGGCGAACGCGGAGCCGGGCGCGTGCGCACGGCGGTCCTCATCTCCGGCCGCGGGAGCAACCTCAAGAGCCTGATCGCAGCCTCGGCCGATCCGACCTTCCCGGCCGAGATCGTCCTCGTCGTCTCCAACGTCGAAACCGCCGGCGGGCTTCAAATCGCGCGCGACGCCGGCATCGCCACCAAGATCATCCCGCACAAGCCGTTCCCGAGCCGCGAAGCCTTCGACGCCGAGATCGACCGCGCGCTGCGCGACGCCAGCGTTCAACTGGTCTGCGAAGCCGGCTTCATGCGCATCCACAGCGCCTGGTTCGCGAAGCAGTGGGAGGGCAGGATCTTGAACATCCACCCGTCGCTGCTCCCCAAATTCCCCGGCGTGCGCGTGCACGAGCAGGTGCTCGCCGCCGGCGAAACCGAAAGCGGCGCGACAGTTCATTTTCTGACGGCAGAGCTCGACAGCGGCCCGATCGTCGCGCAACGCAAGGTGCCCGTGCTGCCCGGGGACACGCCCGAGACGCTGGCGGCGCGGGTGCTCGCGGTGGAGCATGAGCTTTATCCGGAGGCGGTGAGGATGGTGGTGGAGGGGATCGCGGCACCCAGCTGAAAGATAACTGCAATAAGCGCGAGCTTGATGCAAGTTGCCGTGGAGCTGCGCTATAGTCGCCTAGTTTACTCTTTCTCTTCCGGAGAAAACGATGGCTTTGCAGAAGCTGAAGCGCGTCAAAACGATCCTTCCGCCAGAAAATGATGTTCTACCTCTGGATCAGCAGGAGGATATCAGCGACCTTGACGTTCCAGAGCGCTGGTATTTCGGGGCCGTTCTTTGGTCTACCGACTGGACAACACAAACGGTTATTTCGCAGCTCGATAAGGGCAATATCAACCTGAATCCGCGATTTCAGCGCCGAAACGCCTGGAGCGAAAAGAGAAAAAGTCTATTTATCGAATCGCTTATTCTTGGACTTCCTGTACCTCAGATTATCCTTGCCGAAGATAGAAACAAAAAAGGTTCTTTTATCATAATCGATGGCAAGCAACGGCTACTCAGCCTGCGGCAGTTCGCGTCCTCCCCCGCAGACCAAGATTTCACTCTTCTTACATTGAACGGGCTAAAGGATAGGGCCGACTTAAATGGGAAGACGTTCGACGCACTTAAGCGGAACGAGGCGTTCGAAGAAGATGTCAACTCATTCGAAAACCAGACGATACGTACCGTGGTCATCCGAAACTGGAAGGACGATCGATATTTATATTCGGTCTTTTTGAGAATCAACACGGGCAGCGTACAACTCTCGCCACAGGAACTGCGACAGGCTCTGCATCCCGGCCCATTTTCGGACTACCTGGACGACTTTTCTTCCGATTCATCGGAGCTAAAACGAGTTCTGCAATTGACCGAGCCTGATTTTCGAATGAGAGATGTCGAACTGGTTTTGAGGTTTTTTGCGTACAAATATTTTGCACGTCTCTATCGCGGCAACCTGAAGCAGTTCCTCGACGATACCGTTCAAAAGTTAAACGATCAATGGAAACGAAAAAACGGAGACATTCAACAGGAAGCGAGCAACCTTGAATCGGCTCTTCAAACGACCAGGGAAATTTTTGGCAAAACTGGAGAACTTAGAAAGTGGAATGGAAAAGTCTACGAAAAGCGCATAAACCGCGCTGTATTCGACATCATGACTTATTATTTTTCTGACTCAGACATTGCAGAACAAGCTCTTAATCATAGCAAAGAAGTTGAACGGGGCTTTCGTGAACTTTGCGAAAATGAAAACGACTTTCTGGCTTCGCTGGAAACCACAACAAAATCACTGGATGCCAACAGCAAGAGATTCGGAATCTGGGCAGATAAGCTCAATGAAATCCTAGGAACTGAGTTAGAGTCTCCTCTCTAAGGTGATGGTATGCCCTCTCGGCACTTTACTTCGCTGAAGAAGCAGGCCGCCTTCATCGAAAAGAATTATATCGATTTTCCGTTTGACCCTTACGGCAACTACTCCCGACGTGATCTCATGAATGCCGGCGCGTATATTCTGCTTGTGCACGCCGAGCTGGAAACTTACATCGAGGAGCGGATACAGGAGCTAATAAGGCTTGCGGACTCCAAATGGAGAAGCTCCGGAAAGGTCTCGAGAACGCTTCTTGCAAGTTGCATTTACTCCAGTGGAAGAACCGATCTACCGAGCGAATGGAGTTCGAGAGATCGATTCAGCAGTATTGTGATACAAGCTATTAAAGAGGCATCTGGCCGAGTTGCCGGTAACAATGGGATCCGAGAGCACAACTTGATAAGGCTGCTTTATGTGGTTGGATATGACGTGCACGCCGTTGACCCAGTCCTGATAGCTGAACTGGATGCTATTGGATCACTCAGAGGGGACCATGCGCATATTTCATCGAGACATCATTTCAAGCAAAAATTTGATCCGTTTGACATTACGAAGAAAATCGCACGTGCTATTGGCTTGTTGCAGGTTTTCGACAACGAATTGAGTGCTTTTCGGCGCTCCCATTTCGGTCACTAACCCCCAAACACCACCTCAACACCGCCTTCTGCGCGTGCAGCCGGTTCTCGGCCTCGTCGAACACGACCGACTGAGGCCCGTCGATCACCTCGTCGGTGACTTCTTCGCCGCGGTGCGCGGGCAGGCAGTGCATGAAGATCGCGTCCGGTTTGGCGCGGGCCATCAGCTTTGCGTTCACCTGGTATTGGGCGAGCAGGTTATGCCGCTTGGTCGCGTCCTCGTCGCCCATCGAGACCCAGGCATCGCTGACCACGCAGTCGGCGCCGTCGACGGCTGCGTGCGGGTCGTCGACGTAGGAGACGTCGGCGCCTTGCGCGCGCGTCCAGTCGCGCAGCGCCTGTTTGGCGGAGAGCTCTTTCGGGCTTGCGACGCGCAACGTGAAATCGAGTTTCGCGGCGGCGTGCGCCCATGAGGTCAGCACATTGTTGCTGTCGCCGCTCCACGCCACCACGCGTCCCGCGATGGGTCCGCGCTTCTCCTCGAAGGTCATCACGTCGGCCATCACCTGGCAGGGATGCGAGACGCGCGTCAGCCCGTTGATCACCGGTATCGTCGCGTTGTCCGCCAGCTCGCGCACCATGTCGTGATCGAGCAGGCGGATCATCACCGCGTCGACATAGCGCGACAGCACGCGCGCGGTGTCGGCGATGGTCTCCTCGCGGGCGAGCTGCATGTCGCGGCCGCTCATCATGATGTTGGTGCCGCCAAGCTGCATCATGCCGACGTCGAAGGAGATGCGCGTGCGTGTCGAATGCTTGTCGAAGATGAGCGCGAGCACGCGGCCCTTGAGCGGCGCGTCGGCGTCCTGCGCCCCGCGCGGCATGCCGGCGCGCGCCCGCTTGCGGCGCACCGCCTCGTCGAGCATGCCGCGCAAGGCGGCGCCGTCGAAATCGGCAAGATCGATGAAATGCCGGACCGTCGTCATTGCGCTTCGAACGTCGCGGCGGCGCCTTCGAGCCGCTTCAACGCCTCGCGCACGTCGCCCTCTTCGACGATCAGCGGCGGCAACAGGCGCACCACGTTGTCGCCGGCCCCTACCGCCAACATTTTCTGTTGGAACAGCGCGCTCACGAACTCGGTATTCGGCACGCGCATCTTCAAGCCCAGCATCAGGCCCTCGCCGCGCACGTCCTCGAAGACCTTGGGATGCGCGGCGACGAGACCCGCGAGCTGCTGGCGCGCGAAGTTGGCGACGTCGCGCACATGCTCGAGAAAACCCGGCGCCAGCACCACGTCGAGCACCGCATTGCCGACCGCCATCGCCAGCGGATTGCCGCCGAAGGTCGAGGCATGGCTGCCGAGCGTCATGCCCGAGGCGGCGCGCTCGGTCGCCAGGCACGCGCCCATCGGGAAGCCGCCGCCGATGCCTTTCGCGATCGCCATGATGTCCGGCGTCACGCCCGACCATTCATGCGCGAAGAGCTTGCCGGTGCGGCCGACGCCGGTCTGCACCTCGTCGAAGATCAACATCAGGCCGTGCTCGTCGCAGAGCTTGCGAAGCGCGCGCAGGAACTCGGGCGGCGCGGGACGCAAGCCGCCCTCGCCCTGCACCGGCTCGATCAGCATCGCGGCGGTCTCCGGCACGATCGCGGCCTCGACCGCCTTGATGTCGCCGAACGAAACCTGGTCGAAGCCTTCGGCCCTGGGCCCGAAGCCTTCGAGATATTTCGCCTGGCCGCCGGCCGCGATGGCGGCGAGCGTGCGGCCGTGAAACGCGCCTTCGAAAGTGATGGTGCGGAACCGCTCCGGGTGGCCGTTCTTGTATTGATAGCGGCGCGCCATCTTGATCGAGGCTTCGATCGCCTCGACGCCGGAGTTCGAGAAGAACACGGTGTCGGCGAAGCTCGCCGCGATCAGGCGTTGCGCCAGGCGCTCTTGTCCGGGCACGCGATAGAGGTTGGAGGTATGCCAAAGCCGCGACGCCTGCTCCGACAGCGCCTTGACCAGATGCGGATGCGCATGGCCGAGCGCGTTGACCGCGATGCCGGCCGCGAAGTCGAGATAGCGCGTGCCGTCCTCCGCGATCAGCCAGCAGCCCTCGCCGCGCTCGAAAGCGACGTCGGCGCGGGCATAGGTGGGAAGGACGGGCGCGATCATTATGGGGCCTTCCGAAATCCAGGCAGCGGGCGGGTTATGGGCCCGAGGGTGCGGGGGGTCAAGTTTCGAAGATTTTCGCTGACGCTCAAGTCAGGGGTTGGCTATAGTCTACGCATGAGCAAGCCGGACAGAGCGACCGAAACGCCTCACGACTACCGCGGCGACCCTGAGTACTTGAGAGCGGTCGAAGAGGGAATCGCCGATGCAGGGCGGACTGTTCCCATCGAGAAGGTTTGGCGCTGGGTTCTGTCCCTGGGCACCGAGAAGTCATTGCCTACAGAATGCTGCCGTCGAGATATTGAACATCCGGCACGGCCGCCACGACCGTTGATGCGCGCGTCAACTTGAAGCGTTGCGGACCGCGATGCGTCGCGGGTGCATCGCCTGCGAGGCGAATTCAACTCTCACGATGCTGCGGAAACGGCCGCGGACGCCACTATATCCGGTTGCTGCGCCGCGGGATGACCCGGAGCCCGTGACGCACCCGCCTCGCCCGCCTCGTACTTGATAACCATTTGCATCCGGCGCACCCTCCGCGCCCCAATCCCAAATCGGAGGAGCGTATGGTTTCGAGGTCCATGAGCGGGTTCGCGGTCACGGCTGTGCTGGGCATGGCCCTGGCGACCGCGCTGTGCGGGTCGGCATCCGCCGCGGCGCTGCTGGTCAAGCACGTGCCCGCCGCCGTCGCGTCGCACCGCGCGGCGCAGACCGGCGTCGTCGCGCCCGCGACGCACATGACGATGCAGGTCGTCCTTCCGATGCGCAACAAGGGCGAGCTGACCGAGCTAGTCCACGCCGTCACCGATCCGTCGAGCCCGCAATACCGCCACTATCTCTCGGTCGCGCAGTTCACCGACCGCTTCGGGCCGACCAGGAAGGACTATGCTGCGGCGATGGCGTTCTTCAACGCGAACGGGCTGAAGGTCACCCACACCGCGGCCAACCGCTACCTGTTCCAGGTCGAAGGCGCCGCCGCCGACGTCGAGCGCGTGCTGCACGTCAAGCTCAATACGTATCAACACCCGACGCAGAGCCGTTCCTTCATGGCGCCCGACCGCGAGCCGACCCTCGACCTCGGCGTCAAGGTCCAGGAGGTCACCGGCCTCGACACCTATGTGCTGCCCTATACCAAGCTCAAGCCCAGCCCCGACGGCCGCGCCGCGCGCGCCGGCGGCTCGGGCCCCGGCGGCAACTTCGTCGGCAGCGATTTCCGCGCCGCCTATTACGGCACCGGCACCAAGGCGAAGCTCGACGGCCACGGCCAGTCGGTCGGCCTGCTCGAGCTCGGGCCCTACAATCCGAACGACATCGCGCTTTACTACTCGACGCTGGGCAAGACCAACGCCGTGCCGGTGAACGGCATCTCGGTCGGCGGCGCCACCGTCACCTGCTCGAGCTGCGACGACGGCGAGCAGATGCTCGACATCGTCTATGCCATCGACATGGCGCCGGCGATGGACCAGGTGCAGGTCTATGTCGGCCGCGATCCGGTGGCGATCGAGAACCAGATGGCCGTCGACAACGTCTCCAAGCAGCTCTCGACCTCGTGGGGCTATAGCGAGCACTTCACGATCGAGGACGCGATCTATCAGGAGATGGCGGTGCAGGGTCAGTCCTACTTCACCGCCTCGGGCGACTTCTCGACGCTTCAGGACAGCGGCCCGTGGCCCGAGGAGGACGCCAACATCATCGCGGTGGGCGGCACCGATCTGGTCACCGACGGCGCCGGCGGCCCGTGGAAATCGGAACCGGCCTGGGAAGACAGCGCGGCCGGCCCGTCCCTCGATCTCAACATCCTGATCGAGCCCTATCAGCTGCCCTTCATCAACAAGCGCAACCTGGGCGACAAGATCGTGCGCAACGTCGCCGACATCTCGGCCAACGGCAACTTCGACATGTTCGTGTGCGACCGCGGCCATTGCTCGGGCGGCTGGGGCGGCACGAGCTTCTCGTCGCCGATCTGGGCCGGCTTCAACGCGCTGATGAACCAGTACGCGGCCGACCAGGGCAAGCCGACCGTGGGCTTCCTCAACCCCACGGTCTATCGGCTCTATGCGAGCGACAAGAAGGTGTTCCATGACGTCGTGGGCAACAAGAGCGGCATCTATCCGGCCGTGAAAGGCTATGACCTCGTGGGCGGCCTGGGCTCGCCCAACGGCAAGAAGACGATCCAGGCGATCGTCGGGCAATAGGCGCCGACGAGCCTCAAGAACGGCGGCCCCGGATGCGAGTCCGGGGCCGTTTGTTTTGGGGCCGCAGTCTTGAAGCGAAGCGATTCGCTTCCGATATCAGATGCGATGCCGTTGCTGCGGATCCTGGGAAAAGTTTTCGGCTACCTGGGGGAGGTCACGGTCGAAATAACGGTCGAGCTCGTGATCCCGGCGGTGCTGGCAGCGGGCCTGATCGAGGTGGTCGACGTGCTGTCCCACGCGGCGCATGCGATTCATTGAGGCCTGCGCGGGCAGGCCCCTTTGTTGTGGACAAGATGCTGTGGCGCCCCCGCAGGCCTTGTGAGTCCCGATTCGGTTGATACGATATCTTGTGGCCGGGAGATGGGAGGGCCCCTAGATATGACTCAGCTCAACTGGACCGACGACCGCGTCGAGCAGCTCAAGAACCTCTGGACCGAGGGCCTGTCGGCCAGCCAGATCGCCCGCGCGCTGGGCGGGGTCACCCGCAACGCGGTGATCGGCAAGGTGCATCGCCTGGGCCTCGCCGGCCGCGCCAGCCCGTCGCGCAGCGAGCGTCCCAGACTGCCGATGGCGCCGAAAGTATCGATGCGCGCGCACATCCCGCCCGCGCCGATCGTGGAAGAGGATCCGCTGATCCTCGAGGACGGCAGCCACGCCACGGTGCTCACGATCAACGACCGCATGTGCCGCTGGCCGATCGGCGATCCGTCGGAGAACGAGTTCCACTTCTGCGGCCGCAAGCCGAAGAGCGGCTCGCCCTATTGCGAGGCGCATGCGCGCAAGGCCTATCAGCCGCAGCAGCAGCGCCGCGACAAGGGGCGGATGGCGGGGTGAGACGCGGTCGGCCGAAGGCAGACGAAACGGTCCGGTGGACCGTTTCGGGCGTCGAACGCCGCGAGCACAAGCGAGCGGCCGGAGTGCGGTTGCCATGAGCTCCGCCTATGACTTCACAGCGAAGTCGCTGAGCGGCAAGGACGTGCCGCTCGGCGACTATCGCGGTCAGGTCCTGCTCATCGTCAACACCGCCAGCAAGTGCGGGTTCACGGGCTGGAGAAGCTCTATGCGGCGCTGCATCCCAAGGGCCTTACCGTGCTGGGCTTCCCGTGCAACCAGTTCGGCCGCCAAGAGCCCGGCAGCGCGGACGAGATCGGCGAATTCTGCCAGGTGAACTACGGCGTCAGCTTTCCGATGTTCGCCAAGATCGACGTCAACGGGCCGGACGCGCACCCGCTCTACACCTATCTGAAGCACGAGAAGTCCGGTCTGCTCGGCGGCCGCATCAAGTGGAACTTCACCAAGTTCCTGGTCGATCGCGGGGGCCGCGTGGTCGCGCGCTACGCGCCGACGAAGAAGCCGCAAGACCTGGAAAAGCCGGTCGCGAAGCTGCTATAGATCGCGACCGGGGGTGCAGGCTCCCCTTCAGACGATCCCCGTCCAAGCTCTGCTTCCAGGCGCATGCGCGCCCGAGGAGGAGCCATGGACCGCGTAGCACTCGTGACACGCAGCGACGCGCAAAGCAGTCGCTTGAAGCATATCTTCGCAAGCCTCGCCGCCCGCGGCATCGACGCCCTGCCCGCGATCTTCGACGAGGAGCACGCAGGCGAGGTGCGCGCGCAGCTGCTCGAATGCGACGGCGTGCTCGTATGGGTCGACCCGCTGTCGGAGCGAAAAACGCGCGCGGTGCTCGATCCCCTGCTGCGCGAGATCGCATCGCGCGGCATCTGGGTCAGCGCCCATCCCGACACGATCCTGAAGATGGGCACGAAAGAGGTGCTGTATCGCACCCGCGCGCTCGGCTGGGGCGCCGACACGCGCCTCTACCGCACGCCGGAAGCATTCCGCGCCGAATTCCCGCGCTGCCTGGAGCAAGCGGGCCCGCGCGTGCTCAAGCAGAAGCGCGGCAACGGCGGCCAGGGCGTGTGGAAGGTGGAGAGCCTCGCGAACGGACTCGTGCGCGTGCTCGAAGGCGCGCGCGGCAGCATGCCCGAGGACATCGCGCTAGACGAATTCGTGATCCGCTGCGGCATATATTTCTGGAACGACGGCCTGATCGTCGACCAGCCCTTCCAGCCGCGCCTGCCCGACGGGATGATCCGCTGCTACGCGGCGGCGGACCGCGTTGTGGGCTTCGGGCACCAGCTGATCAAGGCGCTGATCCCGCCGCCGCCCGAAGGTCCCGACGCGCCGCACGCGCAGCCCGGCCCGCGCATCATGCATCCGGCTTCGGCGCCGCAATTCGCCAAGCTCAAGACGCTGATGGAGAGCGATTGGGTGCCGAAGATGATGCAGCACCTCGGCCTCGCGCGCGACGAGCTGCCGGTCGTCTGGGATGCGGATTTCCTCTATGGGCCGAAGGACGCGGCCGGCGACGACACCTACGTCCTCTGCGAGATCAATGTGAGCTCGGTCTTCCCGGTCCCCGACGATGCGCCGGACGCCATCGCCGACGAGGCCGCGGCGCGGCTCAAGAAGCGTCGCGGCCCATCGTGAAGAGCGGCGTGAAGCAGCCCAGGATGATGCGGCCGGCATCGAAGGGCGGCGCGCCGGAATTGTCGAGACGCGGATCCTTGTGCATCTCCTCCTCGGCTTTCGCGAAGCGCTCCTTGTCGGGCCAGACCTGCCAGACGAAGACGATCTTCTCTCCCGGCTTGGCCGCGACCGCGCGGCGGAAATCCGTCTGCTTGCCGTCGGGCACGAAGTCCTCCCAGCATTCGGCGATCTCCAGGCAGCCGTAGTCCTTGAAGATCGCAGCACTCATCTCGGCCCATCGGCGATAGTCGTCTTGCCGGTCTTCCGGCACCGGGATCACCAAACCGCAGACGTACATGTCTCAAGCTCCTTTCGCTTTCAGGCGCCGCTTCATGTCGCGATAGGCGGCCGCGACAAGCGCCGTCAGCGCGGCCTGGTCGATCGCCTCACCCCAGCGCAGCTTGACGTGCCGCATGCGTTTTCCCGTGCCGAGCAGAAGGCCCGCGGGATCGTCGAGCTCGCTCCCCATGAAGAACCCGACATTGGCATGCCCGGCGAAGGCATCGACATAGCCGAACGCCGCCTCGCCCACGCAGGCGATGGGATGGCCGTCGTGGAGCAGCTCGCGCACGTCCGCGCCGCAACCGCGCATCGTCGCGAACCAGGGCTGCACGAAGGGCCGCAAGCCTCCACCCGCGAACCAGGCCTCGATTGCGGGATCGCGCCGGACGGCGCCGGGGAACTGCATCAGCATCGGGAGACGGTATAGCAGGCCCTGCCGGTAGGTGGCAGGATGCCGCCGCAAGGAAGGGCAGCGAGCGATGATCACCGTCTTCGGCGAAGGACGCGGCTTCCGCGTCGTCTGGCTGCTGGAGGAGATGGGGCTGCCGTATCGCCTGCGGCCCGTGGACCTGCTGGCGGGCCTCGACAAGGACCCGGAGTTCCTGGCGGTCAACCCGGCAGGCTTCATCCCCGCGATCCGGGACGGCGACGTCACCATGGTCGAGTCGATCGCGATCATGGAATACCTGCTCGGCCGCTACGGTCATGATTCAAAAAGTGGGGCGCCGCTCGCGCCCGCGCCGCACGACCCGGCCTTCCCCGCCTATCAGCAGTTCCTCCATCTCGGCGAAGCCGGCCTCGCCGGCACCATCCAGCTCGTCGTCGTCAGCCGCAATTTCGCGCCCGAGAGCGAGCGCCAGAACTGGGGCGCGCGCTGGACGCTGGACCAGTTCACGCGCCAGCTGGGTTGGGTGACGCGCCAGCTCGCCCGCGCGCCCTATATGGCCGGCGACGCCTTCACGGCCGCCGATATCTCGGTGACCTATGCCCTGACCCTGGCGAGCAAGGCGGGCGGTGTCGTCCTGGGCGAGGCAGAGCAGGCCTATCGGGCGCGCACCACGGGCCGGCCGGCCTACCGGCGGGCCCTGGAAACCTGCCAGGCGACGAAAGCGTGGCTGTCGTCGCCGGGGTGATGTCGATTCCGGCCGAGCTCGTTCGTCGTATCGACGAGAGCCGAACAAAGGAGACGGACGATGCGAGTGATGGTGTTGGCGCAGGTCAATGAGGAAGCCATGGGGCCGCTGGAGGCCACGCCCGAGATGCTGGCGGCGTTCAAGGCGATGGACGACTTCACCGAGGAGCTGGTCAAGGCCGGCGTCTTCGTGGCCGCCGCGGGCCTGAAGCCCTCTTCCCAGTCCAAGCGCATCACCTTCGACGGCAAGACGCGCACGGTCGTCGACGGCCCCTTCGCGGAGACCCACGAGCTGGTCGTGGGCTTCTCGATCTGGGAGGTCAAGGACATGGACGAGGCCATGGCCTGGGCGATGCGCAGCCCCGTCATGCCCGGCCGCCCCGGCACCATGGAGATCCGCCCCTTCTTCGAGGCCGCGGACCTGGCGGATTTCGTGACGCCCGAAGAGCTTGCGACGCCGCGCGAGGGCGACCGCGGGAAGCTTGGCGTCGCCTGAGCATGCCGGTTCAAGAGCAGATCGAAGAGTACATCGCCGGCCAGCCCGAGCCGAAGCGCGACGACATGCGGGCGCTGCATCGCGTCATCCTGAAAGCGATGCCGCGATGCAGGCTGTGGTTCCTGGACGGCAAGGACGACAGCGGCAAGACCGTTTCCAACCCCAACATCGGATACGGCCTGCACGAGATGAAATACGCGAACGGCAAGACACGGGAGTTCTATCAGATCGGCATGAGCGCCAACACGAGCGGGATCTCGGTCTATGTCATGGGCATCGAGGACAAGAAATACCTTGCCCAGGCCTATGGAAAGAAGCTCGGCAAGGCGAGCGTGACCGGCTATTGCATCAAGTTCAAGGCGTTGAAGGACATCGACATCGACACGCTGGTCGCGGCGATACGCTACGGCGTCGAGGCGACGAGCGGCTAGGGGCCGGCTTGCCTCGCCTGCGGCCTTGGCCGAAAAGACGGTGTGAGCGCAGGCGAAACCAACCGGGCGATCGAAGCGACGTTCCGCATCGAGCGGGCGCGGCTCATCGCGGGCCTGGCGCGCATGGTGCGCAGCATCGACCGTGCCGAGGAGCTGGCGCAGGACGCGCTCGTCGCCGCCTTGTCCGAATGGCCGAAGAGCGGCGTTCCGGCCAATCCCGGCGCGTGGCTGATGACGACCGCCAAGCGCCGCGCCATCGACGCGATCCGCCGCGACAGGATGCGCGAACGCAAGCACGAGGAGATCGCGCGGGAGCTGGACGGGGCGCCCGACGATAAGGCCGAAGCGATCGACGCAGCCATGGACGACGATCTCGGCGACGAGCTTCTGGGCCTCATCTTCACGGCCTGTCATCCGATGCTGTCGCCCGACGCCCGCGCCGCCCTCACCCTCAGAGTGGTGGGCGGCCTCACGACGGACGAGATCGCCCGCGCCTTCCTCACGAGCGAGCCCGCGATCGCGCAACGCATCGTGCGCGCCAAGAAGGCGATCGCGAAGGCGGGCTTGCGCTTCGAGGTGCCGCGCGGCGCCGACGAACGCGCGGCGCGGCTCGCTTCGGTGCTCGAGGTGATCTACCTCATCTTCAACGAAGGCTATGCCGCGACCGCCGGCGACGATCTCGTCCGGCCGGCGCTGGCGCAAGAGGCGCTGCGCCTCGGCCGCATCCTGTCTGGGTTGATGCCCGACGGCGCCCCGGAGTCCGCGGAGGTACTCGGCCTTCAGGCCTTGATGGAGATCCAGGCCTCGCGCCTCAACGCGCGCACCGGACCGGACGGCAACTTCGTGCCGCTGACCGAGCAGGATCGCACGTGCTGGGACCGGCTGCTGATCCGCCGCGGCCTCGACGCGCTGGCGCGGGCGGAGGCGCTGGGCAGAACTCGCGCTCGCAACGTTAGCGCGCACAGCGATGCCAACCCGCATGGCGATGCCAGTCCGCATGGCGATGGCAGTCCGCGCGGCGACGGCCCTTATGTGCTGCAGGCCGCCCTCGCTGCCTGCCACGCCCGCGCGCGCACCGCCGCAGACACGGACTGGCCGCGCATCGCGGCGCTTTACGACCGCTTGCGCGTGGCTATGCCGTCTCCGGTCGTCGATCTCAACCGCGCCATCGCCCACAGCATGGCATTCGGGCCGGAGGCGGGGCTGAGGCTGCTGGACGAGATTGCAGGCGACGGTGCTAGTGGCGTCTTACACAACTATGCGCCCCTTCCAGCGGCAAGAGGCGACTTCCTGTACCGCGCCGGACGGCTGGCGGAGGCCTGCGCAGAATTCGAAGCTGCGGCCAAGCTTACGCGCAATGCGCGGGAACGGGCGTTTCTCTCTGCAAGAGCGAAGGCTTGCGGCGAGAAGTGATGTGGAGGGAATGCTGTATTTGTGTTGCCCGCCTGCCGTAGCTCGTGGTCAGGGAGCGGTCGGCTCGCGCGCGAAACGCGTTCGCGCGGCGCGGGATCGCTCTTTTCGTGGCGCTGTTCGTTGGTGCTGGTGCTGGTGTTGGCGTCGATGTTGGTGTTGGTATCGCTGTTGGCGTTCGCCGGCGGCTTCAGGAAGCG
This sequence comes from Alphaproteobacteria bacterium, assembly GCA_019247845.1. Classification (GTDB taxonomy): domain Bacteria; phylum Pseudomonadota; class Alphaproteobacteria; order Micropepsales; family Micropepsaceae; genus Rhizomicrobium. Next base: position 8,051 of record JAFBAL010000011.1, on the reverse strand, counting down.
CCCAGCGTGTCGTCCAGCGAATAGCCTGCCGAGCGCACGGTGCGGATCGGGTCCTTGACGCCGTCGATGTTGAGCGCCTTGCGCAAGCGGCCGACATGCACGTCGACGGTGCGCGCCTCGACATAGACGTCGCTGCCCCACACCGCGTCGAGCAGCTGTTCGCGGCTGAAGACGCGGCCGGGGTGCTGGATCAGATGATCGAGCAGCTTGTATTCGGTCGGGCCGAGGTGGACTTCCTTGCCGGCGCGGCGCACGCGGTGCGCGGCGCGGTCCATCTCGATGTCGCCGATGGAGACGACGTCCTCGGCCAGGCTCGGACGGATGCGGCGCATCACGGCGCGCAGGCGCGCCAGCAGCTCCGTCATCGAGAACGGCTTGGTCAGGTAGTCGTCGGCGCCGGTGTCGAGACCGCGGATGCGATCGGTCTCCTCGCCGCGGGCGGTGAGCATGATGATCGGGACGTTGCGCGTCTCCTGACGCGAGCGCAGGCGGCGGCAGACCTCGATGCCGGAGAGCTGCGGCAGCATCCAGTCGAGAAGCACCAGATCGGGCTTCTCTTCCGACGCGACCAGCAGCGCCTCCTCGCCGTCATGCGCCTCGACGACGCGATAACCCTCGCGCTCGAGATTGTACCTGAGGAGGGTCACGAGGGCGCCCTCGTCCTCGGCGACCAATACGCTGGGCTTCATGAGTTGCGCTCGAAGGGTACGCGGGTTTCGCTGGTCTTGTCGGCCTTGGGCCGCTCGGTGGCCAGATGGCCGCCGCTCACCATGTGATAGACGACCTCGGCGATGTTGGTGGCGTGGTCGCCGGTACGCTCGATGTTCTTGGCGACGAAGAGCAGATGCGTGCACAGCCCGATCGTGCGCGGGTCTTCCATCATGTAGGTGAGGAGCTCGCGGAACAGGCTGTTGTAGGTCTCGTCGATCTCGCCGTCCTGCTTCCACACCGCCTCGGCGCCGGAGGCGTCCCGGTCGGAGAAGGCATCGAGCACGAGCTTGAGCTGGGCGAGCGCCTGGCGGCCCATGCGGGCGAGGCTTTGCGTCAGGCGGATCGGCGGCTCGCGGTTGAGCACGATGGCGCGCTTGGCGATGTTCTTGGCGAGATCTCCGATGCGCTCCAATTCGCTGGCGATCTTGATCGCCGCCAGCGTCTCGCGCAGGTCGACCGCCATCGGCTGGCGCAGCGCCAGCAGCTTCATCGCCTGGTCCTCGATAGACTGCTGCAGCTCGTCGATCTGCTTGTCGCCGCCCACCGCGTTCTCGGCCAGGCCCGTGTCGCGCTTGCCGATCGCCTCGATCGCGTCGGCGAGCTGGGCCTCGGCCAGGCCCCCCATCTGGGCGACGGACGCGGCCAGCGATTCAAGCTTTTCGGTGAAAGCCTTGACGGTGTGTTCGGTCATCGGATCAGCCCTGTGCCGCATGAAGCAGTCGCTCCCCTCACTAGGCGGTCCACGCCAAGGATATGTGAAAGTTTTACGACATTTCCGTGACAGCGCCAGCCGGGCGGGCCGCGGGCAGGTAAACCGTGAAGGTGCTGCCTTCTCCAGGCATGCTTTCGATGGTCAGCCGGCCCTGATGGCGGTTGACGATGTGCTTCACGATCGCGAGACCGAGGCCCGTGCCACCCTTCTCGCGGCTGCGCTTGACGTCGACGCGGTAGAATCGCTCGGTCAGGCGCGGCACGGCGTTCTGGGGGATGCCCTCGCCGTCGTCGCGGATGCCGGCGGCCAGCATCTGCTCCGCGCCGCGACCGCCCGGCGCCGCCGCCAGCCCCAGGCTCAGCCAGACATGACCGCCGGGCTTTCCGTACTTGATCGCGTTGTGGATCAGGTTCTGGAAGATCTGGATCAGCTCGTCGCGCTCGCCGGCCACCGGCGGCATGCCCGGCGCGGCCGCCATCTCCAGCGAGATGCCTTCGGCCTTGGCCAGCGGCATGAGGGTCGCCATTGCCTCGCGCAGCACCGTCTCGAGCGAGGTCTCGCCCGACGGCGGCACGTGCTCGTTCTGCTCGATGCGGGTGAGCGACAAGAGATCGTCGATCAGCCTTCGCATGCGCTCGGCTTCGACGGTCATGATGCCCAGGAACTGCTCGCGCGCCGCCATGTCGTCGCGGGCATGGCCTTTGAGCGTGTCGATGAAGCCCGACAGCGCGGCCAGCGGCGTGCGCAGCTCGTGGCTCGCATTGGCGACGAAATCGGCGCGCATCTGCTCGGCCCGCTTCATCGCGGTCAGATCGTGCAGCAGCAGGATCGTGGCCACCGGCCCGCCGGCGATGCGCGCGATATAGGCCTGATAGGTGCGCTGGATCGGGACGGGGAACGTGAACTCGACCGAAGTCGGCTCGCCGCGCGCGGCGCTGCGCCGGACCGCTTCCAGCACCGCCGGCGTGCGCAGCAGCGACGAGACGTGCTTGCGCTCCGCATCGACGCCGATCACCGCGCGCATCGCGCGGTTGGCGAACACCACGCGCTCGGACGCATCCAGCAGCATCAACGGATCGGGCAGACGCTCGAACACGTCGCGCGCGCTGACGGGAAGACCGGACGCCGTCGCCTCGCCGCCGCTGGCCGCGTTGCCCAGGCGCGGCCGCGCGCGTCCCGCTGCCGCGCTCATCGCCAGCGCCACGATCGCAACCGCGCCGAACACGATCCAGGCGGCATCGGCGTTGGACGACGTCAAGAGAATCGCGACGAGCATCCCCGCGGCCAGCGGCCACGCGACACGTCGCAGTCTCTCCCAGGTGCCCATCGATACGCCCGCCAAATCGGCGCAACCTATCGCACCGGCTTCGCGGGAATGCTAGCCCTTGCGCATGTTGCCGTTGAGCCCGCCGGGAATGGCGAGCGCTCCGGTCAGCGGCTCCGAACGGCCCTCGGCCAGGAACTCCTGCGTCAGCACATAGGTCTGATTCATCAGCGTCTTGGCGATGCCCGAGCCGGCGCTCAACCGGCGCACGCCGAGCTCCTTCAACCGCTTGAGCGGCGGCAGGCCGGACCAGGCCAGGACGTTGAGCGGCGCGTCGATGGCCTTCACGAAGCGGCCGATCAGCGCGTCCTCCACCGCCATCGGGATGAAGATCGAATCGGCGCCGGCCTCGCGATAGAGCCGCGCGCGTTTCACCGTTTCGTCATATGCCGCCTCGCCCTGGGCGAGGTTGTGCAGATAGACGTCGGTGCGCGCGTTGATCCAGACTGCGTCGCCGAAGCGCGTCTTGATCTTGCCGATCTTGGCGGCGAGCAGCTCGGGCGAGCCGGTGCCGTCCTCGATGTTGATGCCCTGCGCGCCGGCGTCGACCACCTTTGCGACATGAGCCGTCGGATCGTCGCCATAGCCCGCCTCGACGTCGGCAGTGATCGGGAGCGCCACCACGCGCGCGATCTCCTTCACCGTCGCGACCACGAGATCGAACGGCGTCGCCTCGCCGTCGGGATAGCCGTTTGCCCAGGCGACGGCGGCGCTGGAGGTCGCGATGGCCTTGGCGCCGGCGACCTCGATGATGCGCGCGCTGCCCGCGTCCCAGGCATTGGGAAGCACCAGGACGTCGGGACCTTGATGAAGCTGCTTGAATGGATTCATGACACTGCCTTCTTCTGGAAAAGATCGGAGCTTGCGTGGCGCGCCTCGTGCTCGAGCAGCCAGCGCTTGCGCGGCAGCCCGCCGCCGTAGCCGGTAAGCGAGCCGTTGCTGCCGACGACGCGATGACAGGGAACGACGAGGCTGATCGGGTTCTGACCGTTGGCAAGCCCCGCGGCGCGGATCGCGCTCGGCTTGCCGATGGTCCTGGCAAGCGCGGCATAGGACGTCGTGGTGCCGCCGGCGATTCTGCGCAGCGCGGTCCAGACCTTCAGCTGGAACGGCGTGCCCGCGAGCGCGACAGCGATCTTGTCGATCGCGAAGACATCGCCGTCGAAATAATCCTCGAGCGCTTTGGCGTGACCGAAGAGGCGCGCCTTCTCAACGAGCACCACGTTGCCATAGCGTTGGCGCAGCGCCGCTTCCCAGCGATGGGTTGGGTCGTCCCAATAGAACAGGCGCAGCGCACCCTTCGCGTCGGAGACCAGCACGCCTTCACCCAACGGCGTCGGCGTGCGCTCGAGGATGAAGCTCTCAGCCACCGCCGGCCTCCGCCGTCCACAGATGCTGCGCGGCATAGGCGCGCCAGGGGCGCCACGCCTCGGCGCGCTCGAGCAATGCCTTCGGCGTCGGGCGCCGCCCCGCTTCCGCGACGACGGGACTGCGCAGGAGCCCGACATCCGCGGCTGGAAACGCGTCGCTGTCGCGCAGCGCACGCAGCGCCCAGTACTGCGCCGTCCACGGCCCGAAGCCCGGCAACGCCAGCAGCCGCTCCAGCGCCTCGTCGAAGGTGCCGATGGGATCGAGCAGCTTGGGGTCCGCCGCCGCGGCTTCGGCGAGCGCCGTCAGTGCCGCGATGCGCGCGCGCGGCATCGGCATGAAGGACAGATCGGCTGCCGCCACGCGCGACGGACGGGGGAAGACCTTCGACAGCCGCGCATCTCCCGTCACCTCGGGCCCGACGGTGACACCGACATTCTCCACCAGCCTGCCGGCGAGATTGCGGGCCGCCGTGACCGTGATCTGCTGGCCCAGGATCGCGCGGATGGCGAGCTCGAAGCCGTCCCAGGCGCCGGGCGTGCGCAGGCCGGGGCGTTTGGAGATCAGCGGCTTCAACGCCGCGTCGCCGGAAAGATGCGCTGCGATGGAGGCGACGTCGGCATCGAGATCGAACAGGCGGCGAAGCCTGGCCACGATGCCGAGCAGCGCGTTCACTTTCGGGAAGCGGATCGTCGCGATCAGATGCCGCGCCTCGGGCCGCACCTCGACGCTGCCGCGATGGCCGCCGATCTCGATCGTGCGCGTGTAGCGGCCGTCCTCGACCAGCTCGACGCCGGGGATCGCGCGCGCCGAAAGGAACCCGGCGATCGCCTCCCAATCATAGGGCGCGCGGAAGCCGAGCTTCAGCGTCACCGTCGACACCCCGCCGCCGCGCTTGCGGCGCAACTCGCTTGGAGACCGGCGATAGAGGTTGCGGAACGCGTCGTTGAAGCGGCGCACGCTGCCGAAGCCCGAGGCCGCCGCGACGTCGGTCATCGAGAGCTGCGTGTCCTGGATCAGCTGCTTGGCGAAGAGCACGCGCCGCGTCTGCGCGACCGCGATGGGCGGCGCGCCGAGATGCTGGTCGAACAGCCGGCGCAGCTGCCGCTCGCCGACGCCGAGCCGGTCGGCCAGCGCCTCGACGCCGTTCTCGCCGTCGAGCAGCCCCTCGCCGATCAACGCCAGAGCCCGCGACACCGTGTTCGAGGTGCCGCGCCAGGCGGCGGCGTCGGGCGAGATTTCGGGCCGGCAGCGCAGGCAGGGCCTAAAGCCCGCCTCCTGCGCCGCGGCGGCGCTGGGATAGAAGCGCACGTTCTCGCGCTTGGGCGTGCGCGCCGGACAGATCGGCCGGCAATAGATCCCGGTCGAGGTCACGCCCACGAAGATGCGCCCGTCGAGCGAGGGATCGCGGGTCTGAAGCGCGCGGTAGCAGATGTCGGGCGGCGGCAGGCTCATGATCGCAGTATGATGCAACGAGGGCGCCGCGTCTGGCCATTTTCGGACGCGAATGGCAGGCGTGCGGCGACGTCATGCGAGAGGAATTGACATCCCGGTTTGCCCTCGCGACGCTTCGCTGCCGATTGGGGAGGACGACATGATCACCGTCTATGGCGCATTTCCGACGCGGTCCCTTCGCGTGATCTGGGCGCTGGAGGAATTGGGCCTCGATTACCGGCTGCGCCCGGTCGACCTGCGCACCCGGATGCAGGATGCCGAATTTTTGAATATCAATCCGGCGGGTTTTCTTCCCGCGATGCAGGACGGCGATGTCGCGATGGTCGATTCCATCGCGATGCTGGAGTACCTGGTTGCGCGCTATGACGGCGCAAACCTTCTGGCGCCGGCGGCGAGCGACGCCTGCTTCCCCGCCTATCAGCAGTTCCTGCATCTGGGCGAGTCCGGCATGGCCGCGTTCCTCAACGTCATCGTCGGCAGCAAGTTCATGGCGCCCGAGAACGAGAAGGACAATTTCGGCGCGCGCATGGCCGAGCGCATGTTCGACAGCCGGCTCGCGCTGGTGAAGGCGCAGCTCGGCCGCGCACCGATGATGGCGGGCGAGCGCTTCAGCGCGGCCGACATCTCCGTCGTCTACGCGCTCGGCATGGCGGAGCGGCTGGGGCTTGCGGACAACTTCGGGGCGGAGGTCGCCGACTACCGCGGCCGGATGGCGGCCCGGCCGGCCTTCCAGCGCGCAAACCGGTCGTGGTCGCCGCCGGCGAGTTGACATTCCGTCAGCCTCTAAAGCAGGCTTGATTCAAAGGGTTGGAGCAAATCCATGGATCAAGCCGCCGCGCGGAGCGACATCACCAGCACGCGCACCAAGCTTTTCTACGGCCTCGGCTCCGTCGCCTATGGCGTCAAGGACAACGGCTTCCAGACGATCCTCCTGCCTTTCTACAACCAGGTCGTGCACCTGCCGCCGCAGCTGGTAGGCCTCGCCCTTCTCCTCGCGATGGTCTGCGACGCCGTATTCGATCCGATCGTCGGCCACTTCTCCGACCACCTGCGGACGCGCTGGGGCCGAAGGCATCCGCTGATGTATGCATCGGCGCTGCCGGTCGCCGTCAGCTACCTCCTGCTTTGGAACCCGCCGCATTGGAGCCAGGGCGCGCTGTTCGCCTATCTCGTCGTGGTGGCGATCGTGACGCGCACCTTCATCACCTTCTACGAGATCCCGAGCTCGGCCCTGGTGCCGGAGCTGACCGACGACTACGACCAGCGCACCTCGTTCATCTCATACCGCGTCCTGTTCGGCTGGGCCGGAGGCCTGACCATGCTGGCGCTCGCCTTCGCGGTGTTCTTGAGGCCCGACGCCACCCAGAAGTACGGCCAGCTCAACGCGACGGGCTACAGCCATTACGGCATGCTCGCCGCGCTGGTGATGTTCGTTGCGATCCTGGTCTCCGCGGCGGGCACGCACCGCTTCATCCCGCAGTTCCGCGTGCCGCCCAAGGAAAGCAAGACGCTCGGCCGCTATGTCCGCGAGATGTTCGCGACGCTTTCCAACCGCGCCTTCCTGATCCTCATCCTGTCGGGCGTGTTCTTCAACATGGCGGTCGGGCTGGTCTTCGCGCTGAACCTCTACGTCAACACCTATTTCTGGATGTTCAACTCGATCCAGCTCTTCTATCTGGTGCTTGCGACCTTCGTCTCGGTGATCTTCGCCTTCATCGTCTCGCCTGCGATCTCGGCGCGCCAGGGAAAGAAGCAGAGCTCGATCCTGATGTTCATGTTCGGCTTCGTGATCTCGATGATGCCGCTGGGCCTTCGATACCTGGGCCTTTTCCCGGCGAACTTCTCGCCGGCGCTGTTGCCGGCGCTGTGGGGCTTCACCGCGGTGTCGGGCATCTTCACCATCGGCGCCTCGATCATGATCATCTCGATGCTCGCCGACGTGGTCGAAGCGAGCGAGATCAAAACCGGCCGGCGCTCCGAGGGCCTGTTCTTCGCCGGCAGCGCCTTCATGCAGAAAGTGGTGTCGGGCTTCGGCCTGCTGGCGTCGGGCATGGTGCTGGCCGCGGCGGGATTCCCGAACGACGCGGTGCCGGGCAAGGTCGATCCCGCGATCGTCGACCGCTTCATTCTCATCTACGTGCCGCTGGTCGTGGTGCTGTTCCTGGTCGGCTTCGCGATCATGTGGTTCTTCCCGATCACGCGCGAGAGCCATCGCGAAACCCTGCGCACGCTGGCCGCCGAGGTGGGCGAGGCGCAGGAGCCGAGCTAGAACCGCAAAGGCCCGGAAAGCCCAAAGGCGAAAGCCCTCGCGAACCTCCGCCTTGTTGCGTCGAAGCTACGGCAGGCGGGCGGCACAGCGTGTTACGGCAGCGCGTCCGCACCTTGGCTTCTCCTCGGGCTTCGCGAAAGACAAAGAGGAGCCTGCATGCGGAATAGCCATCCGCGGGGGCAGGCTTCCAATTCGATATCCGCACGGGCGCC
>JAFBAL010000003.1 GCA_019247845.1 Alphaproteobacteria bacterium | reverse complement strand
CTGGAGATGGACGGCTCGCGCTTCGGCATGGGCAAGCGCAGCCAGCGCTATTCCATGGTCGTCGACGACGGCGTGGTGAAGGAGCTCAACGTCGAAGAGCCCGGCGCCTTCGCGGTGTCGAGCGCCGAGCACGTGATGAAGCAGCTTTGATCCGCAACGCGCAGTGCTGCTGCGGCGCGCTCTCGGCCAAGGCCGAGGGCGAGCCCGCGGTCGTGTCGCTGTGCAACTGCGTCGAGTGCCAGCGCCGGACCGGCTCGCCGTTCGGGCTGGGCGCCTACTACGCGGCGGCGCAGGTCAGCGTTTCCGGTCCGTTCAACGTCTATGAGCGGCATGTCGAGGATCGCTGGCTGCGCTTCCACTTCTGTCCAAGCTGCGGCTCGACGGTCTATTGGCAGACGGCGAACCATCCCGGCCGCACCGCCATCGCGGTGGGCGCCTTCGCCGATCCGCATTTCCCCAAGCCTGCGCGCTCGGTGTTCGAGCGCACGCGGCACGACTGGCTGAGCTTGCCGGACGATGTCCCGGGCTTCACGGCAGGAAGCAATTCGGCGCCCATCCGCTAGTGTCATCCCGGCGAGCATCGGCGCGAAAGCGTCGGTGCCAGGGAGTTCCAGCGACAGCGCGGAACGATCCACCTGCTCAACCGCGCGGCGTCTGGGTTCCCTTCCCCTCGCAGCACTGGCGTGCTGCTCGGCCGGGAATGACAGTCACGGGATCGCCCCGCGCGCCAGCGCATCGGCGCGCGCGTTCTCGACGTGATCCGAATGGCCCTTCACCCAGCGCCATTCGACCGCGTGCGGCGCGGCCGCCGCTTCGAGCGCGCGCCACAGGTCGTCGTTCTTGACCGGCTTCTTGTCCGAGGTCTTCCAGCCGTTCGCCTTCCACTTGCGCATCCACTGCGTCGCGCCGTCCATCAGGTAGCGCGAGTCCGTATGGATGGTGACGGCCGACGATTTCTTGAGCGACTTCAGCGCCTCGATCGCGGCGGTCATCTCCATGCGGTTGTTGGTGGTGAGCTTCTCGCCGCCCGAAAGCTCCTTCTCATGCGCGCCCGCGCGCAGGATCGCGCCCCAGCCGCCCGGCCCGGGATTTCCCGAGCAGGCACCGTCGGTGAAGATGTCGATTCGCGGCGTCGTCACAGCCCGTAATCAGAAGCACGCCTGACGCCCAGATGAAAGCGCAAACGCCGCGCGAAATCGCGCGGGTCCTTGGGCCGCACCAGCGCCTGGGGATCGCGGTGCAGGACGTCGTGCAGCCGCGTCAGCAGGAAGCGCAGCGCGGCCCCCCGCGCCAGCACCGGCAGCGCGTCGCGCTCCGTGGGCGACAACTCGCGATAGCCGCCCAGCAGCGCCGCTCCGCGCGCCGTGTCGTACCGGCCCGTGTCGTCGAAGCACCAGGCGTTGAGCATCACCGCCAGATCGTAAGCAAAGGCGTCATTGCAGGCGAAATAGAAATCGATCAGGCCCGACACCTTGCCGTCCACGAACAGCACGTTGTCGGGGAACAGGTCGGCATGGATGACGCCGGAGGGCAGGGGATGCGGCCAGTGCAGGTTTTCCAGGGTCGTTTCGATCAGCGCGCCGAGCCCCGCCTCGACCTCGTCGGCGCGCGGGATCAAGGCCGCCGCCATCTCGCGCCAGCCGTCGACGCTCAAGGCGTTCGGCCGATAGAGCGCGAAATCCGCGCCCGCCTCGTGCAGCGCGGCGAGCTTGGCGCCCACGGCCGCGCAATGTTCCGGCGCGGGATGACGCAGCGAAACGCCGTTCAAATAGGTGAGCAAGGTCGCCGGCCGCCCGTTCAGCTCGGCCCATTGCGTGCCGTCGCGGCGCTTGAGCGGCAGCGGGCAGGCGATGCCGCGCGAGGCCAGATGATCCATCAGGCCCAGGAAAAACGGCAGGTCCGTTTCGCGCACGCGCTTCTCGTAAAGCGTCAGGATGAACGCGCCGCTGTCTGTGCGCAGGAAGAAGTTCGAGTTCTCGACGCCCTCCGCGATGCCCTTGAAGCTCAGCGGGCGCCCGACGTCGTAGCCGGAAAGGAATTCCTCCAGCTCCTCGAACGAGACGTCGGTATAGACCGCCATCAGGAGGCCAGCGCGCGCGGCACGTTGAAGACGACGTCCTCGCGCGTCACCGACGTCTCCTCGATGGTGAGATCGAAGCGCTCGCGCAGCGCCGCGATCACCTCGTCGATGAGGATGTCGGGCGTGGAGGCGCCGGCCGAAAGCCCCAGCACCGTCACGCCGTCGAACAGAGTCCAGTCGATGTCGCCGGCGCGCTGGATGAGCAGCGCGTTGCGCGCGCCGGACCTGAGCGCCACCTCGACCAGGCGCAGCGAGTTGGACGAGTTCGGCGCGCCGATGACCAGCACCAGCCCGGCCCTGGGCGCGATGCGCTTGATGGCTTCCTGGCGGTTGGTGGTGGCGTAGCAGATGTCCTCGCGATGGGGTCCCGCGATCGACGGAAAGCGCCGCCTGAGCACCGCGACGATCTCTTCCGTGTCGTCGACCGAAAGCGTCGTCTGCGTGACGAAGGCGAGCCGCGCGGAATCGGCGGCCACGAAGGCACGCGCCTCTTCCGCCGTCTCGACCAGCGTGATGGCGCCGTCCGGAAGCTGGCCCAAGGTGCCCTCGACCTCGGGATGCCCGGCATGGCCGATGAGCAGCACGTGGCGGCCGGCCGCGAAATGGCGCTCGGCCTCCACATGGACCTTGGAGACCAGGGGGCAGGTGGCGTTCAGGTAGAACAGCCCGCGGCGCTTGGCCTCGGCCGGCACCGATTTGGGTACTCCGTGGGCGGAGAAGATCACCTTGGCGTCGTCGGGCGCCTGGCTGAGGTCGTCGATGAACACCGCGCCCATGCGCTCGAGCCGTTCCACGACGTAGCGGTTGTGCACGATCTCGTGGCGCACATAGACCGGCGCGCCGTATTTCTGAAGCGACAGCTCGACGATGCGGATGGCGCGCTCGACGCCGGCGCAAAAGCCCCTGGGCGCGGCTAAAAGCAATGTAAGCCTTCCGCCCTCGGGCTTCCCTTGCGCGCTGCTTTCCATTACGAGCCTATCTGGCTACAGTCCGGCGCCACAGCGTATGCTCGATTGGCGCATGCACTATTAAAGTCTATCGAAAGGCAAAAGAATGGCGGGACCGAATTCGTCGGATGCGACTTTGCGCCGCCGTCCTTTCGGCACGGCCGCGACGTTGGGTCTCATCGCGCTTTCGGCGCTGCTTCTGGCGGGCTGCTCCAGCGACAACCAGAAGGGCCTTTGCCCCAGCGCCAACATCCTGGTGCCGGCCTCGACCTTGACCGTGTTCCGCCAGAACGCGCCCGCCGATCCGTCCGGCGAGCTCTACACGGTATGGATGAGCAACGCGAAGACCGGCTGTGATTTCGACAAGCACGATCTGTCGACCGATTCGCGCATCCATATCCTGTTCAAGGCGACGCGCGCGCCGTCGGACCAGGGCGGAACCTACAAGGTGCCGTATTTCGTGGCGGTGACGCACAAGGGCAGCCGCATCATGACCAAGAAGCTGTTCGTCGCCTCCATCGTCTTCGCGCCCGGAGAGACCAAGACCGCCTTCGAGGATACGGTCGATTCCACCGTGATCCATGTCGGGCGCGGCAACAAGATCGGCGAGTACGAGATCGTGATGGGCTTTCAGCTGACCGAGGCGCAGCTCGACTACAACGTGAAGAACAACCACTTCGCGGGCCCATGAGCGGCTCCGTGAGCGGATTGGCGTCAGAGCTGAGCGCGATCGCGAGGCAAGCGTTCGCGGCCGAGGGGCTTTCGGAAAGCTTCGGCCAGGTGCAGGCGTCGGATCGTCCCGACCTGGCGCAGTTCCAGTGCAACGGCGCGCTCGCGGCCGCCAAGTCGGCCAAGGCCAACCCGCGCGCCATCGCGCAGAAGGTTGCCGACCGGCTCAAGGCGAACCCGATCTTCGCCAAGGTCGAGATCGCCGGCCCGGGCTTCATCAATCTCGACGTGGCCGACGCGGCGTTGACCGAGCGCGCGGCCGCTTCCGGCTTCGATCCGAAGCCGAACGGCAAATCGGTGGTGATCGATTTCGGCGGCGCCAACGTCGCCAAGCCCATGCATGTCGGCCACCTGCGCTCGTCCGTGATCGGCGACTGCCTGCAGCGCCTGTTTCGCGCCAACGGCTGGCATGTCGTGAGCGACGTGCACCTGGGGGACTGGGGCCTGCAGATGGGTCAGCTCATCTCCGAGATCGGGCATCGCGGGATAGCGCCCTTGTATTTCGACGCGGATTTCAAAGGTCCGTATCCGGAGCAGTCGCCGGTGACGATGGAGGATCTGGAAGAGATCTATCCGGCCGCTTCGGCCGCCTGCAAGGCCGATCCCGCGAGGCTGGAAGAAGCCCGCAAGGCGACGGCCGACCTGCAGGCGGGCCGCCCCGGCTATCGCGCGTTGTGGGAACATTTCTTCGCGGTCTCGAAGTTCGGGCTGGAGCGCGAATGGGGAAGCCTCGGCGTCCATTTCGATCTCTGGAAGGGCGAAGCGAGCGTCGAGCCGCTGATCGCGCCGATGATCGCGGACCTGAAAGCGCGCGGCGTCACCGAGGTCAGCGAAGGCGCGCTCGTCGTGCCTGTCGCGCAGGAGGGCGACAAGAAGGAGATGCCGCCGCTGATCCTGATCAAGTCCGACGGCGCCGTGCTCTATGGCACCACCGATCTGGCCACGATCGTGGATCGCGTCAAGGAGCAGGATCCGGATCTCATCCTCTATGTCGTCGACCAGCGCCAGCACCTGCATTTCGAGCAGGTGTTCCGCGTCGCGCGCAAGGCCCGCATCAACGGCAAGGCCGAGCTGGAGCATGCCGGCTTCGGCACGATGAACGGCACCGACGGCAAGCCGTTCAAGACCCGCGCCGGCGGCGTGATGAAGCTCCACGACCTGATCGCGACCATGACGGCCGAGGCAGCCAAGCGCATGGACGAGCAGGGCATCGCCAAGGACACCGGCGCCGAGGAGCGGGCCGGGATCGCCCGCAAGGTGGGACTGGGCGCGCTGAAATTCGCCGACCTGTCGAACTTCCGCCTGACCGACTACATCTTCGACCTCGAGCGCTTCACGCGCTTCGAAGGCAAGACCGGGCCCTATCTGCAATATGCCGCGGTGCGCATCCAGTCGATCCTGCGCCGCGCCGGCGACGAAGGCCATGCCTCGGCGCCGCCGGTGGTGCGCTCGGCCGAGGAACGCGCGCTGGTGCTCCAGCTGCTGGCGCTGCCCGAGGCGATGGCGGCGGCCGAGAACAACCGCGCGCCGAACGTGCTGTGCGAATACGCCTTCGAGCTGGCGCAGAAGTTCAGCCGCTTCTACTCCGAGCACCACATCCTGTCGGAGAGCGACGAGGCCGTGCGCGCGTCGCGCATCGGCTTGTGCGAGACCACGCTCGCGGCCTTGACCAAAGTGCTGGACATCCTGGGCATCGAGGTGCCGGAGCGGATGTAGCTCAAAGGAGGTTGCGCAATCCGCGCCTCAGCCAGAGCCGCACGTAGACGGATGCCACGAGATAGTTGATCCCGAACACCCACAGCCAACCGGCGAGGAGAATGACCAAGGCCTTTGTGGGCTCGTCGCGCAGGTTCCATAGGCTGAAGGACGCAGGGACGCCGGCTGCCACTGCGATGAGGAGCGCCGTCCTCACGGTCCGCAAGGAAAAGACGACGCGCTGTGCGCCGCCTTCGCTCCGGACCTCGAAGCGGCCCCCGCTGGAAAGCCAAATCGGACCGCCGTGCTTCATGATCGACTTGTCGAAGCGCAACACGGTGCCGTCGTTCACGATGCGGGTCTCGCCGGCCTCGTCGAGAAGGATGGCGATTCGCTCCAGCGTCGGGGCAGGGTCCGCGCCGGCATTCGACAGCCGGATGCTCCCTTCTATGCCGACCGGAAACATCGCCGTTTTCTCCTCGGATTTGCAGGAGTCTAGCGTGATTTGACTCCCCATTCCGCCCCCCTATGATGCCCGCCGACGGGCCGTTTCCGCCGCGAGGCGCATCGGTCCGGCCATACAATCGATCCCTCGCGGGAGACGTTCGCAATCGCCCAAGGCCGACTTGTCGGCCAAAGCCGAAGGCGAGGGCCGAAGGAGCAACCGCCCCGGAAACTCTCAGGCAAAAGGACCGCGAAGGAGATGAACTTCTGGAAAGCGAGCGGCGCCGCGGGGTGCCCTCCACCGAAGGGGTAATCCGGGCGGACTTCTTTTCGAAGACCGGCTCGGGGAAATCTCTCAGGTCCGATGACAGAGGGGCGCGAGTTCCGCGATGGTCGCGGTTCGCGCCGTCTTGAACCTTTGAACCGGACCGTCATGACCGACACGACCCTACGCAAGACCCCGCTCCACGCGCTGCACATGGAGCTCGGCGCCAAGATGGTGGAGTTCGCCGGCTACGACATGCCGGTGCAATACCCGACCGGCGTGCTGAAGGAGCACCTGCACACGCGCGAGAAGGCGGGGCTGTTCGACGTCTCGCATATGGGCCAGGCCTTTCTTGCGGGCGCCGATCCGGCCAAGGCGCTGGAGCGCGTGACGCCCGCCGACGTCATCGGCCTCAAGAGCGGCATGCAGCGCTACGGTCTGCTGCTCAACGACGCTGGCACGATCAAGGACGACTTCATGTTCACCAAGCTGGACGGCGAGGCGGACATGTACATCGTCGTCAATGCCGGCACCAAGGAAGGCGACTATGCCTATATCGCCGACAAGCTGAAGGGCGAGGCGACGGTGACGACGCGCTTCGACCGCGCGCTGCTGGCGCTGCAGGGCCCGATGGCGGGGCGGGTGCTGGAGCGCCTGTCGCCCGGCATCGACAAGCTGACCTTCATGCATGTCGTGCGGGCCGACGTCGCGGGCTGCCCCGCCATCGTCAGCCGCTCGGGCTATACGGGCGAGGACGGTTTCGAGATCTCGCTCGAAGGCAAGGACGGCGAGCGCGTGGCGCGTGCGCTGCTGGCGGAAAGCGAGGTGCTGCCCATCGGTCTCGGCGCGCGCGACTCCTTGCGCCTGGAAGCCGGGCTCTGCCTCTACGGCCACGACATCGACGAGTGCGTGAACCCGGCCGAGGCGACGCTCATGTGGTCCATCGGCAAGCGCCGCAAGACCGACAAGGATTTCGCCGGCGCCGACAAGATCGTGGGCCACCCGCCGGCCAAGAAGCGTGTCGGCATCCTGCCCATCGGCAAGGCGCCCGCGCGCGAGCACACCCAGATCGCCGACAAGTCCGGCCGGGTGATCGGCGAGATCACCTCGGGCGGCTTCGGGCCAAGCCTGAACGCGCCCATCGCCATGGGCTATGTCGAGACGGCCTTCGCCGCGGACGGCACCGAGATCGACCTGATCGTGCGCGGCAAGCCGATGCCGGCGCGCGTCGCCCCCATGCCTTTCGTCGCGCACCGCTACAAGCGCGCCAGCTAAAGAGGAAGCCGAACCATGAGCGAAGTCCGTTACACCGATCAGCATGAATGGGTGCGCGTCGACGGCGACACCGCCACCGTGGGCATCACCAAGTTCGCCGCCGAGCAGCTGGGCGACGTCGTCTTCGTCGAGGTGCCGGAAGCGGGACGCAAGGTGAACGCGGGCGGCGAGGCGGCCGTGGTCGAGAGCGTCAAGGCGGCGAGCGAGGTCTATGCGCCGGTGGGCGGCGAAGTGACCGAGGGCAACGCGGCCCTGGCCGACGACCCGGCCAAGGTCAATGCCGATCCGGAAGGCGACGCCTGGTTCTTCAAGATGAAGCTCGCCGATAGCGGCGAGTTCGCCAAGCTGATGACGCGGGCGCAGTACGACGAGTTCGTGAAGGGGCTCTGATCGATGCGTTACCATCCGCTCACCGCCGACGACCGCGTCCGGATGCTGGGCCGCATCGGGGCTGCCGGCATCGACGCGCTGTTCCGCGACGTGCCGGCCTCGGCCGTCGTTCCGCTCTCGGCCTTCGACCTGCCGGACACCAAAGGCGAGCTCGAGGTCGAGCGGGTGATGGCCCGCATGGCCGCGCGCAACATGTCGGCCGGCAGCGTGCCGTTCTTCTGCGGCGCCGGCGCCTATCGCCACCACGTGCCGTCGGCGGTGGACCATCTGATCCAGCGCTCGGAGTTCCTCACCTCCTACACGCCCTACCAGCCCGAGATCGCGCAAGGCACGCTGCAATACCTGTTCGAGTTCCAGACCCAGGTGGCGCTGCTCACCGGCATGGAGGTCGCCAACGCCTCGCTCTACGACGGCTCGACCGCGACAGCCGAGGGCGTCTTGATGGCGCAGCGCGTGACCAGGCGGCCCAAGGCGATCCTGTCGGGCGGCCTGCACCCGCATTACGCCGAGACGGTCGAGACCGTCGCCGGCCTGTCGGGCAAGGTCGTCCGTGCACAGACGATGCCGGGGCAGGCGGAAGACCTGGCCTCGATGATCGACGGCGAGACCGCCTGCGTCGTCGTGCAGAGCCCCGACGTCTTCGGGCAGATCCGCGACTTGAAGCCCATCGCCGAGGCGGCGCATGCCAAGGGCGCGCTCCTGATCGTCGTCGTCACCGAGGCGATGTCGTTCGGCCTGCTGGAATCGCCGGGCGCGCAGGGTGCCGACATCGTCGCGGCCGAGGGCCAGGCGATCGGCAACGGCTTGAACTTCGGCGGGCCTTACGTCGGCCTGTTCGCGACGCGCGAGAAGTTCCTGCGCCAGATGCCCGGCCGCCTCTGCGGCGAGACCAAGGATGCCGACGGCAAGCGCGGCTTCGTGCTGACGCTCTCCACCCGCGAGCAGCACATCCGCCGCGACAAGGCGACGAGCAACATCTGCACGAACTCCGGCCTGTGCTGCCTCGCCTTCACGATCCACCTCTCGCTGCTGGGCGAAGAGGGGCTGACGCGGCTCGCGCGCCTCAACCACGCGCGCGCTTCGGCGCTCGCCGACCGGCTCGCCAAGGTCAAGGGCGTGAGCCTGATGACGGACTCGTTCTTCAACGAGTTCACCATCCGCCTGTCGAAGCCGGCATCGTCGGTCGTCGACGCGCTGGCCGAGAAAGGCATCATCGCCGGCGTCCCCGCCTCGCGCCTGATGCCGCATGAGAAGGTGCGCGACCTGCTGATCGTCTGCGCCACCGAAACCAACACCGACGAGGACCTTGAGGCCCTCGCGAAAGGCCTTTCCGAGGTGCTGTCATGACCATGAACCGACAGGGCCGTCCCTCTGCGCCGGGAACGGTGGAAGAGAACGAGCTGCCGACGATCTCCGGCGACCGCGGCCTCGACCACGAGGAAGGCCTGATCTTCGAGCTCGGCCGCGAGGGCATGACCGGCGTCGACGTGCCCGACGTGCAGATGAGCGAGACGCGGCTGGGCGGCCTGCGCCGCAAGGGGCCGATCGGGCTTCCGGGCCTGTCCGAGCCCGAGGTCGTGCGCCATTACGTGCGCCTGTCGCGGCAGAACTATGCCATCGACAGCGGTCTCTATCCGCTCGGCTCGTGCACGATGAAGCACAATCCGCGCCTCAACGAGAAGATGGCGCGGCTGCCGGGCTTCGGCGACGTCCATCCGCTTCAGCCGCAGCAGACGGTGCAGGGCGCCTTCGCGCTGATCTCCGAGCTGATGCGCTGGCTCACCACCCTGACCGGCATGCCAGCCGTCGCGATGTCGCCCAAGGCGGGCGCGCATGGCGAGCTCTGCGGGCTGCTCGCGATCCGCGCGGCCATCGAGGCGCGGGGCGAGAAGCGGCCGCGCATCCTGGTGCCTGAGTCCGCGCACGGCACCAATCCGGCGACGGCGGCCTTCGCGGGCTTCACCGTCGACGAGGTGCCCGCGACCAAGGGCGGCCACGTCGATGCCGACGCGCTCGAGGCCAAGCTCGGCCCCGACGTCTGCGCCATCATGCTGACCAACCCGAACACCTGCGGGCTGTTCGAGCCGCGCATCATCGAGATGGCGGAGGCGGTGCACAAAGCCGGCGCCTATTTCTATTGCGACGGCGCCAACTTCAACGCCATCGCGGGCCGCGTGCGGCCGGGCGACCTGGGCATCGACGCGATGCACATCAACCTGCACAAGACCTTCTCGACGCCGCATGGCGGCGGCGGGCCGGGCGCGGGCCCGGTGGTGCTGTCCGAGCGTCTCGCGCCGTATGCGCCGCTGCCGCTGCTCATGCATGACGGCAGCGAGTTCCGCATGATCGAGCATGCCGATGCGGCGTCGGGCGGCGCCAAGCCGTTCGGGCGCATGTGCGCCTTCCATGGCCAGATGGGCATGTTCACGCGCGCGCTCGCCTATATGCTCAGCCACGGCCGCGACGGCGTGCGCCAGGCGAGCGAGGACGCGGTGCTGTCGGCCAACTACATCCTCGCGTCGCTCAAGGACGTGATGAGCGCGCCGTTCGGCGAGGGCCCGTGCATGCACGAGGCGCTGTTCGACGACAGCTTCCTGGAAGGCACCGGCGTCACGACGCTCGATTTCGCCAAGGCGATGATCGACGAGGGCTACCACCCGATGACGATGTACTTCCCGCTGGTCGTGCACGGCGCGATGCTGATCGAGCCGACGGAGTCCGAATCGAAGGAGTCGCTCGACCGCTTCATCCACGTGCTGCGCACCATGGCGCTCGAGGCCAAGGACGGCAAGAAGGAGCGCTTCGAAGGCGCGCCGCGCCTGGCCCCGCGCCGCCGCCTCGACGAGACCGCCGCGGCGCGCAAGCCGGTGCTGCGCTGGCGGCCCAAGGACCTGCCCCAGGCGGCCGAATGACGGGCGAGGGGGCCGAAAAATAAATCTCATCGGCCCCCTTGAACCGTCACGGTCGAAACCCCAGATCACCCAAATCCCCACAAGTGCAAGGAGACCCCGGGCGGCCCCAAGCCGTCCAGCATTCCGCGCGTTCTTGCGGCGGCCGCTGCCGCTGCGAACGCGCGCGGAAAATAAATTTCGCGCCTTGATGCGCTGCACAAATTCGAACGTGCGATTCCGTCCGCGCCCGAACCATGTCCGAAACGACCGGCGGAAAGCGCGATTTTCGATACAGATGTACAGAAGAAAAAAAGTGCGGGTCGATGCGCGCTCGCACTGTGTCCGAAACGACCCTCGCGACATCGACTTTCCCGTACAGATGTACAGAAAAAGACCCCGGGCGGTACATCCGCGCCCGGGGTTCGAGTTGGCGTCTTTCGGAGGCTAGACCGAAACTCTACGAACAGGTGTGCACCGCGAGACCGGCCGGGACCTTGGTCTCGGCGTCGCCGCAGGCGGCATCGAGCTGGCTCTGCGTCAGGCCTTTGACGCGGGTCAGGTCGGTGCCCTTGATGGAGGTGATGGTCATATGGGCGCCGGTCAGGTCGGCGCCGTCGAGATCGGCATGGGCGAGGTTGGCGCCCGACAGGTCGGTGCCGCGGAACGTCGCGCCCGAGAAATTCGCGAAGGACATGCACATCAAGGTCGCGTTGGCGGCGTCGAAATCCGCGCCGTGGAGGTCGTGCGCCTTGACGCAGGTGTTGGTGAGATCGGCGCCCTCGAGGTTGCAGGCGACGCAGTCGACGATGCCGCCATGGATGCGGGCGACCGCGTCGGCATCGGCGGCAAGGGCGGGGCCGCAGAGCAGGGCCAGAGGCATGGCAAGGGCGAAGGCGAACCGGAGCATGGGGCGTGTTCCGCTGTGAAACAGATGTGGGATAGGTCGCAAACCTCAGGCCAAGGCCAAACCGGCGGACGACCGGCGCAATTCACCGCAAGAACCGGGTCGATCGGGGCGGCCTGCCGGGCGAGAAGAGCCCGTAACCCTGGAGTGTCCGCCATGTCCTTTCGCGCCACCGGCCTCGCACTGTCCCCTTTCGAGCCACTTTTCGCCCTCGACGATGCCGAGCTCGCCCGCCGCGACATGCGCCGCATGGTGGCCGACGCCAAGCCCGGCTTCCCCTGCCGCGTCAGCCTGGAAGACGCCGAGCCGGGCGAGACGCTGATCCTGCTGCCTTTCGAGCACCAGGACGCGCAGTCGCCCTACCGCTCCTCGGGCGCGATCTTCGTGCGCGAACGGGCCGGCGAGGCTTTCGACCGCGTGGACCAGGTGCCGCCGGTGCTGCGCGGAAGGCTGCTGTCGCTGCGCGCCTATGACGGGGCCGGGCTGATGGTCGATGCCGACATCGTCGAGGGCCGCGACGTCGAGGCCGCGATCGAACGCTTCTTCGCGCGGGACGATGTGAGCTACCTGCATGTGCACAACGCCAAGCGCGGCTGCTATGCCTGCCGGATCGACCGGGCTTGAGCGCTACACTTCGCGGAACGGATGGCTGTCGCGGATATGGGCGTTGAACCAGGCGCCTTTGGACTCGGCCGCCATCAGGTCCTTGTATTCCTGAGGCGTGACGTCTTCATAGATGTAGCTGCGGCGCTGCCGGCCGCGGAAGGTCGCGAACAGCGTCCGCGAGCGCGCGTCGTAGCGCACGAACGACAGGGCGTCGGAATCGACCACCGGCATGGGAGGGGAACGCGCGGACGCCGGTTTGGGTCCGGGATGACGTGCTTGCGTGGGCTGGCCTGCGCGTCCGGCGCGCTACTTCACGCAGCGGGCGCGCAGATGGACGTGCTCGGACTTGGGCACCAGCCCGTGGTTTTCGGCGAAGACGAGGGCGACCTCCTCGAACTCAGCCTCGACGCAGTCGCCGTGCTCCAGCGTGATCGTGTAGCTGTGCACGACATGGCCTGAGCGGTCGATCACTTCCACGAGCTGTCTTGCCATCTAGCGCTTTCGTCTGTTGTAGGGCGAGCGGTTGGCCGGCTTGAGGCTGATGCCTTCGCGCTGCGCCTTGCTGCGGATGCTGGTTTCGGAGCGCTGGAGCTTGAGGCCGATGACGCGCGTCGGCGTGTTGCCGCGCGCCAGCGTCTTGAGCTCCTTGACCTGCGCCGCCGTCCAGGCCGCGCCGGTCTGGCGCGTATATTTCGGGTTCGCCTTCTTTTTGGCGGGACGCAGGTTGGCGAGAGAGCGTTTGGAGACCTTGGCTTTGGCCATCACATGTTTCCTGTCTGGCTGCACTGGCCCAAACGCGCACGCCCCGATTCGCGTTCCCTGCTGTGCGTTAAAGAAGATGTTTTAGATATGCCGCAATACCCTGCGCGGCCACGCTGGTCGCAGCGCCTTCGCAAATCTTCTTGATAGAAGAAAGGCAAGATCGGATAGCGCTTTCCTTTTTTGTAGGCGTGAGTTGCTTGAGCTTCTCTACCTGACTCGCGACGGGGCCCTGAAGATCATCGGGGAGATTCGGGAGCGCGCCTTCAATTTGCTTCATGTATTCGCTTACGTTCGAAAGCGAGAAATTGTTTCCCGAAAAGGTATTTTGCACACTTGCTTGGTCGGTAACGTTGCCTAGTGTGCCGATATTCTGTGCGTATATGTTCTGCGTGACCATAGCTGCCTCGGTCTTGTCATCTGCGGAAAATCCTAATCCTTCGCCTAGAACTCCTGCCTGCTCCAAATCCACCGCCCAATCGAGCAAGATGTTCCTAACTGCGTTTGCTACACCCTTTAGCTGCGTCCGGTCCGCGAATCCGCAAATATCGAAATTGAATTCCATCTGACTGCGCACCAGCGCCGTCAGTTCGTTCGAATAGGTGTAAGCGAGTCTTCCGGTCTGCCGACCAAGATCCTCCAATTCCTCCACCGACTGCTTCAGATAGCCGGTAGCGAGAATCCTGTAGAATGCAGGATCATCCGTCAATATTGGGCACCAGCCATTGTATGGATTATGAAATTTCGGTGTTATGTGGATGATGCGGTATTTGGGAAGCTCGTCTTCATTCTGGTACCCATCCGCTTCCTTAGCAATCCACCCGAGGAATTCTCTCAAGTCGAGTTTTCGTGCTGCCAAGCGTGCTTTGCGCAACGTCGCCGACACAGAAATTGAATCATCGATAAGGTCGCGCTGGATTTCTCTAACAATGGACATCTTTGCCCCAGTTAGATTGTTCACGACCTTGTCGTAGATCGACATCAACTGCACCCGCTCGTCGAGCCGCAGGTGTTGCACTTCATGCAGGTGCCGTTGCGCACCAGCGT
>JAFBAL010000055.1 GCA_019247845.1 Alphaproteobacteria bacterium | reverse complement strand
TCACCCGCGCCGCCGCCTCCTATTGGCGCCTGCTGCGGGGTGATCGCGCGTTACCGGCGCGTTCGAGACTCTCGCCGCGTGATCTTCAGGCCATCCTGCGCAACGTCGTGCTGCTCCGCGTGATCGATGGCGGTGCCGACTACGAATACCGGATCGTCGGTGAGTTGTTCAGCTGGGCCTACGGTGTCGACTTCCAGGGCATGCGGCTCACCCAGGTGGAGCAGGCAAACCCCGAACACGGCGCCAGGATGCGCCGGATGTACGAACGGACGCGTCTTGCGGCGGCGCCGCGTGCCATCCAGGGCTGGGTTGGCAAGGACAACACAACCGCAAAGTTCGTCTATTACGAGACCGCGCTCCTGCCGTTCGGCGAGGACGGCCGCACCGTCGATCACATCCTGGTCGTCAGCTTCCACGTCCCCCGCGCGCCGGACTGACTCTCCCGCTGCGGTTGCGCTAGTCTCCTTCTTCGCAAGGAGACTCTCATGGCGCTCGACCTCGAAACCCGCGAACAGCTGCTGGAAACCGTCCGCCGGTTCGTGCGCGAAACCTGCGTGCCACTCGAGGCTAAGGTCGCGGAGGAAGATCGCGTCCCTGACGACGTGATCGCGCAGATGCGCGAGCTTGGCCTCTTCGGCCTCTCGATCCCGGTCGAATATGGTGGTCTTGGCCTCACGATGGAGGAAGAGGTCCTGGTCGCGATGGAGCTGGGCCACACATCTCCCGCCTTTCGCTCCGTCATCGGCACCAATGTCGGCATCGGCAGCCAGGGCGTCGTGATGTTCGGCAACGACGCGCAGAAGCGCGAATGGCTGCCCAGGCTCGCGAGCGGCGAGGTGGTGTCGAGCTTCTGCCTGACCGAGCCGGGCGCCGGTTCCGACGCGGCGTCGCTGAAGACCACCGCGATCCGCGACGGCGACGACTATGTCGTCAACGGCACCAAGCGCTTCATCACCAACGCCAACCGCGCCGGCATGTTCACCTTGATGGCGCGCAGCGATCCGCAGCGCAAAGGTGCGTCGGGCATCTCGGCCTTCATCGTACCCGCCGGCACGCCCGGCATCCATGTGGGCAAGCCCGAAAAGAAGATGGGCCAGCAGGGCGCGCATATCTCAGACGTCGTGTTCGAGAACGCCCGCGTGCCGGCGCATCTGCGGCTGGGAGGCGAGGGCGAGGGCTTCAAGGTCGCGATGCAGGTGCTCGACCGCGGGCGTCTGCATATCTCGGGCGTCTGCGTCGGCGTCGCCGAGCGGCTGATCGGCGAGGCGGTGGCCTATGCGCGCGAGCGCGAGCAGTTCGGCCAGAAGATCGGCGAGTTTCAGCTCGTCCAGGCGATGCTGGCCGACAGCAAGACCGAGGCCTATGCGGCGCGCTGCATGGTGCTCGACGCCGCGAAGAGGCGCGACGCGGGCGAGAGCGTGACGATGGAGGCGGCCTGCGCGAAGTACTTCGCGTCCGAGATGGTCGGCCGCGTCGCCGACCGCGCGGTCCAGATCTTCGGCGGCGCGGGTTACGTCGCCGACTACGGCATCGAACGCTTCTATCGCGACGTGCGCATCTTCCGCATCTATGAAGGCACCAGCCAGGTGCAGCAGCTCGTCATCGCGCGGAATCTGCTGAAGGGCGATTGATTGACCGCAAAGGCCCGGTCTTGATATGCTAGCCGCATGGTCAAGTCGTCTATACACGACGCTCCCGCCGCCAAGCCGCCGCGCCCTGAAGAAGCGTGGCGGGAGGCGGTCGACCGCATCCTCGCCGAAAACCCGCAGCCGGTGGTGGAATACAGGAATCCCAAGACCAAGGAAGAGATCGCGGAGGCGGTCAAGCGCGCTCAGGAGTTGTTCGCTCCCATGGCGAAGACCTATTCGGTCGATCAATTCATTGCCGAGAAGCGGGAAGAAGCGGCGCGGGAGTATGGCCGCTTCAACGAGCCGCCGCAGAAATACGAGCCGTGATCGTTCTTGATAGTTCCGCGGTCCTGGCCGTTCTGTTTCACGAGCATGGCGCGGCTCGGGTTCAAGGGATGTTCGGCAACGCGGTGGTCTCCGCGGCGAGCTTGACGGAGATTCCGACCAAAGGCGTCCAACGCGGAATCTCTGCCGAAGTGGCCTATCTGGCGTTTTTGGTTTTCGGTATCCGCGTCATGCCCATAAACCTCATCCACGCCCGTATCGCCGCGGAGATCTCGCGGGCGCCGCGGGAACTCGATCTTTCCCTGGGCGACCGCTTGTGCCTCGCGCTTGCGATCGTGCTCGATTGCGCGTTGTTGACGTCGGATCGCGGCATTGCGGGGTTCAAGGCGGGCATTCCCATCACCCAGTTCCGTTAGATGGCCGACGCGCTTTCGCTGCTCCTCGCCGACATCCGCGCCTGCCGACTTTGCGAGGCGCATCTCGAGCCGCGGCCGGTCGTGCGCGCCTCGGCTACCGCGCGGCTGCTGATCGCGGGCCAGGCGCCGGGACTTCGCGTGCATCGGAGCGGGCTGTCGTTCGACGACCGCTCGGGCGAGCGCTTGCGCGAATGGACGGGCATCGACCGCGACGCGTTCTACGACGAGCGCCGCGTGGCCATCGCCGCGATGGCGTTCTGCTTCCCGGGCTACGACGCGCAGGGCCACGACAAGCCGCCGCGCCGCGAATGTGCCGCGCGCTGGCGCGGACGCCTGCTCGAGGCGCTGCCGGCGTTCGAGCTCACCCTGCTCGTCGGCGGCCATGCCCAGGCCTGGCATCTGGGCAAGGCGGCGCGGAGCTCGATGACCGAGACGGTCAAGGCTTGGCGCGCCTACCGGCCGCGTTATATTCCCCTGCCGCATCCTTCGTGGCGCAACACCGGCTGGCTCAAGAAGAATCCATGGTTCGAGGACGAGTTGCTTCCCTATCTGCACCGGCGCGTGCGGCGTGCCTTGCGCTCCTGAGCTGGCTTTCGGCCTGCGCGCCGCAGATCGCGCAGCATGGCCTCGAGAGCGTCAAGCCGGCGATCGAACGCGATGCGTTCCTGACCCATGACGGGCTCAGGCTGCCGCTGCGCCATTGGGATGCGCCCGCGCCCATTGCGGTGATCGTGGCGCTTCATGGCATGAGCGACTATTCCAACGCCTTCGACATGCCGGCGACGTGGTGGGCCGGGAACGGCATCACCACCTATGCCTACGACCAGCGCGGCTTCGGCGCTTCGCCCAACGGCGGCATCTGGGCCGGCGCCGATGCGTTGCGCGGCGACTTGGCCGACTTCGTCGCGGCGGCGCGCGCCAAGCATCCCGGCGTGCCGGTCTATGCGCTGGGCGAAAGCATGGGCGGCGCGGTCGTGCTGTCGTCCTTGGCGAGCCCGCGTCCGCCGAACGTCGACGGCGCGATCCTGGTCGCGCCGGCGGTATGGTCGCGCGAGGACATGCCGCTGTCCTATCGCGTCGCGCTGTGGCTGACCGCGCATACCTTTCCCGGCGCGAAGTTCACCGGCAGGGGCCTCAAGATCTGGCCCTCGGACAATATCGAGATGCTGCGCAAGCTGTCGCGCGATCCGCTGTTCCAGCACGCGACCCGCGCCGACCAGATCTACGGCCTCGTCGATCTGATGGACGAGGCGCGGCACGCACCCGAACGCCTGACCGACCCGCCGGACATCCTTTTCCTCTACGGCGCGAAGGATCAGATCATCCCCAAGGAGCCGACCGAAGCGGTGATCTCGGGCCTGGGAAAGCGGGCGCGGGTGAAGCGCTACCCGAACGGCTATCACATGCTGCTGCGCGACCTGGATGCCAAAAAAGTGTGGACCGACACGCTCGATTGGATCGCGAGCGGCCGGTCCACGACTGACTGAGTTATGGCCTAATGACGGGGAGGCGGGGGCGGACCCTGGTCGTCGTCGTCCTGATCGTCCTGGCCCTGATCGTTCCGATCATTGTAGCCCCGGTCGTCCCGATCGTTGTAGCCCCTGTCGTCGCGATCATAGCCCGGAGGCGGGCCCTGGTCGTAGCCGCCGCCGCGCATGTCGCCGCCCTGCATGTCGGGCTCGGCCGGCACGGATTCCCAGCCGCCTTTGCACTCCTTCACATAGGGGTAGTAGCCCTCGGGGCTGGCGCAATGATACCACATGCCGCCGCCCTGATCGCCCGGGCCGACGCCCTGGTAGTCGCCATAGTCGCCGTCCTCGTCCTGGTCGTCGTAGTAATAGGTCGACGAGATATCCTCAGGGTACGGATAAACCGGCGTCGGGTACCAGTAGAACGCGCCGCCCACGCCCCACCACCAGCCCCAGCGGCCGTGCCAGCGCATGTGATGCCAATGGCCGCCGACCCACCAGCGGTGCTCGATCGGCGAGAGATGACGGAAGTCGTGGCGGAACACGAAACGCTCGCGCGCACCCCAGCCGCGGCCGCGCCAGCCGCCGCCATGCCAGGCGCCCGGATGGCGCCAAGCGGGATGTTCGTGTCCCACCGGTGTGGGGTGGACGCGCTCCGCCCAGGACGGCGAGGCCGCGAACAGCGCGGCGCCCGCCAGCAGGGCGGTCAGGATGGTTTTCTTCAGCATGTGTCGGTTGCTCCTGTCGGGATGCTAGGAATCCTCAACGGGCACAATGGTGGTTCGATCCTGAACCGGGGATGAACCAGCCGTTGTGAGACGGATTTAATGTTGGCAACTTTACGCCTTAAGCGGCGTTGCGCGGGCCACGCCGGTAGCTTTGCCGCCAAGTCGACGCGCCAAGGTCAGTTGCGCCGGTACGCGGCCTGCACCATTTGTTGGAATTGGATCACGCCGTTCTCGAACACCAGCGACAAGCGTCCGCGATCGTACACACCGGCTTCGAGGTTTTTCTGCACGCGCTCGCAGATGGCGATGTCCTCCTTGGCCACGCCGACGCTCCATTTGAGGATCTCGTCGCATTCTTCGGCCCTCTCGGCATCGCTGAAGAAATAGCGATAGTTGAGCTTGAGCCTGCGCGGACCCAGCGGCTCGACCTGCTCGACGCTCATGCCCCATTTGTACATGTTGAGGAACAGGCCCGGCAGGCGCCACACCCAAAGCCCGTCGGTCATGCCGCCGTCGCGGGCGCGCGCCGAATGGGTCTGCAGCACGAGCCCTGAGGTCTCGACGCGATAGCTCGCCATGTCGAGCGTGGCGTTCAGGCCCGGGTGGATCGTCGGCACGTGCCAGCCTTCGGCGTAGTTGTCGGCATAGGTCTTCCAGTTGATCTCGGCCTCGAGGCTGAGCTTGCGCGCGAGATGCATCTCCTCCAGCGGATAGCGCAGCGCCGCGGCGGAGACTTCGGCCATCCATTCGGCGAGCGGCGGTGTATCGTCCGACAGGCAGACGAAGACGAGGCCGCGCCACGTCTCGCAGCGCAAGCGGAACAAGCCGTAGTCCTTCTTGTCGATGTTCATGGCCGGCGCGTTGAGCAGCGTGCCGTCGAAGCCGTAGCGCCAGGAATGATAAGGACAAGTGAGCTTGTCGACATGGCCGCATTCGGCGAGGACCAGCGGCGAGGCGCGGTGACGGCAGACGTTGTGGAAGGCGCGCAGGCCGTCCTCGCCCCTGACCACCAGGACCGGCGTCCCCGCGACCGTCGCCGTGACGTAGTCGCCGACCCTCGTGAAATCGTCCACGCCCGCGGCCAGCACCCAGGTCCTGGCCCAGATCGCCTCGCGGTCGAGCTTCCAATATTCTTCGGCCCAATAGGCGCGCGCGGGCAGCGTTTCCGGCTCGCGCGTCCGCGGGGTCTCGTCCGCGCGCATTCGCACGACTTCGTTCATCGTAACAACCATAGGATTTCGATTGCCCTATTGTGCCCGTTTCCTACGATAGGCGCCAGAGCGAGAGCATGAGGGGGATTCGATGAAGCTTCGATTTGCGCTGGCGGGGTTGGCTTTGGGCGCGACGAGCGCAACCGCCGCACCGTTCACCATGGAGCAGGTGCTCTCCTATCCCTATTCGAGCGGGATGGTGGCGGCGCAGAGCGGCGGGCACATCGCCTGGACACGCAACGTCGCGGGCGTACGCAACGTCTGGGTCGCGGACGCGCCGGCCTACAAGCCGCGCCAGGTGACGAAATACATCGCCGACGACGGGCAGGAGATCACGCAGCTCGTCTTCTCGCCCGACGGCACCAAGCTCTTCTATGTGCGCGGCGGCGATCACGATGCGAACTGGGAGGCGGAAGGCGGCATCGCGCCGGTGCCCGACGCCACCGCCGAGCAGCAGAAGGTGACGATCTTCTCGGTCGCGCTGCGCGGCGGCGCGCCGGTGAAGGTCGCCGAGGGTGACGAGCCCGCGATCTCGGCGTCGGGCCGGGTCGCCTATGTGCTCAAGGACCAGGTCTGGACGATCAACGGCGTCAAGCCCGAGCTGATGTTCTTCGACCGCGGCAAGGACCACGACCTGCACTGGTCGCCGGACGGCAAGCGGCTCGCCTTCGTTTCGGACCGCGGCGACCATTCCTTCATCGGCATCTTCGACGGCAAGACCAAGCCTCTGACCTTCATGGCGCCGACGACGAGCCGCGATGGTTCGCCGCGCTGGTCGCCCGACGGCGCCGGGATCGCGTTCGTGAGACGTCCCGGCGCGGGCGGCGCGCCGCAGCCGATTCTGAAACAGACGCCGCAGCCTTGGGCGATCTGGGTGGCGGATGCGACGAGCGGCGCGGCGCATACGGCGTGGAAGAGTCCCGAGACCCTGCTCGGCTCGTTCCCGCGCACCGAGGGCCAAGCCAACCTTGCCTGGGGCGCGGGCGGGCGACTGGTGTTCCTGGCCGATCTCGACAACTGGCCGCATCTCTATTCCGTCTCCGAGAACGGCGGTCCGGCGCTGCTGCTGACGCCGGGCAAGTTCATGGTCGAGCACGTGGTGCAAAGCCGCGACCAGGCGACGATGATCTACAGCGCCAACACGGGCTCGGCGTCCGATATCGACCGGCGGCATATCTTCCGCGTGCCGGTGAACGCGGCGGCGCCGCAGGCGATCACATCCGGCGACGGGCTCGAATGGGAGCCGGCCGCGGCCGACGACAGCCATGTCGCGTTCATCTCGACGGGGTCACGCAACCCGCCGGTGGCGGCGATCGCCAGCCTCGACGGCAAGGATCGCCATGAACTGATGGCCGGCGACGTGCCGGCGGATTATCCAGGCAAGGATTTCGTCGTGCCGAAATCGGTCGCGTTCAAGGCGGCCGACGGCATCTGGGCGCATGGCCAGCTGTTCCAGGCGCCCGGCAACGGAAACAAGCCCGGCGTGATCTTCGTCCATGGCGGGCCGCCGCGGCAGATGCTGCTCGGCTGGCACTACATGGACTACTACTCGAACGCCTATGCGGTGAACCAGTATCTGGCGAACCACGGCTTCACGGTGCTGGCGGTGAACTATCGCCTCGGCATCGGCTATGGCCACGGCTTCCACAATCCCGACCATGCAGGGCCGACGGGCGCGAGCGAATACCAGGACGTCGTCGCGGGGGCGAAGTTCCTCCAGGGCGTCAAGGGCGTCGATGCCTCGCGCATCGGCATCTGGGGCGGGTCCTATGGCGGATACCTGACCGCGATGGGCTTGGCGCGCAACCCGGACATCTTCAAGACCGGCGTCGACCTGCACGGCGTGCACGACTGGTCGCGCTTCATCGACGAATGGTTCGGCCCGGCCGCGAAGCGCTTCGAGAAGGGCGACCGCGACGAGGCGCTGAAGGTCGCGTTCCAGTCCTCGCCCATCGCCGACCTGTCGAGGTGGAAAGGGCCGGTGCTGCTGATCCATGGCGACGACGACCGCAACGTCCAGTTCCAGCAGACCGTCGACCTTGCGCGCCGTCTCGATGCCAGGCACGCGCCGTATGAAGAGCTGATCCTGCCCGACGAGATCCACGGCTTCCTGCGCCATGCCTCGTGGCTCGCCGCGGACAAGGCGACGTCGGCCTATCTCGCCAGGACCTTGGGGGTGAAACCCTAGGGTGGGTCGATCCGCGATCGGCGCTGGACTAGAGAAACTCCTTCTCGTCCCAGCCGTGATAGCGGCAGACGCGGCGCGCCAGCTTCAGGAACTCGGCATTGTGCTCGGTGTGCGGCGTCTCGGTGCGGGCGCGCTGCTGGTACTGGTGGATCATCTCGTGCGCCATGGCGCGCAGCAGCGTGTCGGTATGGCCGACGCAGACTTCCGAGATGCCGATCTCGTGGCTGCGGATCTTGCGGCGCAACCCGCGATGATAGGCGACGTGGCTCCTGTGGCGCGAGACCACGAACTGGACCTCGCTCGCGGGCGGCAGCCGCCAGCCGCGGAAGGGTGGCGTCAATTTAAGGAATTCGTAAGCGCCCGCGATCAGTCCCGGGGTCAGCGGAAGGCCCATTTTACCTGCCCTTTCGGCGTGCCGCACTCCTACAAAACGGGGCAGGGAAGGGCGCGTTCCGGATCATCGCGTCTTTATTGCGGGCGCAAGATTCTTTCGGCGATACCAAAAATTCGCCATTCTCATCAAATAGCAGAAGTCGCGCGCGGAGAGCGGGTTAGGATGGGCGCCTAACGTTGGGGTTGAAATGTTCGACTACGAGATCCGCTACCTGAAGCGCGACGGGAGCACGTCGCTCGTCTATCGGCCGCCGATCTGCATGGGCGACCGCGAAGCGTTGCAGGCGGTGATGCCGGCTGGGGATCGCGAGACCGGGGACTTCGCCAGGGTCGAAGTCTGGCGCGGGCTCGAGCGCATCGAGGTGATCGCGCTGGAGCACGCGGCGTAAAAAAGCGCTTCCCTCTGCGGCGCACCGTCTCGGTGGCGTCGAGTCGCGCCTGCGCGCCTTGTCGCGAAGATGCCGATGGACCTACCATCGATTCCGGCATTCGCCACGCGAGGAGGGACTCCCGATGGCTGGCTTGCAGGCCGCGAGACGCGCGTGGACGCGCGCTTGTCGATGCCCGGCCGTCGGCATTGCGGGCGTCGGCATGGCCGGCATCGGCCTCGCCTCCTGCAGTGGCGGCGTGCTCGACCCGCTCGGTCCGGTCGGCCGCGACGACGCCACGCTTTTGATCGACGCCACGGTGGTCATGCTCGCCATCGTCGTTCCGACGATCATGCTGGCCTTCTGGATAGCCTGGCGCTATCGCGCCTCGAATCCCAAGGCGGAATACCTTCCCTATTGGTCCTATTCGGGACGGATCGAGGCCGTCGTCTGGTCGATCCCGGTACTGACGATCATGTTCATCGGCGGGTTGATCTGGATCGGCTCCTACCGGCTCGATCCGTTCAAGCCTCTGCCGTCCAAGGCGCCGCCGCTGGAGGTGCAGGTCGTGTCGCTCGATTGGAAGTGGCTCTTCATCTATCCGCAGCAGGGCGTGGCGACGGTCAACAGACTGGTGGTGCCGGCCGGCACGCCGGTGCACTTCTCGATCACCTCGGCCAGCGTGTTCAACGCGTTCTTCGTGCCGCGCCTGGGATCGATGGTCTATGCGATGCCCGGCATGGTATCGCAGGTCAGCCTCGAGGCCGACCGCCCCGGCACGACCTACGGCCAGTCCGCGCATTTCAGCGGCGACGGCTTTTCGGACATGCATTTCCAGGTGCAGAGCGTGCCGGCATCCGAGTTCGCGGCCTGGGTCCGATCGGCCAAGGGCGGCGGGCCGGTGCTGGATCGCAAGGCCTATGCCGAGCTTGCGCGCCAGAGCCAGAACGTGAAGCCCTATTCGTATTCCGCCGTCGACGCCGAGCTCTTCGGCGCCGTCGCGATGCAGCAGATTCCTCCGGCGCCGGGGCCGGAGCCCGGCAACCCGAGCCATGCCGGCCGCGAAGTCGGGACGGGAGGGCACGACTGATGTTCGGAAAGCTCGCCTGGTCCGCGATCCCCTTCGGACAGCCCATCCCGCTGATCACCTCGCTCGTCGTCATCCTGGTCGTGCTGGGCGTGCTCGGCCTCGTCACGGTCAAGGGCTGGTGGACCTATCTGTGGCGCGAATGGGTCACGAGCGTCGACCACAAGCGCATCGGCATCATGTACGTCCTGCTCGGCGTGGTGATGCTGATCCGCGGCTTCGCCGACGCCATCATGATGCGCACGCAGCAGGCGATCGCGATCGGCGGCGCGCCGGGCTATCTCGAGCCCGAGCACTACAACCAGATATTCTCGGCGCACGGCACGATCATGATCTTCTTCGCGGCCATGCCGCTGGTGATCGGGTTCATGAACTTCCTGGTGCCGCTGCAGCTGGGCGTGCGCGACGTGGCGTTCCCGACCTTGAACTCGGTGAGCTTCTGGCTGACTGCCTCCGGCGCGCTGCTGGTGAACGTATCTCTGTTCGTCGGCGAGTTCGCGCGCACGGGTTGGCTGCCCTATCCGCCGCTCAGCGAGGTGGGCTATTCGCCCGGGGTCGGCGTCGACTATTACCTCTGGGCGGTGCAGATCTCGGGCGTCGGCACCTTGATGACGGGGATAAATTTCGTCACCACGGTCTTGAAGCTGCGCTGTCCGGGCATGAGCTATCTGCGCATGCCGATGTTCACCTGGACCGCGTTCGCCGCCAGCCTGTTGATCGTGGCGGTGTTCCCGATTCTGACTGCGACGCTCGCGATGCTCACGCTGGACCGCTACGTCGGCTGGCATTTCTTCACCAACGACGCGGGCGGCAACCCGATGATGTTCATGAACCTGATCTGGGCCTGGGGGCATCCCGAGGTCTATATCCTGGTGCTGCCGGCCTTCGGCATCTTCTCGGAGATCTTCTCGACCTTCTCCGGCAAGCCGCTGTTCGGCTACCGCTCGATGGTCGCGGCCACGCTCTTCATCTGCATCGTCGCGATGATGACCTGGCTGCATCACTTCTTCACCATGGGCGCGGGCGCCGCGGTCAACACCGCTTTCGGCATCTCGACCAGCGTCATCGCGGTGGGAACGGGAGTGAAGATCTACAACTGGATCTTCACGATGTACGGCGGGCGCGTGCGGTTGAGCGTGCCGATGCTCTGGTCGCTCGGCTTCATCTTCACCTTCATCATCGGCGGCATGACCGGTGTGATGCTCGCGGTCCCGCCGGCGGATTTCCTCGTCCACAACTCGATGTTCCTGGTGGCGCATTTCCACAACGTCATCATCGGCGGCGTGGTCTTCGCGCTGTTCGCGGGGCTGGAGTTCTGGTTCCCCAAGGCCTTCGGCTTCCGTCTGCACGAAGGCTGGGGAAGGTGCGCGTTCTGGTGCGCCTTCGTCGGCTTCTGGGTGACCTTCGCGCCGCTCTACATCGTCGGGTTGATGGGCATGACGCGCAGGCTCCAGCACGTCGTGGTGCCGGACTGGGCGCCGTGGCTCTATGCCTCGGTCGTCGGCGTCGCCATCCTGGCGCTCGGCGCGGTCGCGCAGGTTATCCAGCTCGTGGTCAGCATCCGCGACCGCGAGAAGCTGCGCGACACGACCGGCGATCCCTGGGACGGCCGCTCGCTCGAATGGGCGACGCCGTCGCCGCCGCCCTTCTTCAACTTCGCGGTCATGCCCAACGTCGAAGGCGAGGAGGCCTATTGGGGCATCAAGCTGCGCGCGGTCGAGACCCAGCAGCTCTCGCCCGAGCCGAACTACCAGCCCATCGAGATGCCGGTGAACAGCCCGGTCGGCTTCTACACCGCGTTCTTCGCCACCGTCTTCGGCTTCGCGATGATCTGGTACATCTGGTGGCTCGCCATCGTGGCGCTGATCGCCGCCTTTGCCGGCTTCGTCGTCTTCGCCTGGCGCGACGTGCACGAGTTCGAGGTGCCGGCCGACGAGGTCGCGCGTGTCGACCGCGCCCGGCGCGCGGCGCGCGAGGCCACGCTCGCGCAGATGGCCGAGGAGGGAGGCCTGCCATGAGCGAGATGGGCCTGCCCGCCAGCATCGAGACCATCCGCCGCGTCCGCGAGGATCCCAACCGGCTCGGCCATCGCGAGCACGGCCCGGAGGAGCCGGTGAAAGGCACCGGCCACGGCACGACCGGTCCCGCGCACAAGCGCATCATCGTCGGCTACGGGTTCTGGATCTTCCTGCTCAGCGACATCGTGATGTTCTCGTGCTTCTTCGCGGCCTTCGCCGTGCAGCGCGACGCGACCGCCGGCGGGCCCACGATCTCGCAGATCGTCGACACGCGGCGCGTCGCCTTCGAGACCGCGGCGCTGCTGCTGTCCAGCTATACCTGCATGCTCTCCTTCGCGGCGACGAACCGGCGCAACCTGCTCTGGACGCAAGTCTTCCTGGCGGTGACGGGCGCGCTGGGCCTCATATTCGTGCTTCTCGAGCTCCAGGAGTTCGTGCAGCTCGCGGGCCAGGGGATCACCCCGCAGCGCAGCGGCATGCTCACCGCCTTCTTCGGGCTGGTAGGATTGCACGGGTTGCACGTCACCTTGGGCGGGCTGTGGCTCGCCACCATGATGGCGCAGGTGCAGATCAAGGGCTTCCGGCCCGAGATCATGCACCGGCTGATCTGCTTCAACCTGTTCTGGCACGCGCTGGACATCGTGTGGATCGGGATATTCACCATCGTCTATCTGATGGGGAGCGGCGCATGAGCGACCTGGAATTCGATCCCCATCGCGGCTCCGGCGCCTTGGACGAGCGCGAGGACCATGCCCCCGGCGACGAGCCGCTGGAGGACATCGGCCATTGGATCCGCAACGCAAATCTGGGCCTGGGCTTTTCGGTCGTGCTCACCGTCGCGGCCTTCGTGCTCGCCGGCTCGCATATCGTCTATGCGCCAGCGATCCCCGTGGCGCTGATCGTGCTCGCCATCGCGCAGATGGGCGTGCACCTGGTGTTCTTCCTGCACATCACGACGGGTCCGGACAACACCAACAACGTGCTGGCGCTGGCCTTCGGCATCCTGGTTGTGTTCCTGATCGGCGCCGGATCGATCTGGATCATGGACCATCTGAATCAGAACATGATGCCGATGGCGCAGACGATGCAGGACCGGCCGTAGCCGATCGGTGGGCCGAAGCCGCCACCTTGCGCAGCGATCCCCGCCGCTTTCGTTACTTTCCAACAAATGATGTTCGGAACACATGCCGCTCCGGCACGTTAGGGACTTGCTTGGAAAGCACGGGGAAATTCATGAACGGAATAATCTATCTCGTCGGCCTGATCGTGGTGGTCATGGCCATCCTGTCGTTCCTGGGACTGCACTGAGATGAGCGCGGCGGGCGTGACGCTGCGGGAAGAACCCTTCATCGACTGGCGGGCGATCGTTGCAGGAGCCGTCCTGGCATCCGGCGTGTCGTTCACCCTTCTCGCCTTCGGCTCCGGCATAGGATTGTCGGTCGTCTCCACCGCGCCCACCTGGCGGGATTCCTCGCCCTGGCTGTGGTTCCTTTCGGGCCTCTATCTGGTCTTCGTGGCGCTCTGCGCCTTCGGGATCGGCGGCTATGCCGCGGGCCGCATGCGGATACGCGCGACCATCGCCGAAACCGTCGAGGCGCGCTTCCGCGACGGGATGCATGGGCTCTTCACCTGGGGCCTCGCGGTCCTGATCGCGGCCGTGCTTGCGCTCGGCGGCGCGGCGGCGCTGTCGCGCGCCATGGCGCCGTCCGGAGGCACAGCCGGTCCCACGGCGTCTGTCGCGGGCGAGAACATCATCGCCTCGGAGCTCGACGCCTTGTTCCGCAGCGACCGCAGGGTCGATACCGGCGACATCGAATACCGCCGCGCCGAGGCCGCGCGCATCCTGCTCAAGAGCTCGAGCCATCGCGGCGTCTCCGGCGACGACCGCGCTTATCTGGCCACGCTGGCGATGCGCGAAGCCGGCGCCGCGCCGGACGACGCGCAGATGCGCGCCGACCGCGCGGTTGCGGACTCGCGCGACGAGCTGCGCCGCGCGCGCTCCGCCGCCGTGGTCCAGGCCTTCCTGGTCGCGGCCGCGCTGCTCGTCGGCGCCGCCGTGGCCTGGTTCTCCGCGCATGAAGGCGGCTTGGACCGGCAGGAGGGCGTGGTGCCCGTCTGGGATTGGTCGTTCCGGCGGCGCCGTACCTTGGCGTGATCCGCGCGCATCGGTGCGGATCGCGACCTACAACGTAAACGGCATCAACGGCCGGCTGCCGGTGGTGCTGCGCTGGCTCCGCGAGATGAATCCGGACGTGGCCTGCTTGCAGGAGCTGCGCGCGCCGGACGAGAAGTTCCCGGCCGATGCCATCCGCGACGCCGGCTATGAAGCGATCTGGCACGGACAGAAAAGCTGGAACGGCGTCGCCATCCTGTCGCGGCGCGGACGGCCGGTCGAGACACGCCGCGGGCTGCCCGGCGATCCGGACGATCTGCACAGCTGCTACATCGAGGCCGATCTCGGGGGCGTGACGGTGGGCTGCATCTACCTGCCCAACGGCAACCCGGCGCCGGGGCCGAAGTTCGACTACAAGCTCGCCTGGTTCAAGCGGCTGAACGCCTATGCGCGCACACTCATCAAGCGCGGCGGACCGGTGGTGCTGTGCGGCGACTTCAATGCGGTGCCGACCGAGCTCGACGCCTACAAGCCCGAACGCTGGGTCCACGACGCCGTGTTCTTCCCGCAGACCCGCGCGGCCTACGCCAAGCTGGTCGCGCAGGGCTGGACCGATGCCTTGCGCACGCTGCATCCGGGCGAGACGATCTATACCTATTGGGATTATTTCCGGAACGCTTTCGCGCGCAACGCCGGGCTGCGCATGGACCATCTTCTCGTCAGTCCCGCCTTGCAGCCGCTCCTCAAGGGCGCCGGCGTGGATCGCGAGGTGCGCGGATGGGAGAAGAGCAGCGACCACGCGCCGGTGTGGATCGAGCTGAAGCCGCTCAGCGGGGGTCCCCGTCGTCCTCGCGCTCGAGCTCGCAATTGATCTCGGCGCCGAGCAGCAGGATGACGAGCGAGAGCCACAGCCATGTCAGAAAACCCACGGCGGCGCCGAGATCGCCATAGACGCGGTTGTAGCTGCCGAAATTCGCGACGTACCAGGTGAAGAGCCGCGTGCCCACGAGCCACAGCAGCGAGGCGACGGCGCTTCCCCAGGTGATCCAGCGCCATTTGGGATGCCTGCGGTTCGGGCCGAAGCGATAGACGACCGCGAGCACCAGGCTGCAGATTGCGAACGACGCCGGCCATGCCAGGATCTGCAGCGCGAGAGCGTCCGGGCCGTCTTGTCCGCCGTCCGGCACGATCAGGCTCAGATAGATCGCCGCCGCCGCGAACAGGATGGATGCCGCGGTGAACACGAGCGCATTGAGGCTCAGCCTGAGGAAGCTTCGCATCTCGCGCACCTCGTAGGCGACGTTGAGCCCGTCGACCAGCGCCTTGAAGCCGCCGCTCGCGCTCCACAATGCGACGAGCGAGCTGCCGACGAGCGTGAGGCTCAGCGTCTTTCCGGGCTGGGCCGCGAGGCGCGAGAGCTCGGCCTTGAGGATGGTGACCGCGCCGCCGGGCAGGAAGCCCGACACGCGGTCCACGTCGTGCGCGATCGAGGCGGTGTCGGAGAACATACCGTAGAGCGAGACGACCGAGCCGATCGCCGGGAACAGCGCCAGCAGCGCGAAGAAGGTGATGCCGCCCGCCACCGTCGGGATGCGGTCCTGCGAGAACTCCGCATAGACGCGCTTGACGAACGCCCATAGCGGCATCGGTCGGGATCGCGGCTCGGCCATGTTCTTCCCCGCTGCATGCGCTCGGAAAAACGCGTCGGCGGAAGAGCTGGTTCCGGAGAGGCGCGCGAAAGCGCTTAGCGGCCGATGAGGTGGCCGCTCTCTCGTGCGCCGGTGGCATGGCCCGGCCCTACAGCGGTCGATGAAATGGCCGCTCTCTCGTCCGCCGGCGGCATGGCAGGCCATACGCTCGCGGACGCTGGCCCGCGCGGCCAGGACGATGCCGTTGTATCCGCGGGATAGGTGTGACACCACGCTGGACTTGGGCGAAGGCGAAATGCTGGTGCGGCACAGCAACCTGTGGCCGTGAACAGGTTGACGAAAATCTAAGGTTGCGATCTATTGTTTTACGAGGCGCCGGGGGACTGGGCTTGATCGGATGCAAGGGGGCAGGGCGGCATCTGCGCGCGGGTGCGCTCGCCGTGTGGTTCGCAGCGGCGTCGTTCCCAGGTTCGGCCGCGCTTGCCGCCGAGCCGCCGCCGATGAACGTCGCGGGACAGTTCGGCGTGAGCCCCGCAGGCGCGGCGACCTATGCGATACCGATCGTCGTTCCGCCGGGAACGGCAGGCTTGGCGCCGGCGCTGTCGCTCAACTATTCCAGCCAGAGCGGCAACGGCATTCTGGGCTTCGGCTGGTCGCTGGGCGGCTTGCCGTCGATCGCGCGCTGCCCGCGCACCGCGGCGCAGGACGGCGTCCACGGCAGCGTGAACTACGACGGCAACGACCGCTTCTGCCTGGACGGCCAGCGGCTGCTGGTCGTCAACGGCGGCGCCTATGGCGGCAACGGCAGCGAGTACCGCACCGAGATCGAGTCGTTCAGCCGCGTCGTCGCGCACGGTCCGCAGAACGGCCCGCCGGACTGGTTCGAGGTGCACACCAAATCCGGCCAGATCCTCGAGCTCGGCAACTCGGCCGACTCGCGCATTCCGACCTTGCCGGTTGCGGGCGGAGCCGTCACCACGCGGGTGTGGGCGGTCAGCAGGATCTCGGACACCGCGGGCAACTACCTGACGGTCAGCTATGCAACCGTCGCGGGGACCGGTCAGTATTTTCCCGATCGTATCGCCTATACCGGCAATGCCGGCGCAGCCGTGGCGCCGTTCAACTCCGTCACCTTCAGCTATATCGACCGCAACGACGCCACGCCGCTCTATCACGCCGGCGCGGTGACCAGGACGACCAAGCTGCTGTCGCATATCCGCACCTATGCCAACCCGGCGGGCAGCGGCACGGCGGTCACCGACTACCAGCTCGACTATCAGCTCGGCAACGCGCCGTACTATCAGCTGACCGGCGTCAGGCGCTGCGACGGCAGCGGCAATTGCCTGGCGCCCGCGACGTTCGGGTGGCAGGAAGCGGCCAACTGGCCGTCGCGGATGATCGTGGATTCGACGCCCGACCTGCCGACGCAATACGACCTGATCAATTGGAGCGCGTCGGACTTCAACGGCGACGGCATCGAGGACGGGATCGGCATGCCCGCGCCCGGAAGCAGCGCCGTCTGCGAGCCGTTTTATCTCGGCACGGGCGACGGCTGGATTCCGGCGAACATGACGCAGTCCTATCTCGGCCAGTCGCCGCAGCCCGCCTGCATCTGGCAGAGCACCTTCGCCGGAGCCACGGACGGCCATCTGATCGACGTCGACGGCGACGGTCTGACCGACGTGACGATGTCGAGCGCCGCGCCGGCCTGCTTCTGCATCCTGCGCAACGACGGGCAGGGGAACTTCGTGCAGATCGGCCCCGACAACAGTCTTTCGGTGGGCGATCCTAGCCATGCGGACGTCGACATCGGCGGCGACGGGCGCGCCGACGCCTGGGGCTATTCCACCGTCACCGGCATCCTCAGCATGTATGCAGGCAACGGCGACGGCACGTTCGCGAACGGCGTGGCGACGCATATCGGCGGCGAGGGCGACAGCACCGAGAGGATGACCGCGATCGGCGACGTCGACGGCGACGGCTGCGCGGATTTCCACCTGACCGGCACGTCGCTGAACGAGATCGTGATGTCGCCCGCCTGCGCGCCACCAGTCGCGGCCATAACGGTGCCGCAGTTCAGCGAGGAATATCCGAACACCGCGCAATGGGGCGATTTCAACGGCGACGGCAACCGGGACTATTTCACCGTCGCCAATGGCGGCGGCGCCCTGCACCTTTCCACCGGCACCTCGTTCCTGACCACCGTCCTTCCCAGCTTCACCCCGGGCGGCCCCTCTTATGCCACGCAGTATTTCGTCGGCGACTTCGACGGCGACGGCAAGAACGACGTGCTGCAATACGCCCTCAACGTCCAGCACATCGAGCAGTCCACGCTGACCGTCTATACCTGGACGAGCGGCACCTTGGCGCCGGCGCTGACGATGAACATCGTGCTGCCGCAGCCGGAGTGCAACGACAAATGCACCGACCGGCGCCTGGACGGCCAGATGCGGCTGGGCGATGTCGACGGCGACGGCTGCACCGACCTGGTCGTGCAGCAGGGCGGCCCCAAGCCGCTGTGGTACATGAAATTCGGCTGCCGTCCGCCGCTGTTGATGACCTCGGTCTCGAACGGGTTGGGGGCCGTGACGAGGGTCGCCTATGACCGGCTCAACAGGAACCAGCCGCTCTATACCAAGTGCCCGAGCGCGCCCGCGAGCTATCAATGCGGCGACCAGTATCCGACCCAGTCGGTGGACGGGCCGATCTATGTCGTCACCGAGGTCGACACCAGCAACGGGATCGGCGGCACCTTC
>JAFBAL010000063.1 GCA_019247845.1 Alphaproteobacteria bacterium | reverse complement strand
AGGCGCTGCAGTCCTTCCTCAAGAGCGACGAGGGCACGAACCTGCTGGCGGGTTACAAGCGCGCCGCCAATATCCTCAAGGCGGAGGAGAAGAAGGACAAGACGACCTTCGACGGCGAGCCGCAGCTCAGCCTGATGACGCTGGCTGAAGAGAAGGCGCTGTTTGTCGCGTTGGAAAACGGCTCGCCGCTCATCGTGTCGGATGTCGAAGCCGAACGCTTCGTCGAAGCCATGGGCGTCATGGCGCGGCTGCGCGCGCCGGTCGACGCCTTCTTCGACAAGGTCAAGGTCAACGACGACGATCCCAAGGTCCGCGAGAACCGGTTGCGACTGCTCGCGCGGCTGCGCGCGACGCTGCAGCTGGTCGCGGATTTCTCGAAGATCGAAGGGTAGTGCAGACGTCGCCTGGGCGGCCCGCATTCGCAGGCCGACAGGTGTGCGCTTACGCCCCGTCCCTCTCGGTCGTGGGGTCGATCATCTTGCGCACCTCGGTGATCTTGGTCGCGGGGAAGCCGCTGATCTCGGCGTGCTTCCTGATGATCGCCTCGTCCTTC
Organism: Alphaproteobacteria bacterium; assembly: GCA_019247845.1. Taxonomy (GTDB): domain Bacteria; phylum Pseudomonadota; class Alphaproteobacteria; order Micropepsales; family Micropepsaceae; genus Rhizomicrobium. The sequence goes on along the minus strand of JAFBAL010000063.1, from coordinate 109,387 downwards.
GCCAGATAGACGCAGAACGTCTTGTCGGCGGCGACATAGCTCTCCTGCCACTGGATGTCGGGGCCGAGCTGGGAGAGCACCTCGTTCGACTTGGCCGCGGCACCCTTGAGCTGCTCGCGCTCGAACGAACCGACCGCGGGAATGTCGCGCTCGATGATGAATTTGCGCATCGGCATGGGGGTCTCCGTCTTTTTGTGTCGCTTGAGCGTTCGGATGCTAACCAACCAGCGGCCAGAAGAACAGAGCCCACATCGCCCCGACCACGAAGTTGCTGGTCGCGAACAATGCCAGCCGGTGCATGACGTGGTTGTAGGTCACGTGCACCAGGCTGTGACCGATTCTCAATCCCACATAGACCCAGGCGAGCGTCAGGAAGGTCGCGTCGACGCGCCCGGCCTGATGCAGCATCAGGCAGACGACGTAGAACAGCACCGGCATCTCGAGCAGGTTCATGTAGTTCCGGTTCGGGATCGAGACATGGCCCGGGACCTTGGCGGACTCGCCGAACTTGTAGTCGGCAGCGGCGGTCTCGCCCGCGAAGGCCGAGCGGAAGCGGCGGAATGGGATCAAGGTCAGCACGAGGAACGTCAACAGCGCGAGCGCGCCCATGGGAAAGAAGATCTGATCCTGCGGCATGTGCGTTTCCCCCTTGGTCCGAAGCGGCGCCAAGGCTAGCAGCGCCCGGTCGGTCATGACAGATTGGCTTACGGCCGGTTCTCAAGGAAACCACATGACGAAATGGGTCTATTCGTTCGGCGACGGCAAGGCGGAGGGCGAGGCCGCGATGAAGAACCTGCTCGGCGGCAAGGGCGCGAACCTGGCCGAGATGAGCAACCTGGGGCTTCCCGTGCCGCCCGGCTTCACCATCACGACCGAGGTCTGCACCCATTTCACGAAGGCGGGCGCCTATCCGGCCGCGCTGAAAGAGCAGGTCGCGGCCGCGCTCGAGCGCGTGGGCGAACTTGCCGGCGGCAGCTTCGGCGACGCGGCGCGGCCGCTGCTGGTCTCGGTGCGCTCGGGCGCCCGCGCCTCGATGCCGGGGATGATGGACACGGTGCTGAACCTCGGCCTCAACGCCGCGACGGCGCAAGGCCTGGCGAGCCTGACCGGCGACGGACGCTTCGCCTATGATTCCTACCGCCGCTTCATCCAGATGTACTCGAACGTCGTTCTCGGCGTGGAGCACGCGCTGTTCGAGGAGATCCTCGACGGCGAGAAGGAGGCCAAAGGCGTCGACCTCGATACCGATCTCGACGAGGCGGACCTGAAGCGCATCGCGTCGCTGTTCAAGGATTGCGTCGCCCGGGAGCTGGGCAGGCCGTTCCCCGAGGACGTGCACGAGCAGCTCTGGGGCGCGATCGGCGCTGTGTTCGGCTCATGGCAATCGGCCCGCGCCAAAACCTATCGCAGGCTGCACGACATCCCCGAGGATTGGGGCACGGCGGTGAACGTCCAGGCGATGGTGTTCGGCAATCGCGGAGCGACCTCGGCGACCGGCGTCGCCTTCACGCGCGATCCGGGGACCGGCGAGCACATCCTCTACGGCGAATTCCTGATCAACGCGCAGGGCGAGGACGTCGTCGCCGGCATCCGCACGCCGCAGCCGATCTCGCGGCTGGTGCGCGAGCGACAGAACGGCAAGAAGCCGTCGATGGAAGAGGCGATGCCGGGGACCTATGCCGAGCTCAAGGCCATCGGCGAAAAGCTCGAGACCCATTATCGCGACATGCAAGACGTCGAGTTCACGGTGCAGGAAGGCAAGCTCTTCATGCTCCAGACCCGCGCCGGCAAGCGCACCGCGGAAGCCGCGCTGAAATCCGCCGTCGACATGGTGGACGAGGGGCTGATCACGAAGGAAGAGGCGGTCGGGCGCGTCGATCCGATGGCGCTCAACCAGCTGCTGCATCCGACCCTCGATCCCTTCGCGCCGAAGGAGCTGATCGCGACGGGGCTGGGCGCCTCGCCGGGCGCGGCCACGGGCGAGGTCGCCTTCACCGCCGAGGAGGCCGAAAGGCTCGCCGCAGACGCGCGCTCCGTCATCCTGGTGCGCAACGAGACGAGCCCCGACGACATCCACGGCATGCACGCGGCCAAGGGCATCCTCACCGCGCGCGGCGGCATGACGAGCCACGCCGCGGTGGTGGCGCGCGGCATGGGACGGCCCTGCGTCTCGGGCGCCGGCATGCTCAAGATCGATGCCAAGGCCGGCACGATGACGGCGGGCGGCATCAAGATAGGCCGCGGCGAGGTCGTCACCATCGACGGCACCACGGGCGAGGTGTTCAAGGGCAAGGTGGCGATGCGCCAGCCCGAGCTGACCGGCGACTTCGCGACGCTGATGGGCTGGGCGGATTCCATCCGTACACTGAAAGTCCGCACCAACGCCGACACGCCGGCGGATGCGCTTGCGGCGCGCCGCTTCGGCGCCGAGGGCATCGGGCTGTGCCGCACCGAGCACATGTTCTTCGAGCCAGAGCGCATCGTGGCGGTCAGGCAGATGATCCTGGCCGACGCCGAGGCCGACCGCCGCGCGGCGCTGGCCAAGCTGCTGCCGATGCAGCGCGTGGATTTCGTCGCGATCTTCGAGGCGATGGAGGGACTGCCCGTCACCGTGCGCCTGCTCGATCCGCCGCTGCACGAGTTCCTGCCGCAGAAGGACGAGGACATCGCCGAGGTCGCGCGCGCGGCGGGCGGCGATCCGGCGAAGCTGCGCGCCCGCGCCATCGCGCTGCACGAATCCAACCCGATGCTCGGCCATCGCGGCTGCCGGCTGGGCATTACCTATCCCGAAATCTACGAAATGCAGGCGCGCGCCATCCTCGAAGCCGCGCTCGACGTCGAAGCGGCCGGCGGCAAGCCGGTGACGCTCGAGATCATGATCCCGCTGGTCGGCTTCAAGAGCGAGCTGGATACGCTCGCGGCGCGCATCCGCGCCGTCGCCCAAGCGGTCGGAATGGAGCGCGGGAAAGCGCCGTCGTTCCTCGTCGGGACGATGATCGAGCTGCCGCGCGCGGCGCTGCGCGCAGCTGAGATCGCGCAGACGGCCGAGTTCTTCTCATTCGGCACCAACGACCTCACCCAGACCGCGCTGGGCGTCAGCCGCGACGACGCCGGCACGTTCCTGTCGGAGTACCTGAAGAAGGGCCTGATCGCGCGCGACCCGTTCGTTTCCATCGACGTCGAAGGCGTCGGCGAGCTGGTGACGATCGCCGCGGAACGCGGACGCAAGGCGCGCGCGAACATCAAGCTCGGCATCTGCGGCGAGCACGGCGGCGATCCGGATTCCATCCGCTTCTGTCACTCGCTGGGGCTCGATTACGTCTCGTGCTCGCCCTTCCGCGTGCCGATTGCACGACTCGCGGCCGCACAGGCGGCGCTGTCGAAGATGAACGAAAACGCCTAACGTTCCATTAATCTGTACACTGACGATGCAGGAAAACCCTGGATTTTCCTGCATTGCATGACGCCGTGTCAGGATTGCCGAGATTTTTATTTGACGATTCGGATTTTCTCCGGCAGAACGCGCTTCACTTCGACAGGGGGCGGGACCATTCGGAATTGACGACGACGTGTAACAGCGAAAACGAGATCCGAAGAGAGTCGATTGCCATGAAAACGAAAACCAGAGACGTGTTGGGGCGTTCCGACCGCGTGCTTATCGGCGCGCTGGCCGTGATCCTCTGTGCCGCGAGCGCCGCCGTCGGTGCGGCCTCGAGCAATCATCCGTCCACGGAGAATGCCTCCGTCGCGGGCGCGATGGCGCCTATCATTGTACAACGCGCCGCCGTCGCGACGGTTGCACCGGCCGCGGTCGCGCCGTCGGCGCCCGCGGTCGTGCCCATGGCCGCGCAGGCCTCTGCGCCCACCGCCGCGCAGCCCGCTTCCGCGCCTGTCGCCGCGCCCGCCAAGGCCACCGGCGCCGATCTTGCGATGACGCAGCTGCTCGCCGAGCATCGCTGCCTGTCCGAGGTCATGTATTACGAAGCCCGCGGCGAAGGCCGCGACGGCCAGATGGCGGTGGCCGAGGTCGTGTTCCATCGCCTGCGCCACGGCCATTACGGCCACTCGATCTGCGCGGTGGTCTACGAGGGACAGGGCACGGCGACCTGCCAGTTCTCCTTCGCCTGCGACGGCCAGCTGGCGGTGCGCAAATCGACCGGCGCCTGGCGCTCGGCCGAGACGCTGGCGGCGCGCATCCTGACCGGCGAGGTCGCGCTGCGCGACGTCACCGGCGATGCCACGCATTTCCACAACGCCTCGGTCTCGCCCGACTGGGCCGACGACATGCAGCGCACGGTCCAGATCGGCAACCACGTGTTCTACCGGCCGGCACGCTCGCGCGCGCTATAAGCGCAATCGGGCGAACTGCGCAGCGTTCGCCCGGCAAATTGCGCGCCGGCAATAGCGTCAGTCGCGGCCCATCACGCCGAGCACGGTCTTCTTGATGCGCTTGCGGATGGTCTCGGGCGAGAAGCCCTTGATGCGGTCGATCCACTGGAGCTCGGGCGGCACGTACCAGTGCAGCCTGTCGCTGCCATAGGCCGCCCAGGCCGCTTCCGCCACCGCGCGCGGCGGCATCAGGCGGAACGGGCCCTTCTTCGGCGCATTGGCGAGCATGGTGTCGGCGTCGCTCGCGGTGCGCGGCTCGGTGCGGTTGGGCGTGTTGCGCAGGATGGCGGTATCGATCAGGCCCGGCAGCGTGTCGGCGACGCGGATGCCGTGGCGGCTGAACTCGATCGACAGCGCCTCGGTCAAACCCTTCACCGCGTGCTTGGTGGCGGAATAGACCGCGATCCTCGGCATGCCGTATGTCGCGGACGACGACGAGGTCGAGAAGCACAGCGAATTCTTCGTGGCCTTCAGCAGCGGCAGGGCGGCGTAGATGCCGTTGAGCACGCCGACCAGGTTCACCTGCACCACGCGCAGCGCGGCATCGTAAGGGACGTCCTCGAACCAGCCGCTCTCGCCGATGCCGGCGTTGTTGAACAGCATGTCCATCGTGCCGCCCGTCTCGGCGCCGAAGGCCGCCACCGCCTCCTCGAAGTTCTGCTTCGCGGTGACGTCGAGGCGCCCGGTGACGCAGTTGTCGCTGCCCAGCTCCTGAGTCAGCGAGGCCAGTCCCGCCGCGTTGACGTCGAAGGCGCCTATGAACCAGCCCTTCTGCGCGAACAGCAGCGCGGTGGCGCGGCCGATGCCGCTTGCCGCCCCGGTGATGAAGATGGATTTGCGCCCCCTTTGCCTTGCCCGTCATGTCAGCCCCTGTTGCGTAGTTCTTCCCAATAGCCGTTCCAGCAAGCGCGCACCTCGGCCTCGCTCTGCCCCAGATCGTAGGCCGGCGAGATCAGCGGCGCCGCGCGCTCTATCCGCATGCGCACGATGGCGCGGATCCGGTTGCGGCTGCCGCGTGCGCGATAGAAGGCGAGCATCTCGTCGAATGCGCCGCCTTCGCGCAAAACCTCGGCCTTGCCCTTGAAGCGATAGCCCTTGCGCGACACGGGATCGACGACGTTGATCTCCATCGCGGGATTGCGCGCGATATTGGCGACCGTCACGGGCGAGCGGATGTCGGCGAAGACGATCGCGTCGTCGCCCCAGGCGGCCGCCGTGCCCTTGGGCGACAGGTTCGGCGTGCCGTCGGCGCACACCGTCGCGACATAAGCGAGCCGCTGCTCGGCGATGACGCGCTTCATGTCGTCCGTCAGGCGCATGGACTTAAAAGTTCACCCGCCGCGAGATCGTGCCGTCGACGAGCAGGTTCACGCCCGTGGTGTAGGACGAGGCCGGGCTCGCCAGGAAGACCGTCGCATTGGCGATCTCCTGCGGCGTGGCGCAACGCCCGGTGGGGTTGCGCGCCACCGCCTGCTTGAAGAAATCGGGATTGCCTTCCTCGACCATGTTCCACACGCCGCCCTTGAAATAGACCATGCCGGGCGAGACGACGTTGGTGCGGATGCGGCGCTTGGCATGCTGGCGCGCCAGGCCCTTGGCATAGTGGATCAGCGCCGCCTTGATCGGACCGTAGGAACTCGCGTGGTCGGCTTCCGCCGCCGAGACGGATGCGATGATCGTGAAAGACGCGTCGCCGTTCGCCTCGGCGGCCTTTTCGAGGAACGGCCGCGCCGCGTCGAAGGCGTTCACCGCCCCCAGGACGTCGAGCTTGAAGTTGGACTCCCACGACGCCGGGTCGGGGCCTTGCGCCATCGCGCCGGCATTGGACACCAGCGCGTCGACGCCGCCGAGTTCGGCCGCCGCCTTCTCGACCCAGGCCTTGAGCGCCGCGCCGTCGGTGATGTCGACCGAGGCGCCGGCGGCGCGCACGCCTTTGGCGGTCAGCGCGGCGACGGCTTCCTTCACCTGGTCGGCATGGCGCGCGCAGATCGCCACATTGGCGCCTTCCGCGGCGAAGGTTTCCGCGACGGCGCGTCCGATGCCGCGCGTGCCGCCGAGCACGATGGCGTTCCTGCCTTTGAGATGAAGGTCCATGTGCCGCTCCCGATATTGTCCGGCACGCAGCTTAACGGCTCTTGGGCTTCAGTCCATCGCGGTCGGAAGCACGTGGACCTCGGACACGAATATGCCGTCGAGGCAGGTTTGCGGCGCGTCGGCCGGACAGGCGCGCACCCGTGCCACCAGATTGACGAAGGACGGATGCTTCGGCCGGTTCGGATGCGCGGGATCGAAGTGGAAGATCATCGGCCTTTCGCCCTTGGCGAGCGGGGCATGCAGCGCGCTCGCGGTCTCGCCGAAATCGAAGCCGTTCGTGAACAGGGACAGAACCACGCATCGGTTTGCGAAGGCTGCGGGATCGCGGCGCAGCGCGGCGAGCTTGACCGGCTTCGCTTCCGCGCGCCTGCAGGTAAAGCTGTCGTCGGGTTCGGCAACGGGCGCGGGTTCGCGGTGCTGCATCGTGCTGCAGCTTGCAAGCCCGAGCACGCTCAGGGCCGCGACCAGCCGGCCGATGGTCCCCCAATTCCCCATCATCCGGCGATGAGATCAGAAATCCAGGGCAACGTCGAGGCTGGGGGCGCTGTGGGTCAGCGCGCCCGACGAGATGTAGTCGACGCCGGTCTCAGCGATGGCGCGGACGCCGGCGAGCGTGACGTTGCCCGAGGCCTCCAGCGTCGCGCGGCCTTTGGACATCGCCACGGCGCGCTTGAGATCGTCGATCGACATGTTGTCGAGCAGGATGGTGTCGATCTTGAGCGTGAGCGCCTCGTCGAGCTGCGCCAGGGTGTCGACCTCGAGCTCGATCTTTGCCATGTGCCCGAGGCCGTCGCGGACGCGCGCGATGGCAGACGCGATGCCGCCGGCGGCGACCAGGTGGTTGTCCTTGATCAGCACCGCGTCGTCGAGGCCGAGGCGGTGATTGAACCCGCCGCCGCAGCGCACGGCATATTTCTCCATGACACGCAGGCCCGGCGTCGTCTTGCGCGTGCAGACGATGCGCGCGCCGGTCCCTGCGACCGCATCGACCAGCGCGCGCGTGGCGGTGGCGACGCCCGACAGATGGCCGACGAAGTTCAGCGCCACGCGCTCGGCCGTAAGCACGCCGCGCGCCGGGCCTTCGACGACGGCCAGCACGGTGCCGGCCTCGACCGTCGCCCCGTCCGCGACCTTGACGTCGATCCGGAGCGCGGGCTCGGCGAGCGCGAAGGCGATCTCGGCGGCGTTCAGGCCTGCGACGGTGCCCGGCTTGCGCGTCACGAGCCTGGCTTCGGCGCGGCGCTCGGGCGGCACGATCAGGTCGCTGGTGATGTCGCCGGCGCGGCCGAGGTCCTCTTCGAGCGCGTGCCGGACGATGGGCTCGACGATCAGCCGGTGCGGCGGGCGGATCATAACAGGCGTGCCGCCCTGGTTTCGGCCGGCAGGCGCGCCGCGATCGCCTCGGCATCGGCGAGCGTGAGGAACGAGCGCCTGCCGGTTTCATCCGTGGACGGATAGTCGCTGCGGCTGTGCCCGCCGCGGCTTTCGCGGCGGACAAGCGCCGCGGCGGCGACCAGCCTCGCGGTCGCGGTCATGTTGCGCAGCGCGGGCTCGGTGCCGCCGGCGCGCTCGACCTTGGCGATGACGGCAAGCGCCTCGGTGACGCCGGCCTCATCGCGCTCGAGGCCCACCAGCCGCGTCATCGCCTTGCGCAGCACGTGCGGCGGCGAGGGCGCGGCGAAGCGTTCCGGCACCGGCGGCGTGCCGCGGCCGGAGCCGGTCGCGACGTGGTTGCGCACGTCCTCGGCAGCGCGGGCGCCGAACACCAGGCCTTCGAGCAGCGAATTCGACGCCAGACGGTTGGCGCCGTGCAGCCCGGTCGAGGCGCATTCGCCGACCGCCCAGAGCCCGCCGAGCGAGCTGCGGCCGCGATCGTCGCTGGCGATGCCGCCCATGTGGTAATGCGCGGCAGGCGCGACCGGGATCGGCTGCGCTACGGGATCGATGCCGGCGCTCTTCGCCGCCGCATAGACCGTCGGGAAATGCTCCGGGAATGCCGCGCCGATGGCCTCGCGGCAATCGAGGTAGACCTTGTGGCCGGCGGCGATCTCGCGATGGATGGCGCGGGCCACGACGTCGCGCGGCGCGAGCTCGGCGTGCCTGTGGACGGCGGGCATGAAGCGCAGACCCCTCTCGTCGACCAGCATCGCGCCTTCGCCGCGCAAGGCTTCGGTCGCGAGCGGCGCCGGGTCGCGGCCGACGGCCAGCGCCGTCGGGTGGAACTGCACGAACTCGGCATCGGCGATCACCGCACCCGCGCGCGCCGCCATGCCAAGGCCTTCGCCGCGCGACTCCAGCGGATTGGTCGTCACGGCATAGAGCGCGCCCAATCCGCCGGTCGCGAAGATCACCGCCGGCGCGCGGAACAGCACCAGGCGCGCCTCGGGGCCCGCGCCGCTGCGCGCGAAGAGGCCGACCACGCGGCCGTCTTCCATCGCGAGCTCGACGGCGTGGTAGCCTTCCAGCACCTTGATCGCAGGATCGCATAGGGCCTTCGCCGCCAGCGCGCGCGTGACCTCGGCGCCGGCCCGGTCGCCTTTCACGTGCACGATGCGCGCGGCCGAATGCGCCGCCTCGCGACCGACGGCGAGCGAGCCGTCGGGATTGCGGTCGAACGGCGCGCCGAAGCGCACCAGGTCGTCGATGCGCGACGGCGCCTCGCGCGCGACCAGCGCGGCGATCTCAGGGTCGCACAGGCCGTCGCCCGCGGCGATGGTGTCGGCGGCGTGGCTCTGCCAGCTGTCGCCGGGCGCGACCGCGGCGGCGATTCCGCCTTGCGCCCAGGCGCTCGCGCCCGAGGTACCGGGCCGGCTGCCGGCCAGCACCAGCGACGGGTAGGGCGAAAGCTTGAGCGCGGTGAACAATCCCGCCACGCCGGCTCCCAGGATCAGCGCCCCCTTGCACTCGACGATGCTGTCGAGGTGTCTCATCTGGGCTTGCCCACGGCCAGCATGCGCTCGACCGCGGCCCGCGCGCGCACGGCCACTGCCGGATCGACCAGGACCTCGGTGGTCATGGTCTCTAGCGAATGCAGGATCTTGGGGAGCGTGATGCGCTTCATGTGCGGGCAGAGGTTGCACGGCCGCACGAACTCGACGTCGGGATACTCGACCGCGACGTTGTCGCTCATCGAGCACTCGGTGACCATGACGACCTTCTTCGGCCGCTTGTCGCCGACATAGGAGATCATCGCCGCGGTCGAGCCCGCGAAGTCCGACACCGCGACGACCTCGGGCGGGCATTCGGGATGGCTGAGCACGACGATGCCCGGATTGGCCGCGCGATAGCTCTCGATGTCCTGCGCAGTGAAGCGCTCGTGCACCTCGCAGCTGCCTTCCCAGGTGACGACCTTGACGTCGGTCTGCTTGGCGACGTTCCGGGCCAGGTACTTGTCCGGGATCATGATGACGGTATCGACACCCTTCTCGCGGGCGATGTCCTCGACGACCGCCTTGGCGTTGGACGAGGTGCAGCACACGTCGCTCTCCGCCTTCACGTCCGCGGAGGTGTTGACGTAGGTGACGACCGGCAGGCCCGGATATCTCTCTTTCAAAAGGCGCACGTCGGCCGCGGTGATCGAAGCGGCGAGCGAGCAGCCGGCCTCCACGTCCGGGATCAGCACGATCTTGTCGGGCGAAAGGATCTTGGAGGTCTCGGCCATGAAATGAACGCCGGCCTGCACGATCACCTTGGCGTCGACCTTCGCGGCTTCGCGGGCCAGCGCCAGGCTGTCGCCCACGAAGTCGGCGACGCAGTGGAATATCTCCGGCGTCATGTAGTTGTGCGCCAGGATGACGGCATCCTTCTCGCGCTTCAGCCGGTTGATCGCCTCGACATAGGGCGCATGCACCGGCCATTCGATACGGGGCACGACGCTGGCGACTTTGCCGTAGAGCGCAGCCGTCGCGGCCGCCACCTTCGGCGTGTAGGCCAGATCCATCGCAGCCATTTTTCCGGACTCCATTATACTCTTTTTGAGCATATATGTAGGGCAAAAAGACCGGCCTTCAAGGCCGGATGGTGGGAGGCTTATGCTATGCCTGAGCATAAGGGGTCAAGGGGCGCGGCTTTCGCCGCGGAAAAGCCCGGATTTCTCCACAATTGCCGCGTGATATTCGGGCGACACCACGTGGAATTAGTGCATCAATCGAGCGGGTTCCCCTTGGCGGGACTCACCCGTTCACCTACATGTCTCGCCGTAAGAAGCTCCGATTCCGGGGCTGGAACAGCGGGGACTCCATGAAGAACGTATTGCTTGCTTCCGTCGCAGCGCTTGCCCTGTGCGCGACGCTTTCCAGCGCGGCGGTGGCCGGCACGGCCGGTACGATCAGCGCCAGCTATGCCAACGACACCAACGGCGGCAACGGCGACCTTTGGAACATCGACGGCAGCTTCACCGGCATGTTCGGCGGCAACTGGGGCGGCGAAGTCACGGGCGGCTACCACAATCTTTCGGGCGGCGGCGCCGATCTCGACATCTGGAACGTGGGCGGCAGCCTGTTCTGGCAGCACATGAGCGGCCGTCTGGCGGCGACCGTCAACTATTACAGCACCAGCGACAGCGGCATCGACCTCAACGTCACCAACTACGGCATCGGCGGCGAGTGGTATGCGAGCCCGAACATCACGATCGCGGTCAAGGGCGGCGGCAACACGGTGAACGTCTCCGGCTTCGGCGGCAGCGCCGACGACAGTGGTGGCTTCGCCGGCGGCATGCTGCAGTTCTATGCGATGCCCAACCTGTCGCTCAGCGGCTCGGTCGACTATGCCGAGGAGTTCGGCGGCCATGTCACCAGCGAGACCGCGAAGGTGGAGTGGATGTTCTCCGAATCCATGCCCCTGTCGGTCTATGGCGGCTATGAGCATGCCGATGTCGGCGCCGGCGGCTTCGGCGCCGATGGCGACTTCTTCTTCGTCGGCCTCAAGTTCTACATGAACGGCTCGAACGGCGGCACGCTCGTCGACCGTCAGCGCAACGGCTCGCTCGGCTACATCGCCGAAGCGCCGGTGCTCGGCCTGTCGACCAACTAAGCCGGTCGCAGATCTACGCTTGAGCGCGCGGGCTCCCGAAAGGGGGCCCGCGCTGCTTTTTGGGACCCGCTATAAATTCCATGCAGGGTTGTTGTAAGGTCTTCCCGACGCTTCGAAGGGAGAGCACCTTGCGACCCATCTGGACGGCGGCGCTGGCTGCCATGGCCGCGCTGGGCGGCACCCCGGCCGAGGCCGCATTGGTCGTCTCGGACGATGCGACCAGCAACGTGCAATGCGGCGCCGGCATCTGCACCGCCACCGCGGCGGATGCGGTGCTGAACGTCCATGATCTCAAGGTCGCGCTGGCGGCCGGCGATCTCACCGTTTCGGCGGGCAGCGACGCCGCCGACATCTCCATCGACACCCAGCTCGCCTGGGCCAATGCGCACCGGCTGACCTTGTCGGCTTTCCGCTCGGTGCTCGTCTCGCGCGCGGTGACCGTGCAGGGCACGGCCGGCGTGACCGTCACGCCCAATGCCGGCGGCGGCGGCGATCTGGTCTTCAAGGATACGGGCAGCCTGTCCTTCTGGGATCTGTCGAGCAGCCTCGTCGTCGCCGGTGCCGCATACACGCTGGTGAACGACGTCGACGGGCTGGCGAAAGCGGTCGCGACCGATCCGGCGGGTCATTACGCGCTCGCGCAAAGCTTCGACGCCGAGAATGCGGTCTATCGGATCGCAGCGATACGGACGACCTTCGACGGCACGTTCACCGGGCTCGGCCATGCGATCGCCAATGTCCATATCAGGGTCCGCAACGACGCGGCGGGCGGCTTCTTCGGCGCCATCGGCGACCCCGGGGCGGCGGTGCGCGACCTGACGCTGCGCAACCTCGTCCTGGTGCCGGAAAACGATCCGGTCAACGGCGTTGCCGGTGCGCTGGCCGGCGTGAACGAGGGCCTGGTCAGCAACGTCACGATAGACGGCGGCAGCGTCGATGCGCGGTCGGCGCGGCATCGCTTCGCCGACCGCGTCGGCGGAATGCTCGGCGCCAATGCGAGCTCGGGAATCGTCTCGCGCTCGCGCGTCGTGGGCACGCTCGTGTTCGGTACCCGCATCACCGGGGGAATGGTGGGCCAGAATTTCGGCCGCATCCTGCGCTCGCATGCCGAGGCGACGGTGCAAGGCACGTCCAGAAGCGTCGTGGGCGGGCTGGTAGGCTCTCTGCACGGCGATATCGTGCGGTCGTCGTCGGCCGGCAGCGTTTCGATGGCGGCCGACCGGAAGGGGTCCGACGGCAGCGCGCAGGTCGGCGGCCTGGTCGGCGAAGGCACCGGCACCGTCGATCGCTCGTTTTCGACCGCGAGCGTCGACGGCGGCAGCGGCGCGACGGCACATAACGGCCGCTTCGCCGTGACCGCGGTGGGCGGCCTGGTCGGGGCCGGCAACGGCCTGGACATCCTCAATTCCTATGCGCGCGGGCCGGTCTCCGCGAACGACGGCGCCGATCATGCCGAGATGGGCGGATTGTCGGGCGTCGCATCCAGCAACAGGATCCAGCACAGCTATGCGGCCGGCGCGGTGACCTGCCGAGACTGCACCAACCAGATCGTCGGCGGCTTTGCGGGATACACCGGCAACCTGCACGTCAACCGCAGCTATTGGGACACCGAGGCGAGCGGGCAGGCGATCGCCTGCGGCCAGGGCGATTGTCCGGAGGTCGCCGGCCGAACAACCGCGAAGCTCACGGATGGCCTGCCGCGCGGGTTCGATTCCGCGATCTGGGCGCAGTCGCCCGGCATCAACGACGGCTATCCGTACCTGATCGACAACCCGCCGCAATAGGAGACGCAAATGCGACCGACAGCAGCAACCGCGGCCATCCTGGCATTGATCTCGAGCGCCGGCATGGCGCATGCGACGCTCGTGATCTCCGACGGCGCCACGAGCAACGCGAACTGCTCGCACGGCACCTGCACGGCGACGGCGGCGCATGCCGTCCTCAACGTCCACCATGTCGCCAACATGCTGGCCACCGGCGACGTAAGCATCAAGACGGCGAGCGGCGCGGGCGATATCGCGGTGACGAGAAGCCTGTCCTGGGGGAGCAAGGGGCATCTCAGCTTGCAGGCGGACAACGGCGTCGGCATCGGCGCGCCGGTCGTCGTCGCGGGCAAAGGCGGGATCGCGATCGCGACGGGCGCCGGGGCGCTGAGCTTCTCGCCCCGCGGCAAGATCCAGTTCGCGGATACGCGCGGCACGCTGTCGATCAACGGCGACGCCTACGTGCTCGCGGATTCCATACAGTCCCTGGCGAGTGCTTTCGTGTTCAACACGACGCGCAAGGTTGCGCTGGCGCGCGATTACGACGCCACCCCCGACGGCGTCTACAGCTTCTCGCCGATCCGCGAGATCGATACGGAGCTGGAGGGGCTGGGCAACACGATCAGCAATTTCCAGGTGGCCGAGCACGGCACGACCGCGATATTCGTCAATGTCGGTCTGGTCGAGCAGAGCCTGGGCACGATCCGCGACCTTCACATGATCAAATCGAGCGCCGTGGGCGGATCGGACGATTTCAGCGCGAGCCTCAACGTCGGACTGATGGTCGGGATCAACGACGGGACCATCCTTCATTCGGATGCCAAAGGCTATGTGAGCCAGTTCACCTCCGGCCGCATCGGCGGTCTGGTCGGGCAGAATTCGGGCCACATCATGGAGTCTCAGGCCAGCGCCAGGGTCTATGGCGGCGACGTCATGGGCGGCCTGGTCGGCATCAACCTGCAAGGCACGATCTCGAATTCGCATGCGGGCGGCACCGTCCAAGCATCTCCGGACAGGCCCAGCGCCCAGGGCGGGCTGGTCGGCCGCAACGAGGCGCAGAGCACGATCACGCTGTCCTATTCGACCGCCACGGTCCGCGGGACGACGGGGATCGGCGGCGTCGTGGGCGGGCTGCTCGGCCTTGCCGACAGCGGAACGGTGAGCCTGTGTTTCGCGCAAGGACCGGTCAGCGGGCGCGCCGTCGTCGGCGGGCTGATCGGCTTGAACGTGGGACAATTGTCGAACTCTTATTCCTTGAGCCCGATAAACGGCAAAAAGCACGCCACCATGGGCGGTATCGCCGGCGAAGGAAGCAGCTTCTCGAACATCTCCAACGTCTATGCCGCGGGCGCCTTCACGGTCGAGCACAGGCGGCATGTCGGCGGCATCATGGGATTCCTGTTCGACGGGCAAGGCGAGACGTTCGCCAAGGCCTATTGGGACCTGGATGCGACGACCGTCACCGATCCGGCCGACGGCGTGGGCAATGTCGCCAATCAGCCGGGCACGACCGGCCTTGGCCACGCGGCGATCACTTCCGCGCTGCCCGCGGGATTCGATCCGGCGATCTGGGCGCGCGACGACGCGATCAACGGCGGCTATCCCTACCTGATCGCCAACCCGCCGCCGCCGCCGGAATAGATCAAACCGTGCCGCGCGCGCGTGCGCCCAGGCGAACGCCCGGCGCCGGACGCTCGCTCAAGACCTCGCGGCGGAAGCGGAACAGCTCGGCCGGGCGGCCGCGCGCGGCGACCGACATCTTGCCCGTGCCTTCGACCAAGCCCTGGCCTTCGACGAGGCGGCGGAAGTTCTGCTTGTGCAGCCGCACGCCCGAGATCGCCTCGACCGTCTGCTGCAGCTCGAGCAAGGTGAAGGTCGCGGGCATCAGCTCGAAGACGACCGGACGGTATTTCATCTTGCCGCGCAGCCGCGCGATCGCGGTCGACAGGATGCGGCGGTGGTCGAACACCATGCCGGCGCCCAGCGGCCCGCCGCTGCCTTGCGGACCGTCGCGTCCGTCGCGCACCGCTTCCTGCACCAGGCCCGCTTCATAGAGCAGTTCGTAGCGCTCCAGCACGCGCTCCTCGTCCCAGCTTCCGCCGTCGATGCCGAAGCACAGGCGCACGCGCTCGCGGCGCTGGTCGTTGCCTCTGGCGAAGCTCTTGAGCGCGGGGACGATCGCATCGGCTATGATCGGCGGCTTCTCCTTGCGCCAGTCTTCCCACGGGAAGAAGCGGTACCAGTCGCTCCAGCGCGTTTCACGCGCCTCGGCCTCGCCGCGCGTCAGCGCGAGATAGCCGACGCTGACCACGCGCGGCCCTTCGCCGGCCGTGAGCAGGTGCCGGCCGCGGTCGCCGAAGGTGTAGAGCTGCTCGGCATAGCCGAGATCGAGCGCCGTCTGCTCCTTCACCCAGCTGCGCAACCCGCTCTCCAGCGTGCGGTGGTGCAGCGGATCGAAGGGACCGAAAGGCAGCGCGTCGTCCTGCCCCGAATGATGGACGGCGAGCACGCGCGGCACGTCGTTGGCGACCGAGACGATGGCGGCCGACAGGCCGATGCTCACGACCAGCGGGGCGGAATCGCCGCTCGCGTCCGTCGTGCGCTGGTCGCCGCTCATGGTCTGTCGGGCGCGAGCGGGATCTCGACCGGCACGCCCTCCGTCACCATCTCGCCGCCGCCGATGGCCTCGACGGCCCGCACCATCGCGCCGCCGCGGCCGAGCGCTTCATCGGCGAGGCGCACGATCAGCTTGTTGGGCTGGGCATGCGGCGCGCGCGCGCGCAAAAGCTGCGCGATCTCGTGCTCGGCGCCCGGGCCGAGCTTGTCGCACAACACGGCATAGGCCGACGCCGTCGAGCGGCTCACCCCCGCCCAGCAATGCACCAGCATCGGCGCCTTCGCGTCCCAGCCGCGGCCGAAGCGGATCAGGCGGTCGACATGCTCGCGCGCCGGCGCCTGATCGCCGCCAGGATCGGCGATGTCGTGCACCGAAAGCCGCAAGTGGCGCTCCGCGGGAAAGCCGTCGGGCGTGTCGATCATGTACTGCGCCGACAACAGGCTCACCATGTGCGAGGGCGCGTGGCTCAGCAGCGCATTGGGCACGGCGGACAGGGGCGTGATCAGAATCAGCGGCATCGCAGCCCTTGCTAGACGAGGATTGCGGCAAGGGGAAGACACGAGGACTTACTCCCGCTCAGAGGGAATTTATTATATACTCTACCGAGGAGGGGGCGATCCCGTCCGGCGACCGCACCGTCCGACCCAGGGGAGAGATCGCGATGAGAAACCTGTCGAATGCGTGCCGCGTTTCGGTCGTCCTTCTGTTCGCCGTGCTGTCGTCGCACCTGCCGGCCGGTGCGGGCACCATGATCCGCCAGACGGCGACCATCTTCGACACCGGGTTCCAGTACAACACAAAGGGCCGCGAGCGGGTCGGGCTGCGCATCTATTATGAGGGCATGCAGCTGTCGGACGCCCATTGGGCCTGGCAGATCGGCTACGAGGCGGTAGCGCAGCACAAGAACCTGGGCGGCCAATGGGTGAACACGTCGAAGCTCTACGACTTCAGCTATAGATTCAAGCTTCAGTTCATCGGTCCGGGCGGCATCTACACTTCGCCGTTCATCGGCGCGACCGTCGATCTCGACCATCTCGAATACGCGAGCGGCCTCGTCTATGACGGCGCCACCGTACAGAGCGTGCCCATTGTCACGCAGGCGACGTTCACCGCGCAGCGCTATGGCGGCCAGAGCGGCTTCTCGGTCACCATCAATCGCTAGCGGGCGATCCTAGGCCGTGAGTCTCCTGAACCGCTCCAGGAACAATGCCTGGGCGTCGGCGGGAGCGAGCGGCGCCAGCCGGGGCGTGCGCAACGCCTTGGAAGGCGTGCCGAAGAAGCGCTTGGCCTCTTCCGCCGAGAAGCCGGCAAGCTGGGTCGCCTCGAAATAGGCCGAGGCGATATCGGCCTGCTTGAACAAGACGCCCAGGTCGTGCGGCGCGCGGGCCGGCAGGCCGAAGCGCAGGTGGATGGCCGAAAGCAGCCGCAGCTCGAAGTCCTTGTAGTCGATGCCGACCGCCGATTTGAATGGGCTGATCAGGTCGCCGATGACGTATTCCGACGCGTCGTGCAGCAACGCCATCAGCCGCGCCTCGCGCGAAAGGCGCGGCTTCAGCTCGGCAGTCAGCCGCTCCACCAGCACGCAATGCTGCGCCACCGAGAAGGCATGCGCGCCCTTGGTCTGGCCGTTCCAGCGCGCCACGCGCGCGAGCCCATGGGCGATGTCCTCGATCTCGACGTCCATGGGCGAGGGATCGAGGAGGTCGAGCCGGCGCCCGCTCAGCATGCGCTGCCAGGCTCTCGCTTGCGTCTGTTTGGCCATTTTCCGCGTTCTTACTGGGATATTCCTTGTCCGATTGGAGGAAGCCATGGCGTTCGTCAAGATTCTTGCGCCGCTGACCGGGGGAAACCGCGACGAAGCGGTGCTGACCAGCGCGATCTCGGCCGCGCTGCCCTTCGGCGGTCATGTCGCGGGCCTGTTCGTGCGCTCCGACCCGGCGCTGACCATGCCGTTCTACGGCGAAGGCGTGTCGACCGTGGTGGTGCAGGAGGTGATGGACACCGCCAAGAAGGAATCCGACCGGGCCGCCGTCGCCGCGCAGGCGATCCTGTCGCGGCTCGCCAGGGCGACCGACGTCGCGGTGACCGAAGCTTGCGAGAAGCGTGACGCGCCCAGCGTGTCGCTGCGCGAGACCACGGGTCTGTTCGCCGATTGCGTCGCGCGCGAGGCTCGGCTGTCGGATCTCGTCGTCTTCGCCGCGGCCAAAGACGACGAGCGCAGCGGCATCACCGAAGCGGTCGAGGCGGTGCTGCTCGAGGCGCGCCGTCCGGTGCTGCTGTCGTGCCGCGCCATGGCGCCCGGCTTCCACGAGCGCATCGCCATCGGCTGGAACGCGAGCGTGGAGAGCGCGCAGGCCGTGAGCGCGGCGCTGCCGTTCCTGACGCGCGCCGCGCGCGTCGACGTGCTCGCGGTCGCCGAGCCGGACGCGCCTTGCGCGCAATGCGACGCGCTGGTCGAGTATCTGAAGCTGCACGGCGTGAGCGCCGGCGCGCGCGAGATCGCCGCGGGCGAGCGCAGCGTGGCGCAGGCGCTGCTGGAGGAGGTGGACGGCGCGGGGCTGCTGGTGCTCGGCGGCTACGGCCACAGCCGCTGGCGCGAGCTGTTCCAGGGCGGCATCACGCGCCACGCCATCGCGCATTCCGACCTGCCGCTGTTCCTGGTGCATTGAGCCGGGATCGGCTCAGTCGCAAATCCTGTAGTAGCCGCCTTTGTCTTTCAGATGGATGTGCTTCGCGCCGGTCGTGCGTATGTCCCCGTCGAGCGCGCCCATCAGGACATGGACGCGCTCATAGCCCTTCCGATCCCAGGCGATCGGCGAACCGCAGGCGCCGCAAAACGTGCGCGTCGTGCTCTTCGACGATTTGTACGATTGCAGCCGGTCGGCCTTGTCCATGATCAGCGTGCCCCGGACGATGCCGGCAAAGGCGCCGTAGAGACCGTAGTTTTTCCGGCATTGCGAGCAATGGCAGAAATACAGGTCGTCCAGCTTGCCGGTGAACGAAAAGCGTGTCGCGCCGCAAAGACACGAGCCGGTATATCGTCTTGCGCGCACGGAAGTTCCTGTCGCCTTGGGCACTTCGCCCACCAAGCTCGATCCGGCCGGGGCTTGTCAACACGGCCTGCTTTTCCCCATGCGTTCCGCGCATGCCTGATTGCTAGCCTTCCCTCGATGCCAAGGAGTTGGCACCATCGCGCATCCAAGGGGAGGATCGGTCATGCGCGTCCTGGGTGCTTTCGTCGTCGCGTCGCTGCTGGCGAGCGCTGCCGCCGCGCAGACCTACGATCCGCAGAAAGGCGCTTCGCCGCTGGTGCTGCTTCAGGTGCCGCCGGACGGGCTCGGCTACTACCGCGCGCGGCAGCAGGCGCAGGACCTCTACGACCGGCAGAAGTTCGCCGATGCCCTGCCGCTCGCCGAGCAGGTCGCCAAGGACTATCCCCGCGACCCCGAGAACTGGATGCTGCTCGGGCGCATCCAGCGCAGCCTGGGCAAGCACCTCGAGGCTGCCGCGTCCTTCGAGAAGGCGGGACCGCTGATCGGCTGGGGGCTGCAGTTCCCCAACGGATATCGCATGGCGATCGAGACCTTGAAGGCCGGCGACCGCAAGAAGGCGCTGGAGATCCTGCGCTGGACGATCTTCGAGCAGCACGGCTTCTGGCGCAACGAGCTCTACGATTGGGAGGATTTCGCGACCCTGAAGAACGACCGCGAATTCCTCGATCTCATCGGCCATCCCGACACCACGGGATGGAGCCGCGAAAAAGGCTGGCGCTTCGACCTCGACTACTTCCGCGAAGAGCTCGCGCGCACCAATCCCGACTATCGCGGCCGCGCCTTCCCGGCGGAATTCGAGCGGCGCTATCAGGCGCTTTACAACGCCATCGGGCACAGCACCGACGAGCAGATGTTCTTCGCGCTGCGCCAGGCGGTCGCCGAGCTGCACCAGGGCCATATGTCGTTCTGGCCGTTCCCCAGGACGCGCTACCTGCCGCTGCGGCTCTATGCTTTTCCGGAAGGCATCTACGTCCTGGACGCCGACGCGGCGCACAAGGACCTGGTCGGCGCGCGCGTCACCAGGATAGGCTCGCTGGCCGCGGAAGAAGCCTGGCGCCGCGAGAGCACGGCCAACAGCGCCGACGGCGACATGGAGCATATCTGGGACGTGTTCCGGCTCATCGAGGTCGCGAGCCTCGTCGGCATGGGCGCCGTCGCGAGCCAGGACGATGTGCCGCTCACGGTCGAGATGCGTGACGGACGGCGGCGCGAGGTCGTCGTCGGCAGCGTGGCGACGGAGCCGCCGAACGAGCAGAACGCGCGCTGGGACCGCCTCATGGCGCCGCCGGGCGTGACCGCGCCGCTCTATCTGAGCGACATGAAATCGGTGTTCTGGCACAAGCCGCTGCCCGAGCATCACGCGCTCTACGTCCAGGTCAACAACATCGACGACATGCCGAACGAGAAGCTGGCCGACTACGGCAAGCGGCTGTGGGGCGTGATGGGCGACAGCGGCGCGCGGAACCTGATCGTCGACCTGCGCCACGACAACGGCGGCAACACCTATCTCTATACCGAGCTGCTGCGCAGCATCACCGCCTTCAGCCGCATCGAGGGACACAAGGTCTATGTGCTGATCGGGCGGCGCACCTATTCGGCCACGGCCAACTTCATCACCGATCTGGAGCGGCTGGCGCGGCCCGTCTTCGTCGGCGAGGCGAGCGGCGAATGCTGCGACCTCCACGGCGATCCGCAGGAGCTCGAGCTGCCCTACACCCATATCAGGATCGAAGCGACCGAGGTGCTCTGGCAATACTCGACGCCCGGCGACCGCCGCCGCGAGATGAGCCCGCAGGTCCCGGTGCAGCTCCACGTCGCGGACTATTTCGCCGGCCGCGATCCGGCGCTGGAGGCGGCGTTCAAGCTGATGGATTGAACTGCTCAATTGGAGGCGTTCACGCTTTTTTAAGCACGCTCTTCCACGCGTCGTTAAAGCCCGTTTGCCATTGTGGCGGGGATTTGAAACGAGGCGTTTGCGAGCCGTGACCGTCGACCGATCCGTGCGCAGCCTGAGCCAGCTCACGACCGCGTCCTCCAGCCGCGTCCTGAACCTTGCCCAGATCGGCCTGGCGCAGGCGGACAACCCGCAGCATGCCGCATCGCCGCTGTTCCAGTCGCCGGCGATGAACAGCGCGATCATCGTCAAGCACCGCCTGCGCGCCGACGAGACCTATCTCTTCGCCGAGGCGCGCGCGGTCGCGACCAAGATCATCATCCCCTTCGAGAAGGCGGATCTGCGCGTCGGCGGGCGCTCGTTCTTCTTCGGCCAGCGAGGCTTCCTCGACAGCTTCCGCGAGGTCGGCAATTACGCAAGCCCGTTCGCGATGAAGCACGACCTCGACGTGCTGACCTTGCTCGACGCGGTGCCGTCGCTCGACCCGTTCCTGCTGCGCGAGTTCCTGCGCAACCACGACGTCGCGCCCGACGACTGCTATTTCGAGATCTCCGGCGCCGACCAGACGCGCATGTACACCCATGCCGCGCAGGAGGTGCGCCGGCTGACCGCGCTCGCGATCAAGGGCACGGGACCGGCGCAGCTCGCCTCCACCGCCAAGATCATCTCCGCGCTCTTGTCGAGCGAGGTGGGCGAGAAGCTCGAGCCGCTGCGCGCCACGCTGCGGCTGGGGCCGGAGGAGTTCCGCGAAGGCGTCTTCAGCTGGCGCGGCTTCCTTTACTACAAATGGAGCTTGGCCGAGCTGAAGCCGCAGGTGCTGAAAGTCCTGCGCGACCTCAACACCATCCGCGTCATCGGCCGCGCCGACCACGACAGTCTGCAGTTCCTCGGCTTGTCCAAGCGCGCCATCGCGGTTGCGGTGCGCAAGAACCTCGACGAGATCGCCCACGTGCTCGGCGTCTACGACAATGCCTATGCCGCGCTTACCGAGCGCGAGGATCCCAAGGCTTTCCGCGACTTTCTGCTCGACGCGCCGCCCTTGTTCCTGGAGATGGGCGAGAAGATGGGCGCGATGAACCACATCGCGAGCTTCTGGAAGTACCGCTTCCCCGCAGGCGCGCCGCGGCATGCCGAGGTAGAGGAGCTGTCCATCATCCTGCGCGATTTCCTGGGCAGCGTCGGCGCGCACGCCGCCGCGGCGAATTGAGGCCCCTAGATGCGCTTTGCGATCCGCAAGAAGGCCGAGCTCGAGCAGCGCCGTTCCGAGCGCATGCGCACCGCGCTGGAGGGCCGGATGTTCTTCCCCGCGGAAGAGGCGACGATCGGCTGCAAGGTGGTCGACCTGTCCGACGCGGGCGCGGGCGTCACGGCCGAGGAGATGCCGCCGCTGCAGGCCTTCGTCCTCCTCTATGTCGAGGGCTTCGGGCGGCTCGAAGCGGTGGTGGCGCGCATCGACGGCGAGGTGCTGGGCCTGCGTTTCCTGCTCAACGACCGCAAGCGCAAGGCGCTGGTCGAGAAGCTGGCGCGTTTCGTCGAGACCGGCGCGGTCGACCCCACCGCCTTGCGCCGGCACCGCCGCGTGGCGGGCGGGTCGGCCGCGAGCTTCGTGATGCAGAACGGCGAGCGCTTTCCGTGCGAGGTCATCGACATCTCGCTCACCGGCGCCTCGCTGCGCACCCATGCGCGGCCGCTGATCGGCGAGACCATCCGCATCGGGCGCATGCCCGCGCGCGTCGTGCGCTATCACGACCGCGGCATCGCGGTGGAGTTCGAGGCTATGCCTTAGCTGCTTCGGCCGGGGCGTCGTAAGCCGGCGCCAGCAGCCTGCCGAAGAACAGCTTCGCCAGGACCAGCAGCACCGCCGAGATCGCCATCGCGCCGACATGGATGACCCAGAACTCCGGCGTCGGCACCTTGTCGAGCAGCGCCCCGATGCGCCCCGTCACGCTGTTGCCGATGAGGAGATGCAGGTAGTAGATCGCGATCATGAAGCCGCCGAGGCCTTTCGGCGCGGCGCGCGAATACAGCGCCAGCCCCACCGGCAGGACGTTGGCGAAGCCCAGGTCGTTGATGACGTGGAACGGGATCGCCCAGGCGAGCGAAACCTTGTGTCCGCCGGCCGAGATCGCCGCCAGCGTCAGCGGCGCCAGCGCGCTGATCGCCGTGCCGATGGCCATCTTGGTGATCTCGTCGGGCTCGCGCCAATGCCGGCCGTACCAGCGCCAGAACGCGATCACGCCCGCCATCAGGATCGTGCTCACCACCGCATCGACCGACAGCATCATGCCGATGGGCATGTTCCAGCCCAGCACGTTCATGTCGTAGAACTTCTCGGTCCAGATCAGATAGGCCGCGAAGATCTGCTGGTTGCCCACCACCGAGAGCGCCAGCACCGGCAGCAGCACGACCAGCACCGCGATGGTCTGCCAGTCGCGCGTGGTCAGCTTCGGGCGCTCGGCATGGCCGGCGACCTGGCGGATCGGCTCCGGCGGATAGTTTTTGCGGCCCGAAAGATAGGTGATCAGGCCGAACACCATGGCGACGCCGGCGGCGCCGAAGCCCAGCCGCCAGTCGACCTTCTCGCCCAGGCTGCTGCAGATGAAGGGCGCGATGATGACGGCGATCTGGATGCCGAGGAAATAGATCTGGAAGCCGTCGGCGCGGCGCTGGTCCTCGTGGCTATAGAGGTCGCCGACCTGGCTCGCGATATTGCCCTTGAAGCAGCCCACGCCGAACAGAAGGCACGAGATCGCGATCAGGAAGGTCGCGTCCGTCATCATGAAGAACTGACCGGCAGCCATCAGCGACGCGCCCAGGGTGACCGTGCGCGTGCGCCCGATCAGCCGGTCGGCGAGCAGCCCGCCCAGGATCGGCGTGCCGTAGACCCAGGAGGCATAGAAGGCGGTGATCGCGATGGCCAGCGTCTCGGTCGTGTTGGCGCCATAGATCCATTCGATCATGCTCTTGAACGGGCCGATGCCCCAGACGTGCTCGATATGGCCGGGCAGGAGCAGCCATTTCGACAGGTAAAGCACCAGCAGCGCCTGCATGCCGTAATAGGAGAAGCGCTCCCAGAATTCCGACGCCGCGAGCCAGCCCAAGCCCACCGGGTGGCCCAGGAACGCCTTGTCCTTGCGGGCCTTATCGTCGCGAGCCTTGTCGTCCGCCGCCACCGCCATGCTCCACGCCCTCGCCTTGGTCCCTCGGGTGACAGTTGAACCATGCCGCCCGGGCAACAGCAAATGTCGGGCGGCTACGGCGCCTGCGGCTGCGTAGCCTGCTTGAGGCTACGCGGCCCGCCCGGTCAGCACCCGTGCGGCGGGAAGGCGGATGGTGACGGTGGTGCCTTCGTTCAGCACGCTCTCGATCGCGAGCGTGCCGCCATGCAGGTCGACCAGCGACTTGGCGAGCGGCAGGCCCAGTCCGGTGCCGTGGTGGCGCCGCGCAAAGGCGGATTCCACCTGGCCGAACGGGGTGAGCACATGGGCCAGGTCCTTGCGCGCGATGCCGATGCCGGTGTCGCTCACCAGGAGCGCGAGGCCGTCCTTCTCATAGCGCGCCTCGAGCACGACGCGGCCGCCCTCCGGCGTGAACTTGAAGGCGTTGGACAGCAGGTTCACCAGGATCTGGCGGAACTTGCGCCCATCGACGCGCAGCCTGGGTACGGGCGAGGGCAGGGCGACGCGGAACGCGACGGCCGCGGTGCCGCCCGTCAGCGTGCGCGCTTCCTGCACCAGCGCGTCGAGCGCATGCTCCTCGTCGCGCGCGGCAGCCTGGCCGGCCTCGATCTTCGACAGGTCCAGGATGTCGTTGATGAACGACAGCAGATGCGTGCCGGATTTGTGGATGTCGTGCGCGTAGTCGGCATAGCGGTCCGAGATGTCGGGCCCGAACATGCGGCAGCGGATGATGTCGGAGAAGCCCAGGATCGCGTTCATCGGGGTGCGCAGCTCGTGGCTCATATTCGCCAGGAACTCGGACTTGGCGTGGTTGGCGACCTCGGCGCGTTCCTTGGCGTCGCGCAGCGCGTGGGCGTGCTCGACCTGCGTGGTGATGTCGGTGCCGATACCGCGATAGCCGAGGAAGGCGCCCTCGGCATCGAAGCGCGGCTTGCCCGAGATCGCGTAGTAGGTCCGGTCGAAACGCAGGCTCAGGGCCCGGAACGGCCGGCGCTCCGAGACGGCAAGGATCGCCTCGTCGGCTTCGTGCGGATCGTCGGCTTGCCTGGCGATCACGCGCAGGCCGTCCATGCCCAGCGAGTCGTCCGACAGCGAGACGTAGGTGATGACGTTCGCCGCATCCATCTCCCAGTACCAGTCCGAGGCGACCTCGGCATAGTCGCGGAAGCGCTGCTCGCTCGACGCGAGCTGCGTGTCAAGCGCGAGCTGGCGGCGCAGCAGGCGGATCGCGAAACCGATGCCGATCGCCCAGAGCAGCACGGTCGCGATGCCCAGCACCCAGATCACCAGCGTGGTGGCGAGCCGCGAGGCCTCGCTCATATGGGTCGAGAAGGTGTTCTCGCGCTCGGTGATGGAGGCGTCCAGCGCCTCGATGCGGTGCAGGACCGCTTGGCGCGCGGCTTCGTCGAGCTTGCCGGCGGTGACGCGCTTGCGCAGCGCCAGGCCTTCCACGAGCAGCGCGTCGACCTGATTGTCGGCGGTGCGCCAGTCCTCGACGGCGGCCGCGAACGGCTTCCACCAATAGAAGCGGCGATAGAGGCTGATCAGCCCTTCGATGTCGCGCGGATGGTTGTTGCCCTGAAGCAGGCCGTGCCGCGCGGCCTTGAGATCGGGCTCGGGCGCCGACAGCGCCATGCGCGCCTGGCGGTCGCCGCGCGGGATGCTGATGTCGGCGAGGAAGGCGTCGAAGTCGCTTTGGTCTTCGGTATGGGCATAGCGGTAGAGGTCGAGCACCGCCATCTTCTGCGCCTTGGAATAGCGGCCTTCGCCGACCGCATAGGCGCGCGTCTCGTTGACCAGCTCGATGGCCTGCCAGCTCGCCGCCAGCGACAGCAGCAGCAAAGCGGGGAACATCACCGCCACGATGGCGAAGCTGCGCGTCTTGGCGCTCTCGCGGGCGGCGCGGACTCTCGTCATGAAGTCGCGAAGAAACATCCGCACGCGCCGTTCCCCAGAACGGACGATCTTATTCACCGGCGAGTTAACGCCGTGTACTCAATTTGAATCGAAAGGTTGCCGACGGTTTAACGCGCGGTTCGCGCCGGTAACTTCGCAACGCTTCTCCACCCGTCGAAGTTGAATTGACTCGCGACAGCTCAACTTGCCCGACCAGGTCTTCCGCCCCTTCGTGTCGCTGTTCTCGAACGTGAGGCCGTCGGCTTGGCCGGCGAGGGCAGCGCCGGCGACGTCTTCCTTCAGGCGCAATATCCGCTGCACAGCGGACGCATTCTGGGCCTGACGGGGCGGATCGTGGTGTCGGTCACAGGCTTGGTCGTCGCGATGTCGGTGACGGGCGTCCTGATCTGGCTCAAGAAGCGCCGCGCCGCGGCCGTGCGCAAAGCGCGGCTACGCGCGCGCGAACTTCTTCAGGATCACGCTGCCCGCGGAATAGCCCGCGCCGAAGGAGCATAGCAGGCCGAGGTCGCCGGGCTTCAGGTCGTCGCTGTATTTGTGGAAGGCGATGACCGATCCGGCCGACGAGGTGTTGGCGTATTCGTCCAGGATGTTCGGCGCCTCGCCGGTCATCGGGTCGCGGCCGAGCACGCGCCGCGCGATCATGTCGTTCATGCCCAGATTGGCCTGGTGCAGCCACAGCCGCTTCAGGCTCGAAGGCGGGATCGCGTTCTCCGTCAGGTGCGCGATGATCAGCTCCGAGACCATCGGCACGACCTCCTTGAACACCTTGCGGCCTTCCTGGACGAAGAGCTTGTCGGGCGCTCCGGCGCTCTCCGGCGCGGTACGGTTCAGGAAACCGAAATTGTTGCGGATGTTGTTGGAGAACTTCGTCTTGAGCCTGGTCGACACGATCTCCCAGCCGGCCTTGGCGGCGTCGGCGCGCTCGACGATGAAGGCGGTGGCGACGTCGCCGAAGATGAAATGGCTGTCGCGGTCGCGGAAATTCAGATGGCCCGAGCAGATCTCCGGATTGCATACCAGGATCGCGCGTGCGTGGCCCGCCGCGACCATGTCGGCCGCGGCCTGCAGCGCGAAGGTCGCCGACGAGCAGGCCACGTTCATGTCGAAGCCGAAGCCGTCGATGCCGAGCGCGTCCTGCACCTCGACCGCCATGGCCGGATAGGCGCGCTGCATGTTCGAGGCGCCGATGAGCACGCCGTCGATATCGGCAGCCGTGCGCCCGGCTCTATCCATCGCCTCGCGCGCGGCGGCGATCGCGATCTCGGCAAGCACCGAGACCTGGTCGTTCGTCCGCTCCGGGATGCGCGGGCACATCACATCGGGATCGAGCACGCCTTCTTTGTCCATCACATAGCGGCTCTTGATGCCCGAGGCCTTGACGATGAACTCGGTCGAGGAGGGCGCGAGCGCCGTCATGGTGCCCGCGGCGATCGCGCTCGCGTTGGTCGCATTGTGGCGGCGGACGAATTCGTTGAACGAGGAGACGAGCTCGTCGTTCGTGATCGACTGCGCCGGCGTGTAAAGACCGGTGCCCGTCAAAGCCAATGCTGCCACGCCCATCCCCTTGATATGGCACGCAAACGTTGACGCAGGCGATGCGAAAAGGCAAGGCTGGCGGCCCATGGCTGCGCCCGCACCCCGATCCCATCCGCAATCCGAAGCGCCCTCCGGGCCTCGATTTCTCTGCGTTCTGGCGATGCCGCGCACCGGCTCGAGCCACCTTAACAAGCTCCTGAAAAGCATCCCGGAGCTCAACGCCAAGTCCGAGTTGTTCCACGCCAAGCGCCAGGTGGTGCTTTCGCCGCGCGAGCTCGCGATGCTCAAGCAGCGCTCGGGCATGGACGTCGACGACAAGCCGGCCTTCGCGGCGTGGCGGCGCGCGCATCCGCTCGCGACCTTGGAGGCGATCCGCGACGGCGCGTGGCGCAAGCGCATCGTCGCGTTCAAGGTGTTTCCCGGGCACGTCGAGCACGGCCTGCTCGAGACCGAGCTGATTCCGCGCGACGATACCGCGTTCGCGATCCTGACCCGCCGTCCGATCGAATCCTATATCTCCGGGCGCAAGGCGCAGAACGCCGGCACCTTCTCCAAGCAGGACACCACGGACATCAAGCCGGAGCTTTCGTCCGAAGACTTCGGAGCCTGGGCGCGCAAGATGCGGCGCTGGTATCGCTGGTGCGAAGAGACGCTCGAGGCGAAGGGCAAGCCGTTCGCGCGCATCTCCTACGAGCGGCATCTGGACCGGGAATCCGGCGCGGATGCGGTGCGCGACCTGATCGCGCTGTTGCGGCCGCTCGGCGTCGACAGGCTTTCGGAACCAAGCGAGGTGACCGAGGGCCAGCGCCAGGACCGCGAGCGCCGCTACCAGGATCGCGTGGCGAACTGGGCGGCCTTCGAGGCGGAGGTGCGCGCCGATCCGCGCCTGGCGAAACTTCTCGACTGGGCGCAACGCCCGAGCTAAACCGCGCGCGATGAGCACGGCTTTGGTCCTCTTCTCCGGCGGTCAGGATTCGACGGCCTGCCTGGCCTGGGCGCTGCAACGCTTCGACCATGTCGAGACGGTCGGCTTCGATTACGGCCAGCGCCACGCGGCGGAGCTCGCCGCAAGGCCGCGCATCCGGACAGCGATGGCGTCGGACAAGCTGGGCGCGGATCACGTTCTGGCCTTGGACGTGCTGAAGCAGATCGGCGGCACCGCGCTGACCGACCGCCGCGTCATCGAGATGGGCGCGAACGGGCTGCCGAACACCTTCGTGCCCGGCCGCAACATCCTCTTCCTCGCCGCGGCGGCGGCGCTCGCCTATCGCCGCGGCATCGCCGATCTCGTCGGCGGCATGTGCGAGACGGATTATTCGGGCTATCCCGATTGCCGCGAGCGCACCATCCGCGCCGTCGAGACCGCGCTCGATCTCGGCATGGACATGAAGTTCTGCGTGCACACGCCGCTGATGCATCTCGACAAAGCCGCGACCTGGCGGCTTGCCGAAGCGCTGGGCGGGCAGGCCTTGATCGATCTCATCGTCGCGGAAACCGTGACCTGCTACGAGGGCGACCGCACGCATCGCCACGACTGGGGCTATGGCTGCGGCGCCTGTCCCGCCTGTGCGCTGCGCGCCGAAGGCTACGCGAAATATGCGGGGCGCGTGGGGGCGCCATGAGCTATTCGGTCAAAGAGATCTACTACACGCTCCAGGGCGAGGGCGCGCGAACGGGGCGCGCGGCCGTGTTCCTGCGCTTCGCCGGCTGCAACCTGTGGAGCGGGCTGGAGCGCGACCGCGCCGACGCGGTGTGCAGGTTCTGCGATACCGATTTCGTGGGGACGAACGGCGTGGGCGGCGGCAAGTTCGCGACCGCTGCCGAGCTCGCGCGCGCCGTGTCGGCGCAATGGCCGAAAGCGAGCCTTGCCCAGCCCTATGTCGTCTGCACCGGCGGCGAGCCTTTGCTGCAGATCGACGACGCGCTGGTCGAAGCGTTGCATGCGGAGCATTTCGAGATCGGCGTCGAGACCAACGGCACCTTGCTGCCGCCGGCCGGCATAGAGTGGGTCTGCGTCAGCCCGAAGGCCGATGCCGAGCTGAAACTCACCAAGGGCAACGAGCTCAAGCTCGTCTATCCGCAAGCGGGCGCCCCGCCCGAGCGCTATGCAGGTCTCCTGTTCGACAATTTCTTCCTGCAGCCGATGGATGACGCCCGGCGCGACGCCAACACGCGCGACGCGGCGGAATACTGCCTCGCCCACCCGCAGTGGCGATTGAGCCTTCAGACGCACAAGCTGATCGGAATCCGCTAGCCCGGAATGCCGGCGCCGATGTCGAGGTAGCGATAGACCAGCGCGGTGTCGATCGCCACGCCCAAGGGCGTCGGCAGCGACACGGGCGTGACGCCGTCGGTCGCGCGCACATGGCCCAGGAAACAATCGGGACCGTCCTCGCCTCTGAGCGGGAAGGCGGTCATCTCCACCCGCACCGCATAGCCGCGCGCCAGATGGAACGGCGAGATCTGCCACAGCCCGCACGGCGTCGCCATCATCGCCTCGCTCGTCGCGACCGCGTCGGCGCGATATTGCTGCGGCAGCAGGTCGAGATGGTCGCGCCCGCGCATGTTCACGCCGGCGACCTGGTTGTAGCCTTCGCCGCTGACGCGGATGAGCGCATGCTCCGAGCCCTGGCGCGGCGCATCGAGCAGCACGAGGTTTCGCAGCAGGTGTCGCGCGCCCGCGGGGTGGAAGTCCGAGCGCCGCGGCACCGGCGCGTCCCTGCGCAGCGAACGCCAGAACGCCTCGAACGCGCGGCTCTCGTCCGAGCGTTGCAGCGCGTCGTCATCCAGGGTTGCCGCCACAGCCATGGCCCAAGCTAGGGGTTGAAACGTTAAAAGTCTCGCTAGAACCGGGTGACAAGCTTATCGATGTCCGGCCGCACGCGCTCTTCGAGCGTGGTTGCGGGATGGCCGATATAGACGAAGCCCGCGACCCGTTCGCCCGGCTGCAGGCCCAGCCGTTCCCCGACGCAGGCATTGAACGCCGGCCATTCCGTCAGCCAGTTGGCGACGAAGCCGAGCGCGGTCGCCGCGAACAGCATGGTCTGGCACACCGCGCCCGCGGACAGCTCCTGCTCCCAGGCGGGGATCGGGATGCCTTCGCGCACGCGGCTGATCACGCCGACGACGACCGGCGCGCGCACGAAGCGGCCGCGCTCCATGGCGAGGCGCTCGGGCGTCGCGTCCTGACGGGGCAGGCATTCCGCCAGCACTTCGCCGAAGCGCGCCCGCGCCTCGCCCTCGAACAACACAAAGCGCCATGGGAATAGCTTGCCGTGATCGGGCACGCGCGCGGCCGCAGTCAGAATCGTGCGCAATTGCGCTGCGTCCGGCCCGGGCCCGGTCATCGCCTTGGCCGAGCCCGAGCGGCGCGTCAGCAAAAGATCGATGGCGCCGGGCGGGCGCCGGTTGAGGGTTGCAGAGTCCATGACTGTCCTATGCGAAAGCGTGAGGGGTTGAGATCGGGGGTTTAACGTTCCGGTGAACGTCCTATCTAAAAGCGGCGCGCTCGAATAGAATAAACGCGATAGAGGAGCCTTGTATGGCCGCAACTGCCGAGAAAATAGCCGCCTGCGATCCGGTATGGTCGGCGATGCGCGACCAGGCCCGGGGCCTGGCGCGGTCCGAGCCGGCGCTGGCGAGCTTCGTGCACGCCACGATCCTGAACCACGACCGGCTCGAGGACGCGCTGAGCTACCACCTGGCCAAGAAGATCGGCGGCGACGACGTCTCGCCGATGCTGGCGCGCGAGATCTTCGTCGAGGCGATCGCGGCCGATCCCGAGATCGGCGCTGCGGTGCGCGCCGACCTGTCGGCGGTGTTCGACCGCGACCCGGCCTGCCACAGCCACGTCCAAGCCTTCCTGTTCTTCAAGGGCTTCCACGCGCTCGAATGCCACCGCATCTCGCATTGGCTGTGGACCAAGGGGCGCGAAGGGATGGCGCTGTTCTTCCAGAGCCGCATCTCCGAGCTGTTCGACGTCGACGTCCATCCCGGCGCGCGGATGGGACGCGGCATCATGATCGATCACGCGACCGGCGTGGTCATCGGCGAGACCGCGGTGGTCGAGGACGACGTCTCGATCATGCACGGCGTCACGCTGGGCGGCACCGGCAAGGAAGGCGGCGACCGCCACCCCAAGGTGCGCCGCGGCGTGCTGTTGTCGATGGGCGCCAAGATCCTGGGCAACATCGAGATCGGCGAATGCGCGCGCGTCGGCGCCAGCAGCGTGGTCCTAAGGGACGTGCCGCCGGGCTGTACCGCGGTGGGCGTGCCGGCCAAGCTCGTCAATTGCGCCGGCTCCGAGCGGCCGTCGCAGGACATGAACCAGGTCATCGACGAATCCGGCGCAGGGATCTGACGTGACGTTGCGGTTCGTCGCTGCGCTGGCCGTCGCATTGCCGGCGTCGGCGAGCGCGGCCCAGGCCGGTTTGTTCGCTCTATTCCTTCGCGGGCGGCACCGACGGAAGCTATCCTTCCGGCGGTCCCACCGCAGGCGCGCACGGCACGATGTACGGCGCGACGAGCGACGGCGGCAGCGGCGGCGACTGCGCCGCGAAAACCGTCCATTGCGGCGTCGTCTATCGCCTCGACCGGGACGGCAGCGAGACCGTGCTGCACCGCTTCACGGGCGCCGACGGCAAGCATCCCATCGGCGAGCTGTTGCCGGACGCGCAAGGCAATCTCTACGGCGTCACGATGGGCGGCGGGATTTCGTGCTGGCGCACGCTGGACGGCTGCGGCACCGTCTTCAAGCTCGCGCCCGACGGCACGGAGAGCGTGCTGTTTTTCTTCAACGACTCCGCATCGGAACAATATCCCCACGGCCGCATGGCTCTCGACGACGACGGCGCCCTTTACGGCCTGGTGGAGGGCGGCGGGTTCTGGGGCGAGGGCGAGCTGTTCAAGCTCGTCCCCGGCCACAGCTTCTCGGCGGTTCATATCTTCGACAGCAGGACCACGGACGGCACCGCTCCCGTGGGCTTCGTGCGCCTGGCGGACGGCACGTTCTACGGCGCCACGAGTGCCGGCGGCGCAAACGGTCTCGGCACGGTGTTCAAGATCGCGCCCGACGGCACGGAGAGCGTGCTGCATTCCTTCGCCGGCGGAACGGCGGACGGGCAATCGCCCGCCGGCAGCGTGACGCTCGACGGCGCTGGGAACATCTATGGGCCGACGGCGCAGGGCGGCAACTGCCGCGTGGCGCAAGGCTGCGGCGTCGCGTATCGCATCGCGCCGGACGGGACGGAGAGCATCCTGCACCATTTCCGCAAGCGCAGCGGCATGACCCCGGCAGGGCCGCTGGCGTTCGACACGTTCGGCAATCTGCGCGGCGCGACCGTGGCCGGCGGTGCGTCGAATCTGGGAACCGCGTTCAGGCTGTCGCCGTGATCGGATTGGCGCGGTGATCAGCCGAGCCCGTCCATCAACTTGAACCAGAACAGCGCCGCCGCGACCAGCGGCTTGCGCAAAAGCTGGCCGCCGGGAAACGCGGTGGGCGGCACGCGCGCCATTGCGTCGAAGCGTTCGGGGTTGCCCAGCACCGCTTCGGCCATCAGCTTGCCGCCGCCGGTCGCCAGCGCCACGCCCTGTCCCGAATAGCCGTAAGCGAAGAGCGCGCGCTTTCCGAGGCGCCCGAAATGCGGCATGCGCGTCGCGGTGATGCCGACCGTGCCGTGCCAGGCATATTCGATTGCCACGTCCGCGAGCTTGGGGAAGACATGCGCCATGCGCGGCCGGACGAGGGCGGCGACATCCTTCGGCACGCTCCAATAGCTCTCGCGGCCGGCGAAGAGCATGCGCCTGTCCGCGCTCTTGCGGTAATAGTCGAGCACGTGGCGCGTGTCGGCGACGGCGGCGTCGCAGGGCAGCACGTCGTCGTACAGCGCGTCGTCCAGCGGCGCCGTGGCGACGATGAAGCTTTCCAGGTGGCCGATATACCCGGCGAGCTCCGGCGCCAGCGCGCCCGAGAACGCGTCGGTCGCGAGCAGCACATGCTCGGCCGTGACGAGCCCGTCCGCCGTGCGCAGGTTCGCGCCGGCCTTGTCCTCGTCGAAGGCGAGCACGCGCGAATGCTCGAAGACCTGCGCGCCCGCGCGCTCGGCCGCAGCGGCCAGGCCGCGCGCGAAGTCGAGCGGGTGGAGATGCCCGCCGCCGTTGTCCATGCGCGCGGCCGGATAGATCGCGGTGCCGAGCGCGCGCGCCGTCTCCGCCGCGTCCATCATCCGCGCCTGGGCGTAGCCGTACTTGCCCGAGAGATGGTCGGTATCCTCGGCCAGGTCCTTCGCCGCCGCCTCGCTATGGGCCGCGATGACGAGGCCGTCCTTCAGCGCGCAGTCGATATTGTGCCGCGCTATGACGCCGCGCACGGTGGCCTTGGCATCCTGCGCGATGTCCCACAACGCGCGGGCGTGGATTTCACCCAGCCAGCGCTCGAGCTCGGCCTGGTCCTTGCGGTGCCCGGTATGGATCTGGCCGCCGTTGCGCCCCGAAGCGGCGAAGCCCACGCTTTCGGCCTCGAGCACGACCACCTTGGCGCCGGCCGCGGCCAGATGCAGCGCCGCCGACAACCCCGTATAGCCGGCGCCGACGATGCAGATGTCGGCCTTCCGATCGCCGCCGAGGCGGGGCCGCGCCGGCGCGGGATGCGCGCTGGCGGCGTAATAACCTTGCGGCGGAATCGCGGACCCCATCGCGCCATCTTGACCGGGACGCCCCACCCGTGCCACGTCAAATCGTGCCGACAGGAGAGCTTTCCGTTGACCCGCAGCGAAATCTGGCGCCTCGAGAAATATCTGCGCAACCTGTTCCGCCTCGACACGATCACCATCGTGGAGCGGCCCAAACAGGACGATTCCGTCGAAGTGCACGTCAATGGCGAGTTCATCGGCGTGTTGTTCAAGGACGAGGAGGAGGGTGAGACCTCCTACGCCTTCAACATGGCAATCCTGGAGATGGATTTGCCGGAGGCCCCGGCGTCGCGCGCTTGAGCGCTGCGCTCGGGATCGACCTGCTCGTCGCGGCCGCGCTTGCCGCGATCGTGTTCAGCCTGCTCCGCCATGCCGCGTCGACGCTGCTCGTCGTCGTCGTGCCGCTGGCGCTCGTCCACGGCGCTGTGGGCGCCGTCGCCCCGCCGCTCGTCGATGCGGGCTTCGTCTTCGTGCTGACCGCGGCCCTGCCGGTGGCGGCGCGGCATTTGAGACTCGTCTGCGACGGCATGCCGCCGCGTCAGGCCTTCGCCGCCGCGCTGCGGCGATCGGGCCTCCTGGGCGTGCTCGCGCTTGGCGCTCTGAGCCTTCCCTTGCTGCTCATGGCCGCGCACGAGGACATGATCGCGCTCGCCGCGGTCCTGGGTGCCTTCGTCCTGACGCTGGCGGCGCTAGGTCTCGGCATCCACGCTCCGTACACGGAAGACTTCGTCGCGCGCGCCAACCGCGCCCGCGAGCGGCGCGAGACCGCGATGACGCGGCTCGACGTCATCGCACAGCCGCGCTGGGGCTTTGCCGTGCTGGGGACCGCCACGATCCTGGGCACCTTGGAGGGATTCGGTCTCAAGGGCCTCGGCTGGCAGGACGGCGCCGCGATCTATTTCCCGCTCGTGGCGTTCTGCCTGCTGCTGGCGGGGCTGGCCGCGATACGCGACTGGCGGCTCGCGGTCGCGGCCGCGCTGACCCAGGCGCTGGTCATCGGCCTGACCTTTGCCGCCCGGACGAAAGGCCACGCCGGGCCTCTTCCCGCTCTGCATCTCGCCTGGGCGGCGGGCGCGCTGCCGCTCTGGATGCTGGGCGCGTCCTGGCGGCGCGCGCTCAGCCAGGACGGCGAGCCGGCCGCCGCGCTGATGCGGGCGCTGCGCGAGGACGGGCCGGCAGCCTTCGCGGCGGCGCTGCTGGGCGCCCTGCCCGGCCTGGTGCTGCTGTGCGAGACCTGGCCCCGGCCATGGCCCGTTGCCGTCGCCGCCTGCGCCGTTCCGTTCGCGATGTTCCCGATCTTTCCGGGGATCGGCATCGCGATCTACGCGCTCCTGCCGCGCTACCGAAGCGTGGACGAGGTTTTCGGCAGGCGCTGACGGGGAAGCGATCGCCGATCAGTGTCCGAAGCAGATGACGTCGTCGACCTCGGCGGCCGTCGTCGCCGACGAGAAGCCGATCGTCACATGGTTGCCGGCGATCGCGGTCAGCGCGGCGCGCAAGGTGCCGGAATTGGTGCGGCTGACGACGCAGCTCGGCGTGTTCGTGAATCCCGAGCCGGAGAAGTTCACGGTCACGCTCGTGATCCCCGTGGTCGAGGCCGTCACCTCGAACGCGTTGTTGGTCCCGGTCACGCCGGTGCAGCCCGTGCCGCAGGTCGGCACGCTGCCCACCGAATAGAGATTGGCCGCGACGTTGAGGTCGGCGGGCAGCCTGTTCTCGCAAGGCGCCGAGTCGAACAGGTTGTTCACGCAGGACACGGCGGCGGCCACGGTCGAGTTCTCGAAATAGACGTTCGTCTTCGAGGCGACAGAACCGGTGATCGCGCCGGTGACGGCTTGGGTGGTTCCGGATTCCAGCACGATGTCAGAGGCATTCTGCGTCGCCGCGCGAAGCCCGACCGTGCTGAAGCAGCCGTTGACCGCGAGCAGCGCGATGGTCCCAGTGGTATGCGCATCGACGTTTCCCGGACCGAACTGGACGCAGTTTCCCGCCGCATCGATCACGACGCCGCCGCTCTGCGAGAGATTCGAATTCGACAGGGCGAGCTCTCCCGACGACCCTCGAACCAGGATCGCGGTCTGTCCCAGATCGTCGATCTCGGCATGCCCTTCCGCGATGCAGTTCGCGCAATCGAGCGGCCCCGCAAAGTCGAAGGCATATTGTATCTCGTGACCGTAACAGCTGGCGTTGACCGCCCTCAGGCCGGGCGAGCTCGCGTCCGTATCGCTGCCCACCTGGATGCAGGTTCCGGTGCCGCGTTGCGTGCCGCTGTTGTAGCCATAGGTCGCCTTGCCGCCGTCGCTGGGACCGGCCAGCGGCCTGAGCGAGCTATAGAGATAGGCGTTGCCGCTCGTCGTGTAGGCGGTGTTGGAAAAGGTCAACGACACGCTGCTGCCAGAGCTCGTGGTCGGCGCGGAAATCACGATCCGGTAGGGCGTGCTTCCCGGCGAACCCACGGGAAGATAGGGCGAAACGTCGACGACCGTGGCGCCCGAGGGAATGCCGCAGGACGTGCAGCTCACGCCCAGCCCCGCCAGATGCCGGCGGGCGAAGCCACCGAGATGACCTGCGAGCCGCTCGCCCACGACCCCGTCGTCGACGGCGCCGCGAACTTGCTGCCTCCGATCTCGATGTAGGGGCCGTGCGCGTCGATGCCTTTTGCACTCACGGGTCCGCGTCCATTGCAGTTCACGGGGCCCGCTACGCCCGCGATGTCGACCGAGTCGGTCACGGTGAAGCTGCTGGTGGACGGGATGCTGATGCGGCAGACGCCACCTGTGCCGCCGGACACCAGAGAGATGGCGTCGGCTTCGTCGGTGCCGCCCAAGAGGCTGATCTCCAGGAATCCGGTCATGTCGACCGCCGAGCCCAGGCTGGTGAGGAACACGCCGACATCGGCATCCACGGTATTGTCGCGGAGCTTCATGTGCGCCACGCCGTTGCCCTCGATGCCGGTATCGAAGCCCGCGATCAGGAGGTTGTTGATGTTGCAGGCGCCTCCGGTGCAATCGACCCCGGTGCTTCCGTTGGCGACCATGTTGCGGACGTTGGACATGGCATCGGTTATGCCGCCGGGATTGAGGATGATGGCGCTGCCGGTGGTGCCGGTGGTGACCAGGATGCAATGATCGAATTGCGAGTTGTTGTTCGGCATGTTGATCGAGCCGCTCGTGTTGGTGATCACGATCGTGGCCGCGGTG
Organism: Alphaproteobacteria bacterium; assembly: GCA_019247845.1. Taxonomy (GTDB): domain Bacteria; phylum Pseudomonadota; class Alphaproteobacteria; order Micropepsales; family Micropepsaceae; genus Rhizomicrobium. The sequence continues at coordinate 72,025 of JAFBAL010000063.1, read as the reverse complement.
GTGGTGAAATCCGGCGCGTGGATCGTGCCGTGCGTGGCGCCCGGGGTCGCGTCGCAGGTGAGGCGGACGTCGGCCGGAATCGAGATGCCGGTGATGTTGAAGCGCAGCGCATCGGTATCGACGATGCGTGACGCGGCGGGCAGCGTCGCGCTCGCCGCGGTCAGCGCGTTGGTCAGCGCCGCCGTCGAATCGCCCGTGCTGGTGACGCCGTACCAGGCCAGGTGCACGGCTCCGGTGAACTGCCGGTACCAGCACAAAGCCGTCGGCGGCGGGCCGGCCGACGTCGCCCGGATCACGATGCCGCCGTCGTCGGTGCAGCTCGTGCCGTTGGACACGAACTGGCCGCCGCCGCCGTCTCCGACCGCGCTGTAGCCGTCGATGTTCACGCTTCCCGCGGTGACGTCGGTTCGAAGAGCCGCGATGTTTGCGACTTGCGTCACCGCTCCTTCGGCGGGGCCCAGGATCACGAAACAGGCGGCAACGATGGTCGCCGCGCAGACGGACAGCTTTTTCATGGCAGCCCCCAGCAACGCGAGTTTTTCACAATTCACCTTAAAGGGGAATTGGCCCGGCGTCCATTCACCAAAGCGTCAGCGGCGGGCGCCGGCTATTTCGGCTGCTTCTCGAAGGTCGCGAGCAGCGCGTCGATGCCGGTCTCGATCTCGCGCCAGTGGCTGAGCTTGGAGCGCTTGAAGCGGTAGGAGATCCCCACACCCTTGCCGAGCGGCATGTCGCGCAGGCAGGTCGGGCTCGGCACGTTGGGCCCGGCGCGCTCGCAGCGCATCACCACGGGCCCTTTGGCGGACCCGTTGGCAGACCGCCCGACGAAAAGGTCCTCGCCGTTATAGCCCGAATCCTGGCGGAAGGCGTATTTGGTGAGCTCGAACGGCCCGGGCCGGCCCTTCGGATCGGCGATATAGCCCATGTAGATTCGGCTGAGCCGGTCGGCCTCGCTCAAATTGGCCTGCTCGCGGATGGTCATGCGCACGATGCGCGAGTTCGGCCCGCCTTCGGCGAACTCGCCGGCGTTCCAGTTCGACCAGCCGGAAAGGTCGGGCAGCGCGGCGAACAGCGCAACCTCGCGTTTGCGCCCGCCCTGGCGCGCGCTCTCGAACTGAAGGTAGTTGCCCGGGATCCAGAACTTCAAGCCTCCCACTTCCAGCGCGGCGATGTCGGTGCTGGAGGTCGGCGAGACCTGCTCGGCGAAGAGCGGCGGCGCGGTCGGCGCCAGGTAGTAGAGCAGGAACAGCGCCGAAAGCGCGGCCGTCACCAGCAGCACCCCGAGCGGGATCAGCCAGCCGGAACGCTTCCGGACGGTATCGTCGACGTCTCCACCGCGGCTCATGGACATTCAAAAAGGCCCGAGGCGACTCGATGCCCCCCAAGGAAACCTAGCATGCGATTTTAACGATGAGCCCCGTCCGGCCCGTCGGCGTCGCGAAATTTGGCCAGGGATGCAGGAAGGCATCACCCATGTCCGGGCAGCGAGGCATTCCCCTTGCGATGACAGGCCCGAAGCCACTGGGCGGGGTCAAAACGGGACATGGGAAAGCTGTTCAAGGCGGCGGCAGGCTTCGCCATCGCGCTCACGGTTCTATACGGACAGGATTACTGGGCCGGCTGGCAGGGACTCGCGACCGTCAAGTCCGATATCGCGAACACCGAGCCGCTCGCCCGGCTCGAGGCCCAAATTGGAACGCCGCCCGAGGCACACGGCCTGCATCGCACCGGTCGGAAACCGGAAGGGCTGGGACGATGAAGGATCTGATGGTCGCGCTGTTCGCCTTGGCCACCGGGTTCACCGCGTCGGGCATTCTCGCCAACCTCTACCGGCTGATCGTCGGCGAGAAGCGCGAGGACAACGTCGCGCGCGCCGCCTATGTCGCGGTGATGGTCGTCGCGGGCCCCAGCGTGCTGCTCGAGAACGCGGCGGCCAAGCTGCGCGAGAAGTCCTGCTCCAGGCTCGCGTTCTGGCTCGCCGCCTCGATCAGCGCCTATTGGAGCTTCGCGATCGGCCTGTTCGTGCTGAACCTGAGCTTGGCGTTGTAACCTGCTTGTCATGGCCGCGAATGCGGGCCACCCAGCTGGGTTCTGCACAATGCCGCTTGTTGCAACTGGATGGCCCGCATTCGCGGGCCATGACAGTCGGGCCGCTTAGAGCACCGTCAGCATCCCCGCCACGAGCGGGTGGCGCACGATGTCGGCGTCGCCCAGCCTGACGACCGCGATCTCCGGCACGCGCTCCAGCCGCTCGGCGATGTCGCCCAGTCCCGACATGCCGGTGAGCAAATCGGTCTGGTCGGGATCGCCTGTGAGCACCATCGTCGAGCGCCAGCCGAGCCGCGTCAGCAGCATCTTCAGCTGCCCATAGGTGCAGTTCTGCGCCTCGTCGATGACGATGAAGCAGTCGTTGAGCGTGCGTCCGCGCATGTACGCCACCGGCGCGATCTCGATCGTGCCTTCGGCGACCAGCGCCTTGAGCCGCTTGGTGCCGAGCCGCTCGGTCAGCGCGTCGTAGAGCGGGCGCAGATAGGGCGCGAGCTTTTCCTCCAGCGCGCCGGGCAGGAAGCCCAGGCTTTCGCCGGCCTCGACCGCGGGCCGCGACAGCACGATGCGGCTGGCGCGTCCGGCTTCGAGCGCCTCGACGGCCTTGGCGATGGCGAGATAGGTCTTGCCGGTGCCCGCCGGACCCAGCGCCACGACGACGGAGCGCTCGTTGATCGCGTCCATCAGGCGCTGCTGGGTCGGGCTCATGGCCCGGACGTTCTTCACATATTTGCGGTCTCGGGAGTTCTGGTCGTGATCGTGCGGGCTCCAGCCGCCGCGTTCGTGGGGAAAGAGAGGATGTACGGTCGCCGGCTCGTGATACTGCAACTCGCGGGCTTTCTGCCGCGCGGAACGCTTGGCCATGGATGCTCCCTGGTCACGATGAGACACGATGATGATGTTGAGAGGTCGAGCGGACGGCCGCGTGAGCGGGAAGGCTTCGAGCCTTGGATATTCAGCATTGGCAACGCGTAACGCTGCATGCCCCCACCGCGAATCACTCCGCTGAATTGAGAGTAACGCGTTTCATGCGACGGTTAAGTGAAATTCGCTAGGATGCGAAAAACGGCGCTGCAAAGCCGCCGAAGACGATGTGCCAAATGAGATAGAAGGCGAGGCGGAAGACGATCGGCGCGAACCAACCGTAGCGCAGCAACAGACCGGCCTCGACGACGTTGGAGAGATAGAGCGGCGCGATCAGATCCGCCGCGGCGGCGCCCCAGCGATGCGCCTGGATCTCCGGCGCCATGTAGGGCCAGATCTCGTAGAGCGCGACGATGGCGCCCAGCGTCCAGAACACCGCAAGCCGCAGATGCCGGCGCAGGATCACGACGTGGATCAGCCAGAACGGGATGCATAGCGCGCCGAGCCTGAGCATGTATTCCAGGAAGATCGCGCCGAAGGCGTAGAACGGGATCGACCAGGGCAGCGCCATGTGATCCCAGCCGCCGTTGCCGAGCGGGCTCGACACCGGATGCCAGACGAACATCGCGATGGTGACGCAGCCGTAGAGCCCGCCGAGAGAGATCGACCAGCGCAAGCCCTCGCGTTCGCGGCTCCAGTCGGCGAAGGGATCGGGCAGGCCCGCGGCGCGGTCGGCAAGGAGGCCGAGAAAGCCTACAGTCACGATGCTGCCCATCAGCGTCCAGGTGAAGGCTTGCGCCTGATCGCGTCCCGGGAAGTCGCCGGGATAGGTGTCGAACAGCAGCTTGATGCCGATCAGTACCAGCGAGACGGCGATGAAGAGGCGGCTCGACGGCCGGCGCAGGAAGGTCCCCATGGAACGCGATTGTCGCGAAGTTCCGGGCCTTTCGCCAAATGTCCGCGCGACATGACGGATGGTGCAAAAGCTCGCGGCCGGCCTCATAGTCGGGATCGCAACTAGCCCGGAGTTCCGCCATGCCCATCTACGAGCTCGACGGCGCGCGCCCGGAGTTGCCCGAGGACGGGTCCTATTGGATCGCGCCGACGGCGGTCCTGATCGGGCGCGTGCGGCTGAAGAGGAACGCGAGCGTGTGGTTCGGCGCGGTGCTGCGCGGCGACAACGACTGGATCGAGCTCGGCGAGAACTCGAACATCCAGGACAATTCGGTCTGCCACACCGATCCGGGCCTTCCCGTGGTCATCGGCGCCAACGTCACGGTGGGCCACAACGTGATCCTGCATTCGACGACGGTCGGCGACCATTCGCTGATCGGCATGGGCTCGATCCTGCTCAACCGCTCGAAGGTCGGCAGCAACTGTCTGGTCGGCGCCAATACGCTGATCTCGGAAGGCAAGGAGTTCGCCGACGGCTCGATGATCTTGGGGAGCCCCGGCCGCGTCCTGCGCCAGCTGGGGGAGCGCGAGCTCGCGGTGATGAAGATCTCGGCGCAGACCTATGTCCACAACCACAAGCGCTTCCGCGACGGCTTGAAGGAACTTTGAGGCCGATCTCACGTTGCGCAACTGACAAAGGAGATTTCGATCATGGCGACAAAGAAGAAAGCGAAGGCGCCGGCGGCGAAGAAGGCGGCGGCGAAGAAGCCCGCAAAGAAGACGGCCCGCTCCGGCAAGCTCGAGGGCGAGGGCAGCTATACCGCGACGCGCAATTTCGACAAGGCGCAGCAAAGCTTCGTCGAGAAGAACCGCGGCCGTATCGGCAAGATGGGCAAGGACGCGCAGAGGGCGCTCGAAGGCCCCGAAGGCAAGTCGCTGCGCGCCGCCGAGAAGAAGGCCAAGGCGAAGGCGCGGCGCTGACCTCTCTCAATCCAGGCAGATTGCGCCGGAGGTCGGAGCGCACTATCCGGCGCGCTTCAGCGCCGCAGGGTCGGGCAGCTTCTGCCAGATGCGTCGGATGCGCGAGTCCTGCTCGGGCCCGAAGTTGAACCACGCCGCCTTGTCGTGCGTCGCGTCGGCGATGAACAGCGTGTCGAGCTTGCCCAGCTTCTGCACCAGCGACTGGCGGATGGCGTTGATCGGCATCTCGCTGGCGAGCAGCCAGGCCTGCGGCAGGATCGGCACCGCGGGGCCGAGATTGAAGATCTCTTCCTCGAGGCCGGAGATCGAGCGCGACTTCATGTCGGCGACGATCAGATAGTGCGCGCGCTGGCCGTCGCCGGCCTCGCTCTCGTTGCGGCCGAAGGACTGGATCTCCTCGTTGCCCTCGGCGGTGAAGAACTGGGTCGGCTTGGGCTGCGCCGGCACGGGCTGGGCAGGGCGGAACAGCGCTGCCAGCGTGGGGTCCTCGGACGCCGCGCGGAGCTGGTTCTCGCCGTCGCGGGCGACCAGCGACTGAGGCGCCAGGCGGCCTTCCGCCGCGAAGCCCTGCATCTGGGCGAGCGCGTAAGGTCCGTAGTTGCGTCCGGCGACGCTGATGGTCCAGGTGTCCGACATCGGGGCAACTCTAGGCTTCGAAGGTTACTCAACCCTTGCCGAATAGACGATTTCGCGTCCAAGCTGGCGCATGAGCCACCAATATTGCCGGGTCGCCCGCGAGGGCCGCCTCACCATCGTCACCTTGAACCGGCCGGAGGTGATGAACGCGCTCCACGCCGAGGCGCATGAAGAGTTGGCCGCCGTCTTCGACGAGTTCGCCGCCGATCCCGGCCAGTGGGTCGCCATCGTGACCGGGGCGGGCGAGCGCGCCTTCAGCGCCGGCAACGACCTGAAGGTCACCGCGGCGGGCGGGCGCAAGCCCTGGCCCAAGAGCGGCTTCGGCGGGCTCACCCAGCGCTTCGACCTGGACAAGCCGGTGATCGCGGCCGTGAACGGCATTGCGATGGGCGGCGGGTTCGAGATCGCGCTGGCCTGCGACCTGATCGTCGCGGCCGACACCGCGGTGTTCGCGCTGCCCGAGCCGCGGGTGGGACTGGCGGCGCTGGCGGGCGGGCTGCACCGGCTGCCGCGCGAGATCGGGCCGAAGCGCGCGCTCGGCATGATCCTGACGGGGCGGCGCGTGAGCGCGGAAGAGGGCAAGGCGCTGGGCTTCGTCAACGAGGTGGTCCCCGCGCCCGAGCTGATGGCGGCGGCGCGGCGCTGGGCGGGTGAGATCATGGAAGCGAGCCCGATGTCGGTGCGCGCCTCCAAGCAGGCGGTCTATCGCGGGCTGGCCGAGCCCACGCTGGAGGATGCGCTCAAGAACCAGATGCGCTATTCGGCCGTCGAGGCGCTGTTCAAGAGCGACGACTTCCAGGAAGGCCCGCGCGCCTTCGCGCAAAAGCGCAAGCCGGCGTGGAAGGGGCAGTAGGGTGTCATTCCCAGCCGAGCGCGCCGGCGGCAGCTCGCCATAGAAGCTGTGCGTCGCATTGAGCAGGCCTGCGACGAGCCCGCGCTCGGCCGCGCCGAGCGTCGCGAAGCGATGCGAGGGGAAGGGAATCCAGGGCCGCCAGTGATCAGCGCGCAATCGACGTGGATTCCCTTGTAACTTGGTTTGTGCTTCCCTCGCATCGACGCCATCGCGCCGATGCTCGCCGGGAATGACAAATCTCAGAACAGCCCGTCGATCTCGCCGTTCGCGTCGACGCGGATGCGATAGGCGGCCGGTTCGCGCGGCAGGCCCGGCATGGTCATCAGCGCGCCGCACAGCGCCACGACGAAGCCTGCGCCGGCCGACAGCCGCACGTCGCGCACCGGAAGGATGTGTCCCGTGGGCGCGCCGCGCATGTCGGGCTCGGCGGTGAAGCTGTACTGCGTCTTGGCCATGCAGATCGGCAGCCTGCCGAAGCCGTCGGCCTCGTATTGCTGCAGCTTCTTCTCGGCCTCGGGCGCGAGCGACACGTCCGCGGCGCGATAGATCTCGCGCGCGATGGTCCTGATCTTGTCGGCCAGCGTCATGTCGTCGGGATAGAGCGGCTTGAAATCGGACGTCGCCCCGTCGGCCAATGCCACGACCTCGCGCGCCAGGTCCTCGGCGCCCGCACCGCCGTCCGCCCAGTGGCGGCAGAGATGGGCATGCACGCCGACCTTGCGGCAGGCTTCCGAGATCGCGTCGGTCTCGGCCTTGGTGTCGCTGGTGAAGTGGTTGATGGCGACCGTCACCGGCACGCCGAACTTGCGCACGTTCTCGATGTGGCGCAGCAGGTTCGCCATGCCGGCCTCGATGGCGCCGACGTTCTCCTTGGCCAGATCGTTCTTGCCCACGCCGCCGTGCATCTTGAGCGCGCGGACGGTCGCCACGATCACCGCGGCCGAAGGCTTGAGTCCAGACTGGCGGCATTTGATGTCGAAGAACTTCTCCGCGCCCAGATCGGCGCCGAAGCCCGCCTCGGTCACGACATAGTCGCCCAGCTTGAGCGCGGTCTCGGTCGCGATCAGCGAGTTGCAGCCATGGGCGATATTGGCGAAGGGCCCGCCATGCACGAAGGCCGGCGTGTGCTCCAAGGTCTGCACCAGGTTCGGCTGCATCGCGTCGCGCAGCAGCGTCGACATCGCGCCCGCGGCCTGGACCCGGGCGGCGGTGACGTTCTTCTTGCCGAAATCGCGCGCCACGACGATGCGGTTGATGCGTTCCTCGAGGTCGCCGAGCGACTTGGCGAGGCAGAAGATCGCCATGACCTCGGACGCCACGGTGATGTCGAAGCCGTCCTCGCGCACCTGGCCGTTGCCGCCCAGCCCGACCACGATGTCGCGCAGCGCGCGGTCGTTCATGTCCATCACCCGGCGCCACGAGATCTTGGACGGATCGATGCCCAGCGGGTTGCCCCAATAGATCTGGTTGTCGATCAGGGCCGCGAGCAGGTTGTTGGCCGCGGTGATGGCATGGAAGTCGCCGGTGAAGTGCAGGTTGATCTCGTCCATCGGCACCACCTGGGCATAGCCGCCGCCGGCCGCGCCCCCCTTCATGCCGAAGCAGGGACCGAGCGAAGGCTCGCGCAGGCAGATCACCGCGCGCTTGCCGATGCGCGACAGCGCGTCGCCGAGCCCCACCGTCGTCGTCGTCTTGCCCTCGCCCGCGGGCGTCGGGTTGATCGCGGTGACGAGGACGAGCTTGCCTTTCGCGGCGCCCAGCTTGCGGATGTGATCGAGCGAGACCTTGGCCTTGTAGGGACCGTAGCGATAGAGCGCCTCGGGCGGCAGCCCGATGCGCGCGCCCACGTCTTCGATACGCTCAAGCTTCGCCGCGCGGGCGATTTCGAGGTCGCTCATGACTGGTTCTCTCAGGTCGGGGAGGAATGCGGGTTGACGTGACGGCGCGGACTCTACGCCGGATTGCGCAGCCAGTCACTCGAAGACGAGATGGACCGGCTCGGGTGCCGGCTTCGCAGTTGCGAGAAGCCACAGCATCGCCGCCGCTCCCGCGATCATGGCGGGAAGCACGGCATAGGCCAGGCCGGCGTCGCCGATCCGCGCCAGGATGAGCAGGAACAGGATGGCCGGGGTGAGCACCAGCGTGACGGCATTGGCCCGCTTGAGCGCCGTCAGCACGGCTCCTATCAGCACGGTGGGAAGCGTGCCGCCCAGAAGCACGGTGAGCGCGATCCTTGCGAGCGTGACGCCGAGGCCCTGGTCGGGCGGCACCATCGTCGCGACACGATCCCAATCGGCCGCGAGCGTCGCGATGAGCACGACGATGCCCACGACGCTGCCGGCCAGGCTCGCGGCGACGAGACGGACGGAGCTGGGCCGGCGGCGGAGGTTGAAATTCATGCGCGCAGTGTGCCGTGCGCCGGATGGCGGCGCTCCGTCCGCGCGATGAAGCTTTGTTCAGGCGCGCCGCCCGGCCAGCACGAGGTCGTGCTCCGCGTTCCAGAGATCGGCATAGTCGACGTCGCGGCAGTTGTCGAACCACGGCCCGCCGTTTGTGTAGTGGATCGCCGCGGGCGGCCTTGGGGTCTTGTCGTATTCGCCGACCAGGAAGTTCCATTCCAGCGGCACCGCGCCGATCGCCTCGTCGTCGGGCACCCAGGAGAAACGGTGCAGGAAGGCGGGCGGCGCCGAGTTCACCAGCTCCGGCGTCAGCGCCTTGACCCTGTCATGCGCGCCGTTGAACACGATGAAGGACGACCAGTTCTTGCGCGGATAGACGGCTTGGGCCTTGCCGTCCATCTTGATCGATTGCCGCGGCGTGTAGTCGTGCTTGACGACGTGGATCGCTTTCGTGGCGTCGAGCGTGTCGAGCAGCGCGAAGATGTCGGCGGTGAACAGGAAATCGCAATCCACGAACACCGACCAGCCTTCATGCGCCGCGAGATAGGGGGTCAGGAACCGCGTCAAGGTGAACTCGGTGGAGGCGCCCGTCTCGACCGCGCGGGTATAGAGGCCGAGCTCGCGCAGCATGGTCTGGCGCAGCGGGAAGACGCCGATGTCGCGGCTCGCATGGCGCAGCAGCGAGTGGCGGCAGACCTGCCAGGCGACGTCCTCGCGGCTGTCGTATCCGACATAGACTTTAGGTTGCTGCGACATGCCCCGTCCGCTTTTTTCTTTTGCATAGACGGGTTGCGGGCGTCACGCAATCTGCGAATGGGCTTGCGTTAACGGACGCCGCGACCGCCTCGCATTTGCCATGGCCGAAAGCCCGTTGCCGATCAGCGACAGGAAGCGGCGGCGGATCTCCTTCGGTTCGATCAGCAACCGTGTGGACTGGAGGAAGGCGCGCTGGCGCTCGAGGATCGCCGCGCGGCGCAGGTCGGTGTCGCGCTTGAAGGCGATCCAGTCGCGCGTCTCCTGGATGAAGGCGAGGCCGGAGAAGTTGCTCGTGTCCATGCGTCCGTCCTGGTCGCGCCATACCGCGACGGGAACGCCGGCGATGGCGAGGTCGATGACGATCGAGGACGGCGCCGAGATGCCGTAGCCGAAGCCGCCGAGATCGATCTTGTAGATCGGGTTGTTGTTGAGCTCGACATTGGGCGGAAGCTCGACGCGGTTCTTCACGACGTATTGGCCGCCGGGATGCGGCTTCATCACCACGCTCTCGCCGCGCTGCTCGAGATGGCGGCAGAACTCGCCGAACGAGCCCAGGAAGGACGACTTGGTGTCGCTGCCGACGTTGAGCCGCACCGAATGAAGGTTCTCGCAGACGAGCCCCGCCGCGGTGGTGGTGCGCGCCGGCGCGGGCCCGCCGTCGATCTCGATCAGCGTCGACGGTCCGGTGACGCAGAGCTTGGCGCGCTCCGTCGCCACGACCGAGGTCAGCATCGACGGCTCGCTCCAGCCGCAGATCACGTCGGCCGCGAACGAGACGTTGTGGCCGTGCGCCAGCACGTGCTCGCGGTTCTGCAGGAAGCCCACGCATTCGTAGCCGTGCTGCAAGGTGAGCTTGAGATAGGACGCGGGCGCGGCTCGGAAGACGTCGTGGGTGTGCAGATGCGCGCCAAGGTTGGACTCGCTCGCCGCGACGATGACGCCGCAACGGTCCTGCAGCAGCTGATACGCCGTCCAGGCGGAATCGTAGACGCTGATCGCGGCGCCCGTGGCTTGCGAGATCTCGCGCAGCTCCGCGCCCCAGATGCCGTTCTTGTCGCGCTCGATGAACTTGTCGGTGACGGCGAGCACCTGCGGCACGTCGAGCTCGGCCGCGATCAGATGGAGCAGTGGCCTTATGATGTTGACGTCCTGGAGCAGGTTGACCAGGAACACGACCTGCGCGCGCGGCGTCACGGCGCTTCGCTCCGTTCTTCGCCCGATCCTTCGCCTGCTCCTTCGCCTCTGGCCGCGATCAGCGCGTCGTCGAATTCCGAGACATAGGCGGTGATGCCCGGGAACAGGTGCCGCGTGCGCGCCACCATGCCGTCCATCACCGCGCCGTAAGAGGCAAGCGTGCGCAGCTTGGCGTCTTTCGACGGGAACGGCTTGTCTGCGATGCCCCGAAGGCTTCCGTCGCCGGAGAGGCGCAGCAGCTTGGCGGGCCGGCCCGACCGCGCCTTGGCGGGCTCGAGCGCGGCCTGGCAATCCTGGCGCAGCAGGGGCCAGGCCTTCTCGGTCATCACCGCCTCGACCTCGCCGGTGCCGGGCACCAGGCGGAACTCGACGTCGTAGTTCAGCTCCGGCGGGCTCACCGGCGTGCCGATGGAGAGGTGGCCCATGCGCTGCGCGATCTTGTGCGACCAGACCGGCGTGCGCCTGCCGTGCACGATGGCGAGCGACGGCGTCACGGATGCGATGCGCGAACGTGCGCGCTTTTCGATCAGGCGGCCGAGAAGGAACTGGGCGAGCTTGGTGGATTCGCCGATGGGCGAGGCGATGTGGTCGAAGCGCTCGGCCAGCGCCTCGGCCGTGTCGGGACGCAGCCGCAACTCGCCGCGCGCGATATCGGCGAGAAGCGCCGCCGGGTCGTCATAGATGAACTCGGCGAAGGGATGGTAGAGCGGGAAGCCTGCGCTCAGCACCTGCGTGCCGCCGGCGAGCGCGGTGACGCAGCGGTTCAGCGACTTGGCGATGCTGAAGGGCTGCGCGCTGACGGGAAGGAAGCAGGCGAGGCTCCCGGCCAGCAGCGCGCGCTCGCCGTCCTCGCTCCATTCGCGGACGGTGAAGGGGACGGGCAGGCGGCGCAGCATCGCAAGCGCGTCCGCTTCCAGCGCGCGCGCATTGGTCGAGATGGTGAGCTGCACGGCGAACGGCCCGGCCGCGAGCGCGGTCAGCGTCTCGGCCATGTCGACCAGATCCTGCAGCCCGATGCGGAAATGGGTGTTGTCGCCGACGCCGAACCAGGCGACGTCGAGCACCTTGCCGGCGCGCGCGCTCGAGCTTTTGCGCCAGCACTCCGGCGATGGCGGCGGGATCGAAGCGCTCGAAGGGATCGTTCATGACGTGACAGGGAAGGCCGGGCGAAAGCGCGCTCACCACCTCGCGCATCCGCTCCGTCGAGCACAATGCGAAATCGGCGAGGCCCGCCATGGCGCGGAACCAGTCGCGCATGCGCGCGAAGCGGCTGTCGGACACCTGGCTCAGATAGTCGTCGAAATAGTCGACGCCGACGAGCTTGCGCGCCGCGGCCAGCCTGTGCGCCACGACATAGGCGCGGGCGTCGTTGCACTTGCTGAGCAGATAGACGTCCTTGTCGATCGCCGTGGTGCGGCTGAAATTGTCGATCACCTCGATGGAGAGCTCGGTGCCGAGCTCTTCCAGGTGCTTGGCGATGCGCTGATAGCGGATGCGCACGCCCGCCTGCTTCAGGTAGTCCTGCGAGGGCACGATGACGCAGAGCTTCATCAGCGCAGGTCCCGGATCACCGCCGATGCCGCGAACACCTGCTGCCAGCGATGCGCGGGGAGATAGGCGAGAGAGAGCACGTCGGATTGCTCGCGCGGCGCCGCGTCGCCGAGATCGGACGCCGTCGCCGCGGAGGTGCACAGATGCACATAGCCCGCCTTGATGGCGCGCAGCGCGAAGTCGACGTCGTGGTTGGCCACGGGGAAGTTGCGCGCGTCGAGGCCGCAGAGCTGCCGCCAGACCTCGGTGCGGATCAGGGCGAGGCGGAACGAGTTGCCCACGACCGGATAGGTCGCGCGCGGGAAGGCGGCCAGGCTCTCGATCTCCTTGAACACCAGGCTGGGCGCGCCGCTCAGCGACACCGTGACGGGATAGAGGCCACCGGAGCGCTGGCTGAGCGCGCTGCCCTTCTCGAACCGCGTCTCGCGCAGGATCACGCAGCTCGCCGTCGCGACCGCGTCCTCCTGCGCCAGCAGCAACAGCGTCTCGAGCGTGCGCGGGTCGTGCAGCGCGATGCTGCCGTCCGCGAGCAGGAGGTAGTTGCCGCCCGCCTTTGCCGCCGCGTCGTTGATCGCGGCATTGCCGTCGACGGCGACGACCTCGCATTGCGCCGCAAGGGTCTGGCGCGCGAGAGAGGCGGCGAAGGTCGACGCCTCGCCGCTCACGAGCACGCAGATGCGCGCGCGCGCCTTTTCTTCGCCGCTCAAGCTGCGCTTGAGGACCTGTGCCGCCGGCGCGGCCGGGAACAGCAGCGAGGCCTCGTGCGGCGCGGACTGGCTCAAGTAACGGATGGCGAGCGGCAGGGGGGGCGCCTTGCATTCGCCTTCCGCGCCGCCTTCGCGCGTGAGCAGCGGGAACGGGATCGCCGCGTCGGCCGGCTGAAGCGGGAGCAGGAATCCGTTCAAGGGCGGCATCGACACGCTGCAGCGCGGGACGCCGCTGTCGGCATCCGCGATCACATAGGAACCCACGGCCGTGCCGGCGTCCTCGGGAATGCTCAAGCGCCGCGACACCAGGGCTGCGATGGTGGGAAGCGCGTCGGCGGGAAGGGCGAGGCCGAGGCCGGAATTGCGCGCCGGCGCCTCGGACGCCGCGCGGCGCTCGATATGCGCGCGCGCCTTGTCGCTTGCCGCATGGCCGGTCTCGTCGAGCGTCAGGCCCAGCGCGAACAGCTCGTGCAGCCATTGCTTGAACGCGGCGGAGAATATCCGCTCGGCGCCGGTGGCCTCGCGCACGTCGATCTTCAGCTCGCCGACGGCGAAGGGCGACGCATCGGGCCAACCCAGGAACTCGTCGGTGAGCGCGCGCGACACCCGGCGCAGCGCGGTGATGTAGCTCGGCCACTCCGCCAGCACGCGCAGCTCGCCGTAATGCGCGCCCCCGCGGCAGAGCGACGGGAAGGCGAGCACGCCCGCGCTCCCGTCGGACACCGCGACCAGGATCGGCAGGAAGGGATTGCGCGTCGCCGCGTCGGCGAAAAGCGCACCGTCGCCTTTGAGCTCCAGCGCGCCGATCTCGACCAGTCCGCCCGCCGCCCGGTCGGCCTGATAGAAGCGCATCTGCGCGTCCGACTTGCGCGACGAGACGCGCAGGCGAAGCTCGGTGTCGCTGGCGAACCAGACGTCTTCGACGAGATCGAGCGCATCGCCGTCCGCGGCAGGCCCCAGCCGCGATGTGGGATCGACGCCCGTCAGCTTCGCGAAGACCTCGAGCGCCGTCATCGTCAGCCCGCCCGCGCCGGCAGGTCGGCGGCGTCGATGTCGCACATGGTGCGGAACGGCTTGGCGCGGATGTCGTCGGGCACGGCGTCGAGATAGCGCTCGCACAGCTCGTGGATCACGACGTCGGGCTTCTCGCTTCGCACCAGGTCGAGCAGCACCGCGCGGCTGCTGACCACGACCACGCGCGAGAAGCTCTCGATCAGGAACGGCAGCATGAAGCTGCCGAAGGAATCGCGCAGCACGACGGCGCGGGGCAGGCTCGCATCCTCGTGCGCGAAGACCTGCACCTTGCCGCGGCCGTCGCGCTTGTTGACGAAGATCTCCTTCGACCGCGCCTGCTTGATCGCCAGGCCCTTGATGCGCTCGGGCTCGGGAGATTCCGCCAGCGCCTCAAGTCCGCCCATGAACGGCTTCTCGGTCGCCTTCAGCTCGGCTTCGGCGAGGATCGGCGCGGCGACGGTCTTCGTGACCTCGCGCATCAGCTGCGTATAGGCGATGAAGGCGCCGATCGAGTTCCAATGCTCGTCGCCTCGGAAATAGACGTCGCGCTTCGGCTTCTCGTCGAGCAGCGCGGGCCGCGGGTCGAGCAGCACCGCGTCGGAGTTCGCCGCGAGGTGGCGCGTGAGCGCGCAGAGATCGCGGTCGGGCGACGGCGCCAGCCCCGGCGGCAGGAACTCGCCATAGACCGACGCCTTGTTGGGCGCGACCATGAAGTGGTAGGCGGCGCCCCGGCGCGCGCACCAGGCGGCGCGGAACTCGAGCGTGCGCGCCCAATGGACGAGCTCGGCCTCGCTCAGGCGGATCGCGGCCGCGTTCTTCTCGTCGATGCCGTCGATCCGGGAGATGAACTGCCAGCCCTCTGCGCCGACGATGCGGTCGTAATTCGCCGGACGGGCTTCGGTTACGCTCATCGGGCGCTCAGCTTGCGTTGCACCAGGTCGATCAGGTCGCCGACGTTCACCAGCGCGTTGCTCTCGCTCTCGGTCACGTCGATGCGGAATTTCCGCGCGATCATTATCATCAGAGTCGCATGCGCAAGCGAATCCCAGCCGTCGACGTCCGAGGCCTCGGTCGCGCGCGTGACCGCGAGGCCCGGATCGCCGAACGCCTTGCGGATCACCGCCGCGACGCCTTCGGCCACGTCCACGTCCGGCTGCATGGAAAGTCCCTCGCGATGCCGCGGATGCCTAGCACAGTTCCGCGCATCTGCGATAAAAGATTCGCATGCCGGCAGCGACCATCCTGGACAACCTCGTGCGGCGCCTCGGCGAGCGGCCGGACGACGTCTTCGCCGAGGTCACCGTCGCCGAGTCCGTCACCACTTTAACCGTAGGCGGGCTGGTCGACGCGGCCGAACGCTGGGCCGCGCGGCTGGTCGAGCTCGGCTGCCGGCCGGGCGACGTGGTGATCGTGATCCTGAAGCATGGGCCCGACATCTATCCCGCCTACCTGGGCGCGATGATCGCGGGCTGCGTGCCATCCTTCATGCCGTTCCCGACGCCGAAGCAGGACCCGGCGCTCTATTGGCGCAGCCACGACACGCTGTTCCGCCGCATCGCCGCGCGCTGCATCGTGACCTATGCCGAGAACGCGGCGCAGCTCGAGGCGATGATCTCGGTGCGCGACTATGCGGTGTGCGTCGCGGGCAGCGAGCGCGGGCTCGCGCCGCTGAAAGACTGGCGCGTGCGGGGCGGCGCGAACGTCGCGCTGCTGCAGCACAGCTCGGGCACGACGGGGTTGAAGAAGGGCGTGGCGCTCAGCCACGACGCGATCCTGTTCCAGATCGATGCGTATTCGAAGGCGCTGGGCTTCGAGGCGGGCGACACGATCGCGAGCTGGCTGCCGCTCTATCACGACATGGGTCTGATCGCCTGCTTCATGCTGCCGCTGATCGCGGGCGGCACCATCGCGAGCCTCGACGCCTTCGAATGGGTGGCGCGGCCGGCGATGCTGCTGGAGGAGATCGCGCGGCGCCGGGCGCGCTGGACCTGGCTGCCGAACTTCGCGTTCCATCACCTTGTGCGCACGCGCGGCGACGAGACCTACGACTTGAGCTCGATGCGCGCCTTCATCGATTGCTCCGAGCCGTGCAAGCCCGAGACCTTCGACGAGTTCGCCGCTGCGTTCGATATCGAACCGGCGAAGCTGCAGACTTGTTATGCGATGGCCGAGACCGTATTCGCCGTGACACAGACGCGGCCCGGCGTGCCGCCGCGGCGCCTGACGCGCGACGGCAGGGATTATCTTTCGTGCGGGCCGGCGATCGAGGGACTCGAGATCCGCATCATCGACGGCGAGATCGCGGTCAAGGGGTCGTGCCTGTTCTCCGGCTACTACAAGCTGGAGGAGGAGACCAGGGCGGCGTTCTCGGGCGAGTGGTACCGCAGCGGCGATCTCGGCTTCATGGACGGCGGCGAGCTGTTCGTCACCGGACGGATCAAGGACCTCATCATCGTCAACGGCCGCAACTTCTATGCCCACGACGTCGAGGCGGTGGTCAACACGGTCGCGGGCATCAAGCCCGGCCGCGCGGTCGCCATCGGCCGTTACAGCGAGATGTCGCAGAGCGAGGAGCTGCTGGTGATCGCTGAGACCGAGGCGGCCGAGACCTTAGCCCTTCGCAAATCCGTGCGCGACGCGATCGAGGCGGCGTTCGGGCTGACGGGCGCCTCGGTGCATGTCGTGGCGCCTGGCTGGCTGGTGAAAACCACCAGCGGCAAGATCAGCCGCAGCGAGAACCTTGCCAAATACCAGGCCGAAAAGCGTCGGCTGCCAAGTTGAGCTCGTCGGCCGGCATCAGCCGCCGGTTTGAGCCCATTTGACCAGCACCGCGATGCCGGCCTCGAACGCGACGTTCGGCGACCAGCCCAGAAGCTCGCGCGCCTTCGTCACCTCGGCCACCGCATAGCGCACGTCGCCCGCGCGGAACATGCCGCTGACGTCGTAGCGGTCGCGCGCCAGCCCGAGCTTGTCCAGGATCGTCTCGGCTGCGTGGCGGATCGAGAGCGGCCGCCCGGTGCCGATGTTGATGGTCCGGCCGAGTGCGCGCTCCTCGGTGCAGGCCAGCGCGAAGGCGCGCGCGACGTCGTCGACGAAGACGAAGTCGCGCGTGATCTCGCCGTCCTCGTAGATGTTCAGCCGCTGCCCGTTCTGCGCCTGCTGGCAGAAGATCGACAGCACGCCGGTATAAGGGTTCTTCAGCGACTGTCCCGGACCGTAGACGTTCTGCAGGCGCAGTATCACATGCGGGAAGGCGGGCTGGGTCTGCTGCAGCAGGTATTCCTGCATCAGCTTGCTGGAGCCGTAGACCGAGCTCGGCCTCGGCCGGCTGTCTTCCGGCGTGGGCGCGGGAGAGAGCTCGACGCCGTCGTCATAGACGCCGAAGCGACCGGCGACCATGTCCTCGTTGCGGCGCGGCTCGGGTACCGTCCTGCGTCCCGTCCTGTCGAGATAGGCGCCTTCGCCATAGACCGCGCGCGTGCCGGCCAGCACGATGCGCTTCGGCGGCACGCGGCGCGCGGCTTCGAGCAGGTTCGCGGTGCCGACCACGTTCACCGAGGTGTAACGGGCGGGCTCGTCGGCGGACTGTCCGGTGCCGGTCTCGGCCGCCAGATGCACGATCACGTCGGGCTTGAAACGGGCCAGCGTGGCCGACAGAAGCTCGGCGTCGCGCACGTCGCCGCGCACGATCTCGGCGGGAAGCGCGATGCCGGGCGCGGGCCCGTGCACCTGCTCCAGGAAATTGTCGAAGATCGCGACTTCCGCGCCGTTGGCGCCGAGGATGCGCGTCAGCGCCGATCCGATGAAGCCGGCGCCGCCGGTGATGAAGACGCGCATGCTCATGCCGCTATCGCCCGCGCCTGCTCGAAGACGTCCTGTACCTGCCTGCACAATGCCGCGTGGGAATAGGTCGTGCGCAGCTTCTCGCGCGCCGCCTTAACCTGCGCCTCGCGCGCTTGCGCGCTGCGCAGCAGGTGCCAGATGGCGCTTCGCCAATCCGCGGCGTCGTTCGCCAGGATGCCGGTGCCGCCTTCGCAGGCGCGGGCATAGACGGGCAGGTCTTGCGCCACCACCGCCATACCGGCATGGCTGTACTCGACCCATTTGGTGTCGGCCTTGCAGCGGTTGAACGCGTTGTCCTCGAGCGGCGCCAGCCCGACCCACCAGCCCAGCGTGTCGAGCTTCTCGATGAAGCCGGGATAGTTCGGCACCGGGCCGTGATGCATCACGCGCGCGCCGAAGCGCGCAAGCTCGGGCAGCGGCTTGATCGTGCCGAAGGTCTCGAAGCCGAGCGTGGGCAGCGCGTCCATCAGGCTCTCGATCGCGGGCGCGATCAAGCCCAGATCCGCCGCGTGCCCGCTGGTGCCCATATAGCCGACGATCGGGCCGGTCGACGGATAGGCGCCGGGGATCGCATCGGGATCGATCGAGCAATAGATGTCGCCATGCACGATCGGCGCGGTGAGGCCGTGGCCTTTCAGCCGCGCGGCCAAAGGCGCGGTCGAGGCATAGATCAGGTCGCAGCCGTTCATGCCCTCGCGCAGCGCGCGCAGCCGCTCGGGATCGCGGTAGTGGTTCGCCTTGCCCTTTCCCAAGCTCTCCGGCACGTCGAGCAGGTCGTCGTCGATATGGAAGATCGTGGGAATGCCCAGCGCGCGCGCTCGCTCGATGAACAGCTTGGCGCGCGCCGAGGTATAGCGCGACAGCACCAGCATGTCGGGCCGCGCGACGTCGAGCAGCTCGGCCACGTCGAGCGCGTTCCAGTTCGCGTTGTCGCCCTCCAGCTTGACGCTCATCGCGCCGCGCGCCACCAGCGGCGAGAGCGCCTGGACGAAGCTGATGTGCTGGGTGGCCGTCACGGTATCCGTCACCACCAGCAGGTTCGTCGCCGCGAGCTGCGGCAGGGCGGCGACCGCGGCATGAGGGGCCGCGATCGCGGTCGACGCGGCGGCGATGCCGGTCATGGGCGCCCCGGACAGCCGCTCCGCGGTGCCCGCCTGCCGCTCGCCGAGCTGCGCCGCGAGAACCTTGAGCGAGCGCTTGGGCGTTGGCCTGCGGTCCTCCGCCATGCCGTGCGCCAGGAAGTGGAACAGCGGGTTCATCCCGGCATCGGCGACGTCGGGATACTCCTCCTTGTACCAATCGGTGTCGAAGCGCGGCGACGGATCGCGGCCCTGGTCCGCGCCGCGCAGGAAATAGTCGATGACGGGGTTGGGATCGGCGAGGCCCTGGGCCGCATGGCGCTCGAGGTACCAGCTTGTCTCGAACCACGGGCCCGGATCGTTGCCTCGCCGCCAGCCGTCGAGAAGGAAGTGCTCCAGCGGCGAGAGCCGTGCGGGGATCTGTGCCCCGTAACGCTCGACATACCAGCGCGTGTCGAAGACGGGATGCGGGTCGAGGCCCGCCACCGCGCCGAGCATCCGGTAATGCGCGATGGGATTGAGCCCCGATTCCACGAGCTCCGGATTGCGCTGCGCATACCAGGCGCCCGCGAACAGCGCAGACGGGTCGCGCTGCTCCAGATGACCGTTCTGGACGTAGTGCAGCGCCGGGTTGACGCGCGCCTCGCGGATGTCGGGATAGCGCTGCACGTACCAGCGCGGGTCGAACAGCGGCGTGATGTCGGCGGCGCGGCGGAAGCCCGCATGCAGCAAGGCGCGCAGGTGGCGCGACGCTTTCTCCTTGGGCCGCGGCCTGAGCGCGCCCGTATAGATGCCGCCGGTGACCAGCGGCGCCAGCTCCAGCAGCCGCCGGCTCAGCCGGCTCAAAGGCCGCTTGCGCGCGCCGAGCAGGGCGGCCGCCTGCAGCGCCTCGTCCAGCCGCGCCGTCCGGGCGCGCTCATGGGCCGCCAGCAGCGCGGCAAGGCGCCTGGTTCGCTCGTCGGTTTCGCCGGATGGGGACATGGGGAAAGGTTAGCATTCCCGCGCGGGCGCACAACTGCGACCCCGCGGCTGTCTTCACCATGACGGCGTTTTCGGGGATGATGCAACCGCAGAGTCTGGAACCGGCCGATGCCCCTTGAACGCTACAGCTATTCGGCTGCGACCCGCGGCAACGCGGGCAAGGCGCGCGCCTGGCCGCGCGACAAGGACGAGCAGGACGCGCGGCTGACCCCGTTCTGCAAGCCTTTGCTGCGGCCGAACTTCAAGATCTCGCGCGACGACCTCTTGTTCACCATCGGCTCCTGCTTCGCGCGCAACATCGAGAAGCAGCTGATCGCCGAGGGCTACAACGTCGCCGCCGACCAGTTCGAGAAGATCTGCGCCGACCACGACGTCATCATCGAATCGACGGTGATGAACAAGTTCGTCGCCCATTCCGTGGAGAACGAGATCCGCTGGGCGCTCGACCCTGAAGCCGGATTTCCGGACGGCGGCATCGTCCAGGTCAAGGCGGACCGCTACATCGACCTGCAGCTCGCCCCCGGCTTCCGCCCGATGCCGCTGGACAAGGCGCTGGCCCTGCGCCACGCGGTCGGCACCTATGTGCGCATGATCAAGGATGCCAGCATCGTGATCATGACGCTGGGCTTGGCCGAGGCCTGGTTCGACAAGGCGCTGGGCATCTACCTGAACTCGCCGCCGATGCGCACCAGCGCCGAGCTCCATCCCGGGCGCTTCGAGCTTCACGTGCTCGAATACGACGACATCGTGGGGGCGCTGGAAAGGATCCTGGGCTTGCTCGACAAATACGGACGCAAGGACTACCGCTTCCTGCTCACGGTCTCGCCGGTCGCCATGGGATCCACGTTTACCGAATCCGACGTCTTCGTCGCCAACTGCTATTCGAAGTCGGTGCAGCGCGCGGCCGCGGAGCACATCTGGCGCAAGCACCCCCAGGTCGACTACCTGCCGACCTATGAGAGCGTCACGCTGTCGGAGCGCCCGGTCGCGTGGCGCGACGACTGCGCCCATGTCAGCGACGAGATCGTCCGCCTGAACGTGCGGCGCATGATGGAGGTCTATACGGAGGCGGTCGCGTCCCAGGCCGACGGCAAGACCGCCGAAGCGGCGCGCGAGGACGCGCTGGAGCTGTGCGGCCGTGCCAAGGCGCATTGGCAGGCGCGCGAGTTCGACAAGGCGATGGCGCTGTTCCAGCAGGCGAAATCCACCGCGCCGGGCGAGATGCTGGTGCGGCTGCGCTTCGGCGAGTTCCTGGTCAAACGCAGGCTGTTCAACGACGCGCTGGTGGAGCTCGCGACGGCGCAGCGGCTGGGCGGCGCGCGCTACGGCAGCGCTTTCGAGCTGGGCCGCACGCATTACGCGTTGGAGAATTTCGAGCAGTCGGAAACCTTTTTGCGGGAAGCGGCGCTGCTGCAGCCGACGCGCGCGGCGGTCCATTGGGCCTTGTCGAAGACCCTGGCGCGGCGCGAGAAACCGCGCGAGGCGGTGCGGAGCCTGCGCAGCGCCGTGCTCAGCGCGCCCGAACGGGAAGATATCTGGAGCGAATACGTGCAGGCCGCGGGTGCGCTCGGCCTCGACGCCGATTTCTACGAGACGCTGAGGATATTGAAGGGCGAGGAAAAGGCGCATCCGACGATCCGGAACTACATCGAGGCAGCGTGAGTAATGAGTAAGAAGACTGCGAAGGGCGATGCCAGGCGCCCGTTCAACCACATTTTCTGCGTGACCATCCCGCGCTCGGGCCATCACTATTTCCAGAACATCCTGAGCACCTATTTCGGGAACGAGCTCTATTATTGCGAAGCTCTGGACGGCGGCGGGTGCTGCATGCGCGCGCCGTGCGCGAACAGCGCCGGCCGCCTGACCCTGCAGAAGAGCCACGATCCGGAGCTTGCGGTGCCCAAGACGCTCAAGGAGGCGCTGTACGTCGTGCAATACCGCGAGCCCGCGAGCCAGCTTCTGTCCTACATGGACTGGACCAGCGAGCGCAGCATCGCCGGCTTCCAGAAGAACGACGCGGCGTTCCTGGAATGGTGGACCGCCTTGCATGCGAGCAAGACGATCGCGTTCCTGAAGAAATGGCTCGATGCCGCGCCCAAGGACGCGATGCCTCTCGAATACACGGCGTTCACCGCCGATCCCGCGCCCCATCTGCGCAAGCTGTTCGAGCGCATCGGGCGGCCGTTCGACGAGGCGCGGTTCGACGCCGTCCTCGAAAGCGTCGCCGCGATCCGGGCTCCGGGCGTGAAGAAGCCCAAGGGCGAGCTCGAGGTCTACCAGCCGCGCGACGTGACGAAGAGCGCGATCCTGCCGGAGGCCCTGGTCTCGGCCTTCGATCGGGTGGTGCGGCGGAACACGCCGTTCATCGCCTGGCCCGCAAGCGTGATACGCGGCGTTCCCACCGCGCATTTCGAGGACATGGTGTCCATCGTGAGCGCGCTGAACGGGCTGTCGGGACACAACGTCACCGACGACGAGCTGGTGTCGGCGGAGAACTGGGACAACCGTTTCGTCCGCAAGGACCTGCAGCGCTGGCAGCGGCGCCAGGCGGAGAGCCGGGCCTAGAGCGTCATGGCGGCGAGGAACCCGCCGATGGCCTGGAGCTCCGATATGCCGGGATGATTGATCAGACTGCCCGCCGCATAGGACCGCCGCGACAGTCCGACCGCGCCTTCGTTGCCCAGCGCGAACAGGTTCTCGAGCGGCAGGTAGGCGGCGCCGGTGGCCTCTGCCGCGCGCGCGATCGCGGCGTTGGTCTCACGCCACGCGTCGTAGCTGCGCACCGCGGTGTAGGGATTGAGCGGCGGCGCGCCGAGAACGATGCAGCGCGCGCCGGAGCCGTGGATGCGCTCGACGATGCCCTGGATGCGCTCCTCGGTGCCCGTCTCGCCGATCTCGTTGGTCCCGAAGGCGAGCACGACGATGTCGCAATTGTCGGCGAGGAGCGGCTCGAGCCGGGCGGGATGCCCGCCGCCATGGCTTTCGACCTTGTTGTCGTCGAGCTTCGAGCCCGCATCGGCCGCGGTGCCGGGGATGCCCCAGTTGCGGTATTCGGCCGCGATGCCGTTCTGCTCGAAGGCCCGCACCAGCGACCAGCACCAGCCGATCCGCGTGTGCCGCACGCCGTCGTCCGACTTGGCCCGCGGCAACCTCGCCACCGTGTCCTTCGGATAGCGCGAGAAATAGCTCGTCTTGTCGCGGACGGGACCGTTGGGGAAGGCGTGCATGCCTGCCACGCGCTGTCCCATCGTGGTGATGCTGTCGCCGTAGCCGGCGATCCGGATCGTCTTGCGGCGCCGTGCGGTCTCCAGCGCGGGCGCGAGCGCGGCCTGGAAGGCCTGCCTCTGGCTTTGGAACTGCCCCTCTTCGCCGCGGCGCGCGAAACCGTTCCAGCCCGACAGGTCGATGACCTCGACGCCGTCCTTCCAGACATAGAGACCGTGGACCGGCACGACGTCGCGTGGGGCCTTGGGACGATACTCTTCGGGATCCACGATCCGCGCGGTTCCGGCCAGCCGGACCAGAATCGCGCGCCTGAGGTCGAAGCCGACCAGGTCGTAGCGATGCGGATGCGCGGTGTATTGCGCCTCGACGGTGACGCCGTCCAATCCGGCGGCTGCGCGGATATGCCCGCAGTTCTCGTTGATCTCGTAGTCCGCGGCCGCCAGCGCGCCGCCCGTATCGCGGCTCAGCTCGACGCCGGTGGCGTATTGCGCCGAAAGCCGCGCCGGCTCGGGATGGCGCAGGATCACGCGCTCGCGCACGGTCTCGCCGGCCGGCGCCTCGACCGCCAGCACCGTGCAGGGCAGGGACAGGCGCGCCCCGTCATGCTCGATCTCGCGCGCGGGCAAGGTGACGGAAAACACCGCAGAGCCCATCCTATCGGGCAGGCGCGAACGAGGCGTGCAGCGCCTCGACCTGGGCGTTGAAACGCCGCTTGCGGTCGAGCATGCCTTCGGGCTTGACGAAGAACATGTAAACCATCGCCCGCTCGCCGTAATAGATCTGGTGCGAGATCATGCGCGACTCGCCGAACCAGATCTCGCCCGGCTCGAAGGCGACGACGTGGCGCGGCAGCGTATCGCGGCAGGCGCCCGCGGTGCCGCCCAGGATGCTGCCCACGATATAGTTGTTCATCTCGTTGGGATCGCGGCCCGCGAAGCGCGCGAGGTCGTGGTCGCGATAGACCGTGCGCGCGAAGTTCACGTAGTTGTGGCTCACGTTCCAGATGCGCGGCCGCTGGTCCAGGTTCACGAAGATGCGCACCTGCTGGAAGTCGTCGTCGATGTTGTGGTTGTCCCAGTGCAGGTTCTCGAACATCGTGCGGGTCAGCCGCACGCTGGGCACGACGCGGAAGTGCTCGTAGTCGGGAAAGCAGGTGCGGAACAGCCCCATCACCGCCTCGTGCGCGGCGCGCATCGCCGTCTGCACCCGCTGGAACAGCGCCGGATCGCCGTTGCAGAAGGTCTCGAAGATCGCCTTGTGGAGCGGTTCGGTCGAGGTGGGCGAGGCCTGCAGGATATGCGTCGCCTGCAGCTTCTTGAGCTGCTTCTGCAGCGCGGCCGGCGCGTCCTTCGTGTTGGCGCTCATCTGCGCGAAAGCGTCGAAATCTACGGCCAACCGATAGTCCTTGAGCACGATCAGCCGGTTCGCCTCGTAGTCCGGGATCAGCCCGCGCGGCGCGGCTTTCACCTCGTCCAGCGTGCGCTCGACGAAATAGTCCTCGACCTCGGGGTGCTTGATGATCTTCGCCATGGCGCGGATTTTACGGCAGGAGCGGGGAGCCGGGCAATTCGTATTCGGTGCCCCGCGCCCGGAAACGGTATTCTTCCGCAGGCGCATAGTCGCCCAGGTCAATCCAGAACCCGCACATGCCGCTGCGCGAAAGCCCACGCGCCTTGGCGGCGCGGTTGAAGCGCTCGGCCTTGACGCAACCCGCGACGCGGCCGTCGGCCAGGATCTCCATCTCGACGATGAACTCGCGTTGCCGGTGGCACAGATAGCCCTTGGCGATGCCGCCGCCGGTGAGCGCGACCCGGCCGATATAGCCGTCCGCCTCCGGCGCGCGCGGCCCGCGCGGCATGGCGCGGACGCGCTCATAGAGCGCCGCGTCGTCGGCGTTGAGCGCGGCGATGGTCTCGCGGTGTCCGTCCGGCAGGGGCAGCTCGCTGTAGTCGCCGCGATTGCGCCGCTGCAGCGGCAGCTCGGCACCGAGATAGGCGCAGAGCCGAGGCAGGTCGCTCTCGAAGCTTTCCATCAGCCCGATATAGCCGAAGCTTTCGAGATCGACGCCCGCCAGGTGCCGCGTCATCGCGTTGCGATATTGCGGCGCGGTCACGAAGGCCTCGAAGCCCCGTGTCCAGCCGTGATGGTTGACGAAGTGGTTGTATTCCGAGACCACGCGGTCGACGGGATCGCGCAGGAAGGTCACGAAGGACTCCGCGTTGAAGAAGTCCCAATAGCGCCGCGCCGGGAAATGGCCGCTGAGCAGGATGCCCTTCTTGCGGCCGAAGGTCTCGCGGAATGCCGCGACGTCGCCCTTGGCATGGACGAGGTCGTAAAGCTCCGGCGTGGTCTCCTTGGCCTTGCCGTAGTCGCGCAGCACCGTGTGGTCCCGGGCCGCCCGCTCCAGCATCGCGCGAAGCGAGGAGCCGGCGGTCTTGGGGATGTGCACGAAGACGACGTCGCGCCGCATCGTCGCTTCAGCGGCTCTCGCGCGCCAAGAGGTCGAGATAGCGGCCATAGGGCGTGTTGATCAGCGGCGTGGCGAGCTCGGCCAATTGCGCGTGATCGATCCAGCCGTTGCGGAACGCGATCTCTTCGGGACAGCAGATGCTGGCGCCCTGGCGGCGCTCCAGCGTCTGCACCAGGTTGCCGGCCTCGACGATGTTGTCGTAGGTCCCGGTGTCGAGCCAGGCGAAGCCGCGCCCGAGCTTCTCGACGTACAGGCCGCCCAGCTCCAGATAGGCCTGGTTGACGGAGGTGATCTCGAGCTCGCCGCGCGCCGAGCGCTTGACCGAGGCCGCGATGTCGCAGACCCGCTCGTCGTAGAAATAGAGCCCGCACACCGCCCAGTTCGAGCGCGGATCCTTCGGCTTCTCTTCCAGATGGATCGCGCGGCCGTCGCCGTCGAAATCGACCACGCCATAGCTGCGCGCATCGTCCACCTGATAGGCGAAGATGGTCGCGCCCTTCTCGCGCATGGCCGCGCGGCGCACGGTCTCCGTCATGCCGTGGCCGTAGAACAGGTTGTCGCCCAGGACCAGCGCGCCCGGCCCGCCGCCCAGAAACTCGCGGCCCAGGATGAAGGCCTGCGCCAGGCCGTCGGGCGAGGGCTGCTCGATATACGAGAAGCGCATGCCCCAGCGCGAGCCGTCGCCCAGCAGGCGCTCGAACAGCGGCCTGCTTTCGGGCGTGGTGATCATCGCGATCTCGGCGATGCCGGCCAGCATCAGGGTCGAGATCGGGTAGTACACCATCGGCTTGTCGTAGATCGGCAAGAGCTGCTTGCTGATGCTCAAGGTCAGCGGATAGAGCCGCGTGCCGAGTCCTCCAGCCAGTACGATGCCGCGCGTGATTGCCATGGTCCCCTCAAGACGCCGAACCGAAGCTCAGGTCAACAATTCGTCCAGCACATCCTTAAGCGCCAGTCGCCAGTCACGTTGCCGCAGTCCGAAGCGGCGTGCGAACAGCTCGCAATCCAGCTCGGAATTCATCGGGCGCCGGGCCGGCGTCGGATATTCGGCCGTCGCGATCGGCAGAACCTCGTCGGGCACGGCCGCGCCGCGCGTCTTGGCGCCGTCGAAGATCGCGCGCGCGAATTCGTGCCAGCTCGTCGGGCCCTCGTTGGCGAGATGATAGGTGCCGGCGAGGCTCGCATCCCCCGCAAGCCCGGCGGCCGCCGCGATCACGCCCGCGGCCAGGTCGGCGGCGGCGGTCGGCTTGCCGCGCTGGTCGGCGACGACCTTGAGCGTTTTCCGCTCGGCGCCCAGCCTCAGCATGGTGCGCACGAAATTGTTGCCCAGCGCGCCGAACACCCAGGAGGTGCGCAGGATCAGGTGCCGGCCGTGCGCCTCGCGGACGAGGCGCTCGCCGCGTTCCTTGCTGCGGCCATAGGCGCCGATGGGCCCGACCGGATCGCTCTCGACATAGGCGCCGCGCTTGGCGCCGTCGAAGACGTAGTCGGTCGAGACCGTGACGAAGGGGACGTTCATCCGCGCGCAAGCGGCGGCGATGGCGCCGGGTGCGACTGCGTTCACCGCATCGGCGAGACCGGGCTCGCTCTCGGCCTTGTCCACCGCGGTATAGGCGGCGGCGTTGACGACCATCTCGGGCGCCGCGGCCTCGACGCACGCGGCCGCCGCGTCGGGACAAGCGAGATCGATCGCGTCGCGGCCCGCGAAACTCGCCTGCCAGCCGGCGGGCCATGGGCTGCGCGCCAACTCGCGCGCCAGCTGCCCGGTCTTGCCGATGACGAGGACCGTGCGAGGCTTGTCTACCATGTTCCCAGGCGCTCGAGCCGATAGACGCCGTCCACGATCGGCTGCCACCAGTCGCGATTGGCGACATACCACGCGACCGTGCGGCGCAAGCCGTCCTCGAAGGAATGGCGCGGCGCCCAGCCAAGCTCGCGCCGGATCTTGGCGCTGTCGATGGCATAGCGGCGGTCGTGACCGGGCCGGTCGCCGACGAAGCCGATGAGGCCCCGCCGCGGCGCGTTGCCCGGCTGGAGCTCGTCGAGCAGGTCGGCGACGGTCTGCACCACGTCGAGGTTGCGCCGCTCGGCCGAGCCGCCGACGGCATAGGTCTCGCCGACGCGCCCGCGCGTCGCCGCCAGCCACAAGGCCTCGGCATGATCGTCGACGAACAGCCAGTCGCGGATGTTCTGCCCGTCGCCGTAGACCGGCATCGCTTCTCCCGCGAGCCCGCGCAGGATCATCAGCGGGATGAGTTTTTCGGGGAACTGGTACGGCCCGTAGTTGTTCGAGCAGTTTGTGACGACGATGGGCAGGCCGTAGGTGTGCGACCAGGCCCGCACCAGGTGATCCGACGACGCCTTCGATGCCGCGTAAGGAGAGCGCGGCGTGTAGGGCGTGGTCTCGCAGAAAGGCGGGCAGGTCTCGGTCAGCGAGCCGAACACTTCGTCGGTGGAGATATGCAGGAAGCGGAAGCGGTCGCGGGCGCCGCCATCGAGCGCGCGCCAATGCGCCAGCGCCGCGTCGAGCAGGACCTGCGTGCCGACGACGTTGGTCTTCACGAAGGCCGCAGGCTCCTCGATCGAGCGGTCGACATGCGACTCGGCCGCCAGGTGCATGACGACGTCGGGCTGGAACTCGGCGAAGGCGGCCCCGACCGCGGCTGCATCGCAGATGTCTTGCCGATAGAAGGCGAGGCGCCCGGCATGCGCACCCAAGGTGCGCGGGTTGGCGGCATAGGTCATCGCGTCGAAGACGGCGACCTCGACGCCGGGCTCCGCCACAAGCCGCCGCACCACCGCGGAGCCGATGAAGCCCGCGCCGCCAGTGACCAGCACCTTCATGGTCTGCTGCCCGCGATCGGCGTCTTCATGTGCTGCTGCCCATGATCGGCGTCTTCATGCCGCGTCGCCCCGATAGGCGAAATAGGCGGGCAGGTCCCTGAGCAGCGGCTGGCGGCGGTCCTTGTCCGAGACTTTGGCTTCGCCCGCGCCGATGGGCCAGGCGATTCCCAAATCGGGATCGTCCCAACGCAACCCGAAATCCTTCGCGGCGTCGTAGTAGCCGTCGACCTTGTAGGCCACCATCGTGTCGGGGACGAGCGTGCAGAGGCCGTGCGCGAAGCCGCGCGGCGCGAGCAGCTGCAGCCCGTTCTCCGCGGAAAGCTCCACCGCGACATGCTTGCCGTAGGTCGGCGATCCGGCGCGGATGTCGACGACGACGTCGAGCACCGCGCCGCGCAGCACCGAGACCAGCTTGGTCTGCTCCGACGGCGCGGCCTGGAAGTGCAGGCCGCGGATCGTCCCGCGCTCGGCGCTGAGCGAAAGGTTGTCCTGGATGAAATCGAAGTTCAGCCCGGCTTCGGCGAGCCTGCGCTTGCTATAGGCCTCGGTGAAGTAGCCGCGCGAGTCGCCGTGCCTGGCGGGTTTGAGGAGCACCACGGGCGCGATCGGCAACGTCAAGACTTCCATGGGCCTCCGCCGCGACAAAAGTTTACAATTTACCGTGAGCCGTTCCGGGTAAAGAATTTCCCGTCTCTTCCTCCTTTCGTGTCGAAAAGTCCAGCCGTAAGGAAGGAGATGAAACAACTTAGAAGCGATTCATCTGAGAACCGCTCGCACATTGATTTGCCTCAATTTCCGACGGCTTGCTAGGCGGAGCTATACTGTCCGATATAGTGCGTCACATCGGTCATCGACATGTCGAGCCAGAACGGCGTCCACGGCTATAGACTTTTCCTCGGGCGCGATCCCGAGAGCCGGCAAGTGGCCGAAGAGCGGGCGCTTCTGCCCCTGGACGACTCCATCTCGAACTTCATCGCCTCGGCCGAGTTCGAGGAGAACGTGCTGAGCGCGCTGCTCAACAACCGCGCGCTGCCGCATTTCCGCATTTCGGTGTTTCCCGGGCCCGAGATCGTCGACTGGGTGGCGAGCGAGCTGCCGCTGGACGAGGCCACGCGCTCGGCGATCCGCAAGGCGCGCACCTGGCGGCAGATCCTGAGCGCGGTGCTGCGCGATCCGGTGTTCTTCGTGCGGGTCTGCATGCCCGCCGGCGAGGAGATCGCCGCGCGCATCCGCGACAAGCGCCCGCTGCTCGCCGGGCTGGATGCCTCGCGCGAGATCGCGGGCGCCATCGACGACGTCTCGGCCTTCGAGATCCGCGGCTGGGCGGCCAACTTCATCGGCCTCGACGAGCCCGTCCGCGTCGAGATCCTGCTCGACAACGCCTTCGTCGGCGTCACCGAATGCAACCGCTTCCGCCGCGATCTGCAGGACGCGTTCGGGGGACCGGGGACCTACGGCTTCTCGTTCATCATCCCCGCGGCGCACCACCGCCTGCTCCAGACCGAGCGCCTGCTCAGCGTGCGCGACGCGGTGACCCACGCGGCGATCGCCATGCCCAAGCGGGTGAATTTCGGCCAGAGCCAGGTTTTCGATTCCATGGTCGAGATCCGCCGCGAGCTGGGCCTGCTCAAGACCGCCCTCGGCCGCATCGAGAACCACCTGCCCAGCGCGCTGGACGGCGCGGCGTTCCCGCTGTCGATGTACGACGACTACGGCCACGAGACGGACCGGCTGCTCGCCACCAGCCGGCGCAAGCTCGAGCAGGCCGCGGCCAGGCTCGCCTATCGCCCGCTGATTAGCGTGATCATCGCCGACGACGGCGAGGACACGCGCTCGCTGTCGCGGTCGCTGGCGAGTCTCGAGCGCCAGATCTATCCCGGCTGGGAATGCGTCGTGGTCTCGTCGAGCCCGGCGCCGGGCAGCGAGCGCGACGCCTTCCTGCAAGGGGCGGCGCGGTCCGATGCGCGGGTGCGCGCGCCGAACGGAACCCTGCCCGGCAACGAGGCCGCGGCTTTCGAGAAGCTGTTCAACGCGGCCGAGGGCGAGTACGTGCTTGCGCTCGGCCAAGGCGACGTCTTGAGCGACGACGCGCTGCTGCAGATGGCGACGCACCTGCAGGCGAACCGCGCGGGCCTGGTCTATTTCGACGAGGACGCGGCCGAGGTCGACGAGGCCGGCGACGCGGTCTATCACACGCCTGTCCTCAAGCCCGATTTCGACTACGACTTCCTGCTGGCCAACGACTACATCGGCGCGCGCTTCGCCTTCCGCAAGGCGCTGCTGGCCGAGATCGGCGGCTCGAACCGCGCGCCCGACGCGCTCTTCCTCGACCTGCTGCTGCGCCTGGTGGAGAAGCTCAAGCCCGAGCAGATCGTGCACATCAACCGCGTGCTCTATCACCGCTTCGCGCCGTTCCGCGGCGAGGAGCCCGGCACGCTCGACTGCATCCGCGCCCATCTGGAGCGCGCCGGCCGCACCGCCGAGGTCCGCCCGCATGCCGACGCGCTCGGCCGCTCGCTGCCCAACTGCCAGCGCGTGCAATGGGGCCTGCCCGAGACGGCGCCGAAGGTATCGATCATCGTGCCCACGCGCGACCGCGCCGAGCTTCTCGACCAATGCATCCAGAGCGTGCTCGCCTCGCGCGGCGCCTATCCGGGCGAAGTCGAGATCATCGTGATGGACAACGACAGCTGCGAGCAGAAGACCCACGAGCTGTTCAAGACCTATGCCGAGCGCCACGGCGTGCGCGTCATCCCGTTCAACGGCCGCTTCAACTGGTCGGCCATCAACAATCTCGCGGCGCGGCACGCGACCGGCGAGGTGCTGGTGTTCCTGAACAACGACACGGTCGTGCTGTCGCAGGACTGGCTCGCCGAGCTGGTGTCCACCGCGCTCAGGCCCGAGGTCGGCGTGGTCGGCGCGCGGCTGCTCTACGAGGACGGCACGGTGCAGCATGCGGGCGTCCTGATCGGCGTCTCGGGCGGCGCGGTGCATGAGGGGATGGGCGAGCTGCCCAGCGACGGCGGCTACCTGGGCCGCACGGTGCTGCAGCGCAACGTGCTGGCGGTGACCGGCGCCTGCATGGCGACGCGCGCGGCGCTGTTCGACGAGCTGGGCGGCTTCGACGAGATCTATCTGCGCGTCGAGTTCAACGACACCGACTATTGCCTGCGCGCGCGCGACCGCGGCTATGCGGTGGTCTATGAGCCTTTCGCGACGCTGTACCACTTCGAGTCCAAGTCGCGCGGCTACAGCAAGACCAACGAGGACCATATGCGCAGCCTCGGCGAGCGCGCGGTGCTTGCCAATCGCTGGCGCAAGTATTTCGACCGCGATCCCTTCTACAACGCGCATTTCGACAGGCTGAGCCGGCCTTTCAGCCGGCTGCAGCCCGTCGTGATGATGCCGGACGGCCGCGTCTAGATCGGCTCGCGGTTGCGGCGCAGCCAGATGGCGGCGACGATCAAGGCGGCCGCCACCGCAAGCCCGCTCCACAGGCCGGGACTTCCGAAGAAATGCGCGGGCGTCGCCAGTGCCAGCGGATCGCCGAGCGTCATGCCCTTCTTGTAGTAGAAGGCGAGGCTCATGAAGCCGTTCAGCCGATAGTCGACCAGGTCGGCGACGTAAGACGTGTCGAGCGCGATGCGTTCGGCGATGATCAGGCCCAGCGGCGGCAGCACCGCCCACAGGATCGCCATGCTGCGCGCATAGGCCGAGACCAGCAGCAGCCAGCCTGCGATCGGCGCATACCACAGGATCATCACGACGAGGATATAGGCGAACAACGCCGCCATCTTCACGAACGGCCAGTTCGCCCACAGCGTCGCGGCGCTGACGCCGTTCGCGGCCAGCACCGCGGTGCCGATCAGCAGCATGATGAGCTGCGTCGCCAGGGTGACCAGGAAGACCACCGCCGGGATGACGGCGAGGGCCACGAACACCTTCGACAGCACGGTCGTGGTGTTGGAGACCGGCAGCGACTTCCAGAACAGGATGGAGCGGTCGCGGCGCTCGTTGTAGAGAGCGCCCAGGCAATAGAAGAACGCGACGATCAGTCCGGTCAGCGTGATCGCCAGCGCGGTGATGCTGAAAGGCACGGCGAGGCGGAGCATCTGCGCCACCGGCGGCAGGTTCTCGGTCTCGCGCACCAGGGCCGGAAGATGCGCGGCGCGGACGAAGAAGCCCAGCACCACCAGCCCGGCCGCGATCAGCGGCGCCAGATAGATCGAACGGTATTCCCAGATCTCGCGCCGGACCGACCAGTAGAACGGGCTGGTCGAAGAGGCGGCGGCCGTCGGACGCGCGGCCTCGGTTTCCACGACGGACGAAACGCTCATTGTGCGGCTCCTTGGGGCGCGGTCATCACGGCCACGAACAGATCGGCGATGGAAGGGGTGCGGACCTCGCCCAGGGGGGCGAGCTTCTCGCGGTCGACGCGGTCGAACAGAAGGATGCTGCGGCCGAGCACCTGGCGCTCGTTGATCGGCCCGAGCGCGCGCGCGGCGGCGAGGTTGTCGGGCTTGACGGTGAGCTCGACGTAGCGCGTCTCGAACTCGTCCATCGAGCAGTCGAGCACGATGCGGCCGTGATTTATGAAGGTCATGTCGGTGAGGATCTGCTGGATCTCCTCGACCTGATGGGTGGTGACGATGATGGTGCGGCTATGGTCGAAATAGTCGTTCAGCAGCGTGTCGTAGAACTGCTTGCGATAGAGCAGGTCGAGGCCGAGCGTGGGCTCGTCGAGCACCAGGAGCTTGGCGTCGATCGCCATCACCAGCGCCAGGTGCAGTTGGGTGACCATGCCCTTGGACAGCTCGCGCACCTTGCTGGTCTTCTTGATCTGCGTCTTGGCGAGGAAGGCTTCGGCGCGGGCGCGGTCGAAGCGCGGGTGCACGCCCTGGACATAGTCGAGCGCCTGATGCACGCGCATCCAACGCGGCAGCACCGCCACGTCGGCGATGAAGCAGACGTCGCGCATCAAGGTGTCGCGCGCGGTCCACGGGTCCCGGCCGAGCACTTTCAGCTCGCCCTCGTACGGGATGAGGCCCAGCGCCGCGTTGAGCAGCGTGCTCTTGCCCGCGCCGTTGGGGCCGATCAGCCCCAGGATCTTGCCTTCCTCGACCTTGAGGTCGATGCCCGCCAGCGCGGTGGTCGCGCCGAAGGTCTTGGTCAGGCCCTTCGCTTCTATGCATGCCATGGTGTCAGCGCTCCGTTGCGGGGCTGGAGTTGAGAAGCTCCTCGGACGTGAGCCCAAGGCGCTGGATGGTGGCGTGGATGTTCGGCCACTGCTCGGACAAGAAGCGCTGGCGCTCCGCTTTCAGCAGCAGCTCGCGCGCACCCGCGTTGATGAACATGCCCAGCCCGCGCCGCTTCTCGACGATCTGCTCGTCGGCAAGCTGCTGATAGGCCTTGAGCACGGTCAGCGGGTTGACGCGGAATTCCGCGGCCACGTTGCGCACCGAAGGCAAAGGATCGCCCTCGTTCAGCACGCGGTCCAGGATCATCGCGATGACCCGGTCGCGCAGTTGCCGATAGATCGGCTGATGGTCGTTCCAGGCATCGTCCATTGCGTGTTCCAGCTTGCCCTCGCGAGTCGGTTAGTGGGTGAATGCCGAGCGCGCCTTGGCGACGGCGTGGTCGAGCGGCGATTGGGCCTGTTCCAGCCCGGCCAGGGTCATCACCGCTCCGCAGAGCTGGTGGTTGAGCTTGGCCGCGTCGGCCCAAGCCGCAGGACCCAGGGAGAAGCCGGCCAAAGCAGCGCCGAAAACGATATTTGCGAGCATTTGCATGGTCTTACTCCGTCCTTTGCCCAGTGGCGGGTTGCTGACGCAGTGATGTATATAGCTATAACACTAAGACGCGCAAGAGGGGCTGCGAAGATTTTTTCCGGGGCCGGCAGAGGCTTCAAATTCGGTCCCCATATTAGAAGTGCGGCCCCCGCCGACTGTCGCAAGACCGTCATGCAACCGTCATACGAAGGGCCAGCTGAAGAGGGGACTCCATGAGCGACGTCACGACCTCGACCGCCACGCCCGCGGTCATTCCCGTAGAGAGCGGCAAGGTCGCCGCGATCAAGTCCGGCATCGACATCGCCGACACCGCGCAGATCACCGCCTTCGGCGAGCGCGCGC
The DNA here is from genome assembly GCA_019247845.1 of Alphaproteobacteria bacterium. Taxonomy (GTDB): domain Bacteria; phylum Pseudomonadota; class Alphaproteobacteria; order Micropepsales; family Micropepsaceae; genus Rhizomicrobium. The sequence goes on along the minus strand of JAFBAL010000063.1, from coordinate 37,557 downwards.
AGCAGGAGGTCGCGGGCTTCGCCGACCGCATCCTGTCGCAGACCAAGAACCGCGAGCTCGGCGACACCGGCGACCTGCTCACCGACATCATCTCCAAGGCCAAGGGCCTCGATCCGACCGAGCTGCAGAAGCAGAACTTCTTCACAAAGCTGTTCGGCGGGCTCAGGCGCCGGCTGTTCCGCTTCCAGCAGCGCTTCGAGACCGTCGCCGCCCAGATCGACCGCATCACCTTGGAGCTCGAGAAGCGCATCGACACCCTGCGCCGCGACGTGACGATGCTCGACGGGCTGCACGACCAGACGCGCGACTCGATCGGCAACCTCGACGCCTATATCGCGGCGGGCAAGGCCTTCGCCGACGACTTTAGGCGCGGCAAGCTCGTCGAGCTCGAGCAGAAGGCCAAGGCCGGCGGCGACGGCTCGGCCGACGTCATGGCGGCGCAGCAATACCAGGACGCGACGCAGTCGCTCGACCGGCTGGAGAAGCGCGTGCTCTATCTCCAGCAGGCGCGCCAGATCGCGATCCAGCAGATGCCGCAGATCCGCATCGTGCAGAGCGGCGACACGACGCTCATCGAAAGCCTGCAGGCCTCGGTGACGCTGACCGTGCCGGCGTGGAAGCAGAAGATGGTGCTGATCCTCGGCCTGACGCGGCAGCAGGAGGCGCTGGAGCTGCAGAAGACGGTCACCGACACGACCAACCAGATGCTGCGCCAGGCGTCGGAGATGATGAAGACGCAGGCCGTCGACATCGAGACCCAGTCGCAGCGCGGCATCGTCGACATCGAAACGCTGCAGAAGACCAACCAGGACCTGATCGACACGATCCAGGGCGTGCTGCGCGTCCAGGCCGAGGGCCGCCGCAAGCGCGCGCTGGTCGAGCAGGAAATGGACCGCCAGACGACGGCGCTCAAGGCCGCGCTGGCGCAAGGGCCGGCGGCGTGAGCAGCGCGCTCGCGCCCGCAAGCGGCCGCGGCACTAAGCTTGCGGCCGTGCGACGCCGCGGCTCGGCGCTCGCGGTTGCGTTCGCCGTTGCCGCCTTCGCTCTTGCCGGATGCGGCGGGAGCGGCGGCACGTTCCACATCGTCGCCGGCTCGGAGCAGAAGACCTTCGAGCCGATCGTGCAGCAGTTCTGCAGCGACCAGGGCGTCACCTGCACCATCGACTACAAAGGCTCGCTGGATATCGGATTGATGCTGTCCGAGCAGAACGCGCCGGACATCGACGCGGTGTGGCCGGCGTCCAGCCTGTGGCTCGACATGTACGACGCGCATCGCCGGGTGAAGGACCTGAAGTCCATCGCGACGACTCCGGTGATCCTGGGCGTGCGCATGAGCAAGGCGCGCGAGCTGGGCTGGGTCGGCAAGACCGTGCGGATGGAGGACATCCTGGCCGCCGTCAGCGCGGGCAAGCTGACCTTCCTGATGACCTCGGCGACGCAATCCAACTCCGGGGCGTCGGCCTATCTCGCCATGCTCGCCTCCGCCTTCGGCCAGCCCGACCGCCTCGACCCGCGCGCCTTGGACGACGCGAACGCGCGCGAGAAGGTCAAGGCGCTGCTCAAGGGCGTGGTGCGCTCGTCGGGCTCGTCGGGATGGCTGAAGGACCTCTATCTCGCCGGCGCCAAGGCGGGGCGTCCCTACGACGGCATGTGGAACTACGAGGCCGTGCTGAAGGAAACCAACGACGCGCTGAAGGGCCAGGGCGGCGAGCTGCTCTATGCGATCTATCCGGCGGACGGCGCGACCTATGCCGACGCGCCGCTGGGTTACGTCGAGCACGGCCAGGACAAGAGCACCCACGACTTCTTCGACAAGCTGCAGGCTCATATGTTGAGCGCCGACGTTCAGGCGCAGATCGCGCAGTCCGGGCGGCGCACGGCGCCCGGCATGGCGCGGCCCGCGCCGGCCGAGCCCGAATGGAACTTCAACCCGTCCAAGGTCGTGACCTCTATCGCGCTGCCCGAGCCCAAGGTGATCGGCCGCGCGCTGCTGCTGTACCAGGAGGTGCTGCGCCGCCCGTCGTTGACCGCGATCTGCCTCGACTTCTCGGGCTCGATGCAGGGCGAGGGCGAGAAACAGGTCCAGGCCGCGATGGGCACGCTGTTCGATCCGCAAGCCGCCTCGCGCAGCCTGATCCAGTGGACGCCGAACGACCGGATCATGCTCCTGCCCTTCGACGCCTCGGTGCGCGACGTGGCGCAGGGCGACGGCACCAGCCCGTCGCAGGCACGCCTGCTGCAATGGGTCGGGACCCAGCATGCCGACGGCGGCACCGACATGTATGCCTGCGCCGAGCGCGCGCTGACCGAGATGAAGCCCTATCTCGACAGCGGCCAGTATCTCGCCGCGGTGGTGATCATGACCGACGGGCGCTCCGACGCGCATGACGGCTTCGCCGATGCCTGGCGCCGCGAAGGCCACGACGTGCCGATCTTCGGCGTCACTTTCGGCGACGCGGACAAGTCGCAGCTCGACGAGCTGGCCGATCTCACGCGCGCGCGGGTGTTCGACGGCAGGGACAATCTCACCGAGGCCTTCCGCTCGGTGCGCGGATACAATTGACGCGGATGGGACGCGAATCTGCAACGCTGATCGCAGGGCTGGCCGCAGCGGTCGCCTTTCCGGCGCTAGCGCTGGGCTTGAGCCTTCCGCTGTGGCTGAGCGCGGTCGTGACGGCGGGCGTGTTCGCGGGGCTCTGGTACCTGCTGCGCTCGGGCGGCCGCGCCGGCGTGGACGACGAAGCGCTGCTCGACGCCCGTGCCGAGACCGCGCGCGGGCTGATCGACGACGCGTCCGATGCGCTCGCGCGGCTGAAGCAGGTGGCGCCCAAGATCCAGGACCAGACCATGCGCGGCGAGGTGCAGGCGCTGGCCAAGACGACCGACGGCGTCATCGCCGACGTGCGCGCGAATCCCGACCGCGCGATGTCGGTCAGGCGGATGTTCACCTTCTACCTGCCCAACGCGCTGGGCGTCGCGGAAGGCTGGCAGACATTGGAGCGCCACGCCAACCCGTCGCCGGTGCGCGTGCAGCAGGCGCGCGACACCATGCGCGCGCTGAACGAGACCTTCCTCAAATTCGCGCAGGACGCCGACGCGCCCGAGATGCAGCAGCTGGACACGACGCTGAAAGTCCTGAAAGACTCGCTGAAATCCGATCTGGAGAAGACCGCTTGACGATAAGCCGCCGCGCCGCATTGGGCCTGGGAGCGCTGGGGGCGAGCGCCGCCGTCACCGCGGGCGCGGTGCTGTTCCGCAGAAGCCCCGCGATGCGCGGCGTGCTCGGCGACGTCACCGCGCTCAAGGGCTATGCCGGCGGCGAGAAGATGGCGTTCATCGAGAATCCCAAGACGGTCAAGGCGCTCAAGCATTTCGGCCTGGCGCTCACCGCCGACCGCGCAGGCTCGGTCGACCAGGTGCGCGATCCGCAGCTGCTCGGCACCGGGCCGCAGTTCCTGTGGCCGAGCTCGAGCTCGCTGGTCGAGCTGGCGCGGCGCCACGTCAAGGTGCTGCGCGACCAGGTGATCTTCAACTCGCCGATCGTGATCTATTCCTGGACGCCGTTCGCCGAGGGCCTGGTGCGCGCCGGCATGGCGAAGAAGGAGAACGCGCACTATTTCATCGACGCCAAGCAGATCATCGACGCGGTGATCGCGCACCGGCCGTGGAAGGATCTCGGCCAGCCCGACCTCTACGGCACGGTCAGGCTGATCGCGACCGATCCCAACAAGTCGAATTCGGGCTTCATGTTCGCCGGCCTCGTCGCCAACCTGCTGTCGGGCGACGTCGCCACGATGGCCAATCTCGAGACCATCCTGCCGCAGCTCGTCGAGTTGTTCCGCGGCATGGGCTACAAGCCGGATTCGTCGGGCAAGGTGTTCGACGATTACATCGCGGGCGGGCCGGGCGCCGATCCGCTCGTGGTCGGCTACGAGAACCAGCTCGTCGAATGGATCCTGCAGGATCCCGACCGCTGGGCGCGCGTCGAGGCCGCGGGCGGTCCCGCCAAGCCCGTCGCGCTCTATCCGCGCCCCACCGTCTATTCGGCGCATCCGTTCCTGTCGCTGGTGCCCGATGCGCTGCGCCTGAGCGATGCGTTGATGTCGGCGGAGCTTCAGACCATCGGCTGGCGCGATCACGGCTTCCGCGGGCCGCTGGGCTCGATCGGCGCCGACACCAGCGACCTGGTCAAGGGCCGCATGCCGGCGCAGATCGCCTCCGTCGCGCCGATGCCCGACATCGAGGTGATGCTCAAGATCCTCGACGCGCTGGCCTGATCTACCTTCAATAGAAATTGAACGCGGCTAACGTGCGGCGATGTCACGCCGCGCGTGCAATCGTGCCGGATGAAAGCGAGTCGCACCGTTCTCTGTGGAAAGGACGCGCGAAGGCGGGCGACGCGCTCGGCGTCGCGACGATCGAGTCCGACGGCCATTACGCCTTCGTCGGCGGCGCCGTCGTGGACACGCTGAAGGGCGGCGCGCTGTGGGACAGCTTCGACCTCAGCCATGGCGGCGCCGACGTCGTGACCGGCGCCGGGGGCGGCGACAGCTTCACGGTGCTGACCGGCGCGCACGACACCTTCGTCTACGCCGCCGTGAGCAACTCCACCGGCGCGAGCCACGACACGATCACCAACGCGGATTTCGACAACGATCTGTTCAAGGTCAGCACCATCTCGGCGGTGACCGGCGTCGACGCGGCGGTGACGACGGGCGCGCTGAACGCGGCGACCTTCGACGCCAACCTGGCTTCGGCGGTCGGCACGGGTCAGCTCACCGGCCATCACGCGCTGCTCTTCACAGCGGACTCGGGCGACCTGTCGGGCCACACCTTCCTGGTGATCGACGAGAACGGCACCGCCGGCTATCAGGCGAATGCCGACCTGGTGATCGAGATCGTGAACGGCACCGGCACGCTGGTCGCCAGCGACTTCCTCTGAGCGGTTGTAACAAAACGTGATCGCTACCGAGGCTTGAACCGGCTTTCGCCGTCGCCATCTCACGTCCCGAGGTGCGCCCGAAAGGAGGCCGCGTCCGCGCGCGGCATGCATATGTACGGAACCGGCTTTTCTGCCCAGCGATTTATTCCGGCCTTTTCTCTTTTTGGCCAAAGGCATAGCCGCTGTTTTGCCGAATTGAATTCGAAATGTCGCGGTGCCGCTGCAGATGCAGGCAAGCCCAAATCGGGGGTGGGGGGTACCCCCTGGAATTTCGAGGTTCAAATGGGCAGGGCCGGTTTACGGCGCCTTGCGCGCCGTGATCAGCACCCCGATCTCGTCGGTCCGTGGGTTGAGGAAGTCGAGCCGCACCCGGCCGTCCTGCGTCGTGCCGATCGTCGCCGGCACCGCGGAGTTGGTCAGCATCCACCCTTTCGGCAGCACGACCGCGTTCGCCGGCCGCCCGAAGCTGCGGTCGAAGACCAGCTCGTCGCCCACCAGCTTGTAGCGGCCGGTATCGGTGTAGGTCTCGGACATGCGCAGGCGGATGGTCTCGCCGTCCTTGAGAGCCGCGAACGGGAACACCACGATCTCGGTATCGGCGTCGATCTTGGGCAGGTCGGGGTCGCTGATGCCGGCCTTGGCGATCGCGTCGCCCTTCAAAATCTGCGCGGCGATGGTCTCGCCGGTGTCGAGGTTGCGCGCCGACGGGTTGGAGGCATGGCTGCCCGGCCTGACCACGTTGATGTAGCGGCTCGTGCCGGCCCGCTCCTCGGTATAGTCGTGATAGAGGTCGAAGGTGCTCGTCTCGGGCTCGCGCAGGTCATAGACGATGTCGCGGGTCTGCGCCGCGCGTTCGTCGATGCGGTCGCGGACCGACGAGGGCGCGGCGGACAGCGTCATCGGCCGCGCGGTCAGCCTCAGCGGCGCCTCGGCGGGCGTGTCGTTCAGGAAGCTTATGCGCAGGCGGCCGTCGGCTTCCTGCGCCACCTGCGAGGGATAGTTGCAGTCGACGAGCCCAAAGCCTGCGGGCAGCACCACCGCGTTGCGCTTCACGCCCAGGCTGCGCTCGAAGACGATCGTGTCGCCGTCCCGATGGTAGCTCTTGGCATCCTCATAGGTCTTGAAGATGCGCAAACGGGCTTCACCGCCGTCGGCGGGCACGGGCCGCGCAAGCGCGACGCGGATGTAGTCATAGGTCGGATCGGCATCGGGATAGCCGGTCGCTTGCGCCTCCTTGCCCGACACCACCTTCATCGCAAGCGGCTTGCCGGTGGCGCGGTCGACGACGGACTCGTCCGACGCCGTGCTGCCTTTGCGGATGGGATTGAAATAGGCGGTGGCGCCGGGCCTGACCGCGGTGATGTCGTAGACGATGCGGAACTTGCCCGAACCGGGCGCGAGCAATTCGTAGCGGGTATAGCCGTTGGCTTCCTGCGGCTGCTCGGGTGCGGCGGCTATGCTGAGAGCGGCAAGGAATAAAGCGGTGACGAGCTTACGCATTCTTTCCCTCCCAGGCATTCACGACGACGCAGGCGACCGCGTTGCCGACGATGTTGGTGGCGCTGCGTCCCATGTCGAGGATGTGGTCGACGGCGAGGATCAAAAGCAGCCCCGCCTCGGGCAGGTGGAAATAGGGCAGGGCGGCCGCGATCACCACAAGCGAGGCGCGCGGCACGCCGGCCATGCCCTTGCTCGTCACCATCAGCAGGAGCAGCAGCGTGACCTGCTGGGCGATGGAAAGATCGATGCCGTAAGCCTGGGCGATGAACAGCACCGCGAAGGTGCAGTACATCATCGAGCCGTCGAGGTTGAAGGAATAGCCGAGCGGCAGCACGAAGCTGACGATGCGGCGCGGCAGGCCGATGCCCTCGAGCCGGTCGAGCAGCTGCGGATAGGCGGCTTCCGAACTCGCGGTCGAGAAGGCGAGCAGCACGGGGTCCTTCACCGCGCCGAACACCGCGTTGTCGCGGCGCACGACGAAAGCGACGGCCAGGAGCAGCAGCCACAACAGCCCCAGCGCAAGGTAGAAGGCGCCGATGAAGGTCGCATAGACGTCGAGGATGCCCACGCCCTGCTGCGCGACCGTCACGGTCAGCGCCGCAAAGACGGCGACGGGCGCCAGCAGCATCACATAGCCGGTGATCTTGAGCATGATCCTGGCGACCTGCTCGACCAGCGCGACCACGGCGGGAACCTCATCCTTCATGCCGGCGATGGCGGTGCCGGCGAAGGCCGAGAACACCACGATCTGCAATATCTCGTTGTCGGCCATGGCCTCGACGATGGAGCGCGGCACGAGGTGGGTGATGAAGTCGGAGAGCGACAGCGTCGTCGAAAGATCGCCGACGCCGGCTTCCTTGGGCAGCGCCAGGCCGACGCCCGGCTCGAACAGGTGCACCATCACGAGGCCCAGGCTCAGCGACACGACCGAGGCGAGCACGAACCAGGCAATGGTCTTGGCCCCGACGCGGCCGATGGCGGCGGCGCCCTCCATATGGGCGATGCCCGCGACCAGGGTCGTGAACACCAGCGGCGCGATGATCATCTTGATCAGGCGCAGGAACATCGTGGTGATCAGCCCCATGCCGCCCGCCAGCGAGGCGACCTGTGGCTCGGACAGCCATTCGTGTGCCGCCAATCCCACGGCGATGCCGAGGATCATCGCCGTGATCAGGAAAAGCGCGAAGAGCCGGTTCATTTTTTCCCCAAAACTGGCCCCAGCTGGCAAAGCCGACCCCGGCTCCGCAACAGGCAAAGCCGACCCCGGCTCCGCGACAGGCAAAGCCGGCGCGCGGCCCGCGACTGGCAATGCCCGCTCTTGCCACATAGCATGGCTGCCGACCTTTGTCCGGGGAAGACCATGCTTCGCTGGTTGTGCTTGGCGGCCGTTCTCGCGAGCGGTACGGCGCGGGCCGAGACCCATACCTTGAATGCGGGCCCAGGCACCGTCGCCTGGGGCAACTACGACGCCGCGCGCGCGCCGGTGCTGCGCATCAAGTCGGGCGACACGGTCGTGTTCCGCACCCTGCTGACCAACAGTCCGGCGGGGCTCGAGAAGGCCGGCGTCGCGCCGGACAAGGTCGAGCAGGCGCTGCGCGACGTCTTCGCGCAGGTGACCGACAAAGGGCCGGGCGGGCACATCCTGAACGGCCCGGTCTTCATCGACGGCGCGGAGCCCGGCGACACGCTGGAAATCCGTATACGGAAGATCGAGCCCGCGATCGACTACGCTTACAACGGCTTCCGCTATGGCGCGGGGATATTGACCGACGACTTTCCTTACGCACGGATCAAGATCGTTCCGCTCGATCGCAAGCGCATGGTCGCGAATTTCGCGCCCGGCATCGAGATTGCGCTGCATCCGTTCTTCGGCAGCATGGGCGTCGCGCCGCCCGCCGATTTCGGGCGCTACGATTCCACGCCGCCCACGATCAGCGGCGGCAACATGGACAACAAGGAGCTGGTCGCGGGCACCACGCTCTATCTGCCCGTCTACAACAAGGGCGCGCTGTTCGAGATCGGCGACGGCCATGCGGGGCAGGGCAACGGCGAGGTCGACGTGACCGCGCTGGAAACCTCGCTGATCGGCACGCTCGAATTCGTCGTGCGCAAGGATTTGAAGATCACCTATCCGCGCGCCGAGACGCCGACGCACTACATCGCGATGGGCTTCGACGACGATCTTTCCATCGCCGCCCACAAGGCCGTGCGCGAGATGGTCGACTTCCTGGCGACGGTGAAGCACATGAGCCGCGACGACGCCTATATGCTGGTCAGCGTCGCCGGCGATCTCGACGCCACCGAGGTCGTCGACCGCAACAAGGGCATGCATGTGATGCTGCCGAAGGCGATTTTCAAGCGATGATTATAATCATCGTATCGCCCGCGCCACCGTCTCGGCGACGAGGACGTCGAGCGCATCGACGACCGGCTTCGCGATGCCGCCGGGCGGGCCCAGCACCGACAGCTCGGTGCAGGCGATGAGATAGGCGTCGACGTCGAGCGAGGCCGCGACTGCCGCATAGTCGCGCCGGTGCTGGGCGGCGACGTTGCCGGCCTTGACAGCGTTGATGACGCCCAGGATGCGCGCATCGCCTTCGGCGTCCGGAAACACCGCGCCCCGGTAGAGCCCGACCGTCTTCAGCGCGGGCGAGGCCAGCATGCCGATGCGACCGCTGCCCGCCTTGGCGGAGGCGAGCGCGACCATGTCGAGCACCGGGATCGACACGGCGTCCGCGATCTGCGGGAGATAGTGATGCGCCGTGTTGCAGGGGATGGCCAGGAAGTCCGCGCCCTGTGCCGCCAGTCCGCGTGCCATCTCGATCAGCACGGGCGCCGGGTCCGCGCCGGTGCCTTCGACGATATGGGCGAGGCGCGACGGGACCTTCGGGTTGTTGTCGACCAGCACGCGGATGTGGTCCTGGTCGTGCCTCGCCGGCGTGGCGGCGACGATGCGGCGCAGGAAGTCGACGGTCGCTTCCGGTCCCATGCCGCCGATGACGCCGACGGTTTTGCTCACAGGTCGAACGCGTCGGGATAGGCGAAGAGGCCGGCCGATCCGCCGGTGTGCAGGAACACGACGTCGCTGTCCTTGGCGAAGAAGCCTTTGCTCACCAGGTCGATCAGCCCATGCATGCCTTTGCCGGTATAGACGGGATCGAGCAGGATGCCTTCGAGCCGCGCCAGCAGCTTGACCGCTTCGGCCATGCCGTCCGTCGGCACGCCGTAGCCGGGTCCGACATAGTCCGAATTGGCGACGACGTGCTCGCGCTTCACGATGCCGGGCACGCCCATGTGCTCGACGGTGCGGCAGGCCAGCTCGTAGACGTTCTGCTCCTGCTTCTCTTTCGGCGCGCGCACGCCGATGCCGAGCACCGGGATTTGCGCATTGATCGCCACAAGTCCGGCGACGAAGCCCGCCTGCGTGCCGGCGCTGCCCGTCGCATGCACGGCGTGATCGAGCTTGAGGCCGCGCTCGTTGGCCTGGGCCACCAGCTCCAGCGCGCAATTGGCGTAGCCCAGCGCGCCGATCGCGTTCGAGCCGCCGCCGGGAATGACATAGGGCTTCCTGCCCTTTTCGCGCAGCTCGCTCGCGAGCGCTTCCATCGCCGCGTTCATGTCGGTGCCGCCGGCGAAGCGCGACAGCTCGGCGCCGTGCAGCCGGTCGAGCAGCACGTTGCCGTTCTCGGTGTACTCCGGCGTCTGGTTGCCGGTGCGGTCCTCGAGCAGGATGTGGCAGTCGAGCCCGAAGCGCGCCGCCGCGGCCGCGGTCTGCCGCGCGTGGTTGGACTGCGTCGCGCCCTGGGTGATCAGCGTGTCGGCGCCCTTGGCGAGCGCGTCGCCGACCAGGAACTCGAGCTTGCGGGTCTTGTTGCCGCCGCTCGCCAATCCGGTGCAGTCGTCGCGCTTGATCCACAGCCGCGCGCCGCCGAGATGCCTGGTCAGCCGCTCCATCGGCTCGAGCGGCGTGGGCAGATGGGCGAAGCGCTGGCGCGGGAAGCGGGAGAGGTGCACGGGAGACCGCCGGGCTGAATGCGACGCCCGGCAGTCTCCTCAATTCTCCGCGTGGCGCAAGTTACCTCTTCGGCGCGCCGGAGATGCCCAAGGGCGCGCGCAGGTCGGACGCCTTCATCATCTTGCCGTCGCGCATCACCAGCTCGACCTGCCGCAGGTCGCCCATGTGCGTGGACGGGTCGCCGTCGATCAGCGCCAGCTCCGCGAGCTTGCCCTTCTCCAGCGAGCCGGTCTTGTCCCACACCTTGAACAGCTTGGCGGGCGTGCTGGTGGCGGTGGCGAGCGCGTCTTCGGGACTCATGCCGGCTTCGACATAGAGCTCCAGCTCGCGCACCAGCTCGAAGCCGACGCCGTCGGTGCCGGCGACGATGGACATGTGACGTCTGTTCAGCTCGGCCACCAGATCCGTCAGCTTGGCGAAGCTGGCGCGCATGGTCTCGCGAGACAGCTCCGGCGTCGGGGCCATGGAGCCGGACAGGAAGCCGCGCGCGAACTGCGACGGCAGCGTGTCGGCATAGGGCGCGTCGGCGGGCGGATAGGTGCCGCGGTCGGGGACGTAGAGGTCCTCGAAGGTGACCAGCGTCGGGTCGACCGCGATGTGGCGCGACGCCAGCTCGTCGAGATAGGCCGTCATCGCCGGCGAATGCAGGTCGACGTCCTTGGCGTATTTGCCGGTGCCTTCGAAGCGGCCCATGCCGTTCGAGTTCTTGACCACGTCGTCGGGCATCGCCTGCATCATCACCCAGTTGATGTGCGTGATCTCGTCATAGCCGGCATGCACCGCCTCGAGCGGGCGCATGCCGTGCGGGATGTGGCCATGCACGTGCAGGCCGAGCTGATGGGCAAGGTCGGCCATCGGCTTGACCCAGGCCGGATCGAGCGAGCCGTAGAGCTTGATGCCGAAATAGCCCTTGTCCTTGGCCTTGTGCACCGCGGCGAGCGCTTCGTCCTGGTTGTGGACGACCTCGGCGACCTGGGCGGTATACGGGCCGGGACCGTCGATCAAGAGCGACGGCACGATGCGCTGGCCCAGCAGCTGGCCGTCGTCGATGCGTTTCTTGCGCGCCAGCAATTCGTCCTGCTGGTTGCCGGGATCGCGCACGCTGGTGATGCCCGAGGCGAGCAGCAGCGGGCCGGTGGAATCGTCGCCGTAATGCTGGTGGTTGTCCCACAGGCCGGGGATCAGCGTCTTGCCCGTGCCGTCGATCACCTCGGCCTTGGCCGGGATCTTCGCATGCGCGCCGACCGCGGCGATGCGGCCGTCCGCGACAACGACGGTCTGGCCGCGCAGGAACTTGCGCGCGGCGGAGTCGTAGAGCTCGACGTTCTTGAACGCGACGGTGCCCGCGGGCTTGGCGATGGAAGCGACAAGCGCAGGCGCCAGCTTGGCCAGCGCGTCGTCCTGCGCCTTGCTCAGATCGGCGCCGACCTTCTCCCAGGCGGGCGGAAGGAACGCGATCACGCCGGCGGTGCCGAAGAACTTGTCGCCGTCGAACCACACCGGGAAGGGCGACAGTCCGAAGCCGGTGACGGCATAGGCGGTAAGCGTCTTCTTCTCGGTGCCGTTGCTCACTTCGAGCGTGGTCAGCGGCGCGATCGAGCCGCGGCCGGACGGCAGGAGGTTCACCGACTTGTCCGGCGACTTCAGCATGTCGTTCAGGATGAAGATGAAGGAGTCCGGCGTGCCGCCGAAGCTCACATAGTCGAGGCCGGGCACCACCTTGCCGGTGCCGTGATCGACCGGGCTGGTGAAGCTATAGGTGCCGTCCTTGACCTCGTAGGTCTCGGCGGCGTCGCCTTGCGGGGTCTTGCCGCGCACGACCAGGCTCGTGAGCGTGCCGTCGGAGGCGAAGCGGTTCTGCTCGTCGATCTCGCTGACGAAGCCGCGCAGGTTGAAGCTGAAGCGCGACCAGTGCGTGCCGTCCTTGTCGGTCCACAGCGAGATCGAGCCGTGGTGGGCGGCGCCGTTGCTCGACGAGATCGACCAGACCGTCGCGTCGGCCGGCGGCTTGGCGAGCTGGTCGACGGGTGTCTCGGCCAAAGCCGGCGTGGCCAGAAGGCATGCGAACAGAAGCTTGCGGATCATCGGTCTCACCCCACCATGGAAATCGCCGCCCTTATCTCGGGGCGGCGCAGGCCAAGGTCAATCCCGATCACAAAGATTTTGGACCCTATGGCGGGCCGATATAGCCGTACCAGGCGGCTTTGGGTGCATCCGCGAACAGCGCGCGGCGGACCTTCACATAGAGCTGATTGCCCCAGTCGTAGTGCCAGAACACGAAGGGATCGTTGAGGAAACCCTCCGCGCTCATCGCCCAGTGGATCAGCCGCCGGTTCCACAGGCGCCGGTCGTCGGCAGCTATGCGTCCCGCAAGGAGCTGCCGCTCGAAATAGTCGTTGGCGCTCTCAGCGCAGATGTCCTCGAAGCGCACGCCCATGTCGAATATCTCGTGGCTGAGGCGGTCGCGCAGGGTGAGGTCGACGGAAGCGCCGCAGACATGCGCCGGCCAGGTCGAGGGTGCGGCCGCGTCGAAGGGGCGGGGATCGAAGACGTGCTCTTCCGCATAGGCTTCGGGGTCGGCCATGCCGGCCTGCCTGCCTTCCTCGACGAAGAAATCCCACAAGCCGCGCTGGCATTCCATGGGACGATAGCCGTCGAGCACGAACAGCTCCGCGCCGTGCGGTGCGAGACGCGCATTCACGCGCGCGAGAATGCCGGCCGCCGATCTTCGCAGCCACATGTCCTTGCGCGCCCCAGCGATCGGCGCGTGGTACGGCCAATTGCCGCCGTCGCTGCGCGCGTGATGCGATTCATAAGCCACGCCCACGTCGTCGAGCGGCACCAGCGGATCGTCGAAGCGCGGATCGGCGCGGTCGAACGGGATGCCGGTATAGTCGCCGGCATAGACCGTGGGCTCGATGATCGGGATGCGGTGAGCGATCGCGAACATGCCAGGATCATAGCACGGCGGCGAACTTCTCCCGCAGGAATTCCTCGCTGTAGAGGCCGTCCGCGAACAGCGCGCGCACGAGCCCGCGCCGTTTTGCCGGATCGAGCGCCGCGAGGATGCGCCGCAATGCGTCGCCGCCACAGCCGAGCAGCCTCGCGACGAGCTTGGTCGTGTAGTGGAAGCGTGCGCTGCTCAGGAACGAGGCGAGCTCGCCGTGTTCCGCAAACCGGGACCGGTTGATCTCGTCCTCGAGCCGCGGGAAGCGGCGGCCGATCTTCGGCAGCGTGTTCAGGATCAGGAGCCAGTGGATGGCGCGGGGGCGGGCGGTCTCCAGGACCTGCTCGATCCAGCGCAGCTGCGAGCCGGTGACGTTGATGTCGTTGACGAAGATGACGTTGCGTCCTTCGAGCGCGGCGCGGTCGAACGCCACGTCTCCGACGCGGTATTGCGCCCTGCGGCGTTCTTCGTAGCCCAGCCTGGCGTAGTCGCCGTGATCGCGGAACGCGTCATTGGATTCGAACCGCGCGTCGTCGGTCAGCCGCAGCCGCTCCAGCCGCGTCCCATGCAGCAGCGGCTGCAGGCGTTCGCAGAGAAGGTTGGCGCCGCTCGGCAGGTTGCGCACCGGCGGCGAGGTCAGCACCCATTCGCTCTGCCGCGCCGTCGCGATCATGCGATCGGCGAGCGGCGCGAGCAGCAGAGCATAGTGGTCGACCGCGGCATCCTCGCCGAGCTTCATCGCCGGATAGTGCGCGAAGACCGGCTGCGAAATGTCAGGTGGATAACGTTTGATGGTGTGCAGGGACGATAGCATGCGCTTTCGAACGCATGCATCGGCCCTGCGGTTCCTTATGCGGCGGGCTTCTTCGTCACGATGTCGTCCCAATAGTCCGCGCGCTGCATGTCGGTGGGCAATTCGCCCGGCTTCAGTGCGCTGTCGAACATTTCGACGGTGAAATTGCGCTCCAGCGGCGACGACCAGATGCGCGTCGACAATGTAACTTTTGATATCTCGAACTGGCGCGTGTCCTCTTCGCTCTCGTCGTCGGTGCCGAGCCGGTCGGACAGTTCATAGAAGGCGCGCGGCACGAAGTCCTCGCGCAGACGCACGAAGGCGGTGCGGCGGCCGTCGCTCACCCACCATTCGAACTTCATGGCGCTGTTGCACTTCATGCCGCATTTGTCGTCGAGCACGACCTTGTAGCGGTCCTTCGCCGCGGCGCCCGTGACGTAGTCGACGGCATCGCGCACGCCCGGCCCCGGATGGGCGCTGACGACGTAGAGGTCGTCGCGGCTCCACAGCCCGTCCGACGACAGCGCCTGCGCCGCGGCCTGCATCGCGCGGTAGCCGACCGCGGTGCCCCACCACAGCGTGCCGATATGCTTGGTCATGGCGCCGTTGTAAGTGAGCTCTTTGACTTCGCCCTGGTCCTTGATGCGGACGACGGTGGCGTCCATCGGATCGATCGGATTCATTCTTCTCTCCTAGCAGATGCGGGGAAGCTGCTCGCCGACCAGCATGTCGACGATGCGGCGGCCGCCGAAAACGGTATGCATGACGACGCGGCCGGGCCGGCCGTCGGTGGCGTGACCGATGACGGCGGCATCGCGCCCGAGCGCATGCGCCCTCATCGCCGCGAGCGCCGCGTCGGCCTGGTCGGCCGGCACGGCGGTGACGAGCTTGCCCTCGTTGGCGAGATAGAGCGGGTCGAGCCCCAATATCTCGCAGAAGCCGCGCACCTCGGCACGCAAAGGGGTCTTGTCCTCGTGGATCTCGATGCCGACCTGGGACGCATCCGCGACCTCGTTCAGCACGGTCGCGATGCCGCCGCGCGTCGCGTCGCGCAGGAAGCGCGTGCCGGGCGCCGCCGCGAGCAGGGTGTCGATCAACCCGTGCAGCGCCGCGCAGTCGCTCTCCAGCGGGGTGGAGAGCTTCATGTCTCCGCGCGCGTTCAGGATCGCCGCGCCATGATCGCCGAGCAGGCCGTTGACCAGGATCGCATCGCCCGGCTTCACCTTGCCCGCGCCGAGGTCGATGCCGGTGCGGATGACGCCGATGCCCGTGGTGTTGATGAAGAGCTTGTCGCAGGCGCCCTTGTCGACGACCTTGGTATCGCCGGTGACGACCATGACGCCGGCCTCGCGCGCCGTCTTGGCCATCGAGCGGGCGATCTCGCGCAGGGTCTCGACTTCGATGCCTTCCTCGATGATCACGCCGCAGGACAGATAGAGCGGCTTGGCGCCGCCGACCGCCAGGTCGTTGACCGTGCCGCAGACCGCGAGCTTGCCGATGTCGCCGCCGGGGAACTTGAGCGGATGGATGACGTAGGAGTCCGTGGTCATCGCCAGGCGGTCGCCGTATTGCGCCAGGTCGGACAGGCGGAAACGCGCCTGGTCCTCCATCGTCGCCAGGGTCTCGTTGTCGAAAGCCGACACGAAGACGTCGTCGATCAGGTCGCGCATGGCCTTGCCGCCGCCGCCATGCGCCATGGTGACCTTCGGCACGTTCACCTGGCCCAGGCGGCGCGGGTTCTTATGGAGCGGGACGACGTTCATGATGCGGCTCTCTTCAGTTCTTCGCGCTTGTGGTGGATCTTCTCGACGTCGCCGAACTGGTAATAGGCGGCGCAGGCGCCCTCCGACGACACCATCAGGGCGCCCAGCGGCGTCTCCGGCGTGCAGGCGGTGCCGAACACCTTGCATTCCCACGGCTTGATCACGCCCTTCAGCACCTCGCCGCATTGGCAGGACTTCGGATCGGCGATCTTGACCGACTTGATGGTGAACTTCCGC
Source organism: Alphaproteobacteria bacterium (assembly GCA_019247845.1). Taxonomy (GTDB): domain Bacteria; phylum Pseudomonadota; class Alphaproteobacteria; order Micropepsales; family Micropepsaceae; genus Rhizomicrobium. The sequence continues at coordinate 21,360 of JAFBAL010000063.1, read as the reverse complement.
TCCGCGTCGAAAGCTGCGTATTCGTCGCGCATGCGCACGCCGGAATGGTCGATGGAGCCCAGGCCCCGCCATTCGAAGAACTCGCGCAGCTCGAAGACGCGGCCGATGGCGTCGAGCGCCACGGCATTGCCGTCCTCCGGCACCACGCGGCTGTACTGGTTCTCGACCACGGAGCGCTTCTCGTCCATCTGCTTCAACACCATCCAGATCGCGTGCAGAACGTCGAGCGGCTCGAAGCCGGCCACGACCAGGGGCTTGCCGTATTGCTCGGCGATGAAGTTGTACGGCGAGTTGCCGATCACCATGCTCACGTGACCGGGCCCCAGGAACCCGTCCAAGGTCAGCTCCGGCGAGTCCAGGATCGCCTTGACCGTCGGGATGATGGTGATGTGGTTGCAGAACAGCGAGAAGTTCTTGATCCCTTCGCGCTCGGCCTGCAGCACGGTCATCGCGGTCGAAGGCATCGTGGTCTCGAAGCCCAGCGCGAAGAAGATCACTTCCTTGTCCGGGTTCTCTTTCGCCAGCTTCAGCGCGTCGAGCGGCGAATAGACCATGCGCACGTCGCAGCCTTCGCTCTTGGCCTGGAGCAGGCTCTTCTTCGAGCCCGGCACGCGCATCGCGTCGCCGAAGGTGGTGAAGATCACGTTGGGCAGCTCGGACAGCGCGACGCAATCGTCGACGCGGCCCATCGGCAGCACGCAGACCGGGCAGCCGGGGCCGTGGATCAGCTCGATGCCGTCGGGCAGCATGCTCTCGATGCCATAGCGGAAGATCGCGTGGGTGTGCCCGCCGCAGACTTCCATGATCTGCAGCGGCCGGTCCTTGCCCTTGCGCAGCTTGTCGGTCAGCAGGTTGATCTCGGCCAGCAGCGTCTTGGCCTTGGCGGGATCGCGGAATTCGTCGACGTATTTCATGTGGTCTCTCCAAGCCGGCCGCGTTCGTCGGCCAGCAGCGTGTGAACCAGGTCCCAAAGGACATGGAAGATCGTGACGTGGCATTCCTGGATGCGGTGGATCGAATCGCTCTCCACGACCAGGCAGTGATCGAGGCCGATCTTGGCCATCTCGCCGCCGCTCATGCCGCAAAGGCCGATGGTCGTCATGCCCATCTCCTTCGCCTTCACGAAGGCTTTGACCAGGTTCTGCGAGTTGCCGCTGGTCGAAAGCCCGATCAAAACGTCGCCGGCGCGGCCCTGGGCGATGATCTGGCGCACGAAGATATGGGCGAAGCCGACGTCGTTGCCGACCGCGGTGAGCATGGTCCTGTCGGCGGTGAGGTCGATGGCGGTCAGCGCCGGACGTCCGGCAGTCACGGGATGCTGGAACTCGACCGCGACATGCGCCGCGTCGCAGCTCGACCCGCCATTGCCCATGGTGAACATGCGGCCCTGGCGTCGATAGGTGGCGGCAACGGCGTCGGCGGCGGCGATCACGGCGGCGCCGTTCTTGGCGAAGAACTCGTCGATGACGCCTCGGTGATGGACGATCTTCTCGGCCAGGGCTTCGCCCAGCGCGGCGTTCAGCGCGAGGGGGTCCTGCCTCTTGCCGTGCAGGAACGGGTAGAGCGATTTGAGCGTGGTGTTGGTCATGCGCTGGCCGCCATTGCCTCGAGCTCCTGCTGCACCTCGCCGAGCTCGTTCAAGGTGCGCAAGGTCGCGGCGGCTTCCTCCTCGTCGATGCGGCTCATCGCGAAGCCGACATGGACGAGAACCCAATAGCCGACGCAGTTCTCGATCGGCACGTCGTCATCGACCACGCAGGCGACGTTGATCTCGCGCTGCACGCCGCTGACGTCGACCATGGCGAGCTTCTTCTGCGGATCGGTGATGGCGACGATGCGTCCGGGTATTCCAAGGCACATGATGTTTTACCCCTTCAGTTCTCGCGCGGCCGCGATGGCCGCCTGGCCGAGCGAAAGGCCGCCGTCATTGGTGGCGATCTCGCCCTGTGTGAGACAGTTCAACCCGTTCCTTCCGATGCCCGCCGCGGCGCGCTCGAGCAAAGTCTTGTTCTGGAAGCAGCCGCCCGACAGCACGACCGTGTCGGCGCCGCTTTCCCTGGCGAGACGCGTCGCCGTCGTGGCGATGGCGCCGGCGAGGCCCGCATGGAAGCGCGACGAGATCACGCCGGGCGGCACGCCGTCGCCCAGATCGGCGAGCAGCGCCTGCCACATCGGCCGCGGATCGACGACACGGCCCAGCGCGAAGGGATAGGCGCCGTGGTCGGGCAGGATCGCGTCCTCGAGCTCCATCGCCGCTTGGCCCTCGAACAGGGCAAGCTCGGGACAGAAGCCGAGCGCGGCGGCGACCGCGTCGAACAGCCGCCCGCAGGAGCTGGCAGCCGGCACGTTGATGCCGCCGGCCAGCATCGAGTCGACCAGCCCGCGCGGCTTCTTCGCCAGATAGTCGGCAAGCGCGAGATCGCCGAAGCCGTCCTCGAAACGCTGCCAGCCGAAGGCCGCCATCAGATGCGCATAGGTATTGCGCCATGGTTCGCGGATCGCCTGCGCGCCGCCGATCATCGCGATGGGCTTGAGCCAGGCGAGCCTCTCGAAGCCCAGATAGTCCGCGCGCAGGAATTCCCCGCCCCAGATGGTGCCGTCGGTGCCGAAGCCCAGCCCGTCCATCACCACGCCGATCACCGGCCCGCTGTCGCGCGGCACGCCGTTCTCGGCCATGCAGCTCGCCACGTGCGCGTGGTGGTGCTGCACCTCGTGCAGCCGCTCGCCGCGCGCCTGTTCCTTGGCGAGTTTGGTCGAGAGATATTCCGGGTGAAGGTCGGCGGCGAAGACGCGCGCGCGATGGCCGTAGAGCTCGCGATAGAGCCGCATGTTCTTCTGGTAGTCGTCGAAGGTCGCGGGGTCCTCGAGGTCGCCCTGGTGCTGCGAGACGACGGCGGCGCCGCCCTTCACGAGACAGAAGGTCGACTTCAGCTCGCCGCCGAAGGCGAAGATCTCGGGCGCATTCTCGAAGCCCGGCGGCAGCGGCGTCGGCTGAGGCGCATAGCCGCGCGCGCGGCGATAGAGCCGGGTGCGCCCGCCGATCACCCGCGCGACGGAATCGTCGATGCGGTTGGCGATGTCGCGGTCGTGCAGCAGCACCATGTCCGCGATCGGGCCGAGCTTGCCCGCGACCTCGTCATTGTCGGTGACCTGGGGCTCGTGGGCGACGTTGCCGCTGGTCATCACCAGCGGCGTGTCGAAGCTCTCCGCGATCAGCATATGCAGCGGCGTATAGGGCAGCATGAAACCCAAGGTCTTGAGCTTGGGCGCGACGTCCTCGGGCAACCGCTCACCGCCGGCCTCCAGCAGCACGATCGGCGCGGCCGAACTGTTGAGCAGGGCGTGTTCCTGTTCGGTGACGCGCGCGTAGCGGCGGATCACCGCGACGTCGCGCGCCATCAGGGCGAACGGCTTGCCATAGCGTTTCTTGCGATTGCGAAGCGCTCGCACGGCTTCGGGATTGGTCGCGTCGCAGGCGAGATGGAACCCGCCCAGCCCGCGAATGGCGACGATCCTGCCGTCGCGCAGCGCTTGGACGACGGCATCCAGCGGCTTCGGCGAATCGATGCCGTCGATCCACACTCTCGGCCCGCAGGCGGGACAGGCGATCGGCTGCGCATGGAAGCGGCGGTCGGCGGGGTCGCCGTATTCCTTCACGCAATCGTCGCACATCGCGAAGCCGCGCATCGTGGTGTTGGCGCGGTCGTAAGGCACCCCCTGCACGATGGAGAGCCGGGGTCCGCAATGCGTGCAGTTCGTGAACGGATAACGATGGCGGCGCTCGCTCGCGTCGAAGATCTCGGCGCGGCAATCCGGGCAGGTGGCGGCATCGGCGGTGACGTCGGTGCGGGTCTCGCCGGCGACGCTGTGCGCGATCGCGAAATCCGCGAAGGCCGGAAAGTCCTTTGAATGGTGCACTTCGACGCTGTCGATACGGGCCAGCGGCGGCGGGTTTTCCTTGAGGTTGCGCAGGAAGGTCGCGACACGAGCCGGCTCGCCCACGGCCCGGATCAGCACGCCGGCGCCGTCGTTGAGCACTTCGCCCAGAAGCGCCTGGTCGCGCGCGAGCCGCCACACCGTCGGGCGGAAACCGACCCCCTGCACGGTGCCTCGCACGCGAATCTCGACACTTTCGACGGAATGCGGCCCGCTCAACGCCGCATCAGCCGTGCTTGCGTACATATGCCCCACTCCGCACGCAGATGCTCTTGAACGCCGATCAGTGTTTCCATAACATCACAACCTCAAGGGGTTGAGAAGTCCATTCTATTTGTGGCGGAACAATTCCGTTTCGAAGGGGCGCCATGAGGGGCACTGCGCACGGTTTGGCGCTCGTATCCGCAGCCGCGAGGCGCGGTACGCATTGCGGCCCCGATGCCGATCTTCTCGAGCGTATCGCCGCGCGCAACCGCGCTGAAATGTCGAATGACGGCGACAAGTTCCGCAAGATCGGCGGCGGTATCGCGCTTCATGCCAAGCTCGATCTCGGCGCGCGCCGCGTCGCCGATGTCGCCTCGATGGCCACGATGTTCCGCGGCTATGAAACCTTGCTCAGCAAGCGAAAGCTGCACGAGGTCGGACTGATCAGCGCGACCGCGTCGGGCATCTGCGGCGGCGTGCACGCGGCGACCTCGGCGCAATGCCTGGAGATGGCGCTCGGAATCAAGCCGCCCCCGCTCGGCATCGTGGCGCGCAACCTGCTGCTGGCTTGCCAGTACCTGAACGACAACCCGATGCATCTTTTCATATTGTCGGGTCCGGACTATTCCGAGAGCGCCATCCGCGCCACCAATCCCGAGATCTGGGCGAAGGCCGAGCGCGCACCGGCGCGCCGCGCCGATGTCCACGGCTACGCGACCGTGGGCGCGATCATGAGCGCGCTGGACCGTCCCGGCGGCAGGCTTTTCACCGAAGCGCTGGAGAAGATGCGGCTGGCCCGCGCTGCCTATGCGCTCATCGGCGGCAAGTACCCGCATTCGGAATCGATCGTGCCGGGCGGCGTCGCGCTGACGCTCCCGGTGGACCGTCTCGACGCGTTCCTGGCCAAGCTCGCGCCCTTCGACGACTACGCCCGGCGCTGTGCCCGCATCTGGGACGACGTGTTCGACTTCCTCTATGAATGCGACCCGCGCTACCGCGATCTCGGCCGCACCGATGCCGACCTGATCGATTTCGGCCAGTGGGATCACGAGCGGCACTACGATGCGACCTACGCGAATTGCGACGCGTGGGGCGAGGCGCGACTGTCCACGCCGGGCGCGGTCATCGACGGCGCGCTGGTCACCACGCGCCTGTCCCGGCTCAACGACGGCATGGAAGAGTTCGTCGAGCGTGCCTTCTACCAAGATTGGGACGGCACCCGGCACCCTTGGAACAAGGCCATTCACCGCAGTCCGGACAAGCCGGGCGCCTATAGCTGGGCTCCGGCGCTTGCCTGGGACCGGCACAGCTTCGAGGTCGGCGCCACGGCGCGGCTCTATATATCGGCGCTGGCGCGCAAGATGCCGGGAAGCGATTTCGTGCATTCGACCGGCGCGAGCCTCGTCTTCGGTGGGCTCGAGTGGCATGTGCCCAAGGTATGGAACGCGTTCGAGCGAAACCGCGCCCGCGCCTATGCGGTCGCATTCAATCTGGCGGCGGTGCGCGAGTGCCATGCCCGCGCCAAGGCGTTGATCGCGGGCGGCGAGACCGAGATGCGCGTCGCCTTCGACCTTCCCGGCGACGGGCGGCGCCTCGGCGTCGGCTTCGGCGGCGCCGGCCGCGGCATGCTCGCCCATTGGGCGGTGCTCGACGGGGCCGAGATCGAGAATTACCAGATCGCGATCCCGTCGCGCATCAACGCGGCACCGCGCACGCCTTGGGGCGAGCTCGGGCCGATGGAGCAGGCGGTGATGAATACCGCAATCGTGGAATCCAATTTCACCGGCCCCGAGGATTTCTGCGGCATCGACATCGTTCGTGCCATCCAGAGCTTCGATCCGTGCATGCCCTGCAAGGCCGAGCTGAGCTTCAAGGGCGCGCTGTTCACGTCGGCGAAAGAGGTGACCAGCGACGGACTGATCTGACGTTTGCGTAAGCGTTCCACTTAAGAAAGGAGATCAGCATGCCGAGCAAGGCAATCAAGCGTTTGGACGAGCTTCTCGCGACCAGGACGAATGCCGCTGCTGCGCATTGCAGCAAGCCGCCCAAGACCTGAGCGCGTATCCCGAACAAGGGGGAATGTCCTCCCTCTTGTGTAACCTGGAACCAGGAGATCACCATGTCTGTATCGAAGCGTCTTGAGGAACTGCTTGCGGCGCGCGTTGCGACCGCGGCGGCGCACTGCAGCAAGCCGAAGCCCACGCCCGACAATCCGGGGCATTGAGGCCTGCGATTCCGGGAAGGCCGCGCGACGCCGCGCGGTCTTCCCATCGCTTCGGCGAAAGCCTGCGCGCCTGCCCGCCCGAGCTGACCCTGGCGCGCGCGAAGGCCTGGGCCGCGCAAGCGCGCGTCCGAACGGTCGGCGACATCACACACCTGGATGGCCTGGGCCTGCCGGTATTCGTCGGCGAGCGCGACGGCGCTTTGACCGACGGCTTCACCTTCGGCAAGGGCCGCGTTCCGATCGATGCCGAGATCGGCGCCTATATGGAGGCGATCGAGAACTATTTCGCCGAGCCGGGCGTCGCCGCGATCGAGACGCGCTGGGGCAGGGCCGACGAGATCGATCTCGCGGAATTCGCGCCGATCCTGGATCATCATTGCGCGCCCGAGGCGCCGCTGCTGCTGGCGCGCAGCGAAAACGCGCAAGGCGGCGCGAATGGATGGCTCCCCGCGGAACTGGTCTTCTGTCCGGCGCCGCCTGGCGTCGAAAGGCTGTTCGGCGCGTCGTCGAACGGGCTTGCGTCCGGCAACTCGGTCGCCGAAGCGAGCCTGCACGCGCTGTTCGAGCTCATCGAGCGCGACATCTGGTCGACCGAATTCGTGCGCGACCGCTCGCGCCTGGTCGCGGACCTGCCGGACGACGCTCGCAACGTCGCCGAAGCCGCGGCGCGCGGCGGGCTCCGGCTCGTGCTGCGCCACGTGCCCAACGATTTCGCGATGCCGTTCTTCGCCGCTTTCCTGTTCGATCCCGCAAAGGCCGAGGCGCGCTTCTTCAACGGCGGTTGGGGCTGTCACCTCGACAAGGACGTCGCGCTGATGCGCGCGGTGAGCGAAGTCGCGCAGAGCCGCGCCGCCTATCTGCATGGCGGCCGCGTCTGGGACGGCGCCGAGGTGGATGTCGCGGCTCAGATCGAAACCGTGTCGTGCGGCGAGGGCGCGGTGAGGTTCGACGATCTCGCCTATCCGGATGCTCCCGGCGATATCGAGGCGCAATGGGACGCCGCGGTCGAACGTCTCAGGCGCGTCACCGACCGGCCGATCCATCGCGTCGTCTATACCCCGCAAGAGGGGCCGTTGCACGTCGTGCGGCTGGTCGTGCCGATGCTGGAGAATTTCTCGCGCGAAGCGATGCGCGTCGGTCCGCGGCTGCGGGCGGAGCTCGAGGCTTAGGACGCCTGCGCCCGGTCCAGGGCGTGCGGCAGAACGGCGTCGTGCGGGAAGCGGATCGTAACCGTCGTGCCCGTGCCGGACTCGCTCTCGATGGCGAGCGTCGCGCCATGCAGCTCGGCCAGCGCCTTGGTCAGCGGAAGGCCGAGCCCCGTGCCTTCGTATTTGCGCGCCAGGGACCCATCGACTTGCCCGAAGCGCTCGAGCGCCTTGGGGATGTGTTCCGGCGCCATGCCGATGCCGGTGTCCGCCACCGCAATCGCAAGGCCTTCGCCGTCGAGCCGCGCGGTCAGCGTGACGCGGCCGCCTTTGGGCGTGAACTTGACCGCGTTGGAGAGCAGGTTGAGCAGCATCTGCTTCAGGCGCCGATAATCGGCCGTCACCAGCAGCGGCTCGACCGCATGCGTGACGGCGATGTTTTCGCGCTCGGCCAGCGCTGCCACGTCCTGCACGCAGTCCTCGGCCAGCGCGTCGAGGTCGAGGGGCTCGCGCGTCAGCTCGAGATGTCCGGAATCGAGCCGCGACAGGTCGAGGATGTCGTTGATGAGGCCCAGCAGATGCGCGCCGCTCGCGTGGATGCTCTGCGCGTATTCACGATAGCGGGCGTTGCCGACGGGCCCGAAGGATTCCGATTGCAGGATGTCGGAGAAGCCCAGGATCGCATTCAGCGGCGTGCGCAGCTCGTGGCTCATCGCCGCCAGGAACTCGCTCTTGGCGCGGCTGGCGGCGTCTGCCCGGGTCAGCGCTTCGCTGAGCTCGTCGGCATTGCGGCGCAGCTCCTGCTCGGCGCGCACGCGGTCCGTGACGTCGACGATGGCGCCGACGAACAGCCGCTTGCCGTCGCGCGGCAGGATATGGATATAGGGGATGGCGAAGAGCAGCGTGCCGTCGGCGCGTCGCGGCCGCCAGATGCGCTCGCCGTCGTAAGGCCGCACGATGCCCGACGCGATCATGGCGTTGAGCGCCGGCCGCTCCTCGTCGCTCAACAGGTCGAAGACCGAGAGGCCCGGAATATCGGCGCGGCTATAGCCCAGGTGATCGAGAGCCGCCTGGTTGAGGTCGAGGACGCTCAACGACTTGCCGCCCTCCCAGAGCCACATCGGCACCGGATTGTTGTCGAACATCAGCTTGAAGCTGTCCTCGCCGAGCTTGATGTCGGTGACGTCGACGCAGATCGACACCGTGCCGCCGTCGGCGCTGCGCCGATCCTGAACGCGCAGCCAGCGCCCGTCCCCGAGCCGCTGCTCGCGCGAGCCTTCGCCTTTCGCGCGCAGCGCCATGCGCGCGTCGAGCCAGGCCTGTTCGCGCCCGCCCTTGGCCTCGGAATAGTGGCCGTTGCGCAGATCCTCCTCGAGCAGCTCCCGGAAGCGCACGCCGCGACGCAACAGCTTGCGGCAGGCGCCGGAGATCTCGTGGTACATTCCGTTCCACAGATAGAGCCGGTCGGATCTGTCGTAGAAGGCGATGCCGGCGGGGAGCGCGTCGATGGCGTTCCGCAATCGGCGGTCGGACAGGACCTTCAGGCGCAGAAGGACGAGCGCGGCAACGACCGCCACGACGAGAAGCGCGATGAAGATCTCGAGTTCGATCAGCATGCCGGGTGGACACCCTGTTCCGACCCGGCACGCTAGAGCAGCGAAGTAAACGCGGTCTTTAGATTTCGCCGATCACGCGAACGCGATGTCGCGGGTCACCCGCCCGGATGGACGTTCAGGAACGGAACCGCGCCGTTGGGCGGCATTGTCGTGGGCAGATGCCCGTCCCATTTCTCCGCCGTGACCAGCGCCGGCAAGCCGGGGTTGTCGCGCAGCGCGTCGCCGCGGGCGCGGATCGCCGTGGCCTCGGCCTCGCCCTGGGCCTTGACGGAATAGGCCGCGGCGTCGGCGCGGGTGCGGGTGGCGGCGGCTTCGGCCTCGGCCTGCTGCTGGCGCACCGTCGCTTCCATGCGCGCCTCGACGGCCTCTTCATACTTGCCCGAGAAGTCGATGTTCTCGATCTGCACGGATTCGATGGCCAGCGGGCCGTGGATCACCTTGTGCAGCGCAATGGCGAGCTCGTTGTTCAGCTTGGCGCGGTCCTGAACCGCGCTGACCGCGTTGAACTGGCCGAAGGTGTTCTCGGCCCAGGTGTAGACCTGCGGCGTGACCAGGCGGTCGATCATGCCCTGGATCGACTGATAGTCCGTGTAGACGACGCGCGCGTCGGTGACGTGATAGTTGATCGAGACGCGCAAGGTCGCCGGCTGCTGGTCGCGCGAATAGGTCTTCACGTCGCTGTAGCGGCTGTTCTGGGACTGGGTCGAGATGTGCTCGACCGTGTCGATGATCGGGATCTTGAAGCCCAGCCCCGGCTCGGCCTCGCCGATCACCGCGCCGTTGCGCAGGATCACGCCGCGCTCGCCTTGGTCGACCGTGTACCAGGACGAAGACACGATGACGAAGACGAAAAGGATCACCAGGCCAATGAGCACCAACGAGCCGATATGCTGCAGCGAGGCGCGCGGCGGCACAGGCGGTCTTCCGAAATCCGGCATGGAGGTCCCTTCCGATTCGTCCCCAGGGACTCAATATGGGGTGCGCCGCGGCGACGCCAAGCCGGGCCGGCGATTCGTCCACTGCCGTGATCGGCACTGCCGCGATCGGGGCTCAGCGCCTTTCCAAGAAGTGGACGAGGTCGCGGTTGAACCGCTCCGGATCCTGCAGGAAGGCGAAATGGCTGACGTCCGGCTCGATCAGGAGCCCGGCGCCGGGCGTCCAGTCCGCCATGGTGCGCGGCTGGTCGTGGTTGATCGCCTCGTCGTGGTCGCCGTCGACGATCCAGGTGGGCGTCCTGATCCTGGCGAAATCGGCCTTGGTCCAGCGCGGCTGGGTGTTCCACATCCGGGTGATCTGCGCGACGAACTTGTCGTACTGACGCGGCGTGGGCGACAGCCTCCCGTATTCCTTGCCGGCGCGCGCGATGAAGGCGGTGAACACCGGGCTGTGCCGGATGTCGCTGACGCCGGTCGGGTCGATATTGGCGGCGAAGGCGAAGAGCTTCGACAGCCGCTCGGGATGGTGCATCGCGATGTCCAGCCCGACGATCGCGCCGTCGCTCCAGCCTACGAGCGCGACCTTCCTGATCTTGAGGGTATCGAGCAGGCCGATCACGTCGCTCGCCATGAGATCGTAGCCGAAGGGCTGCGCGTTGCGCGACGAGCGCCCGTGCCCGCGGCTGTCCATCACGATGACGCGGTATTTGTCGCGCAGCGCGCGGACCTGGTGCGCCCAATAGTCCGAATTGCCCAGGCCGCCATGGACGAACAGCACGGGCTCGCCCCTGCCGAATTCCGCGTACCAGAGCTTGACGCCGTTCACCGGCACCAGACCGCTTTTGTCGGGAGCGGGCAGGGTCGGCGTCGGCGGCAGGGTCATCCATTGCGGGGCGGCGCTCGTTGCCGTCGCCGCCAGCATCGCAATCGCAAAGATCAAAGCCCTCATCGCACGCCCCCTTGCTCCGCCCCCATCAATATCACGCCGGCAACGATCAGCGCGACGGCCAGACCTTTGCGCAGCAGCGCGCCGCGCGACATGTCTTCATGCGCCAGCTTGGGCGCGAACAGCGACAGGATCACGCCGAACACATAGACGAAGAACGCGGTCGTGCCGCCGATCGCCTGGACCAGGCTGATGGGCCCGAGCAGCGAGGCGTAGCGCGCCGCCAGCCCGCCGCCCAGATTGATCAATTCGTTGGCGGCGTTGATGCCGATCACTGCGCCCGGATGCTCCTTGAACATGCCGAGGAACTGGCGGCGCACGCGCGGGACCGCGAGCAGGCCCAAGCCGAACACCGCCTGGCCCGCGAAGCTCCAGAACGTCACCGGCCAGAACGCGTCGTGCACGGCGAAGAACTTGAACATCACCGACGAGGCCGCGATGGTCGCGGTGCAGACCAGGATCGGCGCTACGACGGACCATTTGAACCGCCGCTTTCCCCGCGGCTCGTACGACGCCACGGCCGCGCTCGCCATCACCAGCGCGCCGCCCGCGAGCCTGAGCGGCGTCGGATTCTCGTGCAGCACGACATAGGCGATGGCATAGGTGAACAGCGTCGAGGTCTGGAACAAGGGCGCGATGACGCTGGCCTCCTCCTGCTGCAGCGCGCGCAGATAGAAATAGATGGCCGTCAGGTACATGAGCCCCGACAAAGCGGTGACCGCGATGCCGGTCGGCCCCAGCGAGAAGACGTCGACGAAACATGCGATGGGCGGCAGGCCGAGCAGCCCGATCAGCGCCGTGAAGATCAACAACGCGCCGACGCCGCTGTCCTTGAAGAAGCGTTCGACCAGATATTTGTCGATATGGGTGGAGGCGGCCCAGAGGACTGGGCCGCAGAACGCCAGGACGATCCAAGACATTCCTCCACGTTAGAGAACTATTCGATCCGCTCAAAGTCGGTCGTCCAGTTCGTCTCCCAGCTCTTGCCGCCGTCGGCCGAGAAGGCCTGCTCCCAATGGCTCCTGGTGTGCGACAGGTTCTTCCAGATGAAGCGGACGCGCACCGGCTTCTCCTCGAAGGTATCGTCGGCATAGAAGGTGCCGACGCCGTGCTCGAAATGTCCGACCACCGGCGGGTCCATCGCGCCGTCGGGATAGCGGCCGTCGAGCCACCAGATGCGCCAGGTCGCGGTCTTGGGGTCGTAGGCGCGGATGGTATAGCCGCGATACGATCCGCCCGGCAGGTTCAGCACGTTGTCGTCGGCGTTGCCGGCGCCGCCCAGGATGAGCTGCGCGTCCTGCGTGCCGTCGAACTCGACCCAGTCGTGGCTGCCGGCGAGGCGCTCCTTCAGGCGCCGGTGATGGGTGCGCCATTTGCCCGCGATGAAGTCGAAATCGTGCATCCCGCTCAGGTTCGGGACCTTTCCGTCGGCCGGCGGAAGCTCGGTATAGGCCGCGGCCGGCAGGACGGCGGCGGCGAGCGCGATGGCGATGGTGACGATGGTTTTCATGATGACCTCCTCTTTGGTGACGCGGAGGCTAGGCCCCTAAACATGCCATCCAATGTCATGTATTATCGGGCAGGATAAAAAAATGCTCGCGAGCCGGCTCCTCTCGATCCTGATGCTGCTGCAGACCCGCGGCCGGATGAGCGCGTCCGCGCTTGCCAAAGCCTTCGAAGTCTCGGTGCGCACCATCCATCGCGACATCGACCAGCTGAGCGCCGCGGGCGTGCCGGTCTTCGCCGAGCGCGGGCGCGACGGCGGCTTCGCCCTGATGGACGGCTACCGCACCACCCTGACCGGGCTGACGCCGCCCGAAGCCGAGACGCTGTTCCTGGCGGGCCTGCCGGGGCCCGCAGCCCAGTTGGGCCTCGCCGACACGCTGGCCGCGGCGCGGCTCAAGGTGATGGCGGCCTTGCCGAAGCGCATGAACCCGGAGCGCATCGCCGCGCGCTTCCATCTGGATCCGGTCGGCTGGTTCCATGGCGCCGAGCCGCTGCCGTCGCTCAAGCCTGTGGCGCAGGCGGTCTGGAGCGGACAGTACCTGGCGCTCGACTATCGCCGCGCGGGGCAGAGCAGCCTGCGCGCGCTCAAGCTCGGCCCGCTCGGCCTCGTGCTCAAGGGCGGCATCTGGTACCTGGTCGCGCAGAACGGCAAGGCGGTGCGCACCTATCGCGTCTCCAACATCGCGGATGCACGCGTCCTGGACGAAGAGTTCGCGCACGCTCCGTTCGACCTGCCCACCCATTGGGAGCGGGCTTCGCGCGACTATATCGCCGGTCTCTATCGCGAAAGCGCGCAGGTGCGCGTGACCCGCGCAGGTCTCGCCAAGCTCGAGACGCTGGGGCCGTTCGTGGCCCAGGCGGCAGCCAAGTCCGCGCGCAAGCCCGACAAGCATGGCTGGATGCGCTGCACGATCCCCATCGAATCCACCGCCGTCGGCGCGCGCGACCTGCTGCGTCTGGGCGAGGAGGTCGAGATCGTCGGCCCGCCCGCCTTGCGCAAGGCGATGGTGCGGACGCTATCGGCTATGCTGCACCGGCATCGTTGATCGCGTCCAGGAACGGCGCCGCGAAGTCCTTCAGCTTCACCGCGCCGACGCCGTGGACCTCGCCGAACTCGGCCTCGTTGCGCGGCCGCCGCTCGGCCATGTCGATCAGCGACTTGTCCGAGAAGATGACGTAGGGCGGCACGCCGCGCTCCTTCGACAGGCGCAGGCGCAGCGCCTTCAGGCTCGCGATCAGGGTGCGGTTCTCTTCCGGTTGGGCCGCGAAGCGTTCGGCGCGCGCCTCTCGCTTGGCGGGTCTGTGCACCTCCAACGGGCGGCATTCGAAGCGCGCCTCGCCGCGCAGCACGGCGCGGCCGCCGGCCGCGATCTCCAATCCGCCATAGCCGCCCACATCGTGGCTGAGCAGGCCCGCGCCCACCATCTGGCGGATCAGCGATTGCCATTCCTCCTTGCGCCGCCCGGTTTCGCCCAGCGCCTCGATGATGCGCCCGGGGCCGAAGCGCTCGCCGGTCGAGCGCACCGCGTCCAGCACCTTTTGCGCATCGGCGGTCGCATCGATGCGCGCGCCCGGCGTCCGGCAGACGTCGCAATTGCCGCAATCGTCCGATGCCTCGCCGAAATACTCGAGCAGCAGGCGCCTTCGGCAGCGCGCCGCCTCGCAATAGGCGAGCAGCATGTTGAGCCGGGCATGCTCGCGGCGCTTGCGCTCGTCGCCGGCGTCCTCCTGGTCGATGAAGACGCGGCGCATGCGGATGTCTTCCAGCCCGAACAGCATATGCGCCTGCGCGGCGCGTCCGTCACGGCCCGCGCGGCCGATCTCCTGATAATAGGCCTCCAGGCTTCCCGGCAGATCGGTATGGAAGACGAAACGGACGTCCGATTTGTCGATGCCCATGCCGAAGGCGATGGTCGCGACCATCACCACCGCGGGCTCCGACATGAACCGCGCCTGGTTGGCGTCGCGCGCGGCAGCCTCCATGCCGGCATGATAGGGCAGCGCCTTGATGCCGTGCTCGACGAGCATGGAAGCGGTCTTCTCGGTCTTCTTGCGCGACAGGCAATAGACGATGCCGCTCGCGCCCTTGTGCCGGGCCAGGAAGTCTAGCAGCTGGCGGCCGGAGTTGCGCTTGGGCTCGACGGCGAGCGCGATGTTCGGCCGGTCGAAGCCCTGGACCAGCGTGTCGCAACGGTTGTCGAAGAGCTGCAGCGCGATGTCGGCGCGCGTGACCTCGTCCGCCGTCGCGGTCAGCGCGATGATCGGCGTCCGCGGGAACAGCTCGGCGAGCCTGGAGAGCGCGCGATATTCGGGTCGGAACGCCGGGCCCCATTGCGAGACGCAATGCGCCTCGTCGATGGCGATCAGCCGCACGTCGAGCTTCGCCAGCGCGTCGAGCATGCGCTCGGTCATCAGCCGCTCCGGCGCCATGTAGAGGATGCGAAGCTCGCCGCGCGCGGCGCGCAGCCAGGCCTCGACGTTCTCGGCCCGCGCGCGCGCGGAGTTGATCGTCTCTGCCGCCACGCCCGCCAACCGAAGCGCCGCGACCTGGTCCTGCATCAGCGCCACCAGCGGCGACACGACGATGGCGAGCCCGCCCTTGACCAGCGCGGGGACCTGATAGCACAGCGACTTGCCCGAGCCGGTGGGCATCACCGCCAGCACGTTGCGGCCCGCGAGCACGGCGTCGATCGCCGCTTCCTGCCCGGGACGGAAGCCGTCGAAGCCGAAGACTTCCTTCAGGACCGCGCGCTTTGCCTCCATGCGAAACTTTCCCTTAAGGCCCCCGTATATTGTCCCGGCGCCGCCCCTCGCTTAGCCTGATCCACGGGCCGTGCCTTAGATGCGCGGATTCGAAGGGGGACGTCCATGGATAGCCGCATTCCCGGTCTTGTCGAGGCCGTTCTGATCGCTTTTATGGGCGTTCTGGTTCCGGCCTATGCGGCGATGAAGCCGGCGGAGGTGCCGAACCGTGTGATCGGTGCAACCTCGACGCCGCCGGGGCACGCTTCCGCGGGGGCATCCAGTGACGTCGACGGCGCGCGCATCGCAGCCGCGGCGCCGCAGGAATGGCTCTCCAACGGCCGCACCTGGTCGGAGCAGCGCTATTCGCCGCTCAAGCGGATCGATGCGTCGAACGTCGCCAAGCTCGGCGTCGCGTGGGAGTACCGTACCTATTCCGTGCGCGGGCTCGAGGCGACGCCGATCGTCGCCGACGGCGTGATGTACATCACCGAAAGCTGGAGCAAGGTCGCGGCCCTCGACGCCAAGACCGGCAAGGAGCTGTGGACCTTCGATCCCAAGGTGCCGGGCGCCACCGGGCGCTATGCCTGCTGCGACGTCGTCAACCGCGGCGTCGCGATCTGGAAGGACGCCGTCTTCGTCGGCACGCTCGACGGACGGCTGATCAAGCTCGACAGGAAGACCGGCGCGGTGAAGTGGACGGTCGACACGGTCGAGAACCACGCCCACACCTATACCATCACCGGCGCGCCGCGCGCCTTCGACGGCTTGGTGGTGATCGGCAATGGCGGCGCGGAATACGACAGCCGCGGCTATGTCTCGGCCTTCGATGCCGATACCGGCAAGCTCAAGTGGCGCTTCCATGTCGTGCCCGGCGATCCGTCCAAGCCGCAGGAGAACAAGGCGCTCGACGCCGCGCTCAAGACCTGGGACACGACGGGCAAGTACAAGTTCTGGAACATCGGCGGCGGCGGCGCGCCGTGGAACGCGTTCGCCTACGATCCCGAGCTCGACCTCGTCTATTTCGGCACCGGCAACGGCAATCCCTGGAACCGCGAGCTGCGCTCGCCCAAGGGCGGCGACAACCTCTATCTGTCGTCGGTGGTGGCGCTGCATGCCAAGACGGGCGAATACGCCTGGCACTACCAGACGACGCCGGGCGACACCTGGGACTTCGATTCCACCGCCGACGTCGTGCTCGCCGATCTGAAGATCGGCGGCCGGACGCGCAAGGTGCTGATGCACGCGCCGAAGAACGGATTCTTCTACGTGCTCGACCGCGAGACGGGAAAGCTGATCAGCGCGCAGAAGTTCGCGACCGTCACCTGGGCCGACCACGTCGATCTGGCCACGGGGCGTCCCGTCGAGGCGCCGGGCGCGCGCTATGTCGACAAGATGGCGGTGATCTTCCCGGCCGCGACGGGCGCGCACAACTGGCAGCCGATGTCGTTCAATCCGGATACCGGCCTGGTCTACATCCCGGCGATGGACTCCGCCGGCATCTATGCGGGCAGCAAGGATTTCGAATTCCATCACGGGGCGTGGAACCTGGGCGTCGACTTCGCCGAGGTGAGCCAGGCCGTGCTCGACGCGATCAAAGCCGGCAAGACGCCGGCGCCGTCGGTCGGCTACATCAAGGCCTGGGACCCGGTCACGCAGAAAGAGGCGTGGCAGGTGGCGATGGGCGGCGCCTGGAACTCGGGCCTGATGACCACCGCGGGCGGGCTCGTCTTCGGCGGCGACGCCTACGGCATGTTCAGCGCCTATGACGCCAAGTCCGGCAAGAAACTTTGGTCGATCGACTTGAAGACCGGCATCTTGGCGCCGGCGATGACCTATGAGATCGACGGCGAGCAGTATGTCGCGCTGCTCGCGGGCTGGGGCGGCGCCGGCGGGCTGTCGGCTTTCAAGGACCCGAACTCGGCACTGTCGAAATACCAGACCGACCAGGGCCGCCTGTTCGTCTTCAAGCTCGGCGGCCGGCAGCAGGTTGCGGCGCTGGCGCCCGAAGGCACGCCGGCCAGCGAGCCGCCGCCGCAGACCGCCGACGCAACCACCATCGCAAAGGGCTTCACGCTCTATCACCGCACCTGCCTGGTCTGTCACGGCTTCTTCGCGCAGTCGGAAGGCGAGGTGCCGGATCTCAGGCTGATGCCCCGGGAGGTCTTCGACCAGTTCGACTCCGTGGTGCTCGACGGGGCGCTGGCGGACAACGGCATGGCCTCGTTCAAGGACGTGCTGTCGAAGGACGATGCGCATGCGATTCGGGCCTATATCCTCGATCAGGCGCATGCGGCGTGGGACCAGGCGCATCCGAAGGGAAGTCCGTCCCAAAAATAGCAATAAAATTTGCCGCTACCGGGACTTGAAACGCTTCCCCGGCGCCCCCACATCCAACGAAGGTGCCGTACCCTGAAAGGAGGTCGAAAACCCGCGATAGCCGTACAGATGTACAGAGCCACCCGCTTCTGCCCCCCTCTTCGACATATGAGGTTCAAATGGTAGAGCCGGCACCACAAGATGTTGTGCAGGAAGCTTTTGCCGTTTGGCTCGAGAACGTTTATGCAGACGCCCCATTGTGAGCGACCCGGCCCATGAACACCGCCAAACCCCAGCGTCCCAAGGCGCGGCTGCCCCGCGGCTTTCGTGACCGCACCGCCGCCGAGATCGCGGCGGAGCGCAAGACGCTCGACACCATCCGCACGGTCTACCAGGCCTATGGTTTCGAGCCGCTGGAGACGCCGGCCTTCGAGTTCACCGACGCGCTCGGCAAGTTCCTGCCCGACGTCGACCGCCCCAACGAGGGCGTGTTCTCGCTCAAGGACGACGACGATCAGTGGCTGTCGCTGCGCTACGACCTGACGGCGCCGCTGGCGCGCTATGTCGCCGAGAATTTCCAGGATCTGCCCAAGCCGTTCCGCCGCTATCAGGTCGGCCAGGTGTGGCGCAACGAGAAGCCGGGGCCCGGCCGCTACCGCGAGTTCACCCAGTTCGACGCCGACACGGTGGGCTCGAACTCGCCCGCCGCCGATGCCGAGCTGTTGATGATGGTGTGCGACGCGCTGGAAGCCGTCGGCCTCAAGCGCGGCGAGTTCGTCGTCAAGATCAACAGCCGCAAGCTGCTCGACGAAGTGCTGAACGCCGCCGCCGTCGATCCGTCGAAACGCGGCACGGTGCTGCGCGCCATCGACAAGTTCGACCGGCTGGGCATGAGCGGCGTGCGCCTGCTGCTCGGTCAGGGGCGCAAGGACGAGTCTGGCGATTTCACCAAAGGCGCCGAGCTCAGCGCGGAGCAAACCGAGACGGTCGTCTCCTTCATCACCGGGGTCACGCCGCCGGGGATGGCGTCGCTCGATGATCTCCTCGCCATCCAGGACATCGTGCGTCGCAACGGCTATGAGATCGACCGCGTCGCGATCGACACCTCGATCATCCGCGGTCTGGACTATTACACCGGCCCGGTGTTCGAGGCGCAGCTCACCTTCCCCGTGAAGAACGAGGACGGCGAAGAGGTCGTGTTCGGCTCGGTCGCGGGCGGCGGACGCTACGACGATCTCGTCGCGCGCTTCACCGGCCAGCAGGTTCCGGCGACCGGCATCTCCATCGGCGTCAGCCGCCTGCTCACCGCGTTGCGCGCGCGGGGGCTTGCCGGCGACCTCCAGCCGCTGGTGCTGGTCTTGTCGCTCGACGACGTGGCCGCGAGCTTCAAGACGGCGCGCGAGCTGCGTGCGGCGGGCGTCCGCGCCGAGACCTATACGGGCAGCAAGAAGTTCGGCGACCAGCTCAAATATGCCGACAAGCGCGGCGCCGCGCTCGCCGTCATCGAAGGCGCGGACGAGCGCGCTTCGGCCAAGGTCACGATCAAGAACCTGAAGCTCGGCACCGAAATGTCGAAGGGCATCGAGAGCCGCGCGGAATATCTGGGCGCGCGCCAAGCGCAGGAGACCGTCGACCGCGACGACTTGGCGGCGACCGTGCATCGGATGCTGGGCGGAGGCTGATGTGTCCGCCTTCCCGAACTACGATCCGGGCCTGATCGCCGCGCTGGATGCGCAGGCCGATGCGATCCTGGGCGTGTTCTCGAAAGCAGGATATAAACGACACGAGCCTTCCGTCCTGCAGCCGGCCGATATCTTCCTGGACCGGTCGGGGGAAGAAATCCGTAGACGGACGTTCGAGCTGACCGATCCGTCGGGCCGCGAGCTCTGCCTGCGCCCCGACCTGACCATCCCGACCTGCAAATGGCAGGTCGAAAGCGGCAACGCCTATCCCGCGCGGCTCTGCTATCACGGGCTCGCCTTCCGCCATCAACCGTCGGAGCCGCATCGTCCGACGCAGTTCTACCAGGCGGGACTGGAGCTGCTGGGGCTCCAGGATCGCGCGGCGGCCGACATCGAGACCATGCGGCTGACCGTCGAGGCAGTGCGCGCCGCGGGGCTCGACGGCCTGGAGGTGAAGATCGGCGATCTCGGCCTGTTCTCCGCACTGGTCGACGGGCTGAACGTGCCGGTGCAGTGGCGCGGGCGGCTGAAGCGCCACTTCTGGCGCGCCGGCTATTTCGAGGCGCTGCTGCAACGCATGACGTCCGGCGCCGCCAACGACTCCCAGCGCCTGCTTGCGCATCTGGGCGGACTCGGCACCGCGGAAGCGCGCGTCGCCGTCGAGGGTCTGCTCGACATGGTCGGCGAGGCGCCGCTCGGCGCGCGCACGCGCGAGGAGATCGTCGAGCGGCTGATAGAGCAGGCGGCCGATGCCGCGGCGCTGCGTCTCGATCCCCAGGTCGCGAACGTCATCGCCGAGATGCTGAGCATCAGTTGTCCGGCCCCCGACGCGCTGAAACGCATCCGTGCGCTCGCGCCGTCGCTCGATGCGCCGCTGCAGGCGATGCAGGCGCGGCTCGACACGCTTTCCGGCCTCGGCATCGATCCGGCGCGCGTGACCTTTGCGGCGCGGTTCGGTCGCAACATGGAATACTATACCGGCTTCGTCTTCGAGCTGTGGTCGCGCGACGCCGAAGGCGCGGTGCAGGTCGCGGGCGGCGGGCGCTATGACGGATTGCTCGAAGCGCTGGGCGCGGGCCGCCCGATCCCCGCGATCGGCAGCGCCATCCGCACCGAGCGCGTGCTCGCCGCGCGCCGCGCCGCGGGGAGGGCGGAATGACGCTCACGATCGCCATCCCCTCGAAGGGCCGGCTGCAGGAGCAGGCGAGCGCGTTCTTCGCCGATGCGGGGCTGGCGCTCAAACAGGCCGCGGGCGCGCGCGGCTATCGCGCGACGATGAGCGGGCTGCCCGGCGTCGACGTCATGATGCTTTCGGCGTCCGAGATCGCGTCGGCGCTGCTCGGCGGCGACGTGCATCTGGGCATCACCGGCGAAGACCTGATCCGCGAGGTCGCGCCCGAGCTTCACGGCCGGATCGCGCTGATCCATGCGCTGGGTTTCGGCTTCGCCAATGTCGTGGTGGCCGTGCCCCAGGCCTGGATCGACGTCTCGACCATGGCCGATCTCGACGACGTCTGCGCGGCGTTTGCGCACAAGCATCGCCGGCGCCTGCGCATCGCCACGAAATATCTGCACCTGACGCGCGCTTTCTTCGCGCATGCCGGCATCTCGGACTACCGCATCGTCGAGAGCGCGGGCGCGACCGAAGGCGCACCCGCCGCCGGCACGGCCGAATTGATCGTCGACATCACGACCACCGGTGCGACTCTTGCCGCAAACGCGCTCAAGATCGTCGACGACGGCGTCATCTTGCGCTCGCAGGCAAACCTCGTGGCGGCCCGGCAGGCCGACTGGAGCAATGGACAGCGCGAAATCGTGCGCGTCATCCTCGATCGCATCGCCGCCCAGGCGCGCGCGCGGGCCTTCCGCGAAGTGCGCGCACGGTTTGCCGGGTGCGACATGAAGCTCGTCGACGAGGCGCGCGCGAAGTTCGGCATCGAGACGCCGTTCGGCGGCCCGACCTCGTCAGGCATGCTGACGCTGCACTGTCCGCCGGGACAGGTCTATCCGCTCACCGGCTTCCTGCGCGAGCACGGCGCGGAAGCCGTCTCGGTCGCGGAATTGGACTACGTGTTCTCCAAGGACAATCCGCTTTACGAGAAGCT
>JAFBAL010000004.1 GCA_019247845.1 Alphaproteobacteria bacterium | reverse complement strand
GAAGCCGGTGATCGCATAGCCGTCCAGCGTGAAGTCGATCTGCCGCCCGATCGAGTTCTGCACGCTCAGCAGCCGCTCGAACCCGTGCCCCGCCGTGTCCTCGGGATCGTAGGCATTGCCGTAAGTCAGCGTCACCTGAAGCTTCTCCGCGTCGCTGCCGCCCTTCGGGAACGTCCAGCTCGCCAGCCGGAAGCCTTGCGCATACCCGCAATGCTTGCCGCCCACCGTGATGTATTTGTTCGACCACGGCACGAAGTGCTGCACGTCCCCGCCCGCGTTCGTCACGTCCACCGCGCTCACACCGCTGTAGTCCCAGCCCCGCGACGCCGCATACGGCGTCCGCGGCAGCAAGGTCTCGGTGCACTTCTGCTCATAGGCCGTGCGCGCGCCCGTGACGCTCAACGTCGCATAAGTGGGACCCGGCAGGAACCACGCCTCCCCCGTCGGCAGGCTCACGCCTTGCGGCAAGCCCAAGAACTGGCGCGACTGCGTGCCCAGCGCCACGGTGATCGTGTTCGACCACATCTGGCGCACCCACCACGATTGCGTCAGCACGCCGGTCACCTCGCGCGCCATCGACGGCGTCTGCGCATAGACGTCCTGCTCCGCGGCGAAGGCGGCCAAGGTGCCCACCGCGGCGCGCACGTCGCTCTGGCCCATCGCCTCCAGCCCGCTACCGGCGAAGGCCAGCCGGTTCTGCCAGCTCGTCGTCCAGCCCGGATTGGGCGCCACCGGCGTCACCGGCGCCTGGCCCGGCGGCGGCGGCGCCTGCGGGTTCCACTGGAACTCCGCCGACAGCTCGTAAGGAAAGCCACCATTGCCGGTCACGATCTTCGCCGGCGCGCTATAGCCGAACGAGCCGTTCGACAGGTTCACGCCCAAAAGGTTCGACTTGTCCACGAAATGCGACTTCAGGATGTCGCCCGCTTCCGCAGGGCTGTACGACGTCGATTGGTTGGGCTGCGCGCCGCCGCCGCCGCCCTTGGTCGTGACCGAGCTTTCGAAATAGCTGCCCAGGGCCACGACGGCATGCGCGATGGCCACGGGCTCCAGCCCCGTCGCCACGTCGTAGAGGTTGGCGACGAAGGCCGGGCCGCGCTGCTTGGTCACCGCATGGGCGTAATAGCCATAGGTCGTGTGGCCGTTCCCGTCCTTGCCCGTCGCCCATTGGATGTCGCCGCTGGCGCGCTGGCCCGGGCCCAGGAACGCCTCCTGCGAGGTGACGACCGAATAGCCGTTGCCGACATAGGCCAGGATGTCCGACTTATAGGCGCCCTGCCAGCCGCCGGCCTCGAACTGGCTGATCGTCGGCTGTCCGCCCGGAGAGGAATTGCCGCAATCGAGCGTGCCGCAATGGCCCGCGACGCCGTACCAGTCCGGCGTATGGTTCTCGACGAGTGCCACTGCGCCCGCATTGGCGCCATCGGTACCGATGTTGCCGCTGTCGAACTGCACGAAGGCGCGGCGCACGCCGGCCGGGTCCTCATAGGCATTGCCCGAATCCCAATAACCGAAACCCTGGGGCGTGTTGGCCCATTCGAAGCGCGCCGCCGTCGAGGCGTTGTCGGGCAGGTCGTCGAGCTGGGAGGCGACCGAGCCTTCGAGGGCCGAAGCCGAAGCCGCGAAAGCCGCGATCACCGCGCGACGCTTCGCGGCGTCGGCGGTGCGGCTCTGCATGCTCACGCCCGAGTCTATGTCGAGGCGGTTGAAATTGTCGGCCTGCGGCGTGTCGGGATTCGAGCCGTAGGGCGGATTCTGCTGATAGGCCACCGTAAGCAGCGCGTCGCCATAGGCGACACCCAGCACGTGATGCAGCTGATAGGTCATTCCCCCGATGGCGGCATGCAATCGCGCGGCTCGGCTGTATTGCGCCATCCAGCTCGTCGCCAGCTTGAGGCGCTCGAAATCGCCCGTGCCGCCCGGGTAGTAGCTGACGCATTTGCCGCCGTCGCCCTCTTCCGGGCAGCTCGACGTTTCGTAAGGCATCGGGCTGTCGCTGCCGCGCTCTTCCGAAAGCTTGTTGAACAGCGACGGGCTGGCGTCGCCGAAGCCCGTGACGACGGTGAGGCCGGTGATGAGGCGCACCGGCTTGGTGACCTCCTCGCGCATATAGCCGCCGTTGTTGGTCGTGTTGCCGGCGATGCCGGTCGCCGCATAGGGATGGTCGACGTCGAGCGTGACATAGGCCGGCGCCCCGCGCGTCGAGGCGACGATCGGGAAGCCCTGCCCGTTGCTGCCCATATAGGCCGCGGGCTCGAAATAGGGCGTCAGCACCTGCACGCCGTCGACATGCAGCGTCACCAGGTTGGTGAAGCGGTTGGGCCCGCCCTGATAGGGCTTGTAGTAGTTCCCGGAGCCGTAATCGGTGTCCATCGTCACCGAGCGGCCGTAGATCTCGTCGGCGAAGAACGGCGCGTCGAACATGTTCTTCCACGCGGCGTTCGGGCTCGGGCATTGGCTGATGCAGTCGTAGTCGTACATGTAGCCGCGCACCCGTAGCGTGGTGCGGTAGACGTCCGGCACGACGCAGACCGACGTCGCCGGAACCGCGCAGGTCGCGGCGACGAGGTTGGCCGTCTGCTGGCCCATGTAGGGAAGCGAGGTCTGGCGCAATCCGCCCGCCGGCGAGACATAGGGTGTGATGACGCCGCCGCCGGCCACGTCCTCCATATGCGCGGTCTCGAGGTGGTTCGCATACAGATAATCGAGAACGTTCTGGGAATAGGTCGAGAGCTTGTCGAACAGCCCCGCGGTCGCCCCCGAGCCGTTGGTGTTGAAGCCCAAATTGCTCGGCACCCCGCCGGTCAGCGTGCCGGTCGTCATGCCCGTCGTCGCGATCGACAGCGGCGAGCTCGCGCCTGAACCGATCTCGGCGGCCGCCTTGACGTCGATGCCCGTCCATTTGGTGTAGCTCTTGTAGGACGGATCGAAGAGGCACGCGCTCGCGCAGCTGCTTCCCGGGATCGTCACCTTCACCCAGATGTGGTTGAGCTTGACGTTGCCGAAGCTGCCCCCCGCTCCGGTCCCGCAGAAGACGTTCTGGGCCGTGCCGTCGAAGACGGCGGATATGCCGCCATTGGCCAGCATCTGGCAGGCGGCGTTCTTGTCGCTCACGCCGGTCCAGGCGGCGAACTGCGCCGAGCTGAGCTGTATCCATCCGATCTGATACGTCGCCTGGTAGCCCGCCTGGTTGAGCAGCGCCACCATCAGCGCCGCCTGGTCGAACGGCGTGCCGGACTTGTCGATCAGCGTGCCGAGCGCGCCTTTGTGCAGGCCGTACATCCACACGACGTCGATGTTGTTGCGGACGTATTCATAGATCAGATCGGGATTGTTCTTGAGCGCGCGCGCCAGCTCCACGATCTCGGGCGGTGTGGGAAGATCGGTGCCCACCGGCTTGCCTTCGAGCTGGGCGAGCTTGGTCGCGTTGACGACTCGTTTGGTGCTGAAGAACGTATCGGCGGAATTGACGCCGATCAGCGGCGCCGTGCCGATCTGCATCGCGGGCAAGGTCACCGGGATAGGAGGAACGGGACCGATATCGGCGCACGCGGCCGACGCGCAGAAAGCAGCCGCGACCGCCCCAACGATCGCCGATTTCCGTGCCCCGCACAGCACTGCGCACAGCATCGCGCGCCCCTCTCAGCGGCTGCTCCGGCAAAACAGAGCAGCGACGCTCAACGCTAAGGTCGCCCCCGACACAGGTCAACGAGTCGCAATGGTGGCGGCGCGAAATATATTTTTCGATTCGCGATTCTCTTGCCATCGGTTTGCCGAACACCCGGCGCATCCAGGCGAGGCGCCGCAATACCGCACCTCGATTGTCGCGGCATCGCGGTTGTTCTAATATTGGCCGTCGTGGCGGAGGGGCTCATGCGGGCGAAGTGGCTGATCGGCGCTTTGGCGATCCTGCCTGTTCTGCCCGCGCTGGCGTCCACGACCTATGTCTACGACAACCTCGGCCGCGTCTGGACCGTCACCTACGACAACGGCTTGCAGGTCACCTATACTTACGACGCGGCCGGCAACCGCACCGCCGTCGTCACGCAGACGGGCAGCAACCGGCCGCCGCAGGCCAACAACGATTACGTCGACGCCGTCACCAACACGCAGACGCCCGTCTTCCATCCGCTCGACAACGATTTCGATCCCGACGGCAACGGCGAACTCATAATCACCGCCCTCGGCGCCACGACGCAGGGCGGCACGACGACGCTGAGCGCCGGCAAAGATGTGACCTATACGCCGCCCGTCATCAACCCGCCCTTCCGCGGACTTGACACGTTCACCTACACGATCTCGGACGGTCACGGCCACACGGCTTCGGCGACTGTTTACGCGGCCGTGTCCGACGGCACACCACCGATCGCGGTCGACGACAGCTACAAGACCCCGCTCAACGTAGCGCTTACCGGCGCCAATGCGCTCGACGTGATGGCCAACGATTCCGAACCGAATCCACCCGGCTACACGATATCGCTCGCTTCGGTCACGAGCCCGACCGCGGGCGGCGGGACGGCGGCGGTCAACGGCAACAAAGTGAACTACACGCCTGCCACCGACTACGAAGGCCAGGACACCTTCACCTACACGATCACCGACGGCCATCAGCACAACGCGACGGCGGCGGTCTCGGTTTTCGTCGGCACCCCGCCGACGGCGGTGGACGATTATCAGCCGGTTGCGCTCAACACGCCGACGTCGTTCGATCCGCGGCAGAACGACCTGGAGCCCAACCACTTCCCGCTGCAGGTGACCGCGGTGGGCGGGACGGCGCATGGCGGCTCGGTGTCGATCGATTTGGACGGCAAGCAGCTGACCTACACACCTCCGACGTCCACGTATAACGGCGCCGACAGCTTCACATACACCGTCTCGAACGGCCACGGGCTCGATGCGACGGCGACCGATCACATGTGCGTCGGCACCGCACCACCGACTGCAGTCGCGGAATCGATCCTGGCCTTCGCCCAGATCGTCGTCGGCGGCGGCAATTATGTCATTCCGCAGGGATCGACCGATGCGCGCAGCAACAACAGCGACCCCTGCGGCAGCGCGCTGGGCGTGACCGCAGTGACGCAAGGCGCGAAGGGCTCGGCCCGCATCAACCTCGACGGCACCATTACCTATGTCTACGGCAGCAAGGTCTACGGGCAGAAGGAGGACACCGACTCCTTCACCTACACGATCACCAGCGCCTTCGGCCAGAGCGCCACCGGCACGGTCAACGTGACCATCGACGTCGAGACCAAACAGTAGCCGATCGGGTGGGGCGTTCGAGATGGTACAGTTGGGTGGGTTCGAACCACCGACCTCCGGATCCACAATCCGGCGCTCTAACCAACTGAGCTACAACTGCACGTCTTGAGGGGCGGGAACCTATGGCCCCGGCCCGGCAAAAGCAAGGCTTTAAGGCGTTGCGCGGCCGCCGGCCGGCGGCCATAAATCGCTGCATGAACAAGGGGCTACGCATCGGCCTGATCGGAGCGGCGGCGCTGGGCACCGCGCTGGCCGCGGCGCTGGCGGCGTTGCCCTTCGTCCTGCCGGCATCCGCCGTCAAGGCCCGCATCGAGCAGGCGGTCGAGCGCGCCGCCGGCCGCAAGCTCGCCATCGACGGGCCGCTGCGCGTCACTCTTTATCCCGCGCTCGGACTTGGCGCCGACCGGGTGCGGCTCGCCAACGCGTCCGGCGGGGTCGCGCCCGACTTCGCTACGGCCGAGCATCTCGGGATCGGCCTGCGCCTCTGGCCGCTGCTGGGCGGGCGCATCGAGGCGACCGAGATCCAGCTCGACCGCGCGGTCGTCCATCTCGAAGTCGACGCCGCCGGCCGCTCCAACTGGCTGCTGCGTCCAGCCGCCCATCCCGGCGCGGCGCGCGGCAGCGGCAGCGGCAGTGGCAGCGGCGGCGCGCCATCGGCAAAAGGCGCCCAGTTCTCCGGCATCCGCATCCAGGACGCGCGCGTCACCTACGACAATGCGCGCACGCATACCGCACGCAGCATCGACAACCTCGACGCCTTCGTCGACCTGACCGATCTGGACAAACCCTCGCGCGCCAAGGGCAGCTTCGCGCTGTCGGGCCGGACGGTCGCGTTCGTCGCCACGGTCGCCACGCCGCGCGCGGTGCTGGACGAGAAGCCGGTCGGCATCGACCTGACGCTCGCCGCCGATCCGCTGAACGCGCATCTTGCCGGCCGGATGAGCCGCGCCGGCACCTTCGAAGGCCGCGCCAGGTTCGACGCCCCGTCGCTGACCGCGGCAGGCGCGCTGTTCGGGCTCAGGCTCCCCGGCGGCACGGTCGCCTTCGACGGCGCGGTCGAGGCGCGCGACGACGGCGCGCGGCTCCACGATTTCAAGCTCAGGCTCGACCGCACGACCGCCGCGGGCAGCATCGCGCTCGGCAGGTCCGACAACCATCCGGTGGTGACGGCCGACCTTGTGGCAAACCGGCTGGATATCGACAGCCCATCGCAGCCGCCCGATGCGCACGCCCCGCCGCACGCGGCCAACGGCAACGGCAACGGCAACGATCCAGAAGCTTGGAGCCGCGCGCCGCTGAAGCTCGACGTGTTGCGCGACATCGAGCTGCACGCGCATGTCGAGGCGGCGAGCTTCTCCTACCGCAAGATCAAGGCGGCAAAGAGCTCCATCCGGATCGACGCGGCGCACGGCATCGCCATGGTCGACCTCGCCCAGCAGATGTATGGCGGCACGGCCAAGGTCGGCGTCACCGCCGACTTGCAGCGCAGCCAGCCGGCGTGGTCGCTGGACGCGGACTTCGAGCACGTCGCCCTCGCCCCGCTCCTGAGCGACACGATCGGCGTCACCCAGATCGAGGGCACGGGCGCGATCAAGCTCGACGTCACGTCGCAAGGCGCGAACACCGAAGCCGTCATGCGCGGCCTTTCGGGAAAGGGCGGAATCGACTTCCGCAACGGACGCATCAAGGGCGTGAGCTTCGACAAGGTCGCACGCGCGGTCCAGGCCTTCCTCGGCGCCGCCATCGGCCAGGGCGCGTTCACCGACTTCTCGGTGATGAGCGCGAGCTTCGCCGCAAAGGACGGCGTCCTGACGTCCAACGACTTCCGGCTCGACGGCCCGCTGATCAAGACCTCGGGCGCGGGTGACGTCGACCTCGGCAACCGCGCGATAGATTTCCGCATCGTGCCCAAGGCGAGCGCCACCTTCGGCAAGTTCAAGCTCGTCGATATCGGCGTGCCGTTCCGCATCAAGGGACCATGGCGCCATGTAAACTACGCGCCTGACCTCAGCGGCATCGTCAAGATGATCCTGAAGCCGTCGTCCGACTGGCTGAAGGGCGATCCGAAGAAGAAGAACAGATCGGTGGACGACGTGCTCAAGAAACTGCTGGGAATCCATTGATGACGCTGCAGGACGGACTCCACCGATGAAGCTGCGCCGCAATGTCCCCGCCGTCATGGCAGGCCTGATCGTGGCCGCGGGCTTCGCTTATGCGGTGCTGTCCCACCATGCGCCCGTGCTCACCACGGTGACGTGGTCGGGCGCCTATGGCCGCGCGCAGGCGAGCGCGCTGTTCGAGCCCTATGCCGGCCGCTCGGGCGTCAACGTGCATATCGCGCAATACGACGGCGGGCTCGACGAGTTGCGCGCCGGTCGGCCCGGCTGGGACGTGATCGACATGGAGCTGCCCGACGCCATCGCGGCCTGCCGCGAAGGCCTGCTCGCGCCGGTCGATGTAGCGAGCCTGCCGCTCGGCCCCCAAGGCCAGCCGGCCAAGAGCGATTTCGTGCCCGGCGCGCTGGGACGCTGCTGGGTGGGCAGCGTGGTCTATTCGCAGGCGATTGCTTACGCGCCCGGAAAGTTCGCGGCCGCGCCCCAAACGCTCGCCGATTTCTTCGACCCGGCACGCTTTCCCGGCCCGCGCGCGCTGCACGCCGCCAGCGCCAAATACAATCTCGAAATCGCGCTGCTGGCCGACGGCACGCCCCCCGGCGACGTCTACAAAGTGCTGGCGACGCCGCAGGGTCTCACGCGCGCCTTCGCCAAGCTCGACACCATCCGTGCGCAGACGATCTGGTGGACGCGCTCCAGCGAACCCGCGGAGATGCTGGCCGACGGGCGCGCTGTGTTCGCTACCATACTGAACGGCGACATCCACGACGCGGCGGTGCACGGCAACAAGCTCGGTACGATCTGGGACCGCCAGCTATATGAGCTCGACGTCTTCGCCATCCCCGCGGCCTCGCCGAAGCGTGCGATGGCGATGGATTTCATCCGCTTCGCGACCTCCGCGCCGAGCCTGGCCCAGGTCGCGGAATGGGTGCCTTACGGTCCGGCGCGGCGCTCGGCCGTGGCGCTGGTGGGCAGGAACCCCGAGCTCGGCACCGCGATGCAGCCGTTCCTGCCGACGGCGCATTTCGGCACCGCCTTCGCCGTCGACGATGTCTGGTGGCAGACGCACGGCGCCGAGATCGCGCCGCGCTGGCGCGAATGGCAATCGTTCTCAAGCCGTTAATTCCGCCGCGGCGGTCTTTACGCGATCTTACGAAGTTCACCCGCTATCATACGCGCCTCGAATCGTCGGGGGACGCCCGCCTTCGCGGGGAGTGAGAACGATCATGGCTTCGTATGCGCTGCGCCGCATCCTGGGCGCGATCCCCACGCTGCTGATCATCATCACGCTCGCCTTCTTCATGATGCGGCTCGCGCCGGGCGGCCCGTTCGACAGCCAGCGCCGCCTGCCCGCCGAGATCGAGCACAACATCGAGAAGGCCTACGACCTCGACAAGCCGATCTACGAGCAATACTTCCTCTATCTCGGGCGCCTGGCGCATGGCGACCTCGGCCCCTCCTACAAGAGCAAGGACTTCACGGTCACCCAGCTCATCGCCGAAGGGCTGCCGGTCAGCGCCAAGCTCGGCCTGTCGGCGATGATCCTGGCGCTGCTGTTCGGCACGGGGCTCGGCATCATGGCCGCGCTCAAGCAGAACAAGCTCTCGGACCACGCGGTGATGAGCATCGCGATGTTCGGCATCACGATCCCCAACTTCGTGACCGCGCCGCTGCTGACCCTGCTGTTCGGCGTCTACGGCCTTAAGGTCTTTGGCGTCGACATCTCGCTGCCGGTGGCGGGATGGAACGGCGGGGCGCTGCGCAACATGATCCTGCCGGTGACGGTGCTGGCGCTGCCGCAGATCGCGATCATCGCGCGGCTGGTGCGCGGCAGCATGGTCGAGGTGCTGCATTCGAACTATGTCCGCACCGCGCGCGCCAAGGGCCTGTCCAACTACACCATCGTGGTCCAGCACGCGCTGCGCGCCGCGGTGCTGCCGCTGGTGTCGTATCTCGGGCCCGCGGTGGCGCAGCTCGTCACCGGCTCGCTGATCGTCGAGCAGATCTTCGGCCTGCCCGGCATCGGGCGCTATTTCGTGCTCGCCGCGGTCAACCGCGACTATACGCTGGTGCTCGGCGTCGTCATCTTCTATGCGGCCTTCATCATCCTTCTGAACCTGTTGGCCGACCTTCTCTATGCGGTGCTCGATCCGCGCGTGAGCTACCGCACATGATCGTGACCGGCATCACCAGCGACGTGGCCGAGCTGATGCAGAAGGCCAAGGACATCCAGGGCCGCAGCCTGTGGACCGACGCCTGGCGCCGGCTGCTGCGCAACCGCGCCGCCGTGGTCAGCATGGTGATCCTCAGCCTCATCGCGCTGATGGCGATATTCGCGCCGCTGCTGTCGCAATACGCCTTCGACGCCCAGGACTACGGCCACATCACCTGCACGCCCAGCTGGTGGAACGATCCCGAAGTCTGCAATGCCGGCGGCACGCACTGGTTCGGCACCGACTTCCTGGGTCGCGACCTGTTCGTGCGCGTGCTCTATGGCGCGCGGGTCTCGCTGGTCGTGGGCCTGGTGGCGACGCTGGTCAGCCTGGTCATCGGCGTCGCCTATGGCGCGACCGCGGGCTATCTCGGCGGGCGCATCGACGCGCTGATGATGCGCTTCGTCGACGTGCTCTATTCGCTGCCCTTCATCTTCTTCGTCATCATCCTGATGGTGGTGTTCAACCGCAACTTCTTCCTGCTGTTCGTCGCCATCGGCGCGATCGAATGGCTGACCATGGCGCGCATCGTCCGCGGCCAGACGCTCTCCATCAAGCAGAAGGAGTTCATCGAGGCGGCGCGCGCCGGCGGCGTGGGCATCGGGGGCATCATCTGGCGCCACGTCGTGCCCAACGTGCTGGGGCCGGTCATCGTCTATGTCACGCTCACCATCCCCGCGGTGATCCTGGCCGAGAGCTTCCTGTCGTTCCTGGGGCTCGGCATCCAGGAGCCGCTGACCTCGTGGGGCGTGCTGATCGCGGAAGGCACCGGCGAGATCGAAAGCCATCCCTGGCTGCTGCTGTTCCCTTGCGCCTTCATGGCGGTGACGCTGTTCTGCTTCAACTTCATCGGCGACGGATTGCGCGACGCCCTGGATCCGAAGGACCGGTGATGGACGCAGACTCGATCCTCGACATCAAGAACCTCGACGTGCGCTTCTCGACGCCCGACGGCGAGGTGCACGCCGTCAAGGGTCTCGACCTCAGCGTCGGCGAGGGCGAGTGCCTGGGCGTGGTCGGCGAATCCGGCTCGGGGAAAAGCCAGCTGTTCCTGGCGGCGATCGGGCTTTTGTCGTCGAACGGCCGCGCCACCGGCAGCGTCAAATATCGCGGCGACGAGATCCTGGGTGCCGTGCCCAAGCGGCTGAACCGGTTGCGGGGCTCGAAGATCACCATGATCTTCCAGGATCCGCTGACCTCGCTGACCCCGCACATGACGGTCGGCGCGCAGATCATGGAAAGCTTGCGCATCCATCTGCGCCTGCCCAGGGACGAGGCCGAGAAGCGCGCGCTCGAGGTGCTCGAGCTGGTGCGCATCCCCGAAGCGGCGCGGCGCATGCTGCAATATCCGCACGAGTTGTCCGGCGGCATGCGCCAGCGCGTGATGATCGCGATGGCGATGGTATGCGGCCCCGATCTGCTCATCGCCGACGAGCCGACGACGGCGCTCGACGTCACCGTGCAGGCCGAGATCCTCGACATCATGCGCGACCTGAAGCACGAGTTGAAGACCTCGATCGTGCTGGTGAGCCACGACATGGGCGTGATCGCGAGCATGGCCGACCGCGTGGCGGTGATGCGCGACGGCGCCGTCGTCGAGACCGGCTGGGTCGACGACATCTTCTACAAGCCGCAGCATGACTATACCAAGATGCTGCTCGACGCGATGCCGCGGCTCGACCGCCCGGCCGCGGCCGTCATCGACGCCGTCCCTTGCGACGCCGACACCATCCTGAAGGTCGAGGACCTGCGCGTGCATTTCCCCGTCGACGCCGGCGGCTGGCGCACCAGGGATCTGCGCGCGGTGGACGGCGTGTCGTTCTCGCTGCGCCAAGGCGAGACCTTGGGGATCGTGGGCGAGTCCGGCTGCGGCAAGTCCAGCCTCGCGCGCGCGGTGCTGAAGCTTCTGCCCAAGACCGACGGCGCGGTGCTGTGGCTCGGCCGCGACCTCGGCCCCGTCAAGGGCGAGGAGATGCGCAAGCTGCGCAAGGATTTCCAGATCGTCTTCCAGGATCCGCTGGCGAGCCTCGACCCGCGCATGACGGTGGGCGAGTCCATCTGCGAGCCGCTTCGCGCGCTCAAGCCCCATCTCTCGCGGGCCGAGGTCACCCAGCGCGTGCGCCACATGATGGAGCTGGTCGGGCTCGATCCGAACTGGATCAACCGCTATCCGCACGAGTTCTCGGGCGGCCAGAACCAGCGCGTCGGAGTCGCGCGGGCGATGATCCTGGAGCCCAAGCTCGTCATCTGCGACGAGGCGGTGAGCGCGCTGGACGCCTCGATCCAGTCGCAGATCGTCGACCTGATCCGCAAGCTGCAGAGCGATTTCGGCATGTCGCTGATCTTCATCAGCCACGACCTGTCGGTGGTGCGCCAGATCGCCCATCGCGTGATGGTCCTGTATCTGGGCCGCGTGGTGGAGCTCGCCGACCGCGAAGTCCTCTATGCCGATCCGCGCCACCCCTACACCAGGGCGCTGCTGTCGGCGGTGCCGATCCCCGATCCGAGGCTCGAGCGCTCCAAGAAGCGCGTGCGGCTGACCGGCGAGCTGCCCTCGCCGCTCGATACCCGCGCCTCGCTGATGTTCCTGAAGTCGAAGGTGATCGACGATCCCGACGCCGAGCAATACCGGCCCAAGCTGATCGAGGTCGCGCCCGGCCATCTGGTGGCCGAGCACGACTTGACGGTTTCTTCACGCACCTGACGGCGCGATGGGTCACTTCACGCGCTTGACCTTGTAGGTCTTGGACGAGCCCTCGATCGTCAGGTTGTAGCTGCCGAGCAGCCCGCGCGAGATCGTGACCACGTCGCCACCGTGCTTCGACAGCATCGCATGCTCGGTGTCGGCCTCGATCTGGCGCCACACCTGGCCGTCGTCGAGGAACAGGATGAACTTGCCGAAGGGCGAATAGGCGACCTCGCTGACCTTGGCGGTGATGCTGTCGATCGGCTCGGGCGGCGGCGCTTCGCCTTCCTTGGGCGGCTGTTGCGGCAGGGCCTCGCTGCCGAACTTCTCCGGCGTCGTCTGCTGGTCGGGCGCGCTGCCGAACAGGTTGCCGAAGTCGAAGCCGAACCACGATTTCTGCTCTTCCGCCGTAGGCGGGCCGGAGCGCGGCAGGCGCGCCACCGCCTTCCTC
Source organism: Alphaproteobacteria bacterium (assembly GCA_019247845.1). Classification (GTDB taxonomy): domain Bacteria; phylum Pseudomonadota; class Alphaproteobacteria; order Micropepsales; family Micropepsaceae; genus Rhizomicrobium. The sequence goes on along the minus strand of JAFBAL010000004.1, from coordinate 38,405 downwards.
ACCTCTGGCCCGAGCTGGTCGAAGCAGGCCAGCCGCTGGTCCTTGTCGGCGACGCCGGCGCATTGGTCCATCGCGCGCAGCACCTCTTCGGTCGGTCCGGCGAGGGCCGTCATGGGCAGGCCGAGAAGAAGACCGCTGGTTACCACAGCCGCGCGCAGTTTCATGGCTCGTTCACCCATTCGTTGTTTAATGCATCGGCGGGACCGCATCCCGCCCGTTAAGAATTGCGTAATCTTTTGGCCGCGATTGTCCGCGGCGTTGCGGATTGGAGCACAGCAGATGGCGGATTCCAATCAAAACAACTTCACGCGCCGCGCCGCGTTGACGGTCGGCGCGGTCACCATGGCCGGCGTCGGCGTCTATGCGTTCAAGGGGCGCTCGGCGCGCGGATTCACCTTGTCGACCGCGGACGCCAGGACGCTCAACCGCGGCAACGGCGCCGAGCCCGACACGCTCGATCCGCACAAGGCGCAGGGCCAATGGGAGAACAACGTCGTCGGCGACATGTTCGTGGGCCTGATGACCGAGGACGCCGCCGCCAACGCGGTGCCGGGCGCGGCCGAGAGCTATACCGTAAGCGACGACGGCCTCACCTACCGCTTCAAGCTGCGCGATCACACCTGGTCCGACGGCGTTCCGGTCACCGCTCACGATTACGTGTACTCGTTCCGCCGCATCGCCGATCCGAAGTTCGCGGCGCAGTACGTCTCGATCCTCTATCCCGTCAAGAACATGCAGGAGGTCAATGCCGGCAGGCTTCCGCTCGACGCGCTGGGCGTGCGCGCGATCGACGACCGTACGCTGGAGATCGATTTCCATTTCCAGGTGCCCTATATCGGCCAGCTGCTCACCCATTTCACGACCTTCGCGGTGCCCAAGCACGTCGTCGAGAAGCACGGCGACCAGTGGATGCGGCCTGAGAACATCGTCGTCAACGGCCCCTATATCCTCAAGGCCTGGGTGCCCAACGATCACATCCAGGTCGTCAAGAACCCGCGCTTCTGGGACGCGAAGAACGTCAAGATAGAGACCGTCAACTACTATCCCACGCAGGACAGCGAGGCCGCGGTGAAGCGGCTGCGCGGCGGCGAGTTCGACCTTCTGACCGACAGCCTGCCGCCGCAGAAGATCGACTGGCTGCGCGAGAACATGGCCAAGGAGCTGAGGCTCTGGCCCTTCATCCTGAGCCAGTACGTGCAGTTCAACTTCCAGCGCAAGCCGTTCGACGACATCCGCGTGCGCCAGGCGCTGTCTCTCGCCATCAACCGCGAGATCATGTGCAGCAAGGTCGAGCGCGCGGGCGAGCAGCCGGCCTATGCGATGATCCCGCCGGGCATGCCGGGCTATCCCGGCGGCGCGCGCGTGGGATTCAAGAACGTGCCGATGGCCGGGCGCCTCGCCAAAGCCAGGGCGCTGCTGGCCGAGGCCGGCTTCGGACCGCACAATCCGCTCAGCTTCGACTACAGCATGATCATGACCACCGAGACCAAGCTGATCTCGGTCGCGCTGCAGGAGATGTGGCGCCAGGCCGGCGTCAACGTGCGCCTGGTGCCGACCGAGACGCAGGTCCATTACGCGGTGCTGCGCAAGCACGATTTCGACGTCGCCTGGGCGGGCTGGGTCGCCGATTATCGCGATCCGAAGAACTATCTGTTCCTGTTCCAGCGCGCGACCGAGGATATGAACTACGGCACCTACTACAATCCGAAGTTCGAGGCGCTGGTCGCCCGCTCCGACGACGCGCGCGACGCGGCCGAGCGCGCGCGCATGCTGGAGCAGGCCGAGCAGATCCTGCTCGACGACGTCGCGGTCGCGCCGGTCTATTTCGGCGTCACCCGCGACCTGGTCTCGCCGCAGGTCAAGGGCTGGGTCAGCAACAACGTCAACATCAACCGCAGCCGCTACCTCTCGCTCGACCGCGCGATCACGACGGTCTAACTTTTCCGCATGACCGCGGCGGTCTAGTCTCGGCGCATGATTCTTCGTTTGTGCGCAGCCCTTGCGCTTTGCGTTTGCGCGTCCGCGCAAGGTGCGACCGTGCTGAACCGCGGCAACGGCAGCGAACCCAAGAGCCTCGATCCGCACTTCGTCAACACGGTCGCGGAGTCCAATATCCTGGGCGACCTCTTGACCGGGCTGACCACGCTCGACGCGGCGGCGCGGCCGATCCCCGGCGCCGCCGAGCGCTGGGAGGTGTCCGCGGACGGCAAGACCTGGACCTTCCATTTGCGCAAGGAGATGTGGTCGGACGGCAAGCCGGTCACTGCGGACGACTTCGTCTTCGCCTGGCGGCGGCTGCTCGACCCCAAGAACGCGGCGCCTTACGCCTATAATCTCTGGGTGCTGAAGAACGCGCGTGCGATCAGCAAGGGCGCGATGCCGCCAGCGGCGCTCGGCGTGACGGCAAAGGATGCGGCGACGCTCGTCGTGCAGCTCGAGCATCCCGCGCCCTACCTGCCGGAGCTGCTCACGCACGACACCGCCTATCCGCTGCCGCGCCATGTCGCGCAGGCCAAGGGCGATGCGTGGTCGCATATCGGCAATTTCGTCGGCAACGGTGCTTATGTGCCGACGGCATGGGTCGCGAACGATCACGTGGCGCTGGCGAAGAACCCGCGCTTCTACGACGCCGCGCATGTGCGCATCGACACCGTCAACTACTTCCCGACCGAGGATTCGCAGAGCGCATTGAAACGGCTGCGCGCGGGAGAGATCGACACGCAGTCGCCGATCCCCTCGACGCAGATCGACTGGCTGCGCGCGCATATGGCGGGCTGGCTTCGCATGAAGCCGTTCCTGGCGGTGTCGTATTTCGCGCTCAATACGTCGAAGCCGCCGCTCAACGATGCGCGCGTGCGCAAGGCGCTGAACCTCGTCTTCGACCGCGAGATCGTGACGGGCAAGGTGCTGCGGCTGGGCGATCCGCCGGCCTATCGCCTGGTGCCGCCGGGCGTGGCCAATTATCCCGGCGGCGCGGCGTTGGATTTCAAATCCATGCCGCAGCCCGCGCGGATCGCGCTGGCGCAGAGCCTGATGCAGCAGGCGGGTTACGGCCCGGGCAACACGCTGCACGTCACGCTCGAGACCACGCACGATCCCGACAACAAGCGCGTCGCCGCGGTGCTGCAGGCGATGGCGCGCGCGGCCTATGTCGACCTGGCCGTTCAGTCGGTCGAGCTCCAGGTGCACTACAAGAACATGCAGATGGGCCAGTTCGAGATCGCCAGCGCCGTGTGGGTCGCCGATTTCAACGACGCGAGCAACTTCCTCGACCTCTTGCAGTCGGGCAGCGGCAACAACTATGCGCGCTATCGCAATCCCGCCTACGACCGCGCGCTGGCGGCGGCGCAGAACGAGCCCGATGCCGCCAGGCGCGGAGCGCTCCTGCTCGGCGCCGAGAAGATCGCGCTCAAGGACATGCCGTGGCTGCCCTGGCGGTTCCGCCTGACCCAGGACCTCGTGGCGCCGGCGGTGAAAGGCTGGATCGCCAACCCGCGCGACTATAACCGCAGCCGCTGGCTCTGGATCGAGCGGCGGAGTTGAGCTAGGTCTTCCTTGCGCGCGCGATCCCGTAGCTCAGCAGGATAGAGCACCGGTTTCCTAAACCGTAGGTCGGGGGTTCGAATCCCTCCGGGATCGCCAGTCTTCGCCGCGCAGCAGCGGAGACTGCCACGGCGAAGCGCGCAAGCGCGAGGCCGGGCTGGTGCATGCTTCGCGCGGCGACGCCTTGGCAAGCCCCGCGCGCTTCGCCTGGCGAGCCAGTCTTCGTCATCGCGCGGCTTCGGTTGGCAGGCCTCTCCTCCCCTCTCCTTGACCCGAATCCCCGAAATCACCATATGATCGCTTGGGTTTATCGGTATTCGCTCATGCTGTCGCAAAAGGCGCGCTATGCGCTTCACGCGCTGATCGTGCTGGCCGGAAAGGGCGGCGGCGAGCCGATGATGATCGCCGACATTGCCGAGGAAGCCGGCGTGCCGCGCAAGTTCCTGGAGCAGATCCTTCTCGGCCTGAAGAAGCGCGGCATCGTGCAGAGCCTGCGCGGCCGCGCCGGCGGCTATCGCCTGGGCCGCCCGGCCAAAGAGATCACCTTCGCCGACATCATCCGCGAGACCGACGGACCGCTCGCGCTCAGCCCCTGCGTCAGCGTCACCGCCTATCACAAATGTCCCGATTGCGAGGACGAGGCGACCTGCGCCATCCGCAGGGTGCTGCTGGCGGCGCGCGACGCGACCGCGCAGGTGCTGGAGTCGCGCACCCTGGCGCAGGCCGTCGCGGGCGCCCGGCGCGGTCGCGGCACTTAACCAGGTGCCGCGCGTTTACCTTCCATGGTGATGCACGCAGCCATCCTGGCCGCCATGCTCTCGGCGGCACCCACGCAGAATCCGCAGGACTCCACGCAAGGCACCGTCGTCACCGGCGCGGTCGACGCGCCCAAGACCACGACCAGCGGCAACGAAAAGGCGACGACCGACGCGGCCGGCGTGCCGAAGGGCACGGTGGGCGCAAGTCCAGGCTCGGGCTCGGGGTCCAGCGATCTCAACGCCACGTCGGCGACCAGGCGCCGGCATCATCACCGCCGGACGCCGCCGCACTGATCAGGACGCGATCTTCTTCTGCGCCTTCCTCGACCACTCGAACACGATCCCGCGGTCGGGCCTGGTGAGCTTCTTGTCCTTGCCCTTGTAGTCGAAGCTGTCGAGCAGGTCGCGCATCAGCTCGAGCCGCGCGGTCTTCTTGTCGTCGGCGCGCACGACGCGCCACGGCGCCTTGGCATGGCTGGTGCGCTTGAACATCTCGTCGCGCGCCTTGGAATAGGCGTGCCACTTGTCCTGCGCCGCTTCGTCGACGGGCGAGATCTTCCAGCGCTTGAGCGGGCTGTCGCGCCGCGCCTCCAGGCGCTTCGCCTGCTCGTCCTTGTCGATGTCGAGGTAGTATTTGCGAAGCTCGATGCCGTCGCGCACCAGCAGCTCCTCGAACGGCACGACGGCGTCGAAGAACGCCGCGACGTCGCCCTCGCTGCAGAACCCCATCACCCGCTCGACGCCGGCCCGGTTGTACCAGGAGCGGTTGAAGACGACGAACTCCTCGGCCGCAGGCAGCTGCGGCACGAAGCGCTGGAAGTACCACTGCGTCTGCTCGCGGCCCGACGGCTTGCCGGGCGCGAAGACGCGCGTCTCGCGCGGGCTCATATGCTCGGTCAGCCGCTTGATCGTGCCGTCCTTGCCCGCGCCGTCGCGGCCCTCGAGGAGGACAAGCACCCGCGCGCCGTCGGCGATCAGCTTGCGCTGCAGCTTGACCAGCTCGATCTGCAGGTCGCGCAGCTTGCGCTTGTAGTGGTGATGGTCGTCGCTCATGTCACCCTCCACGGCACCACCGCGCCCTCGACGCGCAGCGCCTCGATCCCGAACACCTTCGACAACGTTCGATCGGACAAATCGTGCGCGGCGACGCGGCCGCCATCGAGCACCACGATCTCGTCGCAATGGCGCGAGGCGAGGGCCAAGTCGTGCAAGGTCACCGCCACCGCGGCGCCGCGCCCGGCCTCGTCGCGCAGAAGCTGCATCAGGCGCAGCTGGTGCGCCGGGTCGAGATAGGCCGCGGGCTCGTCGGCGAGCAGCGCCGGCGCTCCGGTCGCCAGCGCCCGGGCGAGCAGCACGCGGGCGCGCTCGCCGGCGGAAAGCTCATGCGTAGAGCGCGTGGCGAAGGCGGTTGCGTCGGCACGCTCCAGCGCGGCGTCGATGGCGCGCGCGTCGCGGTCGCGATGCGGCAAGCGGCCCAGCGCCACCAGCTCGCGCGCCGGCAGCGGCCAATGCGCTTCGCCGCCCTGGGGCAGATAGGCGATGGTGCGGGCCAGCGTCTCGCGCGACCAGCCGCTCGCGCTGCGGTCCTGGATGAGCACCGCGCCGCCGGTCAGCGGCAACAGGCCCAGCGCCGCGCGCAGCAGGCTGGTCTTGCCGGCGCCGTTCGGGCCGACGATCCCCGTCACCTTTCCGGCGCGCAGCGCGGCGTCGATGCCGTTCAGGCCATACGCCGCGCGTGCCTCCTCGAACGCGATCATGTCTCGCGCCCCAATTTGAGGATCAGCCAGAAGAAAAACGGCGCGCCCAGCATCGCGGTGACGACGCCCAGCCGAAGCTGCTCGCCCGGATCGATGCTGCGCACCAGCACGTCGGACGCGGTCACCAGCAGCGCGCCGCCCAGCGCCGAGGGCAAGAGCAGAAGCGACGGGCGTTGATCCGTGAACGGACGGATGAGGTGCGGCACGACCAGGCCGACGAAGCTGACCGCGCCCGCCGCCGCCGTCGCCGCCCCCGTCGCCAGCGCCACCCCCAGGATCACGCGCATGCGCACCGAGCCCACGCCGATGCCGAGGCTGGCCGCCGCCTCCTCGCCCAAGGTGAGCGCGTCGAGGCCGCGCGCGGCGCTGATCAGAAGCGCGATGCCGATGGCGACCAGCGGCGTCGCCAGCACGAGGTCGCTCACGGTGCGGTCCTTGAGCGAGCCCATCATCCACAACACCATCTCGCTCATCGCGTAGGGGTTGGCCGCGAAGGTCAGCGCCAGCGCGGTGAGCGCGACGGCGAGGCTCGAGATCGCGACGCCTGCCAGCACCAGCGCCACCCTTCCCGCGCCGCGCCGCGACAGCACGAAGAGGACCGCGGCCGAAGCCAGCGCGCCCGCGATCGCGAACGCGGGCAGCAGCGCCGGCGCTTTCGCCGCGAAGCCGAAATAAAGCGCGAGCACCGCGCCCAGCCCTGCGCAGGAGGTCACGCCGGTCACGTCGGGCGAGGCCAGCGGGTTGCGGAACAGGCCCTGCAGCGCCGCCCCGCTCGCGCCCAGCGCCGCGCCGACGACGAGCGCCAGACCCGTGCGCGGCAGGCGGATCTCGCGCGCCACCGTGCCGGCGAGACCGTCGCCGTCCCACAAGCCTTGCAGCAGCGTGGCGACAGCCAGATGCGCCGGGCCCAGGAAGAACGACAGCGCCGCACAGCCGAGCGTGAGCAGCGCGAGGACGGCGAGAAGCCGCGTCATTGCCGCCTCGTTGTCATAGCCGCCGCCATCATCGCCTCCCCTTCGTCGTCACCGCTTTCGCGGCCAGGCGCGTGAAGGTCATGGCCGCGTCCGCCGACCAGGGACCGGGACAGAGGAGCGGCGTCAGTTCGGCCCAGGCGACGGTGCTGGGGACGGTGGCGAGCGCGGGATGATGCTGCACCAGGTCGGCTCGGGAGTTCATGAGACGCGGATCGCCGCTCAGGATCAGAAGCTCCGGCGGGTGCGCGATGACGGCTTCGATGGGCAAGGTGTCGAGGCGCGTATGGCCGAGCACCGCACCCATGTCGGCGAGGCCCGACAGCGCCATGATCTCCCCCGTCATGCCGCCCGTCGCCGAATAGCCGTTGGGCTCGTAGACCAGCGTGCGCACCGGCGGCTTGGGCGCCGCGCCACGCGCGCGGGCAAGCGTCGCGTCCATCTCTTTCAGCAGCGCGCGCGCGCGCTCGCGGGCACCGAGCTTGTCGCCCAGCAACGCGGTCACGCGGCGGATATCCGAAAGCGAATTCGCCCAGGGCACGTCGAGCACCGGCACATGCGCGCGGTCGAGGGCGGCGTGCAGCGCGGGCATGGTGCCGGCATACATCACCACCAGATCGGGATCGAAGGTCATCACCGTCTCGGCCGAGGGACGGATGGCGGGGATGCCGGCGGCCGCGTCGGCGATGGTCGAGACCACGGGATGGCGGTCCGTCGCCTCGAAGGACAGCGCCGCGATCTGCCCGCGCGGCACCAGCCGGAAGACGTATTCGTCGGTGCAGAGGAAGGTCGAGACGATCCGCTTGGGCGCGCAAGCCGCTGGCCCGGTTGATAGAATCAGCGCCGTGAGCGCCGCGGCAACCCAGCCATGCGCGGCTTGCATATTGCGGCGGGAGTTCGGGCCTACCACCTGTCGCCTGCCAAAACGGGAGAATCCATGCGCACCAATTTCGTCACATTCGCGCTCGCCGCAAGCGTCGTCGCTTCGCCCGCCTTCGCCATGACGGCCGCGGATGTGCTGGCCGCCAACAAGCAGGCCTCGGGCGGCAAGGCCTGGGACGGCAAGGCGGCGCTGAAGATCCAATACGCCTATGACGGCCAGGGCATGACCGGCAGCATCGTCTCGGTCGACGATCTCGGCGCCGGGCGCTGGGTCGACGACGCCAAGATCGGTCCCGCGACGCAGACGCAGGGCTTCGACGGCGCGCATACCTGGGTCCGCGATCAGTCCGGCACCGTGACGCAGCAGGACGGCGGAGACTCGCGGCTTCTCGCCTTCAACGAGGGCTATCGCCGCGCGAACATGTGGTGGCGCGCGGATGTCGGCGGCGCCGGCATCGTCTCCGACGGCACCAAGACCGACGGCGGCGCGAGCTTCGACGTGCTGACCGTCACGCCCAAGGGCGGCAAGAGCTTCGACGCCTGGTTCGACGGCAAGACGCATCTGCTGGCGCGCGTCGTCGAGCAGCAGGGGCCGCAGGTCGCCACGACCACGCTGTCCGACTACCGCCTCTATGACGGCGTCGAGCTTCCCGCCAAGGCGCGGATCAGCATGGGCGACGCCAAATACGACCAGGTCCAGACCATCGCCTCGGCGACGTTCGAAGCGATGCCCGCCGACGCGGTCTTCGCGATGCCGACGAACAAGGTCGCGGATTTCTCCATCGCGGGCGGCGCGGCTTCGACCACGCTGCCCTTCGAGCTGATCAACAACCACATCTACGCGCGCGTCGCGGTGAACGGAAAGCCGTTCACCTTCATCTTCGACAGCGGCGGCGTGAACGTGGTGACGCCGCCCACCGCGCAGGCGCTGGGCCTTGAGAGCGTCGGACACATGCAGGGCAACGGCGGCGGCTCGGGCCACATGGACTTCGGGCTGACCAAGGTGCGGGCGCTGACCATCGGCCAAGCCACCATCGCCGAGCAGGTGGTGCCGGTGGCGCCGCTCAACGACCTGGCGCCGGCCGAAGGCCTGACCTGCGACGGCATGGTCGGCTTCGAGACCTTCCGCCGCTTCGTGACCGTCGTCGACTACGGCGCGCGGACGCTGACCTTCATCGACCCCGCCAAGTTCGATGCCAAGGGTGCGGGTACGCCGGTTCCGTTCGAGTTCTACGGCAACACGCTGATCGTCCAGGCGAGCTATGCGGGCCACAAGGGCGGCTTCATCGTCGACACCGGCGCGCGCATGTCGCTCACCCTGAACACGCCCTTCGTCAAGGCGAACGGCCTGAGCGCCGGCTCGGCCAAGTCGGTCGGCGGCGTGACCGGATGGGGCATCGGCGGCCCGACGCGTTCCGTCGTGCTGCGCGGCGCGCCCCTGACGCTCGGCGCGTTCACGATCGAGCATCCGGTTGCGGAGCTTTCGACGGACACCGCCGGCTCCAACAGCGACGCGGCGCTCGCCGGCAATATCGGCGCCGGCGTGCTGAAGCGCTACGTCGTGACGCTCGATTATCCGCACCAGCTCATCTACCTGAAGCCCATCGCGGGGCCGATCGCCGATCTCGACACCTTCGACCGCGCAGGCGTGTGGCTGAACCTGGACCCGAGCGGCTTCAAGGTGATCGACGCGATGAGCGGCGCGCCGGCCGAGGCGGCGGGGCTCAAGGCCGGCGACGTCGTCACCGCCGTCGACGGCAGGCCCGCGGGCTCGCTCAAGCTCTACGAGCTGCGGCGCCGGCTGCGCGACGACGCGCCGGGCACGGTCGTCACCTTCGCGGTGAAGGGCAAAGGCGACGTGAAAGTCACCTTGCGCGATTTGATCTAACTTATCCTTCCCCGCGAAACGGGGGAGGTGCCGAGCGCGGCGAGGCGGAGGGGGCCCCCTCCGGCGCTGCGCGCCACCTCCCCCGTAAACGGGGGAGGACAAACACAGGGGCAAACCATGACCAGCATCGCACTCGATCCGACACCGTCGCTGCCGCGGCGCATCTTCGACAACCGCATCTTCCGGCTCGTCGCGCTGTTCGCGGTTCTGATCGCGATCGAGGTGGCGGCGCAAATCGTGCCGCTGAAGGTCATGCCGCTGGTGCCCGGGCCCGACAAGGTGGCGGCGGCGATCGGGCTCTCGCTCGCTTCGGCGCTTGCGATCCTTCTCGTCTATTGGCTGTCCGTGCGGATGATGGAGCACCGCAAGGTAACCGAGCTCGCGCCGTCGCGCGCGCCGGCGGGACTGATCGGCGGCGCCGCGATCGGCTTCGGCCTGTTCGCGCTCACCATGGCGGTCCTGTCCGCGCTCGGCGTCGCGAGCTTCGCCGCGACGCCGGGCAACTCGCTGCTCGCGCCCGCCAACATGGCGCTGCTCGCCGGTATCGGCGAAGAGCTTCTGATGCGCGGCGTGATCTTCCGCATCTTCGAGGAGATGTTCGGAAGCCTGGTGGCGCTGATCGTCTCGGCCGCGCTGTTCGGGGCGGCGCATCTGGGCAATCCCGGTGCGACGCTGCAGAGCGGCATAGCCATCGCGCTCGAGGCCGGGCTGCTGCTCGCGGCGTGTTACATGTGGACGCGCAGCCTGTGGCTCGCCATCGGCCTGCATTTCGGCTGGAACTTCACGGAAGGCGCGATCTTCGGCGCGGCGGTGTCGGGCAACGACTTCAAGGGCCTCTATACGACCGCGCTCCACGGTCCCGCGACGCTGACCGGCGGGGCCTTCGGCGCCGAAGGTTCGATCGTGGCGGTCGGCGCGTGCCTGACGGCGGCGGCGGTGTTCCTTGCCCTGGCCGTGCGGCGCGGCGAGTGGCGGGGACTGCGGCTGAGGGTCAACGACCGCGGCTAGACGAAGGAATAGAAGTTTCCGACGGGGTCGAATTTCGGCCGGACCGGGATGCGTGCTGCCAGGCTCGCGGTGATGTCGGCGCGGACCGTCGGCGACTGGCGATAGTATTGGTGCGTGCGGTCCGCGCCGTGGCCGATGCAATCGGTGAGCCCGTCGCAATCGACGAACTCGTATATCTTGGCCGGGAACGTCTTGATGTCGGCCTTGTTCGGCGGCCCGTCACAGCCCAGGTGGAACAGCCAGTTCACCAGGCGGCTGAGATGCATCGCGATATCGCACCAATTGTAGTAGACGGTGATCTCCCTGCCGAGGCGCCTCAGGTTGGACAGCCGTTTGCCGCTCTTCTCGGTGAAGGTCGTCGCGATCTCGTCGCCCGCGGCCAGGATCCCCTCGTCGAACAAGGGCTGGGCCGGCGACTGGCCTTTGAGCCAGGTCTCGACGCCGTAGCCGAGCGCGTAGCACCTCATGCTGTGGCAAAGCAGGTTCATGCGCCGCTCTCCGATCTTCGCGCGCAGCGCGTAGAGCATTGTGATTCGCTCACGTGCTCGCCGGCCGCGCTCGCGGCGCCGCGGTCGTGCTCATAGTCGACGACGGCGTCAGGTTGTCGAAGCCGCATTTGCGCGCCGGCCAGGAGAACACGATCATGTCGCAGTCGTATCCGGGCGTCGCTTGCGACAGCCACTTCTGATTGTAGGCCGCGCGCGTGACCGAGGTCTTGAAATCGTTCGCCGTGGTATCTGCTGGGTCATTGCCGCCCTCCCCGGTCCTGATCCCGGGTGCGACGTTACCCTTGAATCGAGACAGGCGCACACCAGTTAGTTGTGATGGACAGGACCACTCCTATTGCATGTGCGAAAAAGCCGCCCCCGCGGCGGCGGAAACGCGCCCTCTCTACGAGAACGATTTCTCAATCGGGACGATGGGTTAGGTCCGGTTTTCCGGAATTGAATTTGAAAAACGCAGAGTCTGGTACAGAGGCACGGACGCCCCGGCGCGGCGCCCCCATCGGCAACAAAAATGCGCTGAAGCACGGCCATTGCACGCGCGAGGCCTTGGCCGGTTCCGCCGCCTCGGCACGCTTGCGCGATGCCCGCACGCTGACGCAAACCGTCCAGGCGCTGGCGGCCTTGGCACGGGACTTTCCGCCAAAATGTTCTACAACGTCCTCCTCACCATTCGAGGACTGACATGCCCATCTACCGCGCGCCGATCGACGAGTACAAATTCGTCCTGAACGAGCTTCTTCAGATAGACCAGCACCGCGACCTGCCCGACTTCGGCGAGCTGACCCCGGACCTGCTCGACGACATCCTGACCAATGCCGGCAAGTTCTGCGAAGAGGTGCTGCAGCCGATCAACCAGTCCGGCGATGAGGAAGGCGCGCATTTCGAGAACGGCGTGGTGCGCACGCCCAAAGGCTTCAAGGAGGCTTACAAGGCCTATTGCGAGGCGGGCTGGGGCGCGTTGTCGGCGCCGACGAAGTTCGGCGGCGCGGGGCTGCCCATGCTCGTGACCATGGCGGTTGCCGAGATGGCCCAGTCGGCCAACCAGTCCTTCGCGATGTATCCGGGATTGACCGGTGCCGCGGCCGGCGCGCTGGGCGCCACCGGCGCGCCCTGGATGAAGGAGCACGTCGTCCCGAAGATGATCAGCGGCGAATGGGCCGGCACGATGTGCCTGACCGAGCCGCATTGCGGCACCGACCTGCGGCTGATGAAGACGCGCGCGGTCGAACAGCCCGACGGAACCTACAAGTTGTCCGGCACCAAGATCTTCATTTCGGGCGGCGACCAGGACCTGACCGACAACATCGTGCACATGGTGATCGCCAAGATCCCCGACGCGAACGGCCAGATCCACGACGACCTTTCCACCGTGAACTTTTTCATGGTGCCCAAGTTCCTGGTCGACGAAGAGGGCAGGATGGGCGCGCGCAACGGCGTCTCCACCGGCGGCATCGAGAAGAAGATGGGCATCAAGGCGCAGGCGACCTGCGTGCTCAACTTCGACGAGGCCAAGGCGTGGCGCCTGGGCCCCAAGCCCGAGGCGCCCAAGCCCGGCGAGAAGCGCTCGGCCTCGGCCGGCATGGCGGGCATGTTCGGCATGATGAACAATGCCCGGCTCGGCGTCGGCGTGCAGGGCATCTCCATCGGCGAGGTCGCCTATCAGAACGGCATGGCCTATGCGCATGAGCGCCGCGTCGGCCATGCGCTGACGGGTGCGAAGGAGCCCGACAAGTCCGCCGACCTCGAGTTCGTCCATCCCGACGTGCGCCGCATGCTGCTGCACTGCAAGTCCTTCGTCGAAGGCGCGCGGGCGGTGGCGATGTGGACGACGCTGAACATGGCAATCGCCGAGACGGACAAGCCCGAGGCCGCGAACGCGCAGCTTCTCGCCGACCTGATGACGCCGGTGATCAAGGCGTTCTTCACCGACATGGGCTTCGAGGCCGCGAACATGGCGATGCAGTGCTACGGCGGTCACGGCTATATCCGCGACAACGGCGTGGAGCAGTTCGTGCGCGACGGCCGCATCAACCAGACCTATGAAGGCGCCAACGGCGTGCAGGCCATGGACCTGGTCGGGCGCAAGCTCGGCCGCAAGGGAGGGGCCGCGCCGATGGCGCTGTTCGGCCTGCTGTCCGGTTGGGCCGCCGAAAACGAAGCCGACGCGGCGATGGCGCCGTTCGTGAAGCCGGTGAAGCGCGGGCTGGACACCCTGCAGCAGGCGACGCTGTGGCTGGCGCAGAACGGGCTCGCCAATCCCAACAACGCGGGCGCGGGCGCTGTAGATTATCTTCGACTTATGGGAATCGTCGTGACGGGGTGGATGTGGGGCCGCATGGCCAAGGTCGCGCAAGGAGCGCTCGCCGGCAGCCCCTCCAACAAGGCGTTCTACGAGCAGAAGCTCGTCGCCGCGCGCTATTGGATGGAGCGCATGATCCCCGAATGCCCGATGCTTTTCGAGCGCATCCAGGCGGGCAGCGACACGATCATGGCGTTCGAGGAGGTGCGATGACGCGCGTCCTGCTTCTTTCCGCTCTGCTCGTCGCGCCGGCCTTCGCCGCCGATGCCCCGGCGCTGCCGCCGGTCCCCGACGGCAAGACGCGGCTGATCGTGATCCGCGAATCGAGCTTCTCGGGCATGCTGGCCCAGGCGCGGTTCAGCGTCGACGGCAACGGCGTCGGCTCGCTGGGCAACGGCGACGGCGCGGCCTTCGACGGGGCGCCAGGCGAGCTGGAGCTCAGCGTCGGCAATTCGCTCAACTGGTATGGCGGCATGAAGGCGACGCTGACGACCGCGGCGGGCGAGACGCACTATATCGCCATCTCGCCGAACGGCTGGAGCATCGGCCCCAAGGCGCACGACGCCGAAGGCCCGCTCACCTTCGGCCGCGTGATCTGCAGCGGCTCGTGGTGCCTGACCCAGCTGAGCGACGCCGATGCCGCGCCGCTTCTGAAGGACACCACCATCGAACCTCCCAAGAACTAGGAGATCGCATGAACCGTCCCGTCCATTTCGAGATCCATGCCGGCGACCCTGCGAAGCTGTCGAAGTTCTATGCCGAGGTCTTCGGCTGGCAGATCACGCACATGCCGCAGTTCGACTATTACCTGATCAGCACCGGCGACAACGACGGGCCCGGCATCAACGGCGGCTTCGTCAAGCGCATGGGTCCGGGCGCGGCGGCGGGCGCGGCCGTCAACGCCTTCGTCTGCTCGCTGGGCGTGGCTTCGGTCGATGCGGCGCTCGAGAAGGCGCTGGCCGCGGGCGCTCAGGTGGCGCTGCCCAAGATGGCGATCCCGGGCGTGGGCTGGCAGGCCTATATTCGCGACCCGGACGAGAATATCGTGGGCCTTCATCAAGCGGATGCCGGCGCGAAATAGGTCATGACCAGCACGCTTCTGTTCTCGCCGAACGGCCGCATCGGGCGGCGCGACTTCTGGATCGGCTTCGCCTTCGTGATGGTGGCGAGCATGCTGGCCGGCGCGCTGCCCATCGTCGGGCCGGTCCTGGGGCTGGTGCTGATATGGCCGCAGGTCGTCATCCACATCAAGCGGCTGCACGACTTCGGATGGTCGGGCTGGCTTCTGCTGCTGCCTTTCGCGGTGAGCCTGGTCTGCACGCTGCTGATGATCGCGAGCGGCGGGCAGGCGCTCGCCGGCGCCCAGCCGGCCGAGTTCGTCAAGCTGATCGCCGCGCCGCAGATGCGCAAGCCGCTGGTCTATCTCGAGGTCGCCTTCGCGGTCGAGGTCGCGTTCCTGTGCTGGGTGGGCTTCACCAAAGGCGACGCCGAAGCGAACAAGTTCGGCGCCGCGCCGGCCCAGGCTTCCAGGAACTAGGGCCGCGCCGCGTTGGCGCCTTTGGCGATGTCGTTCGAGGCTTCCGCGTTCAGCCCCGACTGCGTCATCGTCACGTGGTAGGTCGCCCCGTCGGCCAGCGGCATATAGGCGGCCGAGCCGAAGCGGCGTTGCTCCGTGTACGACTGATCGACCAGCCACAGGAGCCACGACCGCGGCACGTACTGGTCGACCGTGGGCGCGGGACCGCGCAGGTCGCAGGCGGTGATCGGCCTGCCGTTGCCGCGCTCGGCCGTGAAGTACTTGTTGTTGGCCTGGTCGAGCGTATAGGTGGTGTCGAGCCCGAGCACGTTGGCCCAGGGCTTCCACTTCTGCACCCGCGCATCGATCGCCCATTCGTCGCCCTGCAGGTCGCAGGCGATGGTCTGGTTCGGGCCGTCGAGGCGCACGATGCTGATGCGATAGAGGTTCCTGGCCGGATCGAGCGCCTTCACCGAGACGTTGGCGACGTCGTTTTCGTGGCTCAGCCGCGCGAAGCTCTGGGTGTTGAGCGCGACCAGCGCCACGCCCAGGCCCAGCAGCGCCAGGGGCGATCCGACCGCGAGATGGCTCGCCCCCTTGCCCGGGCGCCCGCCAAAGAGATGGCCGAAGCCGCGCAGCAACACGAACAGGCCCAGTCCCGCCGCAACCAGCGGCGCGACGATCCACCACCAACCCAAAGACAATGAGAACATGTGATCCTCCCCGCGCTCCATGTTAACGCAATGGCCGCTTCGATGTATCCTTTGTTCGCTTTGTGGTGAAAATAGGCCGGGAATCATAGACTTCCGGGGCTTCGGGGAATGGCGCAAGGTTCGGGACCTTGGGGTAGTCGCAGCAGCCGGCCTGGTTCGGCGCGATGGCGCCCGCTGATCTGGCTCGCGCTCGTGCTGGGCGGCGCGCTTTGCCTGTGGCAGCTGTGGCGGCTGTTCCCGAACGCGCTCGCCGATCCGGGCGAGCAGGCGACGTTCGTGCAGCTCTGCGTGATGCTGATCCTGGTCGCGTCCGCCATCGTGTACTCGCGCCGCTTCACCGCGCGCGAGGCATTGCGAAACGTCGCGATCTGGATCGGCGTCGTCATCGTGCTGGGCGCAGGTTATGTGCTGTACCGGCAGCTGGGCTCCGAGCTGGTCCCGGCCTATCCGTCGCAAGCCGGGCCGGACGTGATGGTGTTCACCGAAAACCGCGACGGCGACTTCGCGGTGATCGGCACGGTCAACGGCGCGACGGTCGAATTCACGGTCGACACCGGCGCCAGCGACATCGTGCTCGCGCCCGACGATGCGCGGCGCGCCGGCATCGACATGGCCGCGCTGAATTTCAACCGCTCCTACGAGACCGCGAACGGCGAAGGCCGCGGTGCCGCCGCCGTCGCCGACACGCTTCAGATCGGACCGGTGACGCTGTCGAACGTGCCGGTCTCGGTCAACGGCGCACCGATGCGCTCTTCGCTGCTCGGCATGGCGTTCCTCAGGCGCATGAGGTCCTTCGAGATGAAGGGGCGGAAGCTCTATCTGCGCTGGCGCTAGGCTGCCGTCGCGAGCTTCGCCAATTGCCCGACCAGCGCCTGCGCGCCTTTCAGCCGCGACTCCGGCGTTGGCCAGTCGCGGGTGACGACGACCTTCTGGTCGGGGCGGACTTTCATGGTGCCTGCGTGCGCGTTGATGAGCTTGACCAGCGCCATCGGGTTGGGGAAGGCGTTGCCGCGGAAGGTAACGGTGCCGCCCTTCGGCCCGGCTTCGAGCTTCTCGACCTGGGCGATGCGGCAGAGCTGCTTGATCGCGACGATGTCGAAGAGGTGCTGCACTTCCTCCGGTAGCGGGCCGAAGCGGTCGATGAGCTCGGCGGCGAAACGCTCGATGTCCTGGCGCGTCTCGATGGTGGCGAGCCTGCGATAGAGCGACATGCGCACGTTGAGGTCGGTGACGTAGCTCTCGGGGATCAGCACCGAGGCGCCGATGTTGATCTGCGGCGACCACTGGTCGGCGATCTCTTCCGCGGCCTGGCCGCTGCGCATCTGCGACACGGCCTCTTCCAGCATCTCCTGATAGAGCTCGATGCCGACCTCTTTCACATGGCCCGACTGCTCCTCGCCGAGCAGGTTTCCCGCGCCGCGGATGTCGAGGTCGTGGCTCGCGACCGAGAAGCCCGCGCCCAGCTGATCGAGCGATTGGAGCACCTGGAGCCGGCGCTCCGCTGTCTCGGTCAGCTTCTTCTCCGGCGGCGTGGTGAGGTAGGCATAGGCGCGCTGCTTGGAGCGGCCGATGCGCCCGCGCAGCTGATAGAGCTGCGACAGGCCGAACATGTCGGCGCGGTGCACGACCATGGTGTTGGCGGTCGGGATATCGAGGCCGCTCTCCACTATGTTGGTCGAGATCAGCACGTCGATGCGGCGCTCGTAGAACGCGGTCATCACGTCCTCCAGAACGCTCGGCGCCATCTGGCCGTGCGCGACGGCGGGCTTGATCTCGGGAACGTTGGCTTTCAGGAACGCTTCCGCGTCGCGCAGGTCGGCGATGCGCGGCGCGACATAGAAGCTCTGCCCGCCGCGATAGTGCTCGCGCAGCAGCGCCTCGCGGATGGTGAGCGGGTCGAACTGGGTGACGAAGGTGCGCACCGCCAGCCGGTCGATCGGCGGGGTCGCGATCAGCGACAGGTCGCGCACGCCCGACAGCGCCAGCTGCAAGGTGCGCGGGATCGGCGTCGCGGTCAGCGTCAGCACGTGAACGTCGGCCTTCAGCGCCTTCAGCCGTTCCTTGTGACCGACGCCGAAATGCTGCTCCTCGTCGACGATGACGAGGCCGAGCCGGTTGAACTCGATGCTCTTGGCGAGCAGCGCATGCGTGCCGACGACGACGTCGACGCTGCCGTCGGCCAGCCCTGCCTTGGTCTCGCGCGCGTCCTTGGCGTCGACGAAGCGCGATAGCTGGCGCACCTTGACCGGAAATCCCTGGAACCGCTCCACGAAGCCGCGATAGTGCTGGCGCGCCAGCAGGGTCGTCGGCACCACCACCGCGACCTGCTGTCCCGACATCGCCATGACGAAGGCGGCGCGCAGCGCGACCTCGGTCTTGCCGAAGCCGACATCGCCGCAGACCAGGCGGTCCATCGGCCGTCCCTTGCCGAGATCCTCCAGAACGTCGGCGATGGCCTTCTCCTGGTCCTCGGTCTCCTGATAGGGGAAGCGCGCGCAGAACTCGTCATAGACGCCCTGCGGCGGGTCGACGGACGGCAGCGCCTTAAGCTCGCGCGCGGCGGCGATGCGGATCAGCTCCGCCGCCATCTCGCGCACGCGCTGCTTCATCTTGGCCTTGCGCGTCTGCCAGCCTGCGCCGCCCAGCCGGTCGAGCTGCGCATTGCCCTCGTCCGGGCCGTAGCGCGTCAGCAGTTCGATATTCTCGACGGGCAGGAACAGCTTGCCGCCGTCGTATTGGAGCTCCAGGCAGTCGTGCGGCGCGCCGGCGGCGTCGATGGTCTTGAGGCCCAGATAGCGCCCGACGCCATGCTCGATATGCGTGACGAGATCGCCCGGCGCCAGGCTCGACGCTTCCTGGAGGAAGTTCTGCGCGCGGCGCTGGCGCGTCTGGCGCACCATGCGGTCGCCCAGGATGTCCTGCTCGGCGACGACGGCGAACCCGGGCGCTTCGAAGCCGTGCTCGAACTCGAGACACGCGATGCCGACCGCGCCCTTGTGCAGCTTGAGCGTGTCGTCCCAACCCTTGACGCGGCGGATCGCCGGCAGCCCGTGATCGGACAGCACGCCACCCATGCGCTCGGCCGAGCCCTCGCTCCACGATGCGACGAGGACGCCCTTGTCCGCGGCCTGCAGCGCCTTGATGTGATCGGCCGCGGCCTGGAACACGTTGACGCCGTCCTGTTTACGCTCCGGCGCGAAGTCGCGGCCGGCGCGCCCGCCGGCATCGACCGACTTCATCGACTCCGGCGCTTGGAACGGCGAGAGATCGCGCACGCGGCGGCGCGCGAGCTGCGTCTTCCATTCGTCGTCGTTGAGGTACAGCTCCTTCCGCGGCAGCGGCTTGTAGGGCGGCGCCTTGATCGCCTGCTTCTGGTGTTCATGGCTTTCGGTGAGCAATTCCTTGCGCGCGGCGTAGTAGTCCTGGACCAGCTCCAGCCGCGCGGTCTTGGCTTCCTCCGCCTGGTGCGCGAGCAGGATCACCGCCTCGCCGACGAAATCGAACAGCGTATCCAGGCTCTCGTGGAACAGCGGCAGCCAGTGCTCCATACCTTGCGCCTTGCGGCCTGCGCTCACCGCCTCATAGAGCGGATCGTCGCTGGTCGCCGGGCCGAAGCGCGCAACATAGCCGCTGCGGAAACGGCTGATCGAGGCGGGATCGAGCGGCGCCTCGCTGGCGGGCAGAAGCTCGACCTCGTCGACCGTGCCGCCCGACAATTGCGTCTCGGCGTCGAAGGAACGGATGGCGTCGAGCTCGGAGCCGAAGAAGTCGAGGCGCAGCGGCTGTTCGCTTCCCGGCGGCCACAGATCGACGATGCCGCCGCGCAGCGCGAAGTCGCCCGGCTCGCGCACCGTGCTCGCCGCGACATAGCCGTTGGCGGCGAGGAACGCCGTCAGTTTCTCGTACGAAACCGTCGCGCCCGTCCTGGCAAAGAAGCTGGCGCCTTCGATCGCCGTGCGGGGCGGCACACGCTGCAGGATCGCGTTGACCACCGTGACGACGACGGTGGGGCCCGAGGCATGCAACAGCGCCGCCAGCGTCGCCAGCCGCTCGCTCTCGATGTCGGACTTGGGCGACATGCGGTCGTAGGGCAGAACGTCCCAGGCCGGGAACGACAGCACCGTGACGTCCTTGGCGAAGAACCGCACGCCCCTGGCCACGACGTCGGCCTGCGCCTCGTCGGTCGCGACGAAGACGACGAGGCCCTTGCTGCGCCGCGCCGCTTCGGCCGCCAGGTAGGCGTCGTAGCCGCCCGGCGCGCCGGTGACGGCGAAGCGGCCGGGGTGGCGCGCGATGTAGTCTAGACGTTCCATGTCGGGTTCTTTCGCCCGCAGAGCGCCTTCATGCGGAGGAAGACCGGGCCCTCATGGCTCGCCGGCACCTGGGTCTCGCCGCGCAGCCAGGCATAGACCTCTTGATCCGGCGCGGTCAGCAGCGCCTCGAACTGGTCGAGCTCGGCTTCGTCCATGGAGCCGAGCTCGGCGGCCGCGAAGGTTCCGAAGATGATGTCGACCTCCTTGAAGCCCCGCCGCTGGGCGCGGAACAAAAGCCGTTTGCGACGGGTCTCCGAAGAGCCGCCTGTTTCAGGTCCGGTCATGGGGGCGATATAGCCCCGCGCCTCGTTGAGAACAACGGGCCGTATCCATAATGTTTCCCCGACATGCGGCCCGCGATTCTCTTCCCACTCTTCGCCGAGACGCGCACCTTGCCGGGCGTGGGCCCGCGCATCGAGAAGCTCATCGACCATGTCGCGGGCAAGCGGCTGCTCGACCTGATCTTCGACCTGCCCTGCGGCGTGGTGGACCGCTCGTACCGCCCGAAGCTCGCCAAGGCCGAGCCGGGCCGCATCGCGACGGTGACCTTGACCGTGCAGGATCACGTCAAGCCACGTGCCAAATTTGCTCAAGGGGGGCGCCAACCCTATCGCGTGCGCTGCACCGACGGCACGGCGAGCATCGACCTGATCTTCTTCCATTCGCATTGGGACTATCTGGAGAAGACCTTGCCGACCGGAGCGCAGCGAGTCGTCAGCGGACGCATCGAGCGCTACAAGGACAAGCTGCAGATGCCGCATCCGGATTATGTGCTGGAGCCGGGCCAGGAGCGCGACCTGCCGCTGCACGAGCCGATCTATGCGCTGACCGAGGGCCTGCCGCAAAAGTCGCTGGCAAAGGCGATCCGCGCCGCGCTCGACAAGGTGCCGGTCATGCCGGAATGGCAGGACGCGCATTTCCTCAAAGCGCGGAAATGGGCGCCGTTCGGCGACGCGCTGCGCGGCGCGCATGCGCCCGCGCGCGACAGCGACCTGTCGCCCGAGACAGAAATGCATCGGCGCCTGGCTTACGACGAGCTGCTGGCGAACCAGCTGGCGCTGATCATGATCCGCAGCCGCATGCGCGCCGCCAAAGGCCGCGTGCTACAGGGCCACGGCCATCTGCGCGCCAGGGTCATCGCCGCCCTGCCCTTCGCGCTGACGCCGGGCCAGGTGCAGTCGCTGAACGAGATCGAGGCCGACATGGCGGCGCCGAACCGCATGCTGCGCCTGCTGCAGGGCGACGTCGGCGCGGGCAAGACGGTGGTGGCGATGCTGGCGCTGCTGAACGCGGTGGAGGCGGGAACGCAGGGCGCACTGATGGCACCGACCGAAATCCTCTGCCGCCAGCACATGGCCTCGCTCGAGCCGCTGGCGAAGGCGGCCGGCGTGCGCATGGCGCTGCTCACCGGGCGCGAGCGCGGGCCGACGCGCGAGGCAACGCTGGCGCGGCTCGCCCTGGGCGAGATCGACATCCTGGTCGGCACGCACGCGCTGTTCTCCGAGGACGTCGCATTCAAGGACTTGGGCCTCGCCGTCGTCGACGAGCAGCACCGCTTCGGCGTGCATCAGCGCATGAAGCTGCAGGGCAAGGGTGCGTCCCCTGCGGACGTTCTGGTGATGACCGCGACGCCGATCCCGCGCACGCTCGCGCTCACCGCCTATGGCGACATGGACGTGTCGCGCATCATGGGCCGCCCGCCCGGCCGCAAGCCGGTCGAGACGCGGGTGCTGTCCGACGAGCGGCTGATCGAGGTCGTCGAGCATCTGCGCCGCGCGATGCAGAAGGGCGCGCGCGCCTACTGGGTATGCCCTCTCGTCGAAGAGTCCGAGAAGATCGACCTTGCCGCGGCCGAAGAGCGCGCCGGAGCGCTTCGGCGCACGCTGGGCCCGAAGGTCGGGCTGATGCACGGCAAGATGAAGGGGCCGGAGCGCGATGCCGCGATGGACGCCTTCAAGCGCGGCGACACGCAGGTCCTCGTCGCCACCACCGTCATCGAGGTCGGCGTCGACGTGCCCGAGGCCACGATCATGGTCGTCGAGCATGCCGAGCGTTTCGGCTTGGCGCAGCTGCACCAATTGCGCGGGCGCGTCGGCCGGGGTGCCGCAAAGTCAAGTTGCCTGCTGGTCTATCATGGCCCCCTGGGCGAGACCGCCAAGGCGCGGCTCAAGACCATGCGCGAGACCGACGACGGCTTTGTTATCGCAGAGGAAGATTTGCGCCTGCGCGGCGCGGGTGAATTGCTCGGCAAGCGGCAAAGCGGCGTTCCGGAATTCCGCTTGGCCGATCTTGCTGCCCATGCCGACCTGCTCGCCATCGCCCGCGACGACGCCAAGCTGATGCTGACCCGCGACCCCGAGCTGAAAAGCGAGCGCGGCCAGGCGCTGCGCGTGTTGCTTTATCTGTTCGAACGGGATGAAGCTGTGCGCCTGTTGCGCACGGGATAGACATGGCCGATTTCCAGCAAGACCTCGAATGCGCGCTCGGCATGCGCGTGGAGCGGCTCGTCCGTCTCTCCGGCGGCGCGAGCCAGGAGACCTGGTCGTTCGATGGCGTCGGCGAGAGTGAAACCCTGCCGCTGATCCTGCGCCGCGCGCCTGCTGGCGTCCCGCGCACCACCGGCATCCCGCTCTCGACCGAGGCCGCAGCGATCGAGGCCGCGCGCGCAGAAGGCGTCAAGGCGCCCCGCGTGCGGCTGGTGCTCGGCGATGCCGACGGCGTCGGACCGGGCTATGTGATGGACCGCCTGCCGGGCGAGACCATCGCGCGCAAGATCCTGCGCGACGATGCCTTCGCGAGCGTGCGTCCGAAGCTCGCCTATCAATGCGGCGAAATCCTCGCGCGCATCCACAAGGTCGATCCGGCGCCGCTCGCCCACCTGTTGCCGGTGGTCGACGGTCCGGCGCAGCTGCGCGCCTATCGCGACACTTACGACACGTTCGATTACCCGCATCCGGTCTTCGAGCTGGCGTTCCAATGGCTCGAGCCGCGCATGCAGGCCGGCGCGCGCCATACCTTGGTGCACGGCGATTTCCGGCATGGCAACCTGCTGATCTCGCCGGACGGGCTGGAAGCCGCGCTCGATTGGGAGCTCGCCCATATCGGCGATCCGCTGGAGGACATCGGCTGGGTGTGCACGAACTCCTGGCGCTTCGGCGCGGCGGAAAAGGTGGTCGGCGGCTTCGGCGACCTGCCCGACCTGCTGAAAGGCTACGAAGACGCCGGCGGCGGACGCATCGACCGGGAGCAGGTGCGCACCTGGATCGTTTACGGCTCGCTGAAATGGGGCATCATGTGCCAGAAGATGTATCATGGTTTTCTGGCCGATCGCTCGGTCGAGCGCGCCGCGATCGGCAGGCGGTCGTCGGAGACCGAGATCGACCTCGTCAACCTCATCATCGGTGGCAAGCTATGATGGACCAGCCTTCGATGCGCGAGTTGGTGGAAGCGGTGCGCGACTTCATCGAGCGCAACGCAATGCCGGAGCTGAAAGGCCACACCGCTTTCCACGCGCGCGTGGCGGCGAACGCGCTTTCCATCGTCGCACGCGAGCTGGAGCTGGGTCCCAAATCGGCAGCCGAGGAACGCACGCGCCTCGTTGCGCTTCTGGGTCATGACGGCACGCTGGAAGAGCTGAACCGCGAGCTGTGCAAGCGCATCCGCTCGGGCGCGTTCGACCTGGGCACGCCCGGCCTCGCCGACCATCTTGCGACGACTACGCGCGAGAAGGTTCTGATCGACCAGCCGGGCTATTCCGGATTGCGACGCGGCTGATCGCCAGCGCCGCCGTAGCGATCCCTTCCGCCCAGGCGACGGCCGGGCTGAGCCAGATCGGCGCGGTCGTCTTCGGGAAGAACGCCATCAGCAGGTTCTCGAGCCCCAGGCCGCCGACGATGGCCGGTGCCAGCCAGTAGAGCGCGATGAGGATGCCGATCGCCGCCAGATCGCCGCCGCGCCGCTGCCGGCCGCGCATGGCGACGAAGATCGCGACGTCGCGCGTGAGGAAGCCGAGGCCGGCCGCGATCAACGCCAGCTCGTCGATGCGGGTTTGCGAATACAGGCGCGCGATCAGCGCGACCGCGACGACGAGCGCGGCGCCATAGGCCACCATCCAGGCCTGCAACCCGTTCCAGAACGCGCCGAGCCGTCCCGCGCCAAGCTGCTCGCCCAGCCAGCGGTAATGCACGCGATCCTTGGGCTCCAGGATCACCATCAGATAGGTCAGCACCGCATAGGTCGCGAGCGCGAGCCCGAGGCGCAGCACCACCGTGTCGAGGGCATGCAGCGCCTTGTCGTCGTTCAGCCACGCGTCGAAGCCCGCGACATAGACGCCGATGAAGACCACGAAAGCGAGCCATGTCAGGCTGCCGTTGCGCATCTTGAGCTCGAGCCGCATCTCGCGATAGCAGGCGACGAGCGTCCAACCCGTGAAGACCGCCAGCGACGCGAGCAGGAAGCCGCGCGAATCCAGCGACCGTCCCCACCACACGATGAAGTCGCTGGCCGGCTTGTGGGTGATGATGGAGCCGGCGGGATCGGCAGCGCTCCAGATGCTCCAGACCGCCGCGCCCGCGATCATGCCCACGACCTGGTAGAGGAAGACGTCGAGGCGGGTATGCGCCGAGCGCCGGCGCACCGCGATCAGGCTGGCCAGCAGAGCGGCGGCCTGCGAGATCGCGCCGACCGCGAGGTAGTAGACGAGATCGATCCCCGCCTGCACCGGGCCGTGATGCGCCAGCGTGTCGCTGAGCAGCACGCCCAGGCAGATCGCGCCGCCGAACCAGTTGTAGATCGTGGACCCGAACAGCTTGCCCCAGGTCATCGCGCCGGGCCCGATGGCCGAGAGCAGCTGCGTGTCCCAGGTGCGGTCGCGAATCTCGCCCACCACCGCGGTCGCGGCGTTGCGCGTGCCCCAGACCACGACGATCGCGTAGAATAGGAACTCAGCGGTGTCGGGCAAGGTGCCGATCAGCGCGTGGTCGGCGCCCGTCGTCACCGCGGTGGCGAAGAACACGAGCGCCAGCAGCACGACCATCAGGATCATGCGCCGCGGCGTCAGCTCGAGCCAGAGGTTGCGCTGGAATTCGGGGTTCATGACCGCTTCACCTGCGCGAAATAGGTGTCCTCGAGCGCCTTGGTGGATTCGCCGAAGCTCGACACTTCGAAGCCCGCGCCGACCAGGTCGCGCACCAGCTTGGCGCGCGCGCCGGGATTGCGCGTGAAGGTGAAAAGCGCGTGATGCTCGTCGGCCTCGATCACGTCGAGACCGGCGCGGCCGGAGAGGAATTCCTTGAGGTCGCTGCGCGCCGTCGCGATCTCGAGCAGATAGCGCGGCCGCTCGACGTCGCGCACCTTGACGGCCTTGCCGCCCGCGATGCGCCCGTCCTCGATGATGATCATCTCGGAGCAATAATCCTCGAGCTCGGCCAGGATGTGCGACGACACGACCAAGGTCATGTCCGCATCCTTGAGCGACACCAGCAGCGTCGAGAGATCGCGCCGCGCTTGCGGGTCGAGGCCGGCGGCCGGCTCGTCCAGCAGCAGCACGCGAGGCTCGTGCACGATGGTCTGGCCGATGGCGAGGCGCTGGCGCAGGCCGCGCGACAGCTCGCCCGCATGCTTCTCCATCCGGTCGGAGAGGCCGACCCGGCTCGCCGCCTTCTCGGCGGCGCCGCCGGCGGCATCGGGTGCGATGCCATGGGCGCGGGCGGCATGGACCAAGCAGCGGCGCACCGTCAGCGAATCATAGAGGCCGTAGAAATCGGGCAGATAGCCCAGCCGGGCATGGATCTCGCGCGGGTGGGTCGCGGTGTCGAGCCCGTCGATCGTCACCCGCCCGGCATAGGGCACCTCCAGCGCGGCCAGGCAGCGCAGAAGCGTGGTCTTGCCCGCGCCGTTGGGACCGACCAGTGCGGTGATGGTCTGCGGCGCGACCTTGAGCGAGACGCCGTCCAGCGCCCGCGCGGTCGGATACTCGTAAACGAGATCGGTGACTTCGATCATGGGTCGGAATATAGCCCCTGCCTGCCCGAGCATATATCGTTCACGGGAATTTGGGCATGATTGAGGAACCATGCGCATCGCGATGATCGGGACGGGGTATGTGGGGCTGGTTTCCGGCGCCTGCCTGTCCGAATTCGGCCACAACGTCACCTGCATCGACAAGGACGAGGCCAAGGTCGCGGCCCTGCGCGCCGGCACGATCCCGATCTTCGAGCCGGGGCTGGACGAGGTCGTGGCCACCAACGTCCGCGCCGGGCGGCTGGCCTTCGCGACCGACATGGCCAAGGCGGTGGCCGAGGCGGAAGCCGTGTTCATCGCGGTCGGCACGCCCAGCCGCCGCGGCGACGGCCATGCGGATCTGAGCTACGTCTTCGCCGCGGCAGAGGAGCTGGCGGCGCATCTCTCCGGCTACACCGTGGTCGTGACCAAATCGACCGTGCCGGTGGGAACGGGACGCAAGGTCAAGGAGATCGTGGCGCGCGCGCGGCCCGACGCCGAATTCGACGTCTGCTCGAATCCGGAATTCCTGCGCGAGGGCTCGGCGATCGAGGACTTCCGCCGCCCCGACCGCGTGGTGGTGGGCTGCGACAGCGACCGCGCCCGCGACGTGATGCGCGAGATCTACCGCCCGCTCTATCTGCACGAGACGCCGATCGTCTTCACCTCGCCGGAGAGCTCGGAGCTGATCAAATACGCGGCCAACGCGTTCCTGGCGACCAAGATCACCTTCATCAACGAGATGGCCGAGCTGTGCGAGCGGCTGGGCGCCGACGTGCAGGACGTCGCGCGCGGCATCGGGCTGGACGGACGCATCGGCGGCAAGTTCCTGCATGCGGGGCCGGGCTTCGGCGGCTCGTGCTTCCCGAAGGACACGCTGGCCTTGCTCAAGACCTCGCAGGACGCCGGCGCGCCGACCAAGGTGGTCGAGGCCGTCGTCGCCGTGAACGAAGCGCGCAAGCTCGCGATGGCCGAGAAGATCGACCGCGCCTTCGGCGGGGTAAAGGGCAAGACCGTCGCGGTGCTCGGCCTCACCTTCAAGCCCAATACCGACGACATGCGCGATGCGCCCAGCCTGGTGATCGTGCCCTGGCTGCAGGACGCCGGCGCCAAGGTGCGCGCCTACGATCCGGAAGGCATGAAGGAAGCGGCCAAGCTCCTCGACGTCGAACTGCGCGAGCATGCCTACGACGCGCTCGACGGCGCCGACGGCGTGGTGATCCTGACCGAATGGAACGAGTTCCGCGCCCTCGACACTGCGCGCATGAAGGCGCTGCTCAAGCAGCCGTTGATGGTCGACCTGCGCAACATCTATCGTCCGTCGCAGATGGCGGCGGCCGGGTTCACCTATGTGAGCGTGGGCCGCAGGACGGTGGGCCTGAGCGCGCCCTAAGCGTTGAACCGCCGCTCCCATTCCAGCGCCGAGCGCACGATCTCCGCGAGGTCGTCGTGGCGCGGGGTCCAGCCCAGCGTCTCCTTGATGCGCGTCGGATCGGCGATGAGCGTCGGCGGGTCGCCGGCGCGGCGCGGGCTTTCCTTCACCGGTAGCTCGCGGCCGATGACCTGCTCGACAGTGGTGATGACGTCGCGCACGCTGGCGCCGCGTCCATAGCCGCAGTTGAAGGTCGACGAGGCGTGGCCGGCGCGCAGCGCGTCGAGCGCCAGCAGATGCGCCGCCACCAGGTCGCTGACATGGATGTAGTCGCGCACGCCGGTGCCGTCATGCGTGGGATAGTCGGTGCCGAAGATGTCGAGGTGCGGCACGCGGCCGAGCACGACCTGGGCGGCGCGCTTGATCAGGTGCGTGGCGCGCGGCGAGGACTGGCCGGTGCGGCCTGCGGGATCGGCGCCGGCGACGTTGAAATAGCGCAACACCATATGGCGGAAGTCGTAGGCGCGCGACGCGTCGGCCAGCATCCATTCCGTCATCAGCTTGGACTTGGCATAGGGGCTGATCGGGATGGTCGGCTCGGTTTCGGACAGCGGCTGCCTGGCGTCCTCGGCATAGACGGTCGCGGTCGACGAGAAGATGAAAGCCTTCACGCCGGCCTCGACGCAGGCCTCCATCAGCGCGCGCGAGGCCACCGTGTTGTTGCCGTAATAGGCGAGCGGCTCGGCCACCGAATCCGGCACCACGATCGAGCCCGCGAAATGGATCACCGCGTCGACCGCATGCTCCGCGACCAGCCGCTTGACCAGCGCCTGGTCGGCGACCTCGCCCTCGACCAGCAGGGCCTCCTCGCTCACCAGCCCGCGATTGCCGGTGGTGAGGTTGTCGAGCACGACGACCTTCTCGCCGCGGTCGACGAGTCCGTAGGTCATGTGGCTGCCGATATAGCCGGCGCCGCCCGTCACCAGAACGCTCATGCTATTTCGCCCGGCCGTAGACGTCCTCGAAGCGCACGATGTCGTCTTCGCCCAGATAACCCCCGCATTGCACCTCGATCAGGCGCAGCGGCACCGTGCCCATGTTCTCCAGCCGGTGCTTCTCGCCCAGCGGGATGAAGACGGACTCGTTCTCCTTCAGCGTCGAGACCTTTTCGCCGACGGTCACCTGCGCGGTGCCCTCGACCACGACCCAATGCTCGGCGCGCTTGTGATGCATCTGCAGCGACAGGCGCCCGCCGGGCTTGACCATGATGTGCTTGACCTGGTGGCGATGCCCGAGATCGATCGTCTCATAGCTGCCCCAGGGCCGGAACACGCGCTTGTGGTCGGCATGCTCTGGACGCTTGTCGCTCTTGAGGCGATCGACGATGGCCTTGACGTCCTGCGCGCGGTTCTTGTCCGCGACCAGGATCGCGTCGTCGGTCGCGATCACGACCAGGTCGCGCACGCCGACCAGCGCGGCGAGCTGCTTGCCGCTGTGGACGTAGGAGCCCGTGGAATCGTGCGCGATGACGTCGCCGAGCAGCACGTTGCTCTGCGAGTCCTGGTCCTGGATCTCCCACAGCGCCGACCAGGCGCCGACGTCGCTCCAGCCGATGTCGCAAGGTACGATGGCGGCGCGGTCGGTCTTCTCCATCAGAGCATAGTCGATGGAGATGTTGGGCGCGTCCGAGAACGCCTCGCCGTCGAGGCGCACGAAATCGAGGTCGCGCTTGGCTAAAGCGAGCGCCTCCTTGGCCGCGGCGAGCACGTCCGGCGCGTGCGTGCGCATGTCCTCGATCAGCACGTCGGCGCGGAACACGAACATGCCGCTGTTCCAGGAATAGCCGCCGTCGGCCAGGTATTTCGCGGCGGTCTCGGCATTCGGCTTCTCGACGAAGCGCTGCACCCGCCAGGCACCGTCGAGCTTCTCCAGCCGCACGCCGCGATGGACGTAGCCGTAGCCGGTCTCGGGTGCCGTGGGCTGCATGCCGAAAGTGACGATATGGCCCTCGCGCGCGGCGGCCGCGGCCATCGTCACCGCTTTGGCGAAGGCCTTCGCGTCGCGCACGACGTGGTCGGAAGGCAGAAGGACGATGACGCCTTGGGCGTCGGCTTCCACCGTCATCAGCGCGGCAACGGCCGCGGCGGGCGCGGTGTTGCGGCCCATGGGCTCGAGCACGATGGCGCGCGGCTTGACGCCGATCTCCTGCATCTGCTCGGCGACCAGGAAGCGGTGCGCCTCGCTGCACAGCAGCAGCGGCGCGGCCGCGTCGGGGAGCTGCGCGCGCAGCACGGTGTCCTGGATCATGGTGCGCTCGCCATGCAGCGCCAGAAGCTGCTTGGGCAGAGAGGCCCGCGACAGGGGCCACAACCGCGTGCCCGAGCCGCCGGAGAGGATGACGGGATGGATGCTTGCCATGTTCGATACGCCGGAACTCGGTGTCGCCGCTTCGTAGACTATTGCGAGCGTTTTGTATCTCTTGGCGATATGGAGAGCCCTGCTTTTTGTATCATTTTTTGATACAGACCGGGATTGAATAAAATACAAAATATTCGTATATTTCGTCTATTGGGAGACGCCATGCGCAAATTCACGACGGTCGAACTGTTGCGGGACCTGAAGACGGTCACGCATGCGGCAGCGAAATCCCCGGTCGCCATCACCCAGCACCGTAAACCGCGCTTCGTCATGATGGCCATCGAGGACTACGAAAAGCTGCAGCACGGCAGTCCCGATCCGCGGCGCGCATACCGTATCGAGGAAACGCCGCCCGAACTGGCGAGGATGATCGAAGACGGTCTTCAAAAGATACTAGACGGCGACGATGGCGAGTAAGCCCGTCCAAGGGTCGGTGATCGTCTATCCCTATCCGTGGACCTGACAGCGCGATGCGAGAGAAACCGAAGGCAGGAAAAGCAGACCGGCCTGCCTCATGCTTCGGCTACACGATCCGAGAGCCGCCTGATCATCCTGGTCATTTCCAGCAAACCGCCCGGAGAAGGTCGCAAGGCCGTCGAAGTGCCGGACACGGAGCGAAAGCGCGCCGGTCTTTCGCGCTATCCGCGCGCGTGGGTGATCGTGAGCGAGTGCAACTACGATAGGGAAGAGCACTCGTGGCACTACGAAGCGGCCAAGGCACCGCTCGGCGCTTTCAGCGCTCCGTTTCTTCGCGAGATCGGCATGCAAGCCTGCCTTCGCGCGCATCAGCGCGGGCGTCGATCGGACGATCTAACTACGCTCCCTGCGCGCCGATGATCGCGACCGAGCAGACGTTCATCGCCGGCGCGCCGCCGAGATTGTGGGTCATGCCGATCCTGGGGTTCTTGAGCTGGCGCGCGCCCGCGCGGCCCTGAAGCTGAAGATACATCTCGTAGAGCATGCGCAGGCCCGAGGCGCCGATCGGATGGCCGAAGCACTTGAGGCCGCCGTCGATCTGGCACGGCACCTGGCCGTCGGCGTCGTAGAAGCCGTTCATCACGTCCTTCCAGCCCTCGCCCTCGCGCGAGATGTGCAGGTCCTCCATCGTCACCAGCTCGGTGATGGAGAAGCAGTCGTGCACCTCCATCATCGACACTTCCTCGCGTGGGTTGCGGATGCCGGCCTCGTCATAGGCGCGCTTGGCGGCGATGCGCGCGGTGTGGAAGTACGAGCCGTCCCAGGAATTGTGCTGGCTCTCGAGCCCGTTCGACAACGCGAGCTGGAGCGCCTTCACGGTGATCAGGTCCTTCTTGCCCATCGCACGCGCGATCTCGGGCGTCGTCACGATGGCGCAGGCCGCGCCGTCCGATACGCCGCAGCAGTCGAACAGGCCCAAGGGCTCCGCGATCATCGGCGCGTTGAGGCACATCTCCTCGGTGATCGGCTTCTGCAGATGCGCCTTGGGATTCTTCGCGCCGTTGGCGTGGCTCTTGACCGAGACGTGCGCGATGGCGCGCTTGAGGTCTTCCTTCGACACGCCATGCTTGCTGCGATAGGCGCTCGCGAGCTGCGCGAAATTGCCCGGCGCCGAGCCGTTCGCCGACCACAGCGGGGACAGGGTCGCGCCCTCGCGTTGCGGCAAGCCGCCATAGCCGGTGTCTTTCAGCTTCTCGACGCCCAGCGCCAGCGCGATGTCGGCGGCGCCGGCCGCGACCGCATAGACCGCGCCGCGGAACGCCTCGGAGCCGCTGGCGCAGAAGTTCTCCACATGCGTCACGGGGATATTGGGAAGGCGCAACGCCACCGACAGAGGCGTGCCGCCCTTGCCGACATGCTGCTCCTCGATGGCCGTGCCGAACCAAGCCGCGTCGATCTGACTGGTCTCGACGCCTGCATCGGTCATGGCTTCGAGATAGGCTTCGACCATCAGCTCTTCGGCGCCCATGTCCCAGCGCTCGCCGAATTTCGAGCAGCCCATGCCCAAAATCGCGACCTTGTCCTTGATGCCGGCGGCCATGACGCACTCCCATCGATAGCGGTTGGCGGCATCTAAAGCCGGTGCGGGGGCCAAGTCAAAATGGGCGCCGGACGACCGTCGGTTCGGTGTCAAACCTGCGCCGAATGGCCGCCAGGCGCCCCAAAATGCCGTCAGGCACCAATAATCTTGGCCCGGCCGCGATGGACGTTCTTGGTGGCGTTTCGGGTGTCGACCACCAGCCGCGACCACGAGACCAGCGACGCATAGTCGACGTTGCTGTGGTCGGTGGTGATCAGCACGGCATCGAACTTCGACACCGTCGCCTCGTCGAAGGCTATGCTCTTCATGCCCTGCAGGCCGGCATGCTCGCGGGTGGGCAGGATCTCGGGGATATAAGGATCGTGGAACGAGACGCGGCCGCCGCGCTCGGAGATGATCTCCATGATCTCGAGCGCCGGGCTTTCGCGCAGATCGTCGACGTTCTTCTTGTAGGCGACGCCCATGATGAGCACCTGCGCGCCGGAGAGCGTCTTGCCTTCGTTCTTGAGCGCCTCGGCCAGCGTGTCGACGACGAGATGCGGCATGGCGCGGTTCACCACGCCGGCGAGCTCGATGAAATGCGTGTCGACGTTGAAGCGCTTGGCGCGCCAGGAGAGATAAAAGGGATCGATCGGGATGCAGTGCCCGCCCAGGCCTGGCCCCGGATAGAACGGCATGAACCCGAAGGGCTTGGTCTTGGCGGCGTCGATCACGTCCCAGACGTTGATGCCCATCTTGGTGTAGGCGATCTTGAGCTCGTTCACGAGCGCGATGTTGACGGCGCGGAAGATGTTCTCGGTGATCTTCACCGCTTCGGCGGTCTGGGTATCGCGCACGCGATGCACTTCGGCGAAGGCCAGCGCATAGAGCGCCTCGGCGCAGGCGCCGGAGCGGTCGTCGATGCCGCCGACGATCTTCGGGATCTTGCGCGTCTCGAAGCCGCTGCCCGGATCCTCGCGCTCGGGCGAGAAGGCGAGCAGGACGTCCCGGCCCACTTTCAAGCCGCTGGTCTCCAGGATCGGCTGCACCACCTCCGCCGTGGTGCCGGGATAGGTCGTCGATTCCAGCACCACCAGCATCTCTTTGTGCAAGTGCCTGGCGATGGACTCGGTGGTGGCGGTGACGTAGCTCAAGTCCGGCTCGCGCGCGGCGTCGAGCGGCGTCGGCACGCAGATGAGCACAGCATCGACGTCGCGCAACTGTGCGAAATCGGCAGTCGCCGAGAACCGTCCCGAGGCGTTCATCGCGCGCACGTTTTCGGGCGCGAAATGCTTGATATAGGTCTCGCCGCTTTCGAGCTTCTCGATCTTGGCCGGGTCGACGTCGAAACCGATGGTGCTCAAGCCCGCCTGCCAGAACACGTGCACCAGCGGCAGACCGACATAGCCCAGCCCGATGACGCCGACGCGGACGGTCTTGTCGCTGAGCTTGTCTTCGAAGGATGTCATGCCGGTCTCATAGCCGAAACGTCGTTAACGAAGAGGTAACGCTAGAAACCGACCGTCAGGCCGGCTTCGATCGCCCCGGTGAAACCCTTGTCCGGGCGCGGCTGGTCGTCCTGGACGCGGGCGGCGATGTTGAGCTTCCAGCCATGAAACGGGATGTCGACCCTGGCTTCCGCCAAGTTGACGATCACGGGCGCGGACGTGACGACGTTGCCCGTCTTGTTGTTGGGATTCGAGATCGCGGCGTGATGCAGCGTCACCTCGTACTGCCAGTCATGGGTGTCGGTCCACGCGGCCTGCAGCGAAAGCAGCCGCGAGTCGCTGTCCAGGCTGAAGCCCAGGGTGCGGCCGCGATAGCGCATGCCGTCGATGTAGTCGAAGTTGTTGTAGGCCGCGCCGTGGTCGACGTTTCCGAAGCTGAAGATGTCGAAGGTCGGCACGGTGTCGGTGTATTCCAGGGTCAGGCGCATGGTGTTGCGATAGATCGGCAGCCACAGACTGCCGCCGAACAGGTGGCTCGTCACGGAATGGGTGATCGGGTTCGAGTCCTCGTTCATCATCTGAGTATAGACTTCCCAGGGCACGCCGTTCGTCTGGTTGGTGTAGTGCAGGTCGATCAGGCCTTCGTCGTTGGTGCGGTCGATGTGATTGGCCTGGTTGGTGAACTCGAAATATTCCGCCAGCGGCTTGCACTCGTGCCCGGTGCCGCACATCTCGGTGGTACGCGCCAGCCCGACCTGCAGGCCCGGGAACGGATTGAACGTGAAGCGCATGCCCGTGTAGACGGTGTTCATGGCGTCGCGCCCGGCGTCGTCGAGCAGGCCGACGAAGAACTCGCCCTGCCATGGTCCGATCCAGGAGAGCAGCGGCGTGTGGAATGCATTCGTGCTGACGCGCGAAATGCCGACCTGCGGAAAGGCGCGCGCATTGTTGGACAGCGACAGCGCCGAGATCCAGCCCGGTCCCCACCAATGATCGAGATAGCCGGCATAGACGACGGTGCCGCCGATGCGCTGCGCGATATAGGTTCCTTCCGGATCGTATTTGGTGCCGCCGGTCGAATAGTCGGTCACCGTGCCGATCGAAAGGCGGAGCGCCGTGTCGCTGTCGAGATATTCGAAGCCGACGCGGGTCTCGCCCTTGTTGCGGTTCATCCCGTCGAAGCCGCGCACGACGTCGGGCTCGTTGGTGAAGTCGAAAGTCGCCTCGCCCGCGAAGGTGTTGCGGTGCATATGCGCCTTGGCATAGGCGGCGACGCGCCGCGCCGCCTCGCGCACGAACTGCGGCTGGTCGGCCAGGCCCACCTCGTCGCGCAGCCGCGTCACCAATCCCGCCCAGGGGATCGGCCACTGGGTCGTCACGTCGTCGATGACGCCGGCATTGGCGAGGATCTGGATGTCGGAGCGCAGCTGCGAGTCGCCGACCTCGGCCCAGGGCGAAGCCGCGGCCGCGGTCAGGCCGAGCCAAAGCGCCGCTGCGCAGTAGAAAACGGTCCGAAACAGCCTCACCCGGCGACCCCTGTATGATGCCGGGACCCTAGGCGGTCGCCCCCGAAAGTTCAACTCGCGAAACGACTTATCCGGAAGGGCGCGAGGTCGAGGCGGCTTCGGCCCATGGTAGCGCGCTCGGCCAGCGCCTCGCCCAAAGCGGCCGAATGCTTGAAGCCGTGGCCCGAGCAGGCCGAGACCATGACGA
The DNA here is from genome assembly GCA_019247845.1 of Alphaproteobacteria bacterium. Lineage (GTDB taxonomy): Bacteria > Pseudomonadota > Alphaproteobacteria > Micropepsales > Micropepsaceae > Rhizomicrobium. The sequence continues at coordinate 3,304 of JAFBAL010000004.1, read as the reverse complement.
CGCGCTCACCCACGTCCAAGGGATCGACAATGAATCCGTAATCCGGCGTGACGGTATAGAGGCAGGTCGAGGCGCGGACACAGGCACCCACACCCGGCAGATAGGGCGCGATCAGCGCCTGCATCGCGGCGATTTCATCGGCCGAGACCTCGCGCGATACCGCATCGGGCGAGACCGGCGCGTCATAGCGCTCCGTCGCGACCTTCATCGTCGCGCCGTCGAGCGAGGGGAAGCCATAGATGCCCAGCCGGCCGACCGGCAGCTCCCAGATGAAGACAGGTCCGGAGGCGAAATCGGACGTGGCCTCGAACCAGAACTGCACCTGGCGATAGACCTTGAACAGCGAGGCTCGCTTGTCGTCGATCAGGCCGGGAAGCCAGGCACCGGCGGCCAGGATGACCCGGTCGGCGGCGTAGGCTCCTCGATCGGTGGCGACGGTCACGCCGTCGGCCGCAACCTCGCAGCCCTGCACGATCTCGCCGCGATACAAGGCGGCACCATCCTTCTCCGCCAGTTCGAGCTGGGCCGCGACGCAGGCCTCCGGGCGCACGAAGCCGGCGCTCGGCTCGTAGTAGCCGTATTCGTCGTCGCGCATGGCGAATTGGGGAAAGCGCGCGCGGATCGCCGCCGCGTCGAGGCGTTCATGCGCGATGCCGAACTTCTCCGCCGCGGCGATGGTCGTCTCGAGAAAGTTCTCGACGTGGGTCTTGGCGAGCTTCTTGGGGCTGGAGATGAACAGCCCGCCGCATTGGGTCAGCAGCTCTTCGCCGGTCTCGCGCTCGATGTCGCGCCAGATCTCGTGGCTGCGCATGACGATCGGCGTCAGATGCGCGCCCTCGCCGATGGCGAGCCGCGTGATGCGCGTGCCGCCATGCGTCGAGCCCTTGTCGTGCGGCGGCGCGAAGCGATCGATGCCCAGCACGCGTACGCCGCGCCTTGCGAGTTGATAAGTCGTCGCCGCGCCGACGGCGCCGAGGCCTACGACGATGGCGTCGTATTTATGCTGCGGCACGCGACGCGGGCTTTCTCAAGTCGGGAGCGAGGCCCTCACCCATCAGGTCGATGAAGTTGTCGCAATAGAAACGCTCCACGGCGCGCGCGGGCGTGGCCCCGAAGCTGTCGTTGAAGCGCTTGAGCGGATTGCGCCCGCCCTCGACATGCGGGAAGTCCGACGAGAACAGGCACACTTCCTCGCCCGCATTGGCGATGATCCAGCCGGCGTCCTCGTGCGGATAGGGCGTCACGCGCAGCTGGCGGCGCACGATCTCGGACGGACGGGCGGAGAGCTTCTGCAGCCGCTCCTCGTTCTTGATGAAAGCCTGGGCTGCGGAGTCCAGGTTGCGCATCCAGCCCGGCAACCACGAGGCGCCAAGCTCGATGGCGCCGAACTTGAGGCGCGGATGGCGGTCGAACACGCCGTCGAAAATCAGCGCGGCCAGAGTCGTCATCACCGAATGCGGGATGGGCATGTAGCTGACCGAGGTGAAGTTCTCCTCGCCGCCGTGGAAGTCCTTCACCCGCGGCAGACCGTTGTTGAAATAGTCGGGGTTGAGCTTCTCCTCGCCGCCGACATGGAAGACGATAGGCAGACCCGCCTCTTGCGCCATCGCCCAAAGCGGTTCGAACATCACGTGGCTCGGCGAATGGCCTTTCGGGCAGCGCGATGGGACGAGCAGCGCTTTCAGGCCGAGCGCGACGGCGTCGCGCGCGGTCTTCAAGGTCGCATCGGCATCGATCAGCGGGATGTAGGCGGTACCGAGGAAGCGGCGGTCGACGCTACAGAAGTCCGCCATCATGCGGTTGTGCGCCTCAGCCGTCGCGTAAGCCAGCGCCGGGTCGACGTCGTCCAATCCGAAATTTCCCAGGCACCAGGTCGTGAAGATCAGCTGGCTGCTGAACCCCAACAGGTCGAGCGCGCGCGGCCGGTCGGCCTTGCGGAAGGCGCCGAGCGCCTCGTAGTTCTTGCGCAAGAGGATGTTGGCGTCGGAGCCGGCGCGGAACTCGGCATCGTCGTGCTGCTTGTTGGCCCAGACGGGAAGCTTGCCGTCGCGCGGCCAGGCCTTGAGCTTGGGCAGGTCGTCGTAAGCCGCACGGAACCGGGGATCGAGGAATTCGTCCAGGCAGTCGCTCAATTCCATCAGATGGGAATCGGCGTCGTGCACGACGCGCCCTTCGACATAGGCCATGGCGCCCCTCCATAAGCGCAATCGGGCGAAGGCGCGGCGCATCGCCCGAAAAATTGCGCGCCAATCAATCGTCGGGCAACTTTAGCCCAGGCCGCTCATTGTCCCAAATCATCGACACGATGCGCCACTGGCCGACCGCGTTCTTGAACAGCTGGATGGCGTTGATGCCGCGCCGGTCGTTCGCCCGGTAGAGGCTCCAGGCCTGCGCCATGTTGCCGAAAATCTTGATCTCGCGGCGGATCTCGATCTCGTCGAAATCGTTGGCCAGGAAGAACGGCGTGGTGTCGGCGGCATAATCCTCGGGCGACATGATCTTGATCCAGGGCTTGCCGTCGGCGTCGGTACCGGTGCGCATCTGGCGCGCCTCGGGATGGAACACTGCCTTCTGGCGCGACCAGTCGCGCGGGCCCTTGGGGCCCGAGATCATCGCGTACATCTCGTCGATGACCGCGCCGATGTCGCTTTCGTCGCTCAAAATCCCCAATCCGGCTCGATGTCGGGCTTGTTGCGCATCAGGAGCCGGCCGACGCGCAGGTCGCCGATCTCCAGCCGCTCGAAGCGCGCGCGGCGCACGAACAACCAATTGATGGCCAGGAAGCCGAGCGCCACCGCGCCCACGGCTGCGGCACCGATGGCGAGCGCGCCCAAGGCAGCGGTCGCGGGATCCTGGCGACGGATGGGAAGATACCGGTTCATACGCACCTCTATACGCGGACTGATTTTATATGGGAACGGCTTTCCAGAAGTAACGCACGAAGCCGCGCTTGTCGTCGCGATCCTTGACGCGGAAGCTCATGCGCACCTGGGTGCCGGTGTCGACCTGGCCCTGCTCGACGTCGGTGATGTCGGCCATGAAGCGGCCGCCCTCGGCAAAGGTGATCATGCCGTAGTGGTTGGGCGGGTCCATCGAATAGGTGAGGAAGTCCGCCGACCACGACAGGACCGTGCCCTGCTTCTCCGAGAAGCCGTAATCGTCCTGGCTGTCGACGGCCTTGCAGTTCGGGTTGACGCAGACGCGGCTCTTGGGGAACTGCGCCGTGCCGCACTGCCGGCACTTGCCGCCGACGAGGCCGAGCAGCATGTCGTTCTTGCGATAGAGCACCGACAGCGCCGTGCGC
>JAFBAL010000010.1 GCA_019247845.1 Alphaproteobacteria bacterium | reverse complement strand
AGAGCCGACGCCAGGAGGCTCTCGACGAGATAACGCTCCTGCGGCTGCAAGGCGTCGGGTTTGGAGGCGAGCTCGTCGAGCAGGTCGCGCGCGCCCGCATAATCCTCGCGGTCGATCATCGCCACGGCTTGTTCGATCCGCTCGAGTGGCGTGCCGGCCGCGGCCGGCAGCGCGAAGACGAGCAGCAGGATCGCGAACGCGCGCCGTATCATGACGCGAACCGGTCCTTAGCCGCGGCGAGCCGTCCTTCCGCAGGCACGTGCGAGGTCGCGGCGGCCAGCCCGAACATCGGCATGTTGCCGTAGATGCACTCGTACTTCCCCGGCTCGACGAGATAGGTCTCGTGCCAGATGCCGATGTTCTTCGAATTCATGATGCGCTTGTTGAACGCGGCCCATAGCGGGAAGTGATGGCCGTCGCGGTCGTGCGCGTAGGCGAGCAGCTTGTCGAACGACTCCCAATACTGCTGCACGCTGATGTAGCGCGGAAGCGAGACGTTCTGGCGGTACCAGAGCATGCCGCTGTCTTTCTTCTCGGACAGCTCCTTCAGCATCGCCGGCATGGCCTTGGACATGAAGGCGATGTCGGAGACGGCGAGGAGGTTGTTCACCCGCATGCCGATCAGGAACAGCACCACCGGCTTGTCCGCGCGCGCGGTGAATCGTCCCGGAAAGATCTCCGCCATCCCGTTCCCCTTCAAGCCTTGACGGCCGAACCCCAATAGTTGAACCCGGCGAAGCGCGGCGTGCCCGGCAGGTACATCGTCTCCATGTCCTCGATTCTGAAGCCGCCGTCGGCGATGAGCCTGGGGATGGCGCGGCCGACATGGCAGCCGCCGCCGATCGCCTTCCAGGCCGGGGTCAGCCGCCGCTGCCACTTGCGCACGCTTTCGTCCGGCGCCTCGCCATGCTCGCAGAAGATCATCCGGCCCGAGGGCTTCAGCACGCGGCGCATCTGGCCGAGCGCCGCCATCACGTCGGGGATGGTGCAGAGCGTGTAGGTGATCAGAACGGTATCGGCGCTCTCGTCCTCGAGCGGAATCTGCTCGCCGGGGAGGTCCAGGAACTCGACCGGGATCGGCGAGGCCGCGACGCGTTCGGCCGCGCGGGCCCGCATCTCTTTCGCCGGTTCGAGCGCCCAGAGATGGCTGACCTTCGACGCATCGTAGAACGGCAGGTTGTGGCCGGCGCCGAAGCCCACCTCGAGCACGCGGCCTTGCGCGCGCGGCACGACCTTCTTGCGCTGATAGCGGATCGGCTTGGTGCCCATCGCGGCGCCCAGGACGCGCGGCAGGATGAAACGGCTATAGAGGCCCATGGCAGTCCCTTCAGAGCTTCACGATATGCCGTCTTACCCAGTCCGCCAACTCGTCTTCGTTCATCGCGCCGGAAGCAAGAGACAGCATGACGAGTGTCGCGTCTGCTTGGTCTGCTGTGAGCCGCCAGCCGTTCAATCGCAGAAACAAACCAACAGCGATGAACGCTATCCGCTTATTCCCGTCCATGAAGGCGTGGTTCTCAGCCAACCCAAAGGCGTAAGCTGCTGCTAGCCGAGCCGGCTCTCGTATATCTTGACAGGCGAACAAATTCCGAGGTCTCGCTAAAGCCGACTCGAAAAGTCCTTCGTCGCGTAGACCGTCGGCACCGCCATGTTCAGCGATGCTTTCGCTATGCAGGAGTTCGAGGGCCTTACGATGGACCCCGATCGGTTCGGTCATTTCGCCAGCGCGCGCAAGGTATCGCGATACTCGCCCATGAACGCGCGGCCCGCTTCGATTTGCTTTTCGACATCGGGGTCGTAAGGCGTCAAGCGAAAGCCATCGGGGCTAGGCGTGGCCGTAATGGTAGCGCCTTTGCCGACTTTCATTCCGGCAAGCATCTCTTTCGGCAGTGTCACGCCAAGAGAATTGCCGATCTGGATGATCTTGAGCTTGTACATCTGGGGCACCGTTACCACCACTGTTATAACGCGACGTTATAACGGATGTGTAACAAGTCAATGATCCGGGTCGGTATAGTCGGGATGCGGATCGCCGCCGTTGGGGACGTGCACCTGCTCGGGCGGCGCGTCGCCGTAGCTCTGCTGCTCGTCCGCCCTGAAGCCCTGCGTCGCGCCCTTGGCCAGGCACAGCACGGTGCCGAGCCCCATGCCGAGGCCCCGGCTGTTCATGCAGGGCAGCAGCATCGGCGCATTCTTGCGCGCGCGGCCGCGGGCCCAGAGCGCGGCATCGCGCGAGCGGTCGGTGTGGTCGGCGAAGTCGACGTCGCCGCGCGGCTTCAGCGAAAGCGCGTCGCAGCGGTGGCGATCCTCGGGCGCGAGATTGGCGATGTTCTGCGGGCTGCAATCGAGCAGCGTGCGGCCGAATCCTTCCAGCGACTTGAGATCGACGCCGGGCAGCGGCGGCGGCGCCGGCTTCGGGAGCGCTTGCGGCAGCCGCACGATGGGCGCGGGCGCCGGAGGCGGCGGCGGCGCGGGCTCGGCCGCAACGGGCGGCTTCGGCGGCGTCAGGTACAGGATCGTCTCGTGCGCCGTCCGCAGCAGGCGCGGCATCAAGCCCGCCTGCAGCAGCATGGCGACAATGGCGACGTGGAGCGCTGCGACCAGCGCCGCACCGGCAAGGCGCTGCCTGCTTGCGGCGCGCCGCACGCTCATGCGTCCGATCATTCGCCTGCGCGATGTTCGAGGATCTCGCCCGGCTGACATTCGAGCGCGGCGCAGATCCTGTCGAGCGTGGCGAAGCGCACGCCCTTCACCTTGCCCGATTTGAGCAGCGAGAGATTGGCCTCGGTGATGCCGACGATCTCGGCCAGCTCCTTGGAGCGCATCTTCCGCCTGGCCAGCATCACGTCGAGATTGACGACGATGGCCATCAGACGAACCCCGCGTTCTCGTCGGCCATGCGCCGCGCCTCGTCCATCACGCGCGCGATGACCAGCACCGCGCCGGCGATGAACAGGCGCGAGACGTCGTCGCTGCCGAAGCTCAGGCTGGCGTGGCGATGGTGCGGGCCGAGGTGCCAGCTCAACAGCGCCGTGATCGGGACCTGCAACCCGATGTCGACGACCACGCTCAGGAACAGCGCCACCGCGAGGTTGTTGAAGTGCCGCAGAGGCTCGGCGCTGAACACCTTGCCGCGCGCATAGCAGGCAAAGACCTGAGACAGCGACCACAAGGCCCATGAGGCGAGCCCCGTCGGCACCAGCTCGATGGCGAGCGCTTCGAGGCGGGTGCCAAGCGGCACCGCGGCGGTCAAGCCGTCGCCGACATGGCTGAGCCTGAGCATCAGGAACTGGGTGCGCTCGGGCGCGAGGAAGATCCAGATCACCACGGCGGGCAGGAGCACCATGCCGAGCAGCGACAGGACCGACATCAGGCGGCTGAGGCGCGCGAGCTTCATGGGGACCCTCCGGCGGAACCGGAGGTATCGTCGCACGGCTATAGATTATTGTAAAACGATAATTGTTCTGTGCGTCCGGATGCGGAAATCGCGCGGCGAAAACCGCCAATTCGATCCGGTGCGCCACTACTCCGGTGCGCCACTCTACTCCGGCGCAATCGTGACCTTGATGCCGTCCAGGTCCTCCGCGCAGGTGATCTGGCACGACAGCCGCGAATTGTCCTCGACCGCCAGCGCCATGTCGAGCATGTCGACCTCGGCGTCGCTGCGCGCCGGAAGCTTCTCGTACCAGCCGTCCGTCACATAGACGTGGCAGGTGGCACAGGCGCAGGCGCCGCCGCATTCGGCCGCCACGGGCAGGCCCGCATCGCGCAGCATCTCCATCACGCTCCAGCCGTCGCGGCCTTCGATCTCGTGCACTTGGCCTTTGCGGTCGGTGGCGACGATCTTCATCTCAGGCGACTCCTCATCTCAGGCGACTCCGAGTTTCTTCTGCAGGCTCGACGACGAGGTGGTGTATTGGAAGCGCAGCTTCTCGTTCGGCTTGACGATGTGGAACGCGGCCTGCGCCATCAGCGCGGCCTCGTGGAAGCCCGACAGGATCAGCTTCAGCTTGCCCGGATAGGTGTTGATGTCGCCGATGGCAAAGACGCCCGGCGTCGTGCTCTGGAATTTCTCGGTGTCGACGCCGATCAGGTTCTCGGTGAGGTTCAGGCCGAAATCGGCGATGGGGCCGAGCTTGATGGTGAGCCCGAAGAACGGAATGAAGGTATCGCAGGCATGCTCCCATTCGCGCTTGTCGGCGCCGGCGAGCGTCACCGCATTGAGCTGTCCGTTATCGCCGTGCAGCGCCTTCACGCTGGCGATCTCGAAGTTGATCTTGCCGTGGGCGGCGAGCTCGCGCATCTGGTTGACGCTGTGCTGGGCGGCGCGGAAGCCGTCGCGGTGATGGACCAGGGTCAGCTTGCTGGCGATCGGCGCCAGGTTGATCGTCCAGTCGAGCGCGCTGTCGCCGCCGCCGGCGATCAGGATGTTCTTGCCCCGGAACGCTTCCATCTTGCGCACCGCGTAATGCACCGACTTGCCTTCATAGGCCTCGATGCCGGCGATGGGCGGGCGCTTGGGCACGAAGCTGCCGCCGCCGGCCGCGATCACGACGACGGGTGCGACGATCTCCGTCCCTGAATCGGTGGTCAGCTTCCAGCGGCCATCCTCGAGCTTCGAGAGCGCCGCCGCCATCTGCGAGAAGTGGAAGGTCGGGTTGAACGGCTTGATCTGCTCGAGCAGCTTGTCGGTCAGCTCCTGGCCCGTGACGATGGGCAGGCCCGGGATGTCGTAGATCGGCTTCTCGGGATAGAGCTCGGTGCATTGCCCGCCCGGCCGGTCGAGGATGTCGACCAGATGCGCCTTCAAGTCCAACAAGCCCAGCTCGAACACGGCGAAAAGGCCGATGGGGCCGGCTCCGATGATGGCGACGTCGGTCTCGATGCTCATTTCACGAATTCACTCTGTAAGATTTCAGCGCCTACGCGTAAGGCATGTAGAATTGACGCCGATCCGATTCAAGCGGGCGAGGTAGGGGAATGGCCGGTATGCGTCAAGCCGCCAGATAGGCCTTGATGAAAAGCCGCACCTCGCCGGTCCGCACTTGCACGGTTTCCAGGGCGGCCGTGGCCGTGCGGCTGTCGGACGGGTCGATGGGCTCGGCCGCCGCGGCCGCGTCGCCGAGCGCGAAGGCGCCGATGCCCCGCGCGGCGCCTTTCAGCGTGTGGGTCGCCAGCTTCCATTCCCTGGCGTCGCGGGCATCGATGATGCTCTGCAGCTTGTCGACCAGCTCGCTCGCCTGGCTGTCGAACAGGCGCAGGATCTCGGCATTGAGCGCGGCGTCGCCCCCCGTGTAGCGGGCGAGATGGGCAAGATCGACGGCGGCGGACATCGGCCAAGGTCCTCTTCTGGCCGTGCGATTAAAACCGACAATAGTCAAAGCGCCGTTAATACGGGACCCAGCCGCCCGGAAAGGGCGAGACGCCGAAGAGACGGGCGTGGCTGAACAGCACGCTTAGGAAAACCGCGACCGCCACCGCGAGGCGCCAGTCGAACAGCTCGCCGATGCGGATGCCGCCGCGCGCGAAGGGGACGTTCGAGGTCCTGGCCGCGAAGGCGTCCCAGGCCGCCCCCATCGTGCGGCGGCGCTTGGCGTCGATCGAGAAAGTGCCGAAAAAGCTGACCAGAAAGAACGTGCCGAAGAAGATCACCGAGGCTTCGTCGCCGTTCGCGGCCGTGTGGAACGCCGACCAGATCGCCACGCCCCACAGGAACGGATGGCGCGTGATGCACAGCACGCCGCGGACCGTGCCTTCTTTCGCGGCCGCCCCTTCCTGCTTCAGCGAGGTCGGGTTGGGCATCAAAAGCCCGGGCACCGCGAGCAGGAAAGCGATGGCCACGACCGGGATCGCGAGGTGCCGCAGGCCGGTCCACGGCGTATAGAGGATCGGGTCGTCCGCCCCGGCCTGGGCGGCGTTGTAGCTCATCACCAGCCACGCGATGGCGGCGATGGAGGCCAGCGAAAACAGGCCCAGATAGGCTCCCTCGCCGATCAGGCCTGTGATAGCGTCGCGCAACCGCGTGCCCGAGATCAGCAGGTGGATGCCGATGAAGACGGCCGCAGCCGCGATCAGCATGGTCATGGCGGGCCCTCCAAAGCCGTTATAATTTACAACGTAAGTTTAACGACGGCAAGAGCCTTCCGCCCTCGCCTCCCAGGGGTGGAATGGTTAAGGTGCCCCGCTACTTAGCTTTTTGCCTAAGGACTCCCCGATGGCCACGCCGCAGTTCGAGCGCAACCAACCCGTTTTGATCCAGCCGGCCGAGCAGGCGTCCGCGTCCGAGAGCGAGTCCAAGCCGGTGCGCGCCCGCGACAGCCGCTTCGGCGTGACCGTGATGTTCGCGGCCGGGATCGTGGCGGCGCTGTGGAGCGGGGCGGCCGCCGCTTACTTCTGGGGTTATACCCAAGGCTTCGCCCATCTCGAGATCCAGCAGGTCGCGCTGTTCGTGATCGCCGCCTTCGTGCCGTCGGCGCTGTTCGTCGCCGCGGCCTGGGCGCTGGCGCGCGGGCACGCGATGGGACTGGCGGCGAATGCGCTGGTCGATGCCACCGACCGCCTCTTCACCGCCGACGAGACCGCGTCGCGCACCACCGCCAAGCTCAGCCGGGCGGTGCGCCGCGAGCTCGACGCGCTGAACGCCGGGCTGGACGGCGCCTTCAACCGGATGCGTGCGCTGGAGCTCGTCCTCGAGAACCAGATCGCCGCCCTCGACCAGGCCGGCGCGCGCGCCGAAGTGCGCGGCGAAGCGGTTGCCTCGCGCCTCGTCCAGGAGCGCGAGCGCATCGATGCGGTGTCGGGCTCGCTCGCCGATGCGGCGGCGCGCGCCAGCGAAACCGTCGCCGGACGCGCCGCGCAATTGAAGGCTTCTATGGAGACCGCGGAAAGCTCGTTGAAGACCGCGGCGCAGACGCTGGACACGCAGGCGTCCGAGTTCCGCGCCGCCGCGGCCGCTGCGGCCGAAGCACCGCGCCAGGCCGCGGTCGAGCTGGACCGCCAGGCCAAGGCCATCGAATCCGTCTCGGATGCGTCGATGGCGCGCGCCGAGTTCGTGCTCGGCCGCCAGGAGCGCCATCGCGCGGCGATGAACGACCTGCTCACGCGCCTGAAGGAAGAGAGCGGCGCGTTCGAGGCGGCGCTGGGCCGCGAGCGCGCCTCGATGGCGCAGGCCATCGAGCAGCTGGGCGGCGAGGCGCAGAAATTCGAGACCGTCACCGGACAGGCCGAACGCCACCTCGAGCACATCATGGCCAACGCGGCGACGCGCGCGAGCCAGCTGACGCAGAGCTTCACGCGCGAGGCCGAGCGCCTGAAAGAGGCGAGCGACAGCGCGCATACGACGCTGGTCAAGCTGATCGACACGATGCGCGAGGCGACCGCGAGCTCGCAGACCCTGATCGGCGAGACCGCGGGCCAGGCCAAGACCGACGCGCGCAACCTGGTAGGCGAGGCGATGGCGGAATGCGAGCGGCTGCTGCGCACCTCCGGCGAGCTCTCCGCGCAAGCCGGCGAGATCCGCCGCACCCTGGCCGGCGCGGTCGAGGACGTCGAGAAGCACCTCTTGTCGCTGCCCGGCGTGGCGCAGCAGGAGGCGCAACGCGTGCGCGCCATGGTGCGCAGCGAGACCGAAGAGATCCTGGACCTGTCGGCGCGCACGCTGTCGACCATCCATGCGCGCAGCGCGCCGCGCCCGGCCTTCGATCCGCGCGCGCTGCCGGAAGCCCAAGCCGAGCCCGAACGCGCCGGGCTGTTCGGCATGGCGCGCAAGCTGACCGCCAAGCCCAAGCAGCAACAGCAGCCGTCGCCGCAGAAGCCGCGCGCCGGCGGCGGCTGGGAAATGAGCAAGCTCTTGGCCGCCGCCGACAGCGGCGAGACGCGCGAGCTGAAGCCGTCGGCGGCCGCGGCGATGGGCGCATTGGAAGCGGCGCTTGCCGATCTCACCGTCGACCTCGAAGCCATCGCCGGCGAGACGCCGCCCAGCGAAAGCGAATGGCGCGACTATCTTTCCGGCGACCGCGCCGTATTCGCGCGCCGGCTGGCCGGTGCCATCGACGGCGAGACGGTGGACCGCGTCGCCGCGCTCTACCGCGAGGACACGCGCTTCCGCGACGCCGCCAATATCTACATGAGCGAGTTCGAGGCGCTGCTCGCCCGCGCCAGGGAAGGCGACGGCGGCGGACTTCTCACGCCGACGATCCTCTCCGCCGACACCGGCAAGATCTATCTGGCGATCGCCTATTCGCTGGGTCGGCTATAGAGCGCGGCGCAGCCGCGCCGCATAGAAGCCGTCCATCCCGCCGACCTCCGCCATATGGCAGGGCAGCGTGCGCAAGTCGCCGCTCGCGTCGATGAACTCGGCGTGGCCGAAGACGTCTTCGGGCTTGAGCGGCACGCGCTCGAATTCGCGATGCGCATCGAGGAACGACGCGATCTGTTCGGGACCTTCTTCCGGTTCCAACGAGCACACCGCGAAGACGAGCAGCCCGCCGGGCGCCGTCATCGCGCTCGCGCAGTCCAGCAATTCTGCGCTCGCGCCGGCCACGAGCGTCACGTCGGACGCGCTCTTGATCCAGGGCAGCTCCGGGTGGCGGCGGATGGTGCCGGTGGCGGTGCAGGGCGCGTCGAGCAGCACGAAAGGCGCAGGCTCGATCCGCGCGTCGCGCACGTCCTCGTTGATCAGCGCGGCATCGAGCTCGAGCCGCGCCATGTTCTCCCTCAGCCGCGCCATGCGCGCTTCGTCGCGTTCGACCGCGGTGACCTGCGCGCCCATTGCCGCCAGCTGCGCGGTCTTGCCGCCGGGCGCGGCACAGAGATCGACGACGCGCGCGCCCTTGACGTCGCCGAGAAGATGCGCGGGCAGGGTGGCGGCGGCGTCCTGCACCCAGAGCTCGCCGGTCGAGAAATCCGGCAGCGCCTCGACGCGCCGCACGGCATCGAAACGCGGCGCGGCCTTGTCGACCAAGGTGAGCGGTGCTTGCGCGAGATGGGCGTGCGCGATCCCGCGCGCCGTCTCCTCGCCATAGGCAGCAACCCAGCGCGACCACAGCCAGTCGGGCGTGTCGAGGCGCGCGGCATCCTGCGTCGCGATCACGCCCGCGCCTTCGCGCGCCACGCGGCGCAGCACCGCGTTGATCAAAGGCTTGAAATGCACCGCCTTGTCGTCGGATTGCGCCAGCCGGTTGGCGCCGTCGACGGCGGCATGCGGCGCCACGCTCAGGAACAGCAGCTCGCAGGCGCCCATCAGCAGGATCTCGATCGTGGGCCCGGCTTTGTGCGGCGGCGGGGGCTTGGCGACGAAGCCTCTGATCAAGGCATCCAGCTGGCCGAAGCGGCGCAGCGTTTCGCCGGCGATGGCGCGCGCGAAGCCCGCGTCGCGCGGCTCCAGATGCGAGGCATGCTCCGGCGCCGCGTCGAGCGGGCGGCGCTTGCGCAGCACGTCGGACAGGATCGCGAGCGCGGCCTTGCGCGCGTTCAGACCCGCGGTCACCAGTTGCCCATCACCAGCTGCCCATCACCAGTTTCCGGGACGGAACTTGTCGACGCCGGCCTGTACGCGCAGCCGCTCGACGCGATCGGCGATCGGCGGATGGGTCGAGAACAGCTTGCCGATCCTGGCGCCGCTCAAGGGATTGACGATGAACATATGCGCTGTCGCCGGATTGCGCCTGGCGGTGACGTTCTCGACCGCCTGAGCCGCGGGCTCGAGGTTCGCGAGCGCCGAGGCCAGCCACAGCGGACGGCCCGCGAGATCGCCGCCGAACTTGTCGGCCTCGAACTCTCTGCTGCGGCTGATCGCCATCTGCACCAGGATCGCCGCCAAGGGCGCCAGCAGCGAGACCAGGATCACGCCGATCAGCCCCATCCCGCTGCGCCGCGCGCCGAAGCTCAACAGCATCTGCAGGGCGCCCGCCGTCGTCGCCACGACCGTCATGATCAGCGTGTCGCGATGCTTGATATGGCCGAGCTCGTGCGCGAGCACGCCCGCGAGCTGGTAGTTGTTCATGCGCTCCAGCAATCCGCGCGTCACGCAGACCGCCGAGTGCTCAGGATTGCGCCCGGTCGCAAAGGCGTTGGGCTGCGGGTCGTCCATGATGTAGACCTTGGGGCAAGGCAGGCCAGCGCGGCTGGAAAGCTGACGCACCAGGCTGACCAGGTCGGGCGCCTGCTGCTCGCTCACCTGGCGCGCGCCGTACATGCGCAACAGCGCCTTGTCCGAGTTCCAATAGGCCCAGAGATTGAGCGCGGTGGCCAACAAAAAGCACACGAACATGCCCAGCGTGCCGCCGAAGACGGCGCCGACCACGATGAACAGGAAGAACATCCCGAGCATCAGCGCGAAGGTCTTGAACATGTTCATGGAAAAAAGCCCTTCATCCCCCGCGAATTGATGTAGGCTAACACGCCGTTCCGTCAAGCGAGGCCCCCATGGCATCGGAGCGTCAAATCGCCGAAAGGATCAAGGACGCGGCCAAGCGCGCCCTGGCCGAGGCCGAAGAACGCCGCAAAGCCGAGGCTTTGAAAATAAACCAGACCGAGCCCGCTCGTCCGCCCGAGATCGGCGGGCGCAAAGGGCCGGAGCCCACACGCTATGGCGACTGGGAGAAGAACGGGTTGATTTCAGACTTCTAAGGTCTATGTAGGCGCCATGTTCATCCAGACGGAATCCACGCCCAACCCGGCGACCCTGAAATTCCTTCCCGGCCGCGAGGTCATGGGCGAAGGCGCGGTCGCCGACTTCCCCACCCGCGAAGCCGCGAACCGCTCGCCGCTCGCCCGCGCGCTGTTCGACATCCCCGACGTCGCGCGCGTCTTCTTCGGCTCCGACTTCATCTCGGTGACCAAGAAGGACGGCGACTGGAAGCAGATCAAGGCACCGGTGCTGGGCGCGATCATGGATCACTTCACGCGCGGCCTGCCCGTCATCGAGAGCGCCGCGGAAGAGAGCGACGACAGCGCGCAGTATGGCGAGGCGGACCCCGAGGTCGTCGCCCAAATCCGCGAGCTGATCGACACCCGCGTGCGTCCGGCGGTGGCGCAGGACGGCGGCGACATCATCTACAAGGGCTTCGACGGCTCGAGCGGCATCGTGTTCCTGCACCTGCAGGGCAGCTGCGCCGGCTGCCCCTCCTCCACCATGACCTTGAAGAACGGCATCGAGAACATGCTGCGCCACTACGTTCCCGAAGTCGTCGCGGTCGAGGCCGTGTAGCGATAACTTGTAGTTATTGTACTTTTCGACCCTAAAGTATAATTTCCAAGCAGGAATTTATACTTGAGCATAACGTTGAGAGCGGCCGCGTTTCGCAATTCCCCGACCGGAACTTTGGTCCCCACGACAGGGGGCGCTAGCGCTTTCGTGCCCGCTGCGGTCCCGAAAAACCTGGACCTCGGTGCGCGGCCGTCCTATCGACGATGCCAGGTTTGTTCCGCCGCCGCCACGCGAAGCCGAAGCCGCGATCGCCGAACTGGAGAAGTTCATCCATTCGGACGACTTCGCCGGATACCCGCCTCTCGTTCGTGCCGCGCTGATCCACTATCAATTCGAAACGATACATCCCTTTCCAGACGGTAACGGGAAGATCGGCCGCCTTCTGATCCCCCTGGTTCTCCTGGAGAAGAAAGCCCTTCGACAGCCGTTTCTATACTTGAGTCCTGCGCTCGAAACTCGGAAAGATGAGTACATGGACCGAATGCCGGCCGTCAGCCGCGATGGTGCATGGACGCAATGGCTGCGATTCTTTTTGAATGCGGCCCAACGCTCGGCAACGCAGACAATCAGCACGATTCGAGCCTTGGGAGGCTTGCGCGAACAGTTCCACCGTCGTGCCGGGCGCGGGCGTTCTAGCGCGAACCTCCTGCGTCTAATAGACTTCATTTTTGAGAGGCCCGCAGTTTCGATTCCCATGGTCCAGCAGAGGCTCAAGATCACCTATCCTCCGGCCAAGCGGCACGTCGACAGACTGGTGCGAGCGCAGATATTGAGGCCGATGCCGCTCCGAACGCATCCGAGCTACTTCATCGCACAAGAGATCATATCGGTTCTCGAGCGGGATCCGAATGCACCCCCGGAGCCCGAGCAGTGACCTCCCACGCCATCAACGACGAAGCGCTGGATATCGTCTTCCGCACGGCGCGCAGCCAGAACAAGTGGCTGGACAAGCCGGTGAGCCCGGCGCTTCTGATGGCGGTCTACGATCTGATGCGGCTCGGCCCCACCAGCGCGAACTGCTCGCCCGCGCGCATCGTCTTCCTGGCGAGCGCGGAATCGAAAGAGCGCATCAGGCCGCATCTGATCCCGTCCAACGTCGAGAAGACGATGACGGCGCCGGCGGTGGCGGTGATCGGCTACGACCTGGATTTCCCGCAATACATCCCGCGCCTGTTCCCGCACAATCCGGGCGCCAAGGACTGGTTCCACGATCCCGTGCTGCGCCAGACGACCGCGTTCCGCAACGGGACGCTGCAGGGCGCGTATTTCATCGTCGCGGCGCGCGCGCTGGGCCTCGACTGCGGGCCGATGTCGGGCTTCAACAACGCTGCCGTCGACGAGGAGTTCTTCGCCGGCACCAACGTGAAGTCCAACTTCATCTGCGGCGTCGGCTACGGCGATCCGTCGGGCGTGTTCGCGCGCAGCCCGCGTCTTTCCTTCGACGAAGCCTGCAAGATCCTATGAGGTTGCTCGCCTGCGACACCGCGCTCGGCGCCTGCTCGGCGGCGCTGGTGGAGGACGGACGCGTGCTGGCGCATCGCTGGGTGCCGATGGAGCGCGGCCATGCCGAGGCGCTGGCGCCGATGGTCGAAGAGGTGATGGCGGGACACGCCTTCGCGTCGCTCGACCGGCTTGGCGTGACCACCGGGCCCGGCACCTTCACCGGCCAGCGCGTCGGCCTTGCCTTCATGCGCGCGCTGAAAGTGGCGCTGAAGATCCCGCTCGCCGGCGTCACCACCCTGGCCGCGATGGCGGCGCAGGCGAAGGAGGAAACCGGCGCCGCCCGCGCCATCGCGCTGCACGACGCGCGGCGCGACGAGGTCTATGTCGAGATCGATCGAGAGCCGGTGGTGCTGGACTTCGACGCGGCGGTCGCGGCCTTGCGCGCGCTGAGCGGTCCGCGCCCGATCGCGCTGGCCGGCACTGCGGCCCGTCGCGCATGCGAGGCACTCGCAAACGAATTCGTGCCGTCGCAGGTCCGCCAGCCCGATGCGCGATGGGTGGCCCGCCTCGCCGCAGGCATGCCCGCGACCGACGACGCGCCGCGCCCGCTCTATCTTCGCGCGCCCGACGCCAAGCTTCCCAAGGCAAGGCCGTGATCCGCGAAGCGGCGCTCGAAGACCTGGCCGAGATGGCGCGCATCCACGCGCTGTGCTTCGCCAAGGCCTGGGACGAAGCAGCACTTGGCGACATGCTGAAAAGCCCCGGCATCGTTGGACTAATCGCACCCGGCGGCTTCGTGCTGGCGCGTGTCGCCGCCGACGAAGCCGAGGTCCTGACCATCGCCGTCGATCCCGCGGCGCGGCGCCGGGGAACGGGGCGCGCGCTGCTGGCCGAAGCGGTGTCCGCGGTCCAGGCCAAAGGCGCGCGCACGATGTTCCTGGAGGTCGCCTGCGCCAATAGCGCGGCCCGCGCGCTCTACGGATTGTTGGGATTTCACAATGTCGGCAGACGCAAGTCCTACTATGAGGGCGGCGAAGATGCGCTTATCCTCAAGGCTGATTTGCCGCTCGCGGCCGTGGGGCATGGCCGTTAGAGTGGGCAGGAGAGATTTGGGGAACGGCCGTGACGCGGATTGAACAGCTCTGCGTTGACAAGGGTCTGCGCATGACCGAGCAGCGCCGCGTGATCGCGCGCGTGCTGTCGGAGGCGATCGACCATCCCGATGCCGAGGAGCTCTACAAGCGCGCCTCGGCCATCGACCCGCATATCTCCATCGCCACCGTCTATCGCACCGTGAAGCTGTTCGAGGATGCCGGCATCCTGGAACGCCACGACTTCCGCGACGGGCGCTCGCGCTATGAAGAAGTGCCCGAATCGCATCACGACCATCTCATCGACATCCAGACCGGCAAGGTGATCGAATTCCGCAGCGAGGAGATCGAACGGCTGCAGCGCCTGATTGCCGAAGAGCTTGGCTTCGAGCTGGTCGACCACCGCCTCGAGCTCTATGGCGTGCCGAAGGGCAAGAAGCAGCCGCGCTGATGCAGACGCGCCGGGCAGCTGACATGCGCACGCTTTCGGCCCGCTGACATGCAGACGCTGCGGGGCATCTGCATCCTTTTCGTCTTCGCGCTGACCGCGCTGGTCATCATCCCGTGGCAGTGGACCTCGATCCGCTTGAGGTTGAAGCAGCGCAAGACGCTGCCGCAGCGCTACAGCCGCTTCCTTTGCCGGCTGTTCGGCATCAAGGCCACGGTCATAGGCCGACCCGTGCAGGACCGCGGCGTGCTGATGGTCGCCAACCACACCTCGTATCTCGATATCATCACGCTCGGCGGCGTGGCGCGCGTCTCCTTCGTCGCCAAGAGCGAGGTCGAGGGCTGGTTCTTCTTCGGCCTGATGGCGCGGCTCTACGAAACCGTCTTCGTCAAGCGCGAGCGCCGCAGCCAGACCGGCCAGGCGCGCGACGAGCTGCGCGAGCGGCTTCGGGCCGGCGACGCGCTGGTCCTGTTCCCCGAAGGCACGTCGAACGACGGCAACCGCGTGCTGCCCTTCAAGAGCGCGCTGATGGGCGCGACCGAGTCCGAGCTGGGCACCGGCACCGACGGGGCGGTCCGCTATGTCCCGGTCCAGCCGGTATCGCTGGCCTATACCGGCTTCCACGGCCTGCCGATGGGCCGCGAGAACCGGCCGCTGTTCGCCTGGTACGGCGACATGGACCTGATCCCGCATCTGTGGGAGGCGGTGACCGCCGGCCCCGTGGACGTGGTCATCACCTTCCACGAGCCCATGACGGTGGACGCGATGGGGGGCCGCAAGCCTTTGGCGGCGCGGGCGGAATCCATCATCCGCCGCGGCCAGGCCGAGGCGCTGGCGGGACTGACCGACGCCCCGGCGGCGGCCTGAACGCGACCTTCCCCGGCACATCTGCCGCCGCCAGACGCTGATGATGACGCCGTCATCGCGGCCGGCGAGACGCGGCTCCGATCCGGCTGCCGCTGCCAGATACCCAAGCCCTGAACCGTTGCCTGGGCGGGCGCGAAAGCGCATAACCCGCCCCCCATGAAAGCGCTCTACGTCAAGACTTACGGCTGCCAGATGAACGTCTACGATTCCGCCCGGATGGCGGATCTGCTGGCGCCGCTGGGCTATGCCCCGGCCGATGCAGCCGAAGGCGCCGACATGGTGATCCTGAACACCTGCCACATCCGCGAAAAGGCGGCCGAGAAGGTCTATTCCGAGCTCGGCAAGCTGAAGAAGCTCAAGGAAGCGAAAGCGAAAGACGGCGGGCGGATGATGATCGCGGTCGCGGGCTGCGTCGCCCAGGCGGAAGGCGAGGAGATCGTGCGCCGCCAAAGCGCGGTCGACCTGGTGGTCGGGCCGCAGTCCTATCATCGCCTGCCCGAGATGATCGCCAGGATCGCCCGCTCCGGCGGCCAGGCGCTCGAGACCGACTTTCCCGTCGAGGACAAGTTCGACGCGCTGCCCGTGCAGACCGGCGTCGAAGGCCCGGCGGCCTTCCTGACCGTGCAGGAAGGCTGCGACAAGTTCTGCACCTTCTGCGTCGTGCCCTATACGCGCGGCGGCGAGTTCTCGCGCCCCGCGGCGCAGGTTCTCGACGAGGCGCGCCGGCTGGTCGAGCTGGGCGCGCGCGAGATCACGCTGCTCGGCCAGAACGTCAATGCTTACGCGCATGACGATTGGACGCTCGCCAGGCTGCTGCACGCCTTGGCGCGTATCGACGGCTTGGCCCGCCTTCGCTACACGACCAGCCATCCGCGCGACATGACGGACGACTTGATCGCGGCGCATCGCGACCTGCCGCAGCTGATGCCTTACCTGCATCTTCCCGTGCAGTCGGGATCGGACGCGATCCTGGAGGCGATGAACCGCCAGCACAGCGCGGACGACTATCGTCGCATCGTCGAGCGCGTGCGCGAGGCGCGGCCCGACCTGGCGCTGTCGTCGGACTTCATCGTCGGCTTCCCGGGCGAGAGCGACAAGGACTTCGACGATACGATGACGCTGGTGCGCGAGGTCGGCTATGCGCAGGCCTTCTCGTTCAAATATTCCAAGCGTCCCGGCACCCCGGCCTCGGCCGCGCGCAAGCAGATCCCGGAAGAGGTGAAATCGGCGCGGTTGGCGGCGTTGCAGGCGCTGTTGAGCGAGCAGCAGGCGGCGTTCGGCAAGTCCTGCGAGGGTCGCACGCTCTGCGTCCTGTTCGAGAAGCCGGGACGGCGCGAGGGCCAGGCGGTCGGCCGTTCGCCCTATCTGCAGCCGGTGCATGTCGAGGGCGCGGCGGCGCTGATCGGCCAGGTGCGCGACGTCACCGTGGTCGAGGCGCAGCCGAACAGCCTGAAAGGCGTTCTGTCCCAGTGAGCGCAACTCCGAAGAAGAAGGCGCAGCCGCGTGAGCAGGTGACGCTGGAATTTCCGAACAATCATTTGCTGGCCGAGCTGGCCGGCGCGCATCAGAAGAACTTCGCGCGCCTGGAGCAGAAGCTCGCCGTGCGCGTCGCGACGCGCGGCAACCTGGTGGCGCTGGAAGGATCGAGCGAGGCGCGCGACCGCGCGGCGTCCGTGCTGCGCGCGCTCTATGCCCGGCTCGAGGCGGGCGAGAGCGCCAGCCTTTCCGACGTCGATGCCGAGATCCATTTCGCGCTGGAGGGGCCGGCGCGCCCTGCCGAGAACGGCAACTTCGGCTCACCCTCGCTCAAGACCTGGGCGTCGCGCACGACGCGGGCGCGCACGCCGGGGCAGCTTGCCTATCTCGACCTGATGCGCACCCATCCGCTCGTCTTCGGCATTGGGCCCGCGGGCACCGGCAAGACCTATCTTGCGGCGGCCTATGGCGCGCATCTGCTCTACGAGCGCCGCGTCGAGCGGCTGATCCTGTCGCGCCCGGCCTTGGAAGCGGGCGAGCGGCTGGGCTTCCTGCCCGGCGACCTGAAGGAGAAGATCGATCCCTACCTGCGCCCGCTCTACGACGCGCTGTTCGACGTGATGGGCGAGCAGGCCATGAAGCTGATGGAGCAGGGCACGATCGAGGTGGCCCCGCTCGCCTTCATGCGCGGCCGCACCTTGGCGCGCGCCTTCATCATCCTGGACGAGGCGCAGAACGTGACGCCGGCGCAGATGAAGATGTTCCTGACGCGGCTGGGCGAGGAATCGCGCATGGTGGTGACCGGCGATCCCAGCCAGAGCGACCTGCCCGGGGGCGGTGCCGACGGGTTGAACCAGGCGCTGGACATCTGTGCCGAGGTCGAGGGTGCGGCGATCGCGCGCTTCGGCGAGAAGGACGTGGTGCGCCACGCCCTCGTCACGCGCATCGTCGCCGCCTATAATAGGGCCGAGGACAGCAGTCAGGGCGTCATGGACCAGGGGGTCGGGCGGACCTTGGCGCGCCGGAAGGATCAGACGTGAGCGTGACGCTCATGATCGAGGAGCCGAAGTGGCGCAGGAAGCGGGGCTTGAGCGCGCGCATGAAGCGCGCCGCAGAGCTTGGCCTCGCGCGCGGCGGCAATCCCAAGGGCGCGCTGACCATCCTGCTCGCGAACGACGCCAGGCTGAAGACCTTGAACCGCAGCTTCCGCGGCAAGCACAAGCCGACCAACGTGCTGTCCTTTCCGGCGCGGCGCGACGAATATCTGGGCGACGTCGCCATCGCCTATGGGGTGACGGAGAAGGAAGCCCGCGCGCAGAACAAGCGCTTCGCCGATCACGCGCTGCACCTGGCCGTGCACGGCGTGCTGCATCTTCTGGGCTACGACCACGAGACCGCGCGCGCCGCGCGCGTGATGGAGCCGCTCGAGACCGAGATCCTGAGCGAGCTCGGCATCGACGATCCCTATGCCAGCAAAGCCGCGTGAATCCGATCCCATGACCGACGCCCCCGTCGCCGACGACGACAAAGCGCCATCCATCCTCAAGCGCCTGGCGCAGATGCTGCGCGGCGACGGCGCCGCGGCCGCGATCCGCGAAAGCCTGGAAGAGGTGATCGAGGAGAGCGACCGGCAGGGGCGCGAGCTGACGCCGCAGGAGCGGCTGCTGTTCACCAACCTGCTCAAGGTGGGCGAGCTGCGCGTCGACGACGTGATGGTGCCGCGCGCCGACATCATCGCCGCCGACGAGACCGTACCGCTGGGCGAGCTGGTGGCGCTGTTCAAGGAAGCGCAGCATTCGCGCCTGCCGGTCTATCGCGAGACGCTGGACGATCCCACGGGCCTCGTCCACATCAAGGACGTGCTCGGATTGATGGAAGCCAAGGGCGACGGCAGCTATCGCTGGGGCGACGCCTCGATCGCGCAGATCAAGCGGCCGCTGCTTTTCGTGCCGCCGTCGATGCCGGTGCTGGACCTGCTGGTCAAGATGCAGACGACGCATATGCAGCTGGCCCTCGTCATCGACGAATATGGCGGCACCGACGGGCTCGTCTCCATCGAGGACCTTATCGAGGAGATCGTGGGCGACATTGCCGACGAGCACGACGAGGAAGAAGCGAGCGTGCGCCGCGACCCGGTCGGCGCCTTCATCGCCGATGCGCGCATCGACCTGGAGGATTTCAAGAGCCAGACCGGCTTGTCGCTGGCGCTGGAAGACGACGAGGAGGCCGAGGACATCGATACGCTGGGCGGCCTCGTCATCTATCTCCTGGGGCGCGTGCCGCAGCGCGGCGAGATCGTCGCCCATCCGGCCGGCTACGAGTTCGAGGTGCTGGAAGCCGATCCCAGGCGCGTGAAGAAGCTGCGCATCCGCACCATGTCTGCGGAGACGCCGCCCTCCGAAGCGCCACCCGCCGCGTGACGACGCCGGGGCGCATGGGCAAAGTCCAACACGGCGGCACCGCATGAACCGGCTCACACGCATCGCGGAACGGCCTTACCGCATGAATCGTCTCGCAGGCTGGATGCGCGGGCTTTCGCCGTGGCGCGCGCGCGGCATCGCCTTCGCGGCCGGCGCGCTGTCGGCGCTGGGCTTCGTGCCGTTCGCGATCGTCCCGCTGCTGCTTCTGGGATATGCCGCGCTCGTGCTCTTGATCGACGGCGCCGGCACGATGCGCCGCGCGGCGTGGATCGGCTGGGCCTTCGGCTTCGGCCAGTTCCTGGTGGGGCTTCACTGGATCGGCTTCGCCTTCCTGGTCGATGCTTCCGAGCACGAATGGCAGATCCCCTTCGTGGCGGTGCTGTTCCCCGGCGGGCTCGCGCTGTTCTTCGCCGCCGGCGCCGCGCTGGCGCAGCGCTTCTGGCACGATGGCGCATCGCGCATCTTCGTGCTGACCGCCGCGCTGTCGCTGACGGAATGGCTGCGCGGACACATCCTGACGGGCTTCCCGTGGAATCTCGCCGGCTACGGCTGGGGCGCGTCGATGGGCGTGATGCAGAGCGCGGCGCTGTTCGGCATCTATGGGCTGACCCTGCTCACGACCCTGTTCGGCGCCTCGCTCGCTGAGCTCGCGTCGCGCCGCTTCGTGCTGCCGCTGTCGATGACGGCGCTGTTCGCGCTGATGTTCCTGGGCGGCGAGATCCGTCTTGCCGCCGCGTCGAACGACGTCGTCGACGGGGTGCGCTTGCGCATCGTGCAGCCCAACATCGCGCAGGCCGACAAATACAGACCTGAGCTGATCGAGCGCAACTGGGACCGGCTGCTGAGCTTGAGCGATGCGCCGGCGAAGGCGCGGCCCACGCACATCCTTTGGCCGGAAGCGGCGCCGCCTTTCGTGCTGACGCGCTCGGCCACCGCGCTCGACGAGATCGCGGTGCTCACCGGCCAGGACCGCGTGCTGATCGCCGGCGCAGTGCGCGCGCTGCGCGGGCCGGACGGCGCGCATTACTACAACAGCCTCTATATCTTCGGGCATGGCGGGCAGCTCGTGGATGTCTACGACAAGTTCCACCTCGTGCCCTTCGGCGAGTATCTTCCGCTCGAAAGCGTGATGGGCGCGCTGGGGCTGAAGAAGCTCGTCGGCGTCGCGGGCAGCTTCGGGGCTGGCGATGGTCCGCATACGGTCGATGTGCCCGGCGCGCCGCCGGCCAGCCCGCTCGTCTGCTACGAGATTCTCTTTCCCGGCGCGGTGGTCGCCGACGATCGTCCACGGTGGTTGATCAACGTCACCGACGATTCGTGGTTCGGTCCATGGGCGGGTCCGCGCCAGCATCTGCTGGTCGCACAAACGCGTGCAATCGAGCAGGGGCTACCCGTGGTGCGTGCGGCGAACACCGGAATCTCCGCGGTCGTCGATCCTTACGGGCGCGTGCGCGCGCGGCTGGAACTCGATTCGATGGGCACGCTCGACTCGACGCTACCCGCAGCGATTGAGCCTCCGCCCTTTGCACGCAGCGGTCCACTAGCGCTCTTTCTTTTACTGGCAGCGTGCGTGGTGGGTGCCGTCCTAGCTGTACAAAAACGGGCGCGAACGGAGCGCGGACACATTTAGACCTTTTCTAGGCTAGCCATTCACGGTTAAGGTCCCTTCAGCGAAGCATAACTTCCGTGTAGAGACCCCTTGCCGAAAAAACATGCAAATCCGGTCGACGCACAGGTCGGCAGCCGTGTGCGACTGCGGCGCATGCTCATTGGCATGAGCCAGGAACGTCTTGGCGAATTGCTCGGGCTCACCTTCCAGCAGGTGCAGAAATACGAGAAGGGCGTCAACCGCATCGGCGCCGGACGCCTGTTCGACGTCGCGCGCATCCTTGGCGTGCCGATCGACTACTTCTATGAAAACGTGTCGAGCCAGCTGGGTCAGGGGCGCGGCTTCTCGGAGAGCGACGATTCTCCGCCGGTGATGGAGTTCGTCTCCAGCGGCGAAGGCCTGCAGCTCAGCCTCGCCTTCATGCGCATCAAGGACGCGAAGGTGCGCAAGCGCGTGCTCGACCTGGTCAAGAGCCTCGCCGAAGAAAAAGACGACGAAGACTGAACGCGCCGCGTGCGCGATCGCGTCGCTGCGCGATTGCCGCTTTGTGCCGCCGATCACTTGCGCTTCTTGCGCGCCTTCTTCTCCGCCAGCCCCGAGCGTCCCTCGCGCTGCGCCAGCGCGTCATAGACCGCTTTCGGCTTGATGCCGCGCGCGGCCCACACCACCAGCAGATGGAACAGCACGTCGGCGGATTCGTCGATCAGCTCCTTCTTCGTGCCGGCGACGGCGGCGAGCGCGGCCTCGACGCCTTCCTCGCCCAGCTTCTTGGCGCATTGCGCGGTGCCGCGCTTCATCAGCTGCGCGGTATAGGAGCGCTTGGGATCGGCGCGCTTGCGCGAGGCGATGGTCGCATAGAGGCGGTCGATCGGGTGTGCGTCGCTCATCGATTGCTCCGGTCTTCCAACAGGCGCCGCGCGATGACCTGTGCCTGGATCTCGGCCGCGCCTTCGAAGATGTTCAGGATGCGCGCGTCGCACAGGATGCGGCTCACCGGATATTCCAGCGCGAAGCCGTTGCCGCCATGGATTTGCACGGCGTTGTCGGCCGCCGCCCAGGCGACGCGCGCGGCGAGCAGCTTTGCCATGCCGGCTTCGAGATCGCAGCGCCGGCCCTCGTCTTTCTCACGCGCGGCGTGATAGGAAAGCTGGCGCGCGATCGCGATCTCCACCGCCATCATCGCGAGCTTGTCGGCGACGCGCGGGTAATTGAAGATGCGCTGGCCGCCCTGCTTCCTGTCGAGAGCATAGGAAAGCCCGACATCCATCGCCGAAAGCGCGACCCCGATGGCGCGCGAAGCGGTCTGGATGCGCGCGCTTTCGAAGGTCTGCATCAGCTGCTTGAAGCCCTGGTTCTCCTCGCTGCCCAGAAGATCGGCCGCCGGCACCTCGAAGCCGTCGAAACCGATCTCGAACTCCTTCATGCCGCGATAGCCGAGCACGCCGATCTCGCCGCCCGACATGCCCTTTGCCGGAAACGGATCGGCGTCCGTGCCGCGCGGCTTCTCGGCGACGAACATCGAGAGACCGCGATAGTCGGATGTGTTGGGATCGGTGCGCGCCAGCAGGGTCATCACGTCGGCGCGCGCGGCATGGGTGATCCAGGTCTTGTTGCCGGTGATCTTGTACGCGTCGCCTTCTCGCACCGCGCGGGTGCGCAGGCTGCCCAGGTCCGAGCCGACGTCGGGCTCGGTGAACACCGCCGTCGGAAGCTTGGTGCCGTGCGCGATCAAGGGCAGCCAGCGCTCGCGCTGCTCCCGGGTGCCGCCCGACAGAATGAGCTCGGCCGCGATCTCGGAGCGCGTGCCGAGCGAGCCGACGCCGATATAGGCGCGGCTCAATTCCTCGGACACCACGCACATGGCGGTCTTGGGCAGCCCCGCGCCGCCATACTCCTCCGGCACCGTCAGGCCGAAGACGCCGAGCTGGCTCATCTGCTCCACCACGTCGAGCGGGATCAGCTCGTCGCGCAGATGCCAGCCATGGGCGTGCGGCGCCACCTTGTCCTGGGCGAAGCGATAGAACTGGTCGCGCACCAGGCCCATGGTCTCGTCGAGGCCGGGATCGCCTATTGCCATCGCGCCGGCATGGGCGGCCAGATGGTCCGCGATCGCCTGGCGCGTTTCACGCAGCGTTCCGACGTCCACCAGCTCCTTGACCGTCGGCGTCCAGAAGCCCGCGGCCACGTCGTCGTCGAGGCCCATGTCGCGCGGACGCACGATCTCGCTTTGGCTCATGGGGATGCCGCCCGCCAGTTGCGCCAGATATTCGCCGAACGCGGCCTGGAGGATCAGCTGCTCGATCTCGCCCAGCCGCGCCTCGCGCTCGAGGCGCCGGGCCCAGCGCGCCATCTGGCGCAAGGACTCGACATAGGTCGCGGTCCAGGCCAGCGCATGCGCCGCGCGCTGATGCCGGTCGAGCGCCTCGCGCGAGGGCACGGCGCGCGCCACGCTGTCCTTGGCGGCGGCAAGCAAGCCTTCGGCGACCAGCACCGCCTCCTCGCAACGGGCGATCAGGTGCGGGAGAAGCGTCTGCATCGTCATCCTTCGGGAACGTCTTCAGCCATGCTATGGCGCCCTTCGCATCCAAGGCAAATCTTGGTCCCGGTTGCGTTCCCCAAGGCCTTTCGGCTTCAATCGCGCACCCCATTTGGAGAGAGAGCCCATGAGAGCCGCCGTCCTGTGCATTGCCGCAAGCCTCGCCTTCGCCTCGCCCGCCTTTGCCAAGAACGACCTGTCGCCGGCCGACCTCGCGGCGCTCAAAAGCTATTCCCTCTCCATGGACAAGGTGACCGCGATGCAGGCCGCCATGGACGACGCGCACAAGATGCCGGGCATGGACAAGCAGATGCATGGCGCCGAAGACTCCAAGTCCATCGCCGAGATGGAAGCGCGGATGAGCGCGATGCCCGGCGCCATGGCGCTGTTCAAGAAGCATGGCCTGACCGCCCATGACGTGGTGGTGATGCCCTTCGCGCTGATGGATGCGGGGATGTGCGTGCTCTATCCCTCCGCCGCGCCCAAGCTCGCCGACCGCGTCTCGCCCGCCCAGATCGCCTTCTACAAGCAGCACAAGGCCGAGCTCGACAAGGTGCATTGGCTGAACGGCGGCGGCGAGTAGGCTCAACGTGCCGCTTCTTTCAACGCCTGGCCTCCTTCGGCGCGCGTTTCAACGCCTGATCTCCTTCGGCGCGCGGTCGACCGCGAAGCCATTCTTCCAGATGCGCTCGATCGAGAGCGTGTCGGCGATGTCGCGCGTCGGATCGCCGTCGACCAGCACCAGGTCGGCGCGGTCGCCTTTCCTGATCCGCCCGCGGTCGCCCAGATGGAAGACGTCCGCGGGCGCCCCGGTCGCGGCATGCAGCGCCTCTGCGGGCGTGTAGCCGGCCTGGACGTAGATCTGCAGCTCCTCGTGCAGCGACACGCCATGCGCGGTCGAGGGGTTCGGCGCGTCGGTGCTGGCCAGCAGCGGCACGCCCGCCGCGTGATAGCGGCGGATGCTGGCGAGCGCGTTGGAGAAGAAATCCGGCATCGTCGTCTTGCCGCGATAGGCGAGCGAGCGCAGCTGCGCCTGCGAGAGATAGAGGGCGACGCGCGGATCGGCGGCGAGCTTGTCGGCCATGCCGGTGCCCGAGGCGCCGGCCCAGACCGCGGCCGTGGTCTCGATGAACATGCCGTGCGCCTTGACCTGGGCCACCATGACCGGGTCGGCTGGCCTGTCGGGATAGAGATGAGCGAGACCGTCGGCGCCGCAGTCCATCGCCTCGCGCGCCGCCGCCTCGGTCTGGACATGCACGACCGCCATCTTGCCGTCGGCATGGGCGGCGGAGACCACCGCGCAGACCTGGTCGCGGCTCAAGGTCGGCATCGGCGCGCGGCCGGGATATTCGGCCAGGTCCTCGATGATGACCTTGATGTAGTCCGAGCCCTCCTTGACGCGCTTGTCGACGAAGGCGCGCGCGTCGTCGCCCGGCGCCAGCACGGGAACGGTGAACGGCCCGCTCATCTCGGTCGGATGCCCGCCGGGCGCGGTGACGCCGATGCCGGCGCTCCAGGTATCGGCACCGGAGGTGCGGCGCAGCGAGCGGCGCTGCTCCTGCCAATCCTTCAGGAACGGCAGCATCGAGAACATGTCGAGCTCGGTGGTGACGCCGAAGCGCAAGGCGTCCTGCTGCGCACCGGGAAAGACGTGGACATGCGCGTCGATCAGGCCCGGCAGCAAGGTCTTGCCCCTGCCCTCGATCGTTTCGAGCCCGCGCGACGCGACGCCGCTGCCGACGGAAACGATGCGGCCGTCGCGCACTGCGACGTCGGTCTTCTCGATGGTCCTGTCGCCGTCGAAGACGCGCACATCCTTGACGACGAAGCCGCCGGCGAAAGCGCATGTGGTGCTGAGCACGAGAGCGGCGATGGTGAGGCGCATGAGGTCCTGGCCCGGTTGGCGTTGCGGTGGGCAGGTAAGCGGAAAACCGCGAGGCCCCAAGGGGCAATGGCGCCAACGGTGCTTGGGACGGCGCGAACGGTGCGAAATCAGGCGCCGCCCAATCTTTTGCGCACCGCCTCGCCGTAGTTGCGGCTCATCAGGAGCTTGGCGCCGTCGGCCAGCCACAGGTCGCTGTCGCCGTTGCGGCGCGCCACCAGCGACTTCACGCGGTCGAGCCGCACGATGGCGGAACGGTGGATGCGCGCGAACTCGGCCGGGTCGAGCTTCTCTTCCAGGTCGCCGAGCGAGCCGCGGATCAGATGCACCTGCGGGCCTACATGGACGCAGAGATAGTGCCCGGCGACGTCGATGTAATCGACCTCGGACGTCGCCACGACGTCGGTGCGGTCCTTGTCCTTGATCGCCAGCCGCTTGACGTATTCCGCCGCCGGCACCGGCGCGCCGCCCTTGAGCCCGATCTGCATCCTGGCGCGATTGAGCGCGCGCCCGAAGCGCTCGCGGTCGAAGGGCTTGATGAGATAGTCGAGGGCGCCCGCCTCGAAGGCCTTGAGCGCCTGGTCGTCATGCGCGGTGAGGTAGACGATCACCGGCGCGACCGGCAGCCTCGCCGCGACCGCGAAGCCGTCGAAATCGGGAAGCTGCACGTCGAGGAACGCCAGATCGGGCATGAGCCGCGCGATCAGCCGGACCGCTTCGGCGCCCGTGCCGGCCTCGCCCACCACCTCGACGTCGTCTTCGCCCGCCAGGTATTGGCGCACGCGCTCGCGGGCGAGCTCGACGTCGTCGACGATGACCGCGCGGATCGTTTTCACGGCTCCGCCTCGCGATAGGGCAGGTCGATCTCGATCAGGGCATCGTCGGCATTGCGCACGAAGCGCATCCGCGCGGCGCCGCCGAACAGCACGCGCAGCCGCTCGCGCGTATTGGCAAGGCCGATGCCCGATCCCGCCACCTTACCGTCGGAGGGCGCGGCGTCGCGCGGCGCATCGTTGTGCAGATTGAGCGACAGCCGGTCGCCGTCGCGCTTCGCCGCGATCTTCAATCGTCCCGCCTGGAGCTTGGCGAGACCGTGCAGCAGCGCGTTCTCGACCAGCGGCTGCAGCAGCAGAGCGGGCACCGCGGCGTCCCAGGCCGCGGGCTCGACCTCGATCATCAGCATCGTCCGGCCGGGCAGGAGCAGCGCATAGAGGCCCAGATAGTCCTGCGCGAAGGCGATCTCGTCCTTGAGCGCGACGAGCTCGGGCCGCTCCTGAAGCGAGATGCGCAGGATCGCCGCCAGCTTGGTCAGCGCTTCGTCGGCGCGCTCGGCGTCGCGATAGCCGAGCGCCGAGATCGCGTTCAGCGCATTGAACAGGAAATGCGGATTGAGCTGGGCCTGCAGCGCGCGCAGCTCGGCGCGGGCGAGCAGGCGCTCGCGCAGCCGGTAACGCTCGAAGAAGGCGAGCGCCTGCCCGACCGCGACGGCGGCGACATAGGTCGGCACGCTGTAGAAAGCGGTGATGAGCACCGCGCCCAGGATGTTGAGCGGACCCGCCGGCACCTGCATCGCGAGCCGGCTCAGGGTCACGCCCAGCGCGGTCACCACCGGCACCAGCACGATGCCGGCCGCGATATGGACCGCGAGCGGCGCAACGATGCGGCCTTCGCTCAGCGCATAGCGCCGTCCGAGCGCGAAGATCAGCGGCGTCGCCGCCATCCACGGCACGAAGCTCAGCCAGACATCGGCGAAGACCTGCAGCGCAGTGAAACGCACCGGACCGCCCAGCGACTGCACCAGGAACGTGGGTGGCGTCCAGGCGAGCGCGACCAGCGTCCACGCCGCGACGACGACAGCTGCGTATCGGATGGAGCCCCACCGCATGGGGCGCAGTTAATCGCAAAAACGGCGCGCCGCAAACGCGACGCATCGCAAGCAGTCCGCCGGGAATTGGACCAGCTGCACGCGTGCCGGCCATGCCGCCGGAAACGGCGCGTGCTCGCTACGCCCGCTTGGAACCTGCGAGCACGTCCTCGAAGGTCTTCAAGCCCGGCTGCTGCGCGTTGACCAGCACCGCCATGTTGCCCGGCAGGTGCTCGTTCTTCCACATCTTGGTATGGGCGCGCGGGATGTCTTCCCACGAGAAGACTTCCGACATGCAGGGGTCGAGGCGGCGCTCGAGCATCAGCCGGTTGGCCTGGCTCGCCTGCTTCAGGTTGGCGAAGTGCGAGCCCTGGATGCGTTTCTGGCGCATCCAAACATAGCGCGCGTCGAAGGTGATGTTGTAGCCGGTGGTGCCGGCGCAAAACACGACCATGCCGCCGCGCTTCACCACCAGGCACGAGACCGGGAACGTCGCCTCGCCCGGATGCTCGAACACCATGTCGACGTCGTTGCCCTTGCCGGTGATCTCCCAGATCGCCTTGCCGAACTTGCGCGCCTCTTTCGTCCAGGCGTCGTATTCGGGGGAGCCGACCTTGGGCATCTGGCCCCAGCAGTTGAAATCCTTGCGGTTGATCACCGCCTTGGCGCCGAGCGAGAGGACGAACTCGCGCTTGCTCTCGTCGCTGATGACGCCGATGGCGTTGGCGCCCGAGACCGCGCAGAGCTGCACCGCGAAGGAACCGAGCCCGCCGCTGGCGCCCCAGATCAGCACGTTGTGGCCGGGGCGCAGGATGTGCGGCCTGTGGCCGAAGAACATGCGGTAGGTGGTGGCCAGCGTGAGCGTGTAGCACGCGGCCTCTTCCCAGGAGAGATGCTTGGGACGCGGCATCAACTGACGGTCCTGCACGCGCGCGAACTGGGCGAAGGAGCCGTCGGGCGTCTCGTAGCCCCAGATGCGCTGCGACGGCGAGAACATCGGGTCGCCGCCATTGCACTCCTCGTCGTCGCCGTCGTCCTGGTTGCAGTGGACGACGACCTCGTCGCCGACCTTCCAGCGCGTCACCTTCGAGCCGACCGCCCATACGATGCCGGACGCGTCGCTGCCCGCGATATGGTAGGGGTTCTTGTGGCTGTCCATCGGCGAGACCGGGGTGCCGAGCGCCGCCCATACGCCGTTGTAGTTGACGCCCGCCGCCATCACGAGGACGAGCACGTCGTGGCTGTCGAGCTCCCAGGTGGGCACGACCTCGATCTGCATGGAGTCTTCGGGCGGGCCGTGGCGTTCCTTGCGCACCGCCCAGGCGTACATCTTGGGCGGCACATGGCCGAGCGGCGGAATCTCGCCGATCTCGTAAAGGTCCTTGTAGACTTCGAGTGCCGGCTTGGCCGCTGCAGACATCTGGATCTCCCCGCTCACGCCCCACGTAACGCAGAACTTGATCCAAAGTTTTGCTGCGGCGCAATAGAAATTAGGTTGTTTATTAACAGGGACGCGACGGCTACGAAATTAAATTGTTTGTCCGAACCGCGATTTCCGCTGAAAGCCTGACTTTTTCCCCTTGGCCTTGCCGACGATCTCCTTGAGTTTTTGCGTTTGCAGCATGGAGAGGGCAGCGGTGGGCGCGCCCTTTTCAGGGTCGCGAAAGGCGCGGCCATAGCGCTCCACCCGCCCCTCGACCGAGCCTAAGAACTCGCCCTCCCAGTCGGAGAGCTTCACGTTCGTTTGCTCCGCCGCCTTCTTCGCCTTCTTGAGCGCCTTGAGCGCGGCGCGCCTGGCGCGGGCCCGGTCGGCCTCGCGCTGCTCGCTGGGGGAACGGAGCTTTGCCTTCAATCAGTGCGCCCCATACCTAATGAAGATTGCCGAACTTGTGCGGGTCCTTCTCGCCCGCGCGCACCTCCATCGCGATGTTATCGACCGCATAGGGACAGGCGTAGAAGGCCGAGCGCGCGCAATTCGGATTGTAGGCGTAGTTGAAATCCATCCTGAAGGTCTTGGGCGGAAAGGCGCCGAACTTCTCGATGTCGATATAGCGGCCCGCGCCGTAAGTCTCCTTGCCCGTCAGCCCGTCGGTGAAGAAGGCCGAGAACGAGTCGATCTTCTTCGGGTCGTTGTCGCCGGCGAAAAGCGGCAGGGTGAAGGTCTTGCCCTTGAGCGTGAAGGTCGCGTCGCCTGCGTGATAGAACTGCTTGTCGGTGCCGCGCGAGGTGCGGAAGATGCGCTTGGGCAGCTTGGGATCGGGCTTGAAGGTCGCAGTCACGACATAGGACGGGTCGTAGGGATAGTAGACCAGCCCCTTGAACGCCTTCGCCGCCGGATTGTCCTGGTTGTAGACCCACAGCCTGGCGCCGATGACGCCGGCATCGACCTGGGTCTTCTCGCCGCGCACGTCGACGCCGATATCGACCAGGATGCCTTTGTTGATGTCCTTCTCGGCATAGAGATGCTTATTGAACATCACGAAGGGCTGGCCGTCGCGCACGCCCGCGATCAGCGCGGCCTTGGCATTGGAGCCCTTCTCCCAGCGATAGGTCTCGGGCTTCTCCTTCACGCCGATGAGCGAATAGGTGTCGCCGTTGCGCATATAGGCCGCGTCCTGGATCTTCAGGATGGCATGCGGATCGGCCGAGAAATGCCTGTTGGCGTCGTCGATCCCGGCACGCCACTCCTTCTCCGCCGGCGAGACGGCGGCGAGCGCGGCGGTGGCGACGAGGGCGAAGGCGAGAGCGAGACGCATGATTCCCAAGACCCGAAACTGCGCCGCCATTCTGCCCCGGATTTGCGAGCCACCGCAAAAGCTGTGTAGCGTTGTTCACCCATGAGCCGCGACAAGCCCTGGATTTTCCGCACCTATGCCGGCCATTCGAGCGCTGCCGCCTCGAACGCGCTCTATCGCGCCAATCTGGGCAAGGGGCAGACCGGGCTGTCGGTCGCCTTCGACCTGCCGACCCAGACGGGCTACGACAGCGACGAGCCGCTGGCCAAGGGCGAGGTCGGCAAGGTCGGCGTGCCCATCAGCCACCTGGGCGACATGCGCGCTCTGTTCGAAGGCCTGCCGCTCGAGCGCATGAACACCTCGATGACCATCAACGCGCCGGCGGCGTGGCTGATGGCGCTGTACGTCGCGCTGGCCGACGAGCAGGGCGTGCCCCGCGCCAGCCTGCAAGGCACGACGCAGAACGACATCATCAAGGAGTACCTGGCGCGCGGGACATACATCTTCCCGCCCAAGCCCGCGCTGCGCCTGACCACCGACACGATCGCGTTCTCTACCGCCCAGATGCCGAAGTGGAACCCGATCAACCTGTGCTCCTATCACCTGCAGGAGGCTGGGGCCGATGCGGTCGAAGAAGCCGCCTTCGCGCTCGCCGCGGCCATCGCGGTCCTCGACGCCGCGCGCAAGACCATCGCGGCCGATGCCTTTCCGCAGGCGGTGGGACGCATCTCGTTCTTCGTCAATTCGGGTGTCAGGTTCATCACCGAGGTCTGCAAGCTGCGCGCGATGGCGGGGCTGTGGGACGAAATCGCGCGTGAGCGCTACGGCGTCACAGATCCGAAGCTGCGGCTGTTCCGCTATGGCGTGCAGGTGAACTCGCTGGGGCTGACCGAGCAGCAGCCCGAGAACAACGTCTATCGCGTGCTGTTCGGATTGCTGGGCGTGAGCCTGAGCAAAAACGCGCGCGCCCGCGCCATCCAGCTTCCGGCGTGGAACGAGGCGCTGGGTCTGCCGCGTCCCTGGGACCAGCAATGGTCGCTGCGCCTGCAGCAGATCGCGGCCTTCGAGACCGACATGCTGGAATACGGCGACATCTTCGACGGCTCGACCGTGATCGAGGCGCGCGTGGCGCAGTTGACCGAGCAGATCCGCGCCGAGATCGCGCGCATAGAAGAGATGGGCGGCGCTGCTTCGCAACAGGCCCTCGAATACATGAAGGAGCGGCTGGTCGCCTCCAACGCGGCGCGGCTGGAAGCCATCGAGCGCGGCGAAGAGGTGCGCGTCGGCGTCAATGCCTATCGCGAGACCGAGCCGTCGCCCTTGACCGCAGGCGAAGGCACCTTCGTCACCGTCGATCCCTCGGCCGAAACGGAGCAGATCGCGCGCCTTCAGGAATGGCGCGCGTCGCGCGATGCGGATGCCGTCGCGCAGACGCTGGCGACGCTGGAGCAGGCCGCGCGCGGCGACGACAACCTGATGCCGCCCTCCATCGCCTGCGCCAAGGCGGGCGTCACCACCGGCGAATGGGCGGGCACGCTTCGCAAGGTCTTCGGCGAGTACCGCGCGCCGACCGGCGTTGCGGCTTCGGGCCCGGCGCGCAACGACGAGCGCATCGGGCTGTTGCGCGACGAGGTCGAGCGCGTCTCGGGACGCCTCGGCCGCACGCTCACCTTCCTGGTCGCCAAGCCCGGGCTGGACGGACATTCCAACGGCGCCGAGCAGATCGCGATCCGCGCCCGCGATGCCGGCATGGCCGTCGTCTATGACGGCATCCGCCTGTCGCCGGGCGAGATCGTGGCGGCGGCGCGCGAGCACAAGCCGCATCTGATCGGGCTGTCGATCCTGTCGGGCAGCCACGTGCCCTTGGCGCGCGAGGTGGTCGACGGCCTCAAGACGGCGGGCCTGTCCGACGTGAAGGTCGTCGCCGGCGGCATCATCCCCGCCGCGGACGAGGCGGCACTGAAGGACGCCGGCATCGCGCTGGTCTTCAGCCCCAAGGACTACGACGTCAACGCCATCCTCACGCGGGTGATCGCGCTGGCGAAGCCCTAATTGTCATCCCCGGCGAGCGTCGGCGGTCCATAGCGACAGCGTATGGATGCGTCGATGCGAGGGAAGGGGATCCAGCCGGAATTCGTCGGACACGACGCGCCGACGCTGGACTCCCTTCTCTGGACCGCTCGCAAGCGAGCGATCCTCGCCGGGAATGACAGCGCGCTACTTCTGCGGATCGGTCGTGCCGATGTCGGCGGCGACCTTCCAGGCATCGCCGACCTTGCGCCACACCGTCAGGTAATGGCCGGTGAGCTTCACGGTCGGGCTCACGAAGGTCCAGCGCCCGTCGCTGTAGCCGAGGCCGCCGTCGGCCGATACCTCGACATTGTCAGGCGCCCAGGACAGCACGTTGGTCTTGGGATCGCCGTTGCTCGAGGTCTTGAACCGCTCGACCGCCGCCGCCTTGCCGTATATCGGCGGCTGTCCGCCGGTGCCGAACAGCCGCCCGTCGTCGGCCAGATAGCTGAGGAAGGCGGCGTTGCTGCCTTGCTCGACCGACAGCGCCGAGAACGCCTTGTCGGCGGCGGCGATGTCTTCCTTCGGGCCCGCAAAGGCCGGCGATGCGGCCAGCAATGCGCACAACAAAACACGCTTCACGGTTCCCTCGACACCAAATCGCCTCAAATTCGCCCAGAGCGTAACACGATCAAGGCGCGGCGCGGTCACACGGTGGGTCTCACAATGCCGTTAACTTGGGATTAACCACGCTGGGGAGCGCCATGATCGCCTACTACACCCCGAAGGACGAGCTGCAGGAACGTCCCGCACAGGACCGGCCGAACGAAAGCCCCCGGCCGCCGCGCCGCCATGCGCTTTCGACCGACCTGCTGCACGGCATGACGCCGGAGGAGTTCGACGTCGAGGCGCAATCGCTGGCCAAGGTCGAGGCGATGACGCCGGCGGTGCGCGCGCGGATGCGCGCCCAGCTGGTCGAGCGGCTGAAGACGCCGGTCGACCAGCCGAGCTGGGGCCCCGACTGGGTCAAGCACGGCGAGAGGGTCGCCGCCCACCGCCACAAGAAGCCCGGCGCCTTCGCCAAGATGATTCCCTGGGGCAAACAGGAGCTCGACGACGGGGAGGATGAGGACGAGGCGCTGAACACCCGCCAGCGCACCGATTCCGACATCATCGCGCGCAACATGGAGAAGAGCCGCCAGGTCGCCCACTACCGCCCGCTTTATCTGGTGGCGGCGGGCCTGGCGCTGACGATCCTTCTGGTCGCGATGTTCGTCGACTATCACATCATCCGCGAAGTGTGGACGCGCGCGCTCGCCAACGAGTTCATGCAGGTGCCGCCGGCGCTGCAGAGCTCGGTCGTGTTCAAGAGCCTGCAGGTCGTCTTCGCCGTGCTGATCGTGCATTTCATGCTGAAGATCACCGGCGCCTATGGCCGCAACACCATGATCGTGGCGAGCTTCATCCTGGCCCTGGTGATGATCGGCGGGCTGGGTTACCTCGTCGCCTACAACAACATGGCGGGCGCGACCTCGGCCCAGCACGAGCAGCGCGACGACGGCGTCCAGCCGGGCTCGAGCTCCATCGACCAGCTCTTCAATTCGACCAATGCCAGCGACGACGGCCAGGACGCACAAGTCCAGCCCGCGGTGCATCAGGTGACCCAGGCCAGCATGACGGGGGCGAGCGAAGGCGTCTCCCTGGGCCTGCCCAAGATCTCGCAGACCTCGCTCGCCAATGCGGATTCCTGGTTCTGGCTTGCCTTCGCTTCCGTGATATTCTTCATCGTCACCACGGTCGCGGCGCTCTACATGCAGACGGTCGAGAACAACGTGCGCAACTTCCACATCGCGCGGGACTATCAGCATCGCCGCCGCCAGTTCGCGCAGCTCCACCTGCTGGAGCTCGCCGACCAGCAGCAGGCGCACTGAGCCGATGAACGCGATGCTCGCCTTCGTGGCCGCGGCGGGGCTGGCCGGCGGCGCGCTGACCATGCAGGCGATCGACCGCGTGTCCGCTGCGGCGCCGCAAGCGGTCCAGGCCGCCTATGACGGCGACACGGGCGCGGTCGCGCCGCGGCGCATCATCATCGGGCTCGACCTTTCCAAGAGCAATCCGCTGATCGAGAACCCGGCCTTCGCCTCCAAGGTCGCGGTGCGCATCGCGAACGAGGTCAAGAAGCTGGGCTTCGCCTCCGAGGTGCATGTGCGCACCTTCGGCAATTTCGACGCCTCGTCGAACACCTTCTATTTCGACACGGTGATCTCGACGCGGGCGCGGCCCGAGAACGTCGCCGCCGAGATCCAGAAGCTCGTTTCCGGCACGCCGCTTCTGGTCCAGCGCGGCAAATGGGTGGCGCAGGATTCGACCAATATCGTCGCCTTCCTCGACAACGCGGTCTCGAGCATCGGCTGCTCGGGCATGCCGACCACGGTGATCCTGGCTTCGGACGGGATCGAGGACTCGGAATATGCGCGCCTCAATCGCGAGGACTCGCGCCTGCCGCCGCCGGAGGGCCATCCGTTCCGGGGCTGCGCCGAGCTGCAGATCCTCGGCGTCGGCCAGGGCACCCGCAGCCCGGTCGAGACCATGCGGCTGCGCACCCAGTGGATGCGCTGGGCCCAGGACGCCGGGTTTTCCCATAATACGATCCTGAACGACTGGTAGGACCCGAGAAAGCCGGCTTTCCGCCGCTTCTCATCCGGCCCCGGCGTCTTCGGCCTGTTCCATTGGGAGGCGGTGTTCACGCTCGCCGTCCTGCTG
This sequence comes from Alphaproteobacteria bacterium, assembly GCA_019247845.1. Taxonomy (GTDB): domain Bacteria; phylum Pseudomonadota; class Alphaproteobacteria; order Micropepsales; family Micropepsaceae; genus Rhizomicrobium. Next base: position 130,321 of record JAFBAL010000010.1, on the reverse strand, counting down.
CTGGGATTTTACGCGGCCTCGCGCCAGCGCCGCCCGCTGTGGGCGACCTGCATCCGGTCTCGATGCTGATCACCTACTACCTGCTGATCGGCGGGCTGGTGAACGAGCTGTTCGTGCGCGTGCCCGTCATCCGCGCGCTCTCGCTCGCCGGCCGCACCGGCAACCCTGCGCAAACGCCGCTGGCCGGTATGGTGCAGGGCGGCACGATGACGGTCTTCATCGCCCTGCTGGCGTGGTTCATCGTCAGGGTGGCATCGTGTCGCCGAAGGACGGCGGTGGCCGCTATCGCGTCCTGAGCGACGCCGCCACCTGCGCGCCAACCTCTATCGCCTGAGCCAATGGGCGTATTGCGGCGGCAGGGCCGCGTGCGCTTCGGGACGGCCCAAAGCCTGTGCCGCATGATAGGTCCAGTTGGGATCGCCGAGCTCGGCGCGCGCCAGCATGACGAGATCGGCCTGGCCGCTCTCGACGATGGCCTGGGCCTGCGCGGGCTCGCTGACGAACCAGCCGACCGCGGTCGGGATTTCGGCCTCGCGGCGGATGCGCTCAGCGAACGGCGCCATGAAGGCCGGGCCCCACGGCATGCCCGAGACGTCGGGCGTATTGAAACCGACGCTGACATCGATCAGATCCAAGCCGAGCGACTTGAAGCGCCTGACCAGCGCGATGCTTTCCTCGAGCGGCTGGCTTTCCGGCGTGAAATCCGACACGCCCAGCCGCGCGGTCAGCGGATACTTCTCCGGCCACACGCTGCGCACCGCCGACAAAGTCTCCGTCAGGAAGCGGATGCGGTTCTCGAAGCTGCCGCCGTATTCGTCGGTGCGCTTGTTGGCGATGGGCGAGAAGAAGCTCTGGCCCAGATAGCCGTGCGCGAAATGCAGCTCCAGCCATTCGAAGCCGGCGGCGAGCGAACGCTTCGCGGCGCTGACGAAATCCTCGCGCACGCGCGCGATGTCGGCCTTGGTCATCGCCGCCGGAACGCGCGGCAGGTTGGCGCCGAAGGCCACCGCCGACGGCCCGATCGGCTGCCAGGCGCGCGGATCGTCCTCGCGCATGTGGTCGTCTCCCTCCCAGGGGCGGTTGGCCGACGCCTTGCGGCCGGCATGGGCGATCTGGATGCCCGGCACCGCATAGCGCTTGATGAAGGCGGCGATGGGCGCGAAGGCCTCGGCCTGCGCGTCGTTCCACAACCCCGTGCAGCCCGGCGTGATGCGCCCCTCCGGCGCGACCGCCGTCGCTTCCGCGATCACCAGACCGGCGCCGCCTATGGCGCGCGCGCCCAGATGCACCCGGTGCCATTCGTTCGGCACGCCGTCCTCGGCCGAGTACTGGCACATCGGCGAGACCGCGATGCGGTTCTTGAGCGTCACGTCCTTCAGGCGGAATTCGTCGAACAGGTGGGCCATGGTCTTTCCTTCGGTTTCACATTTCGAATTTTCGGCGCAACTCCGCCGGCGTGACGCCGTTCGCGCGAAGCTCGCGCAGGGTCGCCGAGGAACAGCGCTTGGAGAATTTGCGCCCTTGGGCATCGAGGATGAGCTTGTGGTGCTCATAGGCCGGTTCGCGAAGGCCGAGCAACGCCTGCAACAGACGCTGCACATGCGTCGCCACGAGCAGGTCCTCGCCGCGCGTCACCAGGTTGACGCCCTGATGCGCATCGTCGACCACGACGGCCAGGTGATAGGCGGCCGGCATCTCCTTGCGCGCCAGCACGACGTCGCCGAGCGCCAACGGATCGACCGGGACGGTTCGACCGTGCTCGACGAACGTCAGCGGCCCGACTTTCGCCGCGGCCCTGGCCGCGTTCAGCCGCACCGCGTAAGGCATGCCCGGGCGCGCGGGCGCCTCGCGGCAGGTGCCGGGATAGAGCGGCCCTTCGTCGCCATGCGGCGCGCCGCCCGCGGCCGCGATGTCCTTGCGCGTGCAGGTGCAGCGATAGGTGACGTCGTCCAACCGCGCCAGCGCTTGCGCATAGGCGGCGCCGCGCTCGGACTGGCGCAGCACCGGCGTCTCCCATGCGAGGCCGAGCCAGGCGAGGTCTTCCGCGATCGCCGCTTCGAACTCGGGCCGCGCGCGCGCCCTATCGATGTCCTCGATGCGCAGCAGGAAGCGGTCGCCGCGGCCAGCCGCGTACAATGCCGCATAAGCATGGCCGAGGTGCAGATACCCGGTTGGACTCGGCGCGAAGCGCGTGACAATCATGCCGCCGACCATACACTGTCCCGCCCATGCCGAAACCGCACCGCATCGCGACCAAAGCGCATCTCGACGAGGCGATCGCCGGCCTGATCGCCGCCGATGCGCGCTTCCATGCGATCTCGATGCGCGTGGGCGAGATGCCCTTCGTGCCGCGGCGACGCCACGGCTTCGAGGCGCTGGTCTCCATCGTGGTGAGCCAGCAGCTTTCCGTCGCCGCGGCCGATACGATCTTCGGCCGCGTGAAGGCGAAGGTCGCCCCCTTCGCCCCCGAACAGGTCATCGCCGCCGCGCCCGAGACCTTGCGCGCCTGCGGATTGTCGGCGCCCAAGCAGAAGCACATGAAGACCATCGCGGCCGCGATTCTGGACGGCTCGCTCGACCTGCAGCGCGTGCGCACGATGCCCGACGACGAAGCGCGCGCGCATCTGACCGCGGTCAAGGGCATCGGGCCGTGGACGGCGGACATCTATCTGATGTCGTCGCTCGGCCGCGCCGACGTCTGGCCGGTGGGCGACGTGGGACTGCAGGCCGCGATCACGCGCGCTTTCGGCTTGCGCAAGCGCCCGAACGAGAAGCGCATGGAGAAGCTCGCCAAGGACTGGCGCCCCTATCGCACCGTCGCCGCGCGGCTGTTCTGGCATCACGAAGATTCCATCCGTCAGGAAAAGAAAGCGGCGGATGCGGCGGCCAAGGCCGAAGCGAAGCGCGCGAGCCCGGAATCCAAAGCCGCGGCGAAGCGCGAACCCGTCAATCTCAAAAAACGGAAGAAAAAATAATGGCGCTGCGACAGCTCTCCGGCCCGCGCCTTCCGCCCGCGCGCGGCAACGCCACGCATCTGGTCGTGCTGTGTCACGGCTATGGCGCCGACGGCAACGACCTGATCGGGCTGGCGCCGTTGTGGCAGCGCATGTGGCCGAGCGCGGCCTTCGTCGCGCCCAACGCGCCCGAGCCGTGTCAGGGCGCGCCGACGGGCTATCAGTGGTTTGCGATCTCGCGCATCGATCCGGCCGAGATGGCGCGCGGCGTCGAAGGCGCGGCCGAGAGCCTGAACGCGTTCCTCGACGGCGAGCTGAAGCGGCTGGAGCTGACCCCCGACCGGCTGGCGCTGGTCGGCTTCAGCCAGGGCACGATGATGGCGCTGCACATCGGACTGCGGCGCCGGGTGGCGGCGATCGTGGGCTATTCCGGGATGCTGGCCGGCGCGGTCCCCGCGCTCGGGCCGGAGGCGCCGCCGATCCTGCTCGTGCACGGCGACAGCGACCAGACCATCCCGGTGGGCGCCGTCTTCGACGCCGCGACGCGGCTTGGCGCGGCCGGCGCATCGGTCCAGTGGCACATTTCATCCGGGGCCGGACATTCCATCGACGAGGGCGGGCTGGCGCTGGGCGGCCTTCACCTGACGATGGCGTTCCGCGGCCTCCTGAAACGCCAACCGGCCGAAATCGGCGGCGCGTCGCGCTAATGTCACAGCGAATCGCTTACCCTGGGCCACGGCTTGGCAGCTCGAGAGCTTGCGCCTAGAGTTCGCCCGCCAAAAGGAGAGCCGCGTCTTCCAAAGGGTGCAACCGTGTTAGCCGCCGCGCGACTGCCCGACAATTGCCCGGCGCTGGTGCTGAACGCCGATCACCGGCCGCTCAGCTACTTCCCGCTTTCGCTGTGGTCCTGGCAGGACACGATCAAGGCCGTGTTCCTGGACCGCGTAACCATCCTGGAAGAATACGACCGCGTGATCCATTCGCCGAGCTTCGAGATGAAGCTGCCCTCGGTCGTCTCGCTCAAGACCTATGTCCGGCCGGCGCGCAATCCCGCCTTCACGCGGTTCAACCTGTTCCTGCGCGACAGCTTCGAATGCCAGTATTGCGGCTTCGACGAGGATTTGACCTTCGACCACGTCATCCCGCGCTCGCGCGGCGGACGCACGACATGGGAGAACGTCGTCACGGCCTGCGCGCCCTGCAACCTGCTCAAGGGCGGCAAGCTGCCCAACCAGATCAAGATGCATCCGCGCACGCGCCCGCACCGGCCGACGATCACCGAGCTGCGCAACAACGGCCGCAAGTTCCCGCCCAATTACCTGCACGATTCCTGGGCGGACTATCTGTACTGGGACAGCGAGCTGGAGCCTTAGCCGAGGAAGCGCGCGCAAGCGGCGCTGCTGCCGACGCGCGCCACGAGATCGCGGCACAGCGCCCGCGCGGCTTCCGCATCGCCCCGGTCCGCGAGCACCGTCGCCAGCCCCACCGTCGCTTCCTCGTGCAGCGGAGCGCGCGCGAGCACGCGGCGATACCATCCTTCGGCCTGCGCCCCGTCGCCCGCTGCCCGATAGCGATCCGCGATCAGCGTTCCCAAGGCCGCGTGCCAGGGACGGATCGTGACGGCCTGGGCTTCATAGAGCGCCTCCATCGCGCAATAGGCGCGCTCGAGCTTCAGGAGCGCATCCGCATCGCGGCCCTCCAACCCGTCGAGATCGGCCAGGTTGATGAGCACGCCCCACGCCTGGCAGTCCGCGGCCAACGCCCTGCCGTAAAGACGGCGCGCGTCGTCGAAGCGGTGCATCGCCGCCATCGCCAGGCCGAGCGCCTTGAGCGCGGCCGGATCGTCGGGCGCCCGCGCGACAGCGCGTTCGCCATGGCGTTGCGCCTCGGCCAGCAGCGCATGCGCCTTCGGCGTCGCCAGCACGCCGGATCGGAGCGCTTGGCCGAGATTGCTGCGCGGCGCCTCGCCCTCGGCGACGTCCAGCCAGCGCACCGCGCGCTGCACCAGCCCGTTGGCCAGACCGGAAAGCGCCGCGACGTCGTCCGGATCGCGCGTCAGCGCCTGCTCGTAGAGCACGATCGCCGCTTCGTTGTCGGCGCGGGTGAACTGGAAATAGAACTCCTCGGCGCGCCTGAGAAGGCCGCGGTCGTCCGCGCAGTCCGCGATCAGGCGATAGCCGCGCTTGGGGATGGTCTCGATGAAGCGCGGCGCGCGCGTGTCGTCGTCGAGCGCGCGGCGCAGCTTGAAGATGCAGCGCGCCAGCGCATCCTCGTTGACATGCGCGCCGGCCCAGACCGCCGCCACGATCTCCGCGCGGCTGAAGACGCGGCCGGGTTCGCCGCCGAGAAGGAAAAGCAGCTCCATCACCTTGGGCTCGAGGCCGCGGCTTTCGCCGTCGCGCTCCAGCCTCCCGCTGCGGCGATCCGCGCGCCAGCCGTGCAAATTCAAGGTTTCCTTCGCCACGGCGGGGGTCCCGTCAGGAAAAAAGGAGCTTTCCGGTGCTTCTAACATAGGCGATGGGCGCCTAATTACATCCCGGACGACGAGCGGGAGCGGGCTGACGATGCGACGCGTGCTGATGATGGGACCGGTGATCGGATTGGCCTTGGCGCTGTCGGGCGCCGTTGCGGGTGCGGCCATGACCGCGAGCACGGCCGCCCGCGCCGACGAGGAGCGGCGCTTCACGCCCAAGGAGCTGCGCGGCGATTTCGCCGCGCTGTATGACGGGCTCAAATCCGCGCATGTCGACCTCACCGCCTTCACGCCGAAGACGGAGCTCGACCGCGCCTATGCCAAGTTCCAGGCCGGGCTCGACAAGCCGATGACCAGGTTCGAGGCGGAGCTGCGCTTCGAGGAGTTCGCTTCCCTTGCCCATATGGGCCACACTCGCGTCGATTTCGACTATGCGGTGTGGCGCGACTATCGCAAAGGCGGCGGCAAGGCCTTCCCGCTGTCCATCCGCGCGGTGAACGGGCGGACGTTCGTCGCGCAGAACCTGAGCGGCGAGGCCGCCGTCGTGCCGGGCGACGAGATCGCGGCGATGAACGGCCAGCCGATGGCCGACTGGCTTGCGCGCGCCGAGCGCCACGTCTCTGCCGAGACGCCCTATATGGCGCATTCGCTGATGGAATACGATTTTGCGGTCTATGTCTGGGTCGAGCTTGGCGCGGTGGACGGCTTCGACCTTTCGCTGCGCCACGGCGACGGCAAGGCCTATTCGCTGCGCGTGCCGGCGCGCAGGCTGGACGAGATGAAGGCCTTCGCGGCGGCTCAACCCGCGCCCCTCGACCTCGACACGCCGATGCGCGAGGCGAAGATCCTGGCCGGCAACGTCGCCTATCTCAGACCCGGCCCGTTCTACAACGCCGACGCCAAGACCGGCGCGGAGGAATGGGACGTCGCGGGATTCAAGAGCTTCATCGACGAGTCGTTCGCCAGGTTCCTGGCCGCGAAATGCGACCGGCTGATCGTCGACCTGCGCGGCAATCCCGGCGGCGACAATCTGTTCAGCGACGTGATGATCGCCTGGTTCGCGACGCGGCCGTTCAAGTTCTTCTCTCAGTTCAAGGTGCGCGTCAGCCCGCAATCGACCGCGGCCAATGCCGACAGGATCAAGAACGATGCCGAAGCCGCGGGCCCGGTGTCGCGCCAATATGCGCGCATGTATGCAGGTGCGAAGAACGGCGCTCTGGTCGATTTCGAGATGCAGCCGGCAGAGCCTCGCAGCGGCCAGCGCTACACGGGCAAGGTGTTCCTGCTGGTCGACCGCCAGTCCTATTCCAACACCGTTTCGGTCGCGGCCCTGGTGCAGGACTACAAGTTCGGCACCGTGCTGGGCGAAGAGACCTCGGACATGGCCACCGCCCATGGCGCGATGGAGAAATTCACCCTGCCCGTGACCGGCATCCAGGTCGGCTATCCCAAAGCCCTGATCGTGCGGCCGAACGGCGATCCGAAGCCCAGAGGTGTCGTGCCCGACATCGCGATCGCGATCCCGGCGGTGCAGACCGCGGCCGACCCGGTGCTGCAGCAGGTGGTGGCGATCGCGCTGGGCCATTGACCGGCCCGAACCGCCGGCAATGCCTCGGTTCGAATTCCGGCCCGCCTAGCCGCCCCACATCGCGACGACGAAGCCTATGACGGCCCCGCCGACGGCACCCAAGCCGAGGATCGGTACATAGGCCTTGGTGATAACGGCGTCGCCCGCACTGATCAGTACTCCGAACATGAGGCCGACCATCCATCCCGGCCAGCCGGCCCCGTTCACGCCCGCGCCGATGGCAACACCGATGGAGAGCCGATTCAGGAATGCGCCCAGCAGCGCCGCCCTCTTGTCCGGAAATTCCATCGGGAGCATCAGGCCGACGGCCAACAGCCCGAACATCACGCCGCAGCCGGTTCCGATGACCAAATGGCTCATGTTTCCCCAGCGCCAAGAGACGCCGGACAATACGCCCGAGCCAAGCCGGAACAAAGCACGACTTGTACCGTTGACTTTCGTCAAATGGTGCGCTACCTAACACCAGGAGATGAACATGGTCCCAATACAGCCGGGTTGGCCGCAGCCCGCGGCTGGCGACATCCAGACGTTTTCAGCCCCGGAAGACCGCGCGCGGCTGACCGGGACCGCCGTGAAGGCCTTTCAGACCCTGGCCGGCCAATGGGAGCTGTCGAACGGCGATTGCGCGGCGCTGCTGGCCGTGTCGCCCAGCACCTGGGACCGGATCAAGCGCGGCGGACGCGGCGAAGCCTTGAACCAGGACCAGCTCACCCGCGTCTCGGCACTGGTCGGAATCTACAAGGCCCTGCACCTGCTCTTCGCCGACGACGCCGCCGATCGCTGGCCGCGCCTCGCCAACAAGGGGCCGCTGTTCGAAAACAAGACCCCCGTCGCAGCCATGATCGAGGGCGGCATCCCGCTGATGCTGGATGTCCGCCGCTATGTCGATGCCGTCCGTGGCGGGCTCTGAGCGCGCGCTCGCGGGGCAGCCTGTCGTCACCGAAGCCTTCGCCAAGACCGTGAGGCTGGTGACGACGGCGCGTTTGCGCGAGTCCGTGCTCAAGCCCCTCGTCGACGACGCGAAGGAGCTCGAGGAGCTGGCCGAGATCGAAGGCGCGACGTCGAACCGGCTGGTGGCGCAGAACCGCGGCATCGAAGGCATCGGCGCGAAGGAGCTGATCTACGGCGTGCCGCACGCCGCCTTCATCAATGCGAGCTTCGCTTACGCCAAGCCGCGCGCGCCGAACCGCTTCAACGGGCCGTCGCGCGGCGCATGGTATGCGGCGCTCGACACCGAGACCTGCCTCGCGGAAGTCACCTATCACATGAACGCGTTCCTGAGCCTGAGCGGCCTTGGCCATGCGCAGGTCGACTACTCGCAGATGTTCGCGAGCCTGGCGGGCGCGTTCCTCGACCTGCGCGGCGCGGCGCACGAGCTTTGCCTCGATCCCGAACCGGCGCGCGGCTATCCGGCCGGCAACGCGCTGGCCGAGCGCGTGCGCGGCGAAGGCCTGAACGGCATCATCTATCCGTCGGTGCGCCGCGCGGGCGGCACCTGCATCGTGGCGCTGTGGCCGCATGCGGTGCAGTCGGTCGCGCAAGGCGGCGTGTTCCGCCTCACATGGAACGGAACGCCCGAGCCTGATATAGAGCTGCTGGTCGCTTGAGCCTTTGGGGGGCGCGCAATGTCCACAGTCCTCGTCACCGGCGGCTCCGGCTTCATCGGCAGCCACACGATCCTGCAACTCCTGGCGCAGGGCCACACGGTGCGCACCACCGTGCGCAGCCTGTCGCGCGAAAGCGAGGTGCGCGCGATGCTGGCCCAGGGCGGCGCCGAGCCCGGCGAGCGGCTGACCTTTTATGCCGCCGATCTGGAGAGCGATGCCGGCTGGGCGCGTGCCGTCGAAGGCAGCGACCATGTCCTGCACATCGCCTCGCCCTTCCCCGCCGGCGTGCCGAAGGACGACGACGAGCTGATCGTGCCCGCGCGCGAGGGCGCGTTGCGCGTGCTGCGGGCGTCGACGGAAGCCGGCGTCAAGCGCGTGGTGATGACGTCGTCCTATGCGGCCATCGGTTATGGCCACAAGCCGCAAGCCAGGCCCTTCGACGAGACCGACTGGACCGACCTGAAGGGGCCCGGCCTCACCGCTTACGTGAAATCCAAGACCATCGCCGAGCGCGCGGCCTGGGACTATGTCGCCGGCCAGAACGGCAAGCTGGAGCTCGCGGTGGTCAATCCGGTCGGCGTGTTCGGGCCGGCACTGGCGGCGGACACCTCGACCTCGATCCTCCTGGTGCAGCGCTTGATGGACGGCGCGCTGCCCGGATGCCCCAAGCTCTATTTCGGCTGCGTCGACGTGCGCGACGTGGCCGACCTGCACCTGCGCGCGATGACCGATCCGGCCGCCAAGGGCGAACGCTTCCTGGCCGTGGCCGAGGACTTCATCTCGATGAAGCGCATCGCGGAGATCCTCAAGGCCCGCATGGGCGACGCCGCCAAACGCGTGCCGACGCGCGAGCTTCCGAACTGGCTGGTGTGGCTGGCCTCGCTGCGCGATCCGGCGGTGAAGCTGATCCTGCCCGAGCTCGGCAAGAACCGGAACGCGACCAACGAAAAGGCGCGGCGCATGCTGGGCTGGGAGCCACGCTCCAACGAGGAATCGCTGGTCGCCACCGCCGAGAGCCTGGTGCGGCTGGGGCTGCTGAAGCCGTAACAACGATGCGGCCGCTCAAAACCTGCCGGCTGCTGCCGTTGCTCGAGGCGTAACATTTGCCAGGCTCGCGCGTTGTTAACCCTGGCCATTTCCTAAGGACGATTTCATGCGCATCGACGACCTGCGCTCGACGCAGAACGTGGAGGACCGCCGCGGCGGCGGGTTCGGCTTCGGCGGCGGCAGCATCGTCGTCGGCCTGATCGCTCTGGCCGCGGCCTATTTCTTCGGCATCGATCCGAGCCAGATCCTGAACGGCATGGGAACCGGCGCGCCGGTCTCGACCAACCCCGGCGAGCCGCGCAGCGACGACAAGGCTTTCGACTTCGCGCGGCGCATCGTGGGCTCGGCCGAGGACGTGTGGACGCCGATCCTGAAGGAGAAGGGCGTCGCGTTCACGCCCGCCACGCTCACCGTCTACGACACCGCGACGCCGACCAGCTGCGGCACGGGCGTGTCGGCGGCGGGGCCGTTCTATTGCCCCGAGGATGCCCACGTCTATCTGGACCTGAGCTTCTTCAACGAGCTTGCCGACCGCTTCGGCGCGCCGGGCCAGTTCGCCCAGGCCTATGTCATCGCGCACGAATACGGCCATCACATCCAGGACCTGATGGGCCGGATGCACGACCAGGACGTCCAGTCGCGCGGCGCCGAGGGCAATTCGGTGCGTCTTGAGCTGCAGGCCGATTGCTATGCGGGTGTGTGGGCGAACCGCGCCAACAAGCAGTTCCACATCCTGCAGGAAGGCGACGTCGCGGGCGGCTTGCGCGCGGCGTCGGCGGTCGGCGACGACACCATCCAGCAGAGCCAGCAGGGCACGGTCGTGCCGGACTCGTTCACGCACGGCACCAGCGCGCAGCGCATGCGCTGGTTCAAGCGCGGGCTGGACGGCGGCGACATGGATGCCTGCGATACCTTCGGCGCGTCGAGCCTATAGCACCCGCGCGGAACGCCACATCGCGATCATCGGCGGCGCGCCGGCGGGCGCGATGTTGCGGCGCGCGACGAATCCCAGCCGCTCGTAGAGCCTGGTGTTCTTCGGATTGGAGTTTTCGAGATAAGCGGGGATGCCGCGTTCGTCGATGCGTTTCAAGTTCGCCTCCAGCATCGCCGCACCCAGGCCGATGCCCTGCAGCCGCTGCGCGACCGCGATGAAGCCCAGATAGAAATGCTCTTCCTTCGGATGGTTCTTCTCCATCGCGTCGCCCATCGCCGAGCCGCGCAGGAACCGCGGCAAGCCGCACAGCCGCAGGAACAGCGGCAGCAGGCGCAGCTGTTCGACGACGCCGCCCGGGCTCGCCGGCGCATCGGGCGGGATCCACACCGCGACCACGCCGTCGCTGGTCCAGACTTCGCCGAAGGGAAGCGCGCGCGTCTTCAGCAGCCAGAAGAAGAACTCTTCCATCACTTCCGCGCGCCTGCGGCCCGGCCGCGCGATCCAGTCGAACACCGGATCGGTCATGAACGCGGCGCCGAGCAGGCGCGCGAGCGGCAGCGCATCGGCGCCGTTGGCGCGGCGGGGACTTGCAGCGGCGGACAGCAGCAGACGGCGATCCTCTGTCATGCCGCAGACGTCACAACCGGGTGGAAAGCGCGATCGCCAGGCGGCAACCGGCCTTGATCGCCTCGCTGAGCACGCGATAGCCCGGCGCGTCTTCCGCGCCGCTGGCCAGCGCTTCGTCGCGATGGGCGATCTCGTCGGCGCGGAAATCGGCGACGGTCCGGGTCAGCTCGGTGTCGCCGTCGCCGAGACGCTCGAGCTGGCCGGCATAGTGCTCGTCGATCACCTCTTCGACCGCGGCGGTGCAGGCAAAAGCCGCCTTCTCGCCCATCAGCGCCGTCGCGGCACCCAGCGCATAGCCCGCCACGCGCCACACCGGCTCCAGCGCGGTCGGCCGCACGCGGCGCTCGACGACCAGGCGGTCGAAGGTCTTGAGGTGGCGCTGCTCTTCGGCCGCCATGTGGCGGATCTTCTCGGCCGCGGGTCCGTTCTTCAGCACCGCGAGCTGGCCTTCATAGATGCGCACCGCGCCGTATTCGCCCGCGTGATCGACGCGGATCATGGCCGCGACCTCGTCGGAGGTCTGAAGGCCGGGCATCGTGGGGCGGGCTTTGCGGCTCATCGATTTCGTGTTCGTTGGCGCATCAGCATGACGGCGCCGATGACGGCGGAGCCGGTCGAGATCAGCGCATTGTAGCCCGCGAGCGAGATGCCGAAGAGCCGCCAGGCCGCGACGTCGCAGCGCACCGCGCCGGGCTCGTTCAGATTGCCCAAGCCGCTGAAGACGACGCGCGCGCCGGTGCAGGCCGACGGCCCCTGCCACCAATGCCATTCGACGCCCGCCTGGAACGCGCCGATGGCGCCCGAGGTCGCGACCAGAAGGATGGTCGCCCAAGCCAGCCATTTCGGATCGCCCTTGATCATAAGGCTTCCGCCGATGCCGACGACGGCGGCCGCGATCAGCGGCCAGCGCTGCCAGTGGCACATCTCGCACGGCGGAAAGTGCGCGAAATATTGGAAGCCGAGCGCGCCGAGGACGAGCGCGAGCGCCACGCCGCCGATGTCCATGGCAATCGATCTGGAAATCATTTCGCGAAAATCCTGCTGTCGTCGTCGAAGGCCTTGAACTCGAGCGCATTGCCGCTGGGATCGGCCACGAAGAACGTCGCCTGCTCGCCGGGTTCGCCTTCGAAGCGGATGTCGGGCTCGATGATGAAGCGCGCGCGTTTCTCCTTGAGACGATCGGCGAGCGCGCGCCATTCGCTCATGGTGAGAATCGCGCCGAAGTGACGGACCGGAACTTGCTCGCCGTCAACAAGATTATGTGCTTTGTGTCCGGCGGCGTCCTTGCTTAAATGAGCCACGATCTGGTGACCGAAGAAATCGAAATCCACCCAGTCGTCGCTCGCGCGTCCTTCGGGACAGCCGAGCAAGCCGGAATAGAACGCGCGCGCTTCGGCGAGGTCGTTCACCGGAAAGGCGAGATGGAAGCGCGGGCGTGACGTCATCGGCGTTTCCCAAAAGGATCGGTGTGTGAAGGGAAGCCCATGCGTAAGGTGAAGGCAACCCGCAAAGTGGCGCGGCGCGAGCTTCTGGCGATCGAGGGACGCGACGTCGAGGTCAACGTCCGGCTCAATCCCAGGGCCCGGCGGCTGATCGTCAAGGTCCATCCCACCACCGGCGAGGTGAGCGTGGTCGCGCCGTCGCAGCGCGCGCTGGACCGGGCGCTGGATTTCGCCCGCGGCCAGAAGGACTGGATCGAGCGCCAGCTCTCCCGCGTGCCGTCGCCCGTGCCGCTGGCCGTGGGCGCGCGCATACCCTTGCGCGGCGTCGAGCACGTGGTGCGCGACGGCGACGGCGGACGCGGCGCGGTGTGGCTGGAGGACGGCACGATCCGCGTCGCCGGCCACAGAGAGCATCACAGCCGCCGCATCCTGGATTTCCTCAAGCGCGAGGCGCGCAGGGAACTGGAGGCGCGCACGCTGTTCCATGCCGCGCGCATCGGGCTGAAGCACAAGCGCATCACCGTGCGCGACACCGCCAGCCGCTGGGGCTCATGCTCGGCGGGGCGCTCGCTGTCGTTCTCGTGGCGGCTGATCCTGGCGCCGAGCTTCGTGCTGGAATACGTCGTGGCGCACGAGGTCGCCCATATGCGCGAGATGAACCACGGGCCCAAGTTCTGGCGCATCGTCCAGGATTTGATAGGCGACACGCGCCGGCCGCAGAAATGGCTGCGCGACCAGGGCCACATGCTGCACCGCTACGCGGCGAAATAGCCCTGCGCACGGAAGCGCGCAGCAGCTCATTTCAGCGCCAGCGGTCGCCGGGCGTCTTCACATAGTTCTCGATCAGATAGCCCCAGGGCAGCACGAAGGGCACGACGATGCCCAGCAGGCAGGCTTTGACCGTCTCGGCCGTGTCGGCGTCCACCTGCCCGGCAAGCCACAGCGGCAGCGCGATGCCGGCGAGCCAGATCGTCTTCCAGGCGAGCTCGAACAGCAGCAGCGGCAACATCTTGAGCGGATAGCGCAGGCCCAGAAGCGCGATCAGCGATAGCGCCGCCAGCAGCGCATGCGCTACGCCGCTCATCATGCTCCAGGGGGCGGCGTGATGAAGGATGAGCGGCCATTGGATCGCGCCTTGCCCTACCGCCATCAACAGGTAGAGCGCCCGGAGCGCGTAAAGACGAAACAGCGATACCATTCGGTGCCCTCTCTTTCCGTCTCCAGATAAGGGCCGATGCACGGATGCGCCTTGATCCCTCGCGTCAAAAACTTGACCGCGGGTGACTTTGCGCCGTGGGCAGCGCAGACTGGGCGAGGCCCCCCCCGTGAAGGATCTCCCCATGAAGTACCGCAAGCTCGGCGCGAGCGACCTTTCCGTTTCGGAAATCTCGCTGGGGTCGTGGCTGACCTTCGGCGTCGGCGTGGAGCGCGGCCGGGCGCTCGCTTGCGTCGAGCGCGCCTTCGAGCTCGGCATCAACTTCGTCGACACCGCCAACGTCTATGGCCGCGGCGCCGCGGAGAGCTTCCTGGGCGAGGCGCTGGCCGGGCGAAAGCGAGACTCCTACGTGCTGGCGACCAAGGTCTTCGGCGACATGGGCGGCGGCAACCAGGGCCTGTCCGCCACGCAGATCGAGAAGCAGCTCGACGATTCCTTGAAGAGGCTGCGCACCGATTACGTCGACCTCTATCAATGCCACCGCTACGACCCGAACACGCCGCTGCCCGAGACGATGGAGGCGCTGACCCGCGCCAAGCAGAGCGGCAAGGTGCGCTGGATCGGCTTTTCGGAATGGTCGCCCAAGCAGATCGAGGACGCGGTCGCGATGGCGGGCGTCGAGCATTTCGTCTCCAGCCAGCCGCAATATTCGCTGCTGTGGCGGCTGCCGGAGAAGAAGGTGATCCCGATCTCAGCCGCCAACGGCATCTCGCAGATCGTGTGGTCGCCGCTCGGCCAAGGCGTTCTGACCGGCAAATATTCGCCCGACACGCCGCCGCCTTCGGACTCGCGCGCCTCGAGCGACAAGATGAGCGGCTTCATCGGCCGCCTGACCGAGCGGCCGGTGCTGGAGGCGGTGCAGAAGCTGAAGCCACTGGCGCTGGAGGCCGGCTGCTCGATGGCGCAGTTCGCGCTCGCCTGGGTGCTGCGCGAGCCCAATGTCGCCTCGGCCATCATCGGCGCCAGCAAGCCCGAACAGGTCGACGACAATGCCGGCGCCTCGGGGCTCGAGATCGATCCGGCACTGTTCGCCAAAGCGGAATCGATCGTGGCCGCGGCGACGGCGTCGCCATGAGCCCGATCCATCGCCCTGGCTGCAACTTCTTCGCCCTGACGCCCGTATCTCGGCCATGACCCTTCTGATCCTCTCCTATCTCGGCGGCGTGCTGACGATCCTCAGCCCCTGCATCCTGCCCGTGCTGCCTTTCGTCTTCGCGCGGGCCGATCAACCTTTCGTGAGAAGCGGCCTGCCGCTTCTGATCGGCATGGCGCTGACCTTCGCCGCCGTGGCGACCCTGGCCGCGGTCGGCGGCGGCTGGGCGGTGCATGCCAACCAGTGGGGGCGCATTCTGGCGCTGATATTGCTGGCGTTCTTCGGCCTCACCCTGCTGCTGCCGTCGCTGGCGGACCGCTTGACGCAGCCGCTGGTGGCCTTGGGCAACCGGCTCTCCCAAGGCCAAGGCTCGGGCATCGGATCGTCGCTGCTGCTCGGCGTCGCGACCGGCCTGCTTTGGGCGCCCTGCGCGGGACCGATCCTGGGCCTGGTGCTGACGGGTGCCGCGATCCAGGGCGCGAGCGCCAGCACGACGCTTCTGCTGCTCGCCTATGCCGCGGGCGCGGCGACCTCGCTGGCGGTGGCGCTCTTGATCGGCGGACGCGTCTTCGCCGCGATGAAGCGCTCGCTCGGCGCCGGGGAATGGGTCAGGCGCGGCCTGGGCGCCCTGGTTCTCTTGGGCGTCGTGGCGATCGCGCTCGGCTGGGACACCGGGTTCCTGACGCGCCTGTCGCTCGCCAATACCGCGAGCCTGGAGCAGGGCCTGATCGAGAAGGTCAATCCGCCGAAACGCGCCCAAGCCGCCAAAATCGCGGGAAGCGATCTTGCGGTAGAAGGCACGATGCCGGAGCTTTCCGGCGCCACCGCCTGGATCAATTCGGGGCCGCTGACGCGCGCCGCGCTCAAGGGCAAGGTCGTGGTCGTCGATTTCTGGACCTATTCCTGCATCAACTGTTTGCGCTCCATCCCTTACGTGCGCGCCTGGGCGGAGAAATACAAAGGCCACGGGCTGGTCGTGATCGGCGTGCATGCGCCCGAATTCGCCTTCGAGAAGGACTTGGGCAACGTCGAGCGCGCGGTGAAGGATCTGAACATCCATTACCCCGTCGCGCTCGATGCCGACCTGAAGATCTGGCAGGCGTTCGACAATCAGTACTGGCCGGCGCATTACTTCATCGACGCGCAGGGCCGCATCCGCGCGCATCATTTCGGAGAAGGCGACTACGACAAGTCCGAGGCGATCATCCGGCAGCTGCTGAAGGAGGCCGGCCAGACGGACCTGCCCGCGGGCTCCGTCGATCCCAACGCAAAGGGCGCCGAGGCTTCGGCCGATATCGACGACATCCGCTCGCCCGAGACCTATGTCGGCTACGACCGCGGCCAGAGCTTCGCCAGCGACCACGTCGCGACCGACAAGCCGTCGGACTATGCGGTCCCGCCGGGCCTGAACCTCAACCAATGGGCCCTTGGCGGCAGCTGGACCATCGGGCCGCAGATGACGGTGCTGAACAAGCCCGGCGGCAAGGTCGCGTTCCGCTTCCATGCGCGCGACCTGCATTTCGTGCTGGGACCTGCGAACGGCAAGACGCCGGTGCGCTTCAAGGTCACGCTCGACGGCAAGCCGCCCGGCGACGCGCACGGCATGGACACCGATGCGGATGGAAACGGCACGGTGACGTCGCAGCGCCTCTACCAGCTCATCCGTCAGAGCGGACCGGTCGCCGACCGCACCTTCGAGATCGAGTTCCTCGACCCCGGCGTGCAGGCCTACTCTTTCACGTTCGGCTAGGGCACGTTCGGCCACGGCACGTCCGGCCAGGGCACGTTCGGCCACGGCACGTTCGGCTAGGACACCTTCGGTTGACGAGGGCATCGCTGCGGATCAGATTTGCGGCCCTTTTCAGGAGGCCGTCATGGTCCGCGCCGCCATTGCGCTTTCGCTGTTCGTCACCGCGGCCGCGGCCGCACCGGCCACGACCGAAGGCGACTATGTCGCGCATGATTTCAAGTTCCGCACCGGCGAGAGCATGGGCGAGCTGCGCCTGCACTACACCACGCTCGGCAGGCCGCACAAGGACCGCAAGGGCCACGTCGACAACGCGGTGATGATCCTGCACGGCACCGGCGGCGACGGGCATCAATTCCTGCGCCCGCAATTCGCCGACGTGCTGTTCGTGCCCGGCGGGCTGCTCGATCCGGCGAAGTACTATATCGTCCTTCCCGACGGCATCGGGCACGGCAAGTCGTCGAAGCCCAGCGATGGGATGCACGCCAGGTTCCCGCATTACGACTACGACGACATGGTCGCGGCGCAGCACGAGATGCTGGTCAAGGGACTGCACGTGACCCATCTGCGCCTGATCATGGGCACGTCGATGGGCTGCATGCAGTCCTTCGTCTGGGGCGAGACCTGGCCCGACTTCGCCGGCGCCCTGATGCCGCTCGCCTGCCTGCCGGTGCAGATCGCCGGCCGCAACCGGATGTGGCGCAAGATGACGACCGACGCGATTCGGAACGATCCGGCGTGGAACGGCGGCGAATACAAGACGCCGCCGCGCGAAGGGCTGCGCACCGCGGCCGACCTTTTGATGATCGCGGGCGCGGCGCCGCTGGTGATGCAGAAGGCCTATCCGACGCGCGACGGCGTCGACGCCTATGTCGAGAAGACCGTGGACGGCTACCTGAAATCGCTCGACGCCAACGACTTCCTCTATCAGGTCGACGCCTCGCGCAACTACGACCCGTCGGGCAAGCTTGGCGCCATCACCGCGCCGGTGATGTGGATCAACTCGGCCGACGATTTCATCAATCCGCCCGAGCTCGGCATCGCCGAGAAGCTGGCGCCCGAAATCAAGCACGGCACCTTCGTGCTGATCCCGGTCAGCGAGGCGACCCACGGCCACGGCACTCATACCTGGGCCGCGGTGTGGAAGGACAAGCTGGAGACGCTGCTCAAGGAAAGCGAGTGAGGAAATCCTCGAGCCCTTCGTCCTTGGGCTTCTTCTTGCGCCGGTCCCACATCACGCCCGGATAGCCTTTGAGCGGCACCAGCGGTTCCTGCGCGTAAGCCCATTCGGGCGAGGCTTCGGCCGCGATGTGATAGCGCGGCTCGCGGCCGACGCGTCCGGCGAAGAGCGCGCGCGGCAGGTTGATCATCCTGGGCGAATGGCCGCGCTCGTACATCAAGGGCGTGCCGCAGGCCGCGCAGAAGCTGCGCACGGTCTTGCGCTTCTTGTCCTCATAGGTCGCGATGTGCGTGGCGCCCTTGGCGATGCGCAGCTTGCTCTTCCAGACGCCGACATAGGTCGCATAGGCACAGCCCTGCGCGCGGCGCGTGGCTTCCGAATGGTCGTGCCAGGCCCAGAACACCGGCACGTCGACCTCGAGCCTGACCTTGCCGCAGGCGCATTGGCCAATCACTTGGCGGCTCGTATGGGTCAATGCTCGTCGCCTTTGCCGAACAGGCTGTCGAGGAACTTCGAGATGTCGTCGCCCGACGACGGCTCCGGAGGTGCTGCGGTGTCGCCTGCGGCGGGAAGGCTCGCGACCGGCGTCTCGGTGCCGACCAGCGGCTTCGACGGCAGGCCGGCTTCGGCGCTCTCCATGAAGGTCTTGAAGATATGCGCCGGCAAGCCGCCGCCGGTCGCGTGCTTCATCGGCGTGTTGTCGTCGTTGCCGATCCACACGCCGCAGACGAGATCGGCGCTGTAGCCGACGAACCAGGCGTCGTGGAAATCCTGCGTCGTGCCGGTCTTGCCCGCGCTCGGCCGGTCGGTGAGACGCGCCGCCTTGCCGGTGCCGGTCTCGACGGTGGCCACCATCAGCGAGGTCATCGCCGCCGCATTGGCGGGCTTGATCACCGCGATGGGGCCGGAGCTCTTGCGCTCCCACAGCACCTTGCCCGAGGCGGTGCGGATGCGCTGGATGCCGAAGGCGATGACCCCTTGCCCGCCGTTCGCGAACGGCACATAGGCCGTCACCAGCTCGAGCGGCGTGACGCCCGAGGTGCCCAGCGCCAGCGATGCATTGATGTCGAGATTGGACGCGATGCCCAGACGGTGCGCCGTGCGCGCGACCGTCCTGGGCCCGAGCTGCGCGGTCAGCTGCGCCGCGATGGAGTTCGACGACTTGGCGAAGGCGCGCGTCAGCGAGATTTCGCCTTCGTATTTGCCTTCGTAGTCGTCGGGCTTCCAGCCATGGATGTTGACCGGCACGTCGTTCATCACGTCCGACGGCGTGCGGCCATGCTCGAAGGCCGTGAGATAGACGAAAGGCTTGAACGCCGAGCCCGGCTGGCGCACCGCTTCGGTCGCCCGGTTGTAGGGGCTTTGCGCATAGGAGCGCCCGCCCACCATCGCGCGTACCGCGCCATCGGGTGTCATCGCGATGAGCACCGCTTGCCCTGCATTCAGCTTCTCGGCCTGCTCGGCGAGGCCCTGCGCCACCGCGCGTTCGGCTTCAGCCTGCGCGTCGAGATCGAAGCTGGTCTCGACGACGATGGGCTCGTTGTTCTCGCCGATATAGCCCGGGATCTGCGACACGATCCAATCGGTGAAATAGCCGCCGCCGGCATGGCCGCTGCCGCGCACGACATGCGGCCGGGTCGCGGCGGCGGAAAGGCGCGTGCGCTCGTCGATGAAATCCGCGTCCCGCATCGCCTTGAGCACGACCAAAGCGCGTTCCATCGAGGCGTCGGGATCGTTCAGCGGATTGTACTTGGCCGGCGCCTTGACGCTGCCCGCCAGCATCGCGGCCTCGGGCAGGGTGAGCTCGCTCGCATGCTTGCCGAAGAAGCGTTCCGCCGCGGCCTCGATGCCGTAGGCGCCGGCGCCGAAATAGACGCGGTTCAGATAGAGGGTGAGGATCTGGTCCTTGGAATAGCGGCTCTCCAGGTACAGCGCGAGCATCGCCTCTTGCGTCTTGCGCTCCAGGTTGCGCCCGGGATCGAGGAACAGGTTCTTGGCGAGCTGCTGGGTCAAGGTCGAGCCGCCCTGCACGACGTGCCCGGCCGACATGTTCTGGAACAGCGCGCGCACCAGGCCCACGGGGTCGAGCCCGATATGCTCGCGGAAGCGGCGATCCTCGATGGCGATGAAGGCATCGGGCACGTGCTTGGGCAGGGTCGAGACGTCGACCAGCGCGCCTTGCGTCAAGCCGCGACGCGCGATCAGCCGGCCCTGGTCGTCCAGCAGGGTGATGTCCTGCGACGGGCCCTGGGCGAGCAGGGTGTTCACGTCGGGCAGATTCGACAGGAACCGCGAGAAGAACACCGCCCCGAAGATGATCCCCCAGGCCAGCAGGATCGCGAGCGCATAAGGCCATGCGCGGCGCCGTTTGGGCTTGGGCGGCGGCGGCGGGGCGGCGGGCGGCGGCGCGGCGTGGCCGCCGTCGGCGGTCCGCTTCGTCCTGGCGCGCGCGCGGTCCTGTGCCATGGGGACCGTTCTAGGCGCGAAGGGTTAACGCGCGTTAAACAAGCTTGCCCAATATTCACCCGCTATTTGCGCGGCGGTCGCTCGACCACCTTGACTAGCCCCAAGGTCCACCCAACATCCTGTCCGCCGGCTGGGGAGCTTACGACGTGAACGCACCTGTTCCTGATCAAGAGATGGCGGGGCGGCTGGGCATCGGCCGCAAGAACCGGCGCTGGCGCCGCCGGATGTGGTGGCTGATCGGCATCGGCGTTCCCGTCCTGATCGTGGCGTTCCTCGTCCTGAAGCCGGCGTCCCCCCACAGCTACGAGACCAAAGCGGTCACCCGCGGCACCCTGGCGGTCACCGTCAGCGCGACGGGCACGCTGGCCCCGCGCAACCAGGTCGATGTCGGCGCCGAGGTGTCGGGACGCATCGACGTGCTGGGTGTCGACTTCAACGACCATGTGAAGAAGGGCCAGGAGCTCGCCCGCATCAATACCGACCAGCTCAAGGCCCAGCTGCAGCAGGCGCGCGCCACCCTGGCGCAGGCCGAGGCGACCTTGTCGCAGATGAGCCAGACGCACGACCGCTATGTCGCGCTGGAGAAGGGCAATGCGCTGTCGAAGGAGCAGCTCAACGTCTCCTCCGGCGACCTCGCCCGCGCCAAGGCCGGCGTGGGGCTGGCCCGCGCGCAGGTCGACCAGGACACGACCATGCTGTCCAAGGCCACGATCTATTCGCCGATCGACGGCGTGGTGCTGGACCGCAAGGTCGAGGTCGGCCAGACCGTGGTCGCCGCGATGACGACGCCGGTGCTCTATACGCTCGCGAGCGACCTCAACCAGATGGAGCTGGACGTCGACATCGACGAGGCCGATGTGGGCCTGGTCCATGCCGGCAGCCATGCGACCTTCAATGTCGACGCCTATCCCTCGCGCAAGTTCAAGGCCGAGCTGATCTCGATCCACAACGCGCCCAAGACGGTGCAGGGCGTCGTCACCTATCAGGGCGTGCTCTTGGTGCAGAACGAAGGCGGGCTGCTCAAGCCCGGCATGACCGCCACCGCCGAGATCGAGGCCGCCAACATCAAGGACGCGCTGCTCGTGCCCGGCACGGCGCTGCGCTTCGTGCCGCCCGACGAGATCAAGAACCAGGCGCCGCCGCCGCCGCCGGAGCTGAACGGCGTCAATGCCGGACGCGTCTGGGTGAAGACCGGCGACAAGCTGACCGCGAAGGACATCCGGACCGGCGCCAGCGACGGACGGATGACGCAGGTCCTGTCGGGCGATCTGAAGGCGGGCGACATGGTCGTCACCGATCAGCTCGACAAGCCGAAGCAGCCAGGCGGTTGAGGCGATGCAGCCGCTGATCGAACTTCGCCGTGTCACCAAGATCTACGGCTCGGGCGAGGCCGAGGTCGCGGCGCTGGCCGGCATCGACCTTGCGGTCAACGACGGCGAGTTCGTCGCGGTGATGGGCCCGTCGGGCTCGGGCAAGTCGACCTGCATGAACATCCTGGGCTGCCTGGATACGCCGACCGGCGGCAACTATTACTTCCGCGGCGCCGATGTCGGCGCGATGTCGCGCGAGCAGCGCGCGCTGTTGCGCCGGCACTATCTGGGCTTCGTGTTCCAGGGCTTCAATCTGCTCAAGCGCACCACCGCGCTCGAGAACCTCGAGCTGCCGCTGATCTATCGCGGCGTGAAGAGCGGCGAGCGCAAGCGGCTGGGACGCGAGACGCTCGCGCAAGTGGGCCTCGCCGACCGCTGGGATCACACCGCGGCCGAGCTTTCCGGCGGCCAGCAGCAGCGCGTCGCCATCGCGCGCGCGCTGGTGAGCTCGCCCTCGGTCGTTTTCGCCGACGAGCCGACGGGCAATCTCGACACCGCCAAGAGCCATGAGATCATGCAGCTTCTGCGCTCGCTCAACCAGGAGCGCGGGCTGACCATCGTGCTCGTCACGCATGAAGAGGACGTCGCGGGTTATGCGGGGCGCCAGGTGCGCTTCCGCGACGGCCTCATCGAATCGGATACGCGCCGATGACGATGGCGAACGGCGTCTTCCTGCCGGGCGCGGCGACAACGACCGTTGACGCCCTCTTCCAATCGGATACGCGCCGATGATCATGAACGCCCTTCTGCTGGCGCTGCGCGAGATCCGCAACAACCTGTTGCGCGCGGGGCTGACCACGCTCGGCATCGTCATCGGCGTCTCGGCGGTGATCCTGATGGTGACCCTGGGCGCGGGCGCGACCAAGCGCGTCACCGCCGATATCGGCTCGCTGGGCGACAACATGCTGCTCATCGTTCCCGGCCAGCAGCGCGGCCCGCCGACCGCGGTCGTGCCCTTCGACATGTCGATGGTCGATGCGATCCAGCGCGAAGTGCCGGGCCTGGCCGAAGTCGTGCCGGAGCTTGCCGTGCAGGGCGTGGCGGTGAACGGCAACCGCAACCACTCCACCCAGATCAACGGCACGACGAACGCCTATCTGCGCAGCCGCAAATGGGACGTCGAGGAGGGCCGCGAGTTCTCGGCTGCCGAGATCCTGGGCGGCAAGTCGGTGTGCCTGGTCGGCCAGACCGTGCGCAAGGAACTGTACGGCGACCAGGTGCCGGTGGGCGCGCGGCTGCGCATCAACAAGGCGAGCTGCGAGATCATCGGATTCATGTCTTCGAAGGGCACCGCGATCTTCGGCCAGGACATGGACGACATCATCCTGATGCCGCTGAAGGCCGTGCAGCGCAGGCTGGCCGGCAACACCGAGGTCAACGTCATCCGCGTCTCGGTCGCCAAGGAATCCGACATCCCCAGCGCCAAGGACCGCATCCAGCGGCTGATGCGCGAGCGCCGGCACATCATTCCGGGACAGGTCGACGATTTCGACGTCCAGGACCTGAAAGAGATCACCCAGCTGCTCACCAGCGTGACGACGATCCTGACCGCCTTCCTGTCGGCGGTGGCGGCGGTGAGCCTTCTGGTCGGCGGCATCGGCATCATGAACATCATGCTGGTGTCGGTGACCGAGCGCACGCGCGAGATCGGCATCCGTCTCGCCATCGGCGCGCGCGAGCGCGACGTGCTCTTGCAGTTCCTGATCGAGGCCATCGTGATGAGCGCGCTGGGCGGCGTCTTGGGCGTGCTGATCGGCCTGGGCGGATCGGCCGCCATCGCGGGCGCGCTCAAGCTGCCCTTCGTCTTCCAGCCCGGCGTGGTCGTCATCGCGGTGGGATTCGCCGCGCTGGTCGGCGTGGGCTTCGGCTATTTCCCCGCGCGCCGCGCGGCAAGGCTCGACCCGATCGAGGCGCTGCGGCACGAGTGAGCCGGATATCTATTTCTCGGCAGCTTCCTCCAGCTCCGATTCCAATCGAGTGACAGCGATCACAAAAGCCTCGTGAGCCGCCTGCCACCACGACTTGGAGCTTTTCCGCCCCTTTGGCTGCACCGAACGAAGCCTATCGTCGCTCCAGCTTCGTCCAAGGTCGCTGAGGCTGTTACGCGCGTTTTGAATGTAGTAGCTCGCGCTCCATTCTCTCAATTCCATGTCGTGCGAAAAGCCGATGGTGTTGTCCGCCAGCATCTTGCGCAGAAAATTCTCAGCGTCTTTGACCTTGCCTTCGATGTTCCCTTGCGTTTCGGAAAGGAAAGCCGCTCGCCACAAGGAGAAGGCGACTCCCACCAGCATCTGCGCCCGGACGGCATGAGGCCGCTTGTTGATGAGCTCGCCATAGTTCTCGAACAAGGTCAGAAGCTTGAGTCCTACAACGTTGTTTTCCCCGCGCCGCTCTATAAGCCAGCGCAGATGGCGAACGGTTGCCGGCTTCTTGGCCATGAAGGTCTCCCTGAATCTGGAAGATTATAGCCGACACGGCGCGTAGGCACTCCGCAAAAGCAAAACCCCCGCGCTCATCGAGCACGGGGGTTCGGGCACGCCCGAGAGAAACCTTCAGTGCGGCCGCGGCGGCGCGGGGGGCGCGGGCGGAGCAGGCAGAGCGGGTGGCGCCGGCGGCGGCGAGGGAAAGCCTTCCGGCCCGATCTGCACGTCGACCATGCCGTCGCTGTCCATGCGGCCCTTATAGGCGCGCAGCTTCACGCGGCCCGAGCCCACGGCGCTGATATGCGGATCGACCGCCTCGCCGCCGAAGACGAAGTTGCCCGCGCCCATGATGTCGACATGCAGCGGATTGGCGACGCCCTGCGGGATGTTGACCGAGCCCGCGCCGACGATATCGACGCGCACCGGGCCGTTGACCTTGGCGGCGTTGAAATCGCCCGAACCCGCGATGTCGAGATCGAGTCCGCCGTTGATCGCGCCCAGGCTTCCCGAGCCCGAGCCCGCGATGTCCGCGCTGACGCTCTTGGCCGAGTTGGCTTTGACGTTGCCCGAGCCCGCGATCTCGAGATGCAGGTCGCCCATCACGTCCGACATCTGGATCTTGCCGGAGCCGGCCATCGAAATCTTCGCGTTCCTGACCCGGCCGATTGTGGAGACCGACGAGACCGCTTCGAAGCCCAGGTCGCCCTCGGTGTCGCCGATGGTGGCGTCGCCGACGATGTCCTCGACCTTGACCGCCGTGCCCTTGGGCACCACGACGCGGATGTCGAGGCCCTTGCTGTCGATGTCGTGCTCGGAGAAATTGAACCAGTTCTTCCAGTCCCACACGCCTTCCTCGTTCTCGCCCTGGATGACGAGGGTGCCGCCCTTGGTCATGACCTTCACGTGCTGGACGCGGTCCTTGTTGCCGTTGACCTGGACGCTGATCCTGTCCTGCGGCTTGACGTCGACGCGCAGCTTGCCGACGAGGCTGTCGACCTTGAGCGCGCTGGCCTGGTAGCCCTGCCACGAGCCGATGGTCCAGTCGCCGCTGCCTGCCGCCGCGGGCAGGACCAGCAAAGCGGCCACCGCCGCTCCGCACAGGATGGATTTCAATTGACTGGCCATGGCTCGAAGCCCTCCTTGGGGCGCACGTGTTCTGCGTTCTGATGAGCAGATATGATGTTCACACTAGTGCTGTACAGACTAGTAGAAACGCATGCCTGCCATGTCAATAGCGCATATCAAGCCATTCCGGGGAGGCGGCCGGAGCGGGATCAGGGCATCAGCCGGTAGCCGCCGCTTTCGGTCACCAGGAGCCGCGCCCGGCTGGGGTCGGTCTCGATCTTCTGGCGCAGGCGGTAGATATGGGTCTCGAGCGTGTGGGTCGTGACGGCCGGGTTGTAGCCCCACACCTCATGCAGCAGCGTCTCGCGCGGCACGGTCTCGCCCGAGCGGTGCAGGAATTTGAGGATGTTGGTCTCCTTCTCGGTCAGCCGGATCTTCTTCGCGGCGTCGTCGATCAGGAGCTTGGCGCTGGGGCGGAAGGTGTAGGGCCCGATGCGGTATTGCGCGTCCTCGCTATGGCCGTGGCTGCGCAGATGCGCATGCACGCGCGCCATCAGCACCGCGAACCGGAACGGCTTGGTCACGTAGTCGTTGGCCCCGGATTCCAGGCCCTCGATCGTGTCGGTGTCGGTGTCGGCGGCGGTGAGCATGACGATCGGGCAGCTGATGCCGGCATCGCGCAGCTCGCGGCAGAACATGCGGCCGTCGCCGTCGGGCAGGCCGATGTCGAGGATCATGAATTCGTAGAGCCCGTCCTGCGCGCGCGCGCGGCCTTCTTCGATGCTGCCGGCTTCCACCACCGTATAGGAATCTTCCTGGGCGAGCTGTTCGGCCAGCGAAGAGCGGAGCATCGTATCGTCGTCGACCAGGAGAACGCGCTTGGGCGTGGGCATGAGGGGGTCCTTCGAAGGGCTGTAAGTCTACCCTCGCGCGGGTGTATGTGGGAAGGACATGCGCAAGCCTCCCAAGCTCACAAAAAGAAGATCAACCCTTTCTGCGCTCGACCGCGTCGCGCATGCGGCCGATGCGCTGCGCCAGGGACGCGGCATCGTCATCAAGGGCAAGCCGAGCCTGGTCGCCTGGGCGGTCGAGACCGCGCCGCAAGCCGCGCTGGCGGGCCAGAACGCGTTGCTGCTGCTCACCCACGCGCGCGCGGCCACGCTGAAGATCAGGCTTTATACGCCCAAGCTGGTGGCTTTGGCCCTTCCCCGCGGCATGAGCATGCGCGAGGCGCGCGCCATCGCCGATCCGACCGCCGATCTCGACTTCCCCTTGAAAGGCCCGTTCGAGACGTCGCGCGACGCGCTTCCCCAAGCGGCCGAAGCCGCGGTCAAGCTCGCCAAGCTCGCCGGCCTCCTGCCCGCCTGCATCGTGCGGCGCGGAACGCTGGACGGCGCCGAGGCCGTCGCCGCAGACGACATCCTCTCCTATGACGACGAAGTGGTGCGTACACTGACGATCGTAACGCGCGCGCGCGTGCCGCTGGACGGCGCCGAAGAGACCGAGCTCGTCGCCTTCCGCGCCGGCGACGGCGGGCCGGAGCATTACGCGATCCTCATCGGTCATCCGCCGACGAAGAAGCCGGTGCTGGCGCGGCTGCATTCGGAATGCTTCACCGGCGATCTTCTGGGCTCGCTCAAATGCGACTGCGGCAGCCAGCTGCGCGGCGCCGTCGAAGCCATCGCCAAGGCGGGCGGCGGGGTGCTGCTCTATCTGGCGCAGGAGGGCCGCGGCATCGGGCTGATCAACAAGCTGCGCGCCTATCGCCTGCAGGACCAGGGCTTCGACACGCTGGAGGCCAACGAGCGGCTGGGCTTCGCAGCCGACGAGCGGCGCTTCGCGATCGCCGCGCGGATGCTGACCCTGCTCGGCTACACCTCCGTGCGGCTGATGACCAACAACCCCGACAAGGTGGCGGCGCTGGAGGCCGCCGGCGTGACGGTCGCGGCGCGCGTGCGCCATGCCTTCCCGGCGAACGCGCACAACAGCGCTTACTTGAGGACCAAGGCCGAAAAGGGCGGGCACCTGCTGTAAGCGGCAATTCCTGCCGGGCGCGGTCCGTGGCCGGGGCCATTTCGCCGGGCAATCCTGCGGTTTTCCGGCTGGCAGGACATTTGCGAGGCAGCGGCCATGGACCTCGTCGGCAGCTCCTTCTCGATCCACGCGGCGCATGCGGCCCCCGCGGGTCAGCCTTTGCAAGCAGCACCTGCCAAGCACCCCTTCTCGTTCGGCGACTTCCTGGACATCGTCAATCCGCTGCAGCATCTGCCGGTGGTGAGCACGCTCTATCGCGCGATCACCCACGACAGGATCGACACGCCCGAGAAGCTGGTCGGCGACGCGCTCTATGGCGGCCCGGTCGGGCTGTTGTCGTCGCTGGCCGATACCGGCTTCCAGGCGGCGACCGGCAAGAGCTTCGGCGAGACGGTGCTGTCGTGGTTCACCGGCCATCACGAAACCATCGCGGTCGGCACCGAAGTGGCGAAGGCCGAGACGCGTGCACCGGCATCTACACCGGCGCCCGCACCGGCATCCGCACCCGCGCCCGCGTCGGCGCCGATACCGGCCACCTCTGCCGCACCCGCCGAACAGGCGCTGACGCAATCGCTGGCGCAGAACGGGATCGATCCGGAGCTTCAGCAGCGCGCGCTGTTCGCCTATCGCAAGACGGTGTCGGCGCTGGCCGAATAGTCGCGTTCGCCGAAGAGCGCGCTTCCCACCCGCACATGCGTGGCGCCGAAGCGGATCGCGATCTCGAAATCCGCGCTCATGCCCATGCTCAACCATGGCAGGCCGTGCTCGCGCGCGAGCTTGGCCAGGAGCGCGAAATGCGGCGCCGGCGCAATCCCGGCCGGCGGGATGCACATCAGGCCTTTGACCGGAAGACCCTTCGTCGCGACGATGAAGCCCGCGGCCTCGAGGGGCGCGACACCGGCCTTTTGCGGCTCCTCGCCCGTGTTCACCTGGATCAGCAGGTCGGGCTTGCGCTCCGCGGCGCGCAAGGCGTCGGCCAGCTTCGGACGGTCGAGCGTGTGGATGACGTCGAACAGCGCCACCGCGTCGCGCACCTTGTTGGTCTGCAAGGGTCCGATCAGATGCAGCTCGGTGTCGGGGAACTCGCACTTCAGCGCCGGCCACTTGCCTTGCGCCTCCTGCACCCGGTTCTCGCCGAAGACGCGGTGGCCGGCCTCGAGCAGCGCCCGGATACGCTCGGGCCCATGGGTCTTGCTGACCGCGATCAGCCGCGTGGACGGCGCCGGCGCAATCGCGCCCTTCCGCGCCGCGTCGATGCGCGCGAGGATGGCGGCGAGATTCTCTGCCTCCTGGGACATCCGTGAGCGATAGCCTTGCGCGCGCGAGATTGGCAAGAGCGGCCGCAGCAGCCGGCGGCCGCCTGGTCCTGATGACCGACGACGCGCGCCTGCCCGATCCGCTGGCCGCGGCGCGCGCGCTTCCCGAAGGCAGCATGGTGGTGGTGCGCAGCCGCCGCGACCCGGCGCCGCTGACGCGTGCCCTGTTGAAGCTGCGCCATGTGACGGTGATCGTGGCGGGCGATCCGCTGCTTGCTGTGCGTCTGGGCGCGCACGGCGTCCACCTGCCGGAAGCGCGTGCGCGCGAAGCCGGCCATTGGCGCGCGCGGTTCCCGCGTCTGCTGATCACCACCGCGGCGCATTCGCTGCGCGCGCTGATGCTGTCGCGCGGCGACGCGATGTTCCTGTCGCCGGTCTATCCGACCGAAAGCCACCCCAGCCGCGCGGCGCTGTCGCCGCTGCGCGCCAACCTGATCGCGCGGCAATCGAGCAGGCGCGTCATCGCATTGGGCGGGATCGATGCGGCGAACGCAGCCCGGCTGTCAGGCTTCGCCGGCATCGCCGCGATCAAAGCGCTCACACCTTGAATTCGAAGTTGAGGAAGCCCGCGTTCATCTTGATGCGGTCGCGGCCGTTGTAGAACGTGCCCGCGTCGCGGTGATAGGCGAACTGCTCCCAGCCGACATTCAGCTGAAGGTTCGAGTTCAGCACGTAGCCGATGGTCGCCGACGCCGCATGCAGGCCGAGCGTGGCGGCGCCCAAGCGGCCTTCCGCGGTGCCGTCGCCGAGCTCGGCGCCCAGGATCCACGAGCCGTGGGTGAGCGTGGCGCTCAAATGCGCGCTGTCGGTCTCGCCGGAATCGAACACGCTGTTGACGTCGAAGCGATAGGCATTGGCGCTGCGATAGGCGCCGCCGACCGCGAGCTTCCAGTCGTCGTTCAGCGCGTAGTCGAGCTCGGTGCCGAGGCTCCAATCGGTCAGCCCCGCATGGCCCGCGGTCTTGAGATCGTCGTGGCCCGTCGACCAGCCGCCCGAGACCTGCACCTGCAGCGGGCCGAAATAGTTGCTGTAGCCGGCCGCCAGCTCCCAGATGTTCGTCTGGCGGTCGTCGACCCGCGGCCCCGTGTTCGCGAAGGGGACGACGTCCTTGCCTTCCGAGGGCGTGAACGAGGCGCCGAGCTGCACGCCGAAGAGACGCGGCGTGTAGTAGGAGATCTTGGCGTAGTTGAGCGAGGTCTCGACCGCGCTGTTGAGCGCGAACTGCTCGGCGAAGGCGTGGCCGGACGGGTCGCGGAAGAACGTGACGTTGGGATTGTCGATGGAGGTGAAGCCTTCCACCGTGGGACCCGTCACCGCCATGGCGTAGATCGCGCCGTCGGTGTTGCCGATCTCGACACGGCCGAGACCGGTCTGCATCTGGCCGTAGACCTTCTGCACGAAGTCGCTGCCGTAGTTATCGCCGGACAACCGGTCGTGATAGACCTCGAAGGTGCTCTTGAGCGCCAGCACCAGCCCGCTGTCGTAATCGCGCTCGAGGCTCGCCGCCACCTGCGCCGCCCCGGTCGCGCCGCCGTCGTCGAGCCCGGGGGCGGCGGGCTGGTCGGAGACATAGGCCGAGCCGTCGGCCTGGCCGTGCAGCTTGAAGATCAGGTCGTCGCCGATGGTGGTCTCGTAAGGCGCGACGCTCCAGTCGCTCAAGTCCACCGCCCCGGCCGGGCCGGCCAGCATGCCGGCAC
Organism: Alphaproteobacteria bacterium; assembly: GCA_019247845.1. GTDB lineage: Bacteria > Pseudomonadota > Alphaproteobacteria > Micropepsales > Micropepsaceae > Rhizomicrobium. The sequence continues at coordinate 100,042 of JAFBAL010000010.1, read as the reverse complement.
CCGCGCAAACGAGCCAAATTCGCTTCATGATCCCACTCGACTTCCCCAGCCGCGGCACCCTATGGGCCGTGCCCCGGAATGTCCATTATCCCGCATTTTCATGGACATGGCGGTAACGTTGCGCACACGCTGCTCGCCCAGTATAAGCCAAGCCCATGCCGGTAACGGGGGTTTGGAACGGCGCCAGGGCGGTGTGCCCTGACGAAGGACCCTGACGACGGACCTGGCGACGGACAAAGTCGAGAAAGATCATATGAAGCGCCTGCTGACTTTCGTGTTCTGCGCCTTCGCCCTGGCGGCTTGCGGCCATTCGTCGAACGAGATCGGCGACATCGAGAGCGGCACGACCGCCATCGCCGGCGGCACCACGCGCACGGTGGGCGTCAACTCCTATCTGTGGCAGGCGACCCTCGACACGCTGTCCTTCATGCCGCTGGCCTCGGCCGACCCGTTCGGCGGGGTGATCATCACCGAGTGGTACTCCGCGCCTTCCAACGTCAACGAGCGGCTGAAGGTGACGATCTACATCCTGGACCGCCGCCTGCGCGCCGACGGCATCAAGATCGCGGTGTTCCGCCAGATCCGGTCCAACGAGGGCTGGGTGGATTCGAGCGTCAATGCCGACACGGCGACCAAGCTCGAGGACGCGATCCTGACGCGCGCCCGCGAGCTTCGACTTGCCTCCGTCGCCCCTAGAAGTTGATTTGAGACAGCGCTAAGCCTTGCCCACCGGGGCTCAAGCGCCCCGGCAGAGGACAAGATCATGGCGCGTTACAACGCAAAGGAATCGGAGAAGCGCTGGCAGGCGGAGTGGTCCGCCCGCAACGCCTTTGCCGCGTCGAACGATTCGAGCCGGCCCAAGGCCTATATCCTCGAGATGTTCCCCTATCCGTCGGGGCGCATCCATATGGGGCACGTGCGCAACTACACGATGGGCGACGTCATCGCGCGCTTCCGCAAGGCGCAGGGGTTCAACGTGCTGCACCCGATGGGCTGGGACGCCTTCGGCCTGCCGGCGGAGAACGCGGCGCGGGACAGCGGCGTCAGTCCGCGCGACTGGACCTATGCCAATATCGAGGCGATGCGGGCCCAGCTCAAATTGATGGGACTGGCCATCGACTGGTCCAGGGAGTTCGCCACCTGCGACCCGGAATACTATGCGCAGCAGCAGAAGCTGTTCATCGAGTTCTTCAAGGCGGGGCTGGTCTATCGCGCCGAGGCCGACGTCAACTGGGACCCGGTCGATCACACGGTGCTGGCCAACGAGCAGGTGATCGACGGCCGCGGCTGGCGCTCGGGCGCGCCGGTCGAGCGCAAGAAGCTCTCGCAATGGTTCTTCAAGATCACCGACTATAGCGACGACCTGCTCTGCGCGCTGGACGGGTTGGACAAGTGGCCGGACAAGGTCCGGCTGATGCAGAAGAACTGGATCGGGCGCTCGGAAGGTCTGCGGCTGAAGTTCGACTTCGCGGGCGACAAGACCTTGGGCGTGGAGATCTTCACCACCCGTCCGGACACGCTGTTCGGCGCGAGCTTCGTGGCGCTGTCGCCGGATCATCCGATCGCGGCGAAGCTGGCCGCGGAACGCGCCGACGTCGCCGCCTTCATCGAGGAATGCCACCGCACCGGCACGTCCGAAGCCGCCATCGAGACGGCCGAGAAGATGGGGTTCGACACGGGCCTGCGCGTCGTCCATCCCTTCGACGACAGCTGGGAGCTGCCCGTCATGATCGCGAACTTCGTGCTGATGGGCTATGGCACCGGCGCGATCTTCGGCTGTCCCGCGCACGACCAGCGCGACCTGGATTTCGCGCGCAAATACGACCTGGAAGTCCTGCCCGTCGTCATCCCCGACGGCGCCGATCCGCAGACCTTCGCGGTCGGCGCCGAGGCCTATACCGGCCCCGGCAAGCTCGCCAATTCGGATTTCCTGGACGGCATGAGCGTCGACGAGGCCAAGGCTGAGGTCGCGCGCCGCATCGAGGCGCAAGGCCGCGGCAAGCGCGAGGTGAACTACCGCCTGAGAGATTGGCTGGTGTCGCGCCAGCGGCCCTGGGGCTGCCCGATCCCGATGGTGCGCTGCGGCACGTGCGGCTATGTGCCGGCCAGGGACCTGCCGGTGCTGCTGCCCGACGACTTGAAATTCGAGAGCGCGGGCAATCCGCTGGTGAGCCACCCGACCTGGAAGCACACGACCTGCCCAGATTGCGGCGGCGGCGCGACACGCGAGACCGACACCTGCGACACCTTCGTGGATTCGTCGTGGTACTTCGCGCGCTTCGCCGATCCGACCAGCGAGGCGCCGGTCAACGCCGAGGCGGCCGCCTATTGGCTGCCGGTGGACCAGTATATCGGCGGCATCGAGCACGCGATCCTGCACCTGCTCTATGCGCGCTTCATCACCCGCGGCCTGCACCAGTTCGGCTATGCCAAGGTCGACGAGCCGTTCGCGAGCCTGTTCACCCAAGGCATGGTCTGCCACGAGACCTATAAGAACGCGGCCGGCGAATGGGTCACGCCCGACGAGATCGAGAAGCGCGACGGCAAGGCCTATCTGAAAGGCACGAACGTCGAAGTCGCGGCCGGCTCTTCCGAGAAGATGTCCAAGTCGAAGAAGAACGTCATCGCGCCGGAGACCATCATCGACAGCTACGGCGCCGACACGGTGCGCTGGTTCATGCTCTCGGACACCCCGCCCGAGCGCGACATCGAATGGACCGACGAAGGCGCGGCCGGCTGCTGGCGCTTCGTGCAGCGCATCTGGCGCCTGGTCGACGAGGCGGGCGAGCTTACCTCCCCGGGCAGCAACGCCGACGGCGCCTCCGAGCTGCGCCGCGCCAGCCATCGCGCCATCGCCGCCGTGACCGACGACATCGAGCACCTGCGCTTCAACCGCGCGGTGGCGCAGATCTACACGCTCGCCGGCGCCATCGACGCCAAGGCGTCCCCCGCCGACCGCCGCGAGGCGCTGGAGACCCTGGTGCTGCTGTCGGCGCCGATGATGCCCCATCTGGCCGAGAGCTGCTGGCAGGCGCTGGGCCACACGACGATGGTCGTCGACACGCCCTGGCCCAGGTGCGACCCCGCCCTGGTCAAATCGGACACCATCACCATCGCGGTGCAGGTGAACGGCAAGCGCCGCGGCGAGGTCACCATCGCCGCCGACGCTCCGGAGGACGCGGTGAAACAGGCCGCCATGGCCGACGAAGGCGTGCTACGCTCGCTGGAGGGCAAGACCCCCAAGCGCATCATCGTGGTGCCCAAGCGGATCGTGAACATCGTCGTATGAGAAACGCGTTTGCAGTCCTTCTCGCTCTCGGCATCGGCGGCTTTGCCGCGGGGGGCCTCGCCGGCTGCGGCTTCCATCCGCTCTACGGCGATTGGGGCGCGACGGCGGGCACCGCCGACAAGCTGCAGGCGATCTATGTCGAGCCGATCCCCGAGAAGCTCGGCTACGAGCTGCGCAACAACCTGATCGATCTGTTCGATGCCTCGGGCCGCTCGTCGGACAGCGTCTATCGGCTGCGCGTCACCCTCGCCACCAAGTCCGAAGGCATCGCCATCCAGAACGACGCGGCGATCACGCGCTACAACGACATGCTGACGGTGACCTACGAGCTGACCGACAAGGCCACCAACACCGTCGTCACCAAGGGCGTCGAGACGGGGCTGTCGGCCTATAACGTGGTGACCTCGCCTTACGCGACCCTCGTCGCGCAGCAGGACGCCGACAAGCGCGCGGCCGAGGACATCGCCTATCGCATCCGCACCGACCTGGCGGTCTATTTCGCGCAAGCCCGGAAGGCCGCATCGCGTCGCGCGAAATGATCGTCAAATCGTCCGACGCCGACCGTTACGCGCTGAAGCCGCCCAAGGACCTGGTCGCGGCGCTGGTCTTCGGCCCCGATGCCGGACTGGTGCGCGAGCGCGCCGAGAACCTGATGAAAAGCGTCGTCGACGACCTGGGCGACGCGTTCCGCGTCAGCGACCTCGACGATTCCGCGCTCGCTTCGGACCCTGCGCGGCTGGCCGACGAGGCGCAGGCGCTCTCGATGCTGGGCGGCCGGCGCGTGGTGCGCGTGCGCGGCGCGGGCAATACGCTGGCCAAGCTGTTCGAGGCCTTCCTGGACGAGCCCAAGGGCGACGCGCTGATCGTGGTCGAGGGCGGCGACCTCGCCAAGGGCACGGGCCTGCGCAAGGTTTTCGAGGAGGCCGACAACGCCGCCGCCATCGCCTGCTATCCCGACACCGCGCGCGACCTGTTCGACGTGGTGCGCAATACGCTGAAGGCCGAGGGCCTCGCGATCTCGTCCGAAGCGCTGGAGGACGCGGTCGGGCGGCTGGGCTCCGACCGCGGCGTGACGCGCCGCGAGCTGGAGAAGCTCGCGCTCTATTGCCACGGCCGCAAGGACGTCACGCTCGACGACGTGCGCGCGGTGATGGGCGACGAGGCCGAGGCGCGCGTCGACGAGGCGATCGACGCAATGGGCATGGGCGACCTCGCCCGCCTCGATCTGGCGCTGGAGCGGCTTTGGGTCGCGGGCACCTCGCCGATCCAGGTGCTGCGCCAGGCGATGTCGCATCTGCAGCGCGTGCTGCTGGTCGCCACCGAAGCCCGGCGCGGCGGCTCCGCCGACGAGGCGATGCGCAGACTGCGCCCGCCGGTGCATTTCTCGCGCACCACGTCGTTCAAGAACCAGGCGCAGCGCTGGAACGAGGCGCGCCTTGGCGAGGCGCTCGACCTTCTGCTCGAAGCCGAGGCGCTGACCAAGACGACCGCGGTCCCTTCGGAAGCGGTCTGCGGCAAGACGCTGTTCAGCGTCGCCGCGATGGCGAGGGCGCGATGAGCGCGCCCTGGAGAGTCCTGCTCGCGGGCGGAGACGGCTATTGCCCGTTCTACGGAACGAAACTCGCGCTGCGCCAGACCACCCGGCCATGGTTTGCCGGACCCGGATGGGACACGGCGTTGCTGTTCGAGGTCGAAAGCGGAGAATTCGCGGGGACTCTCTTCGCGCTGACATCGCGATGGACGACGCCGTTGCAGACCCAGCTCGAAGGCGGCGGCGCTGCCATGGTCGTTCATCACATCAAGAGTCCGGACGAACTTTCCGGTCTCAAGGACAGCGACTCCTGCGGTATGAGCTTTGTCTCGGTGCTGCCCGATGACGAGCGTTCACGATGCTGAAAGTCCGCGTCGTTCCCTGTCTGGACGTGAAGGACGGCCGCGTCGTCAAGGGCGTGAATTTCGTGGACTTGCGCGACGCGGGCGATCCGGTCGAGCAGGCGATGGTCTATGACGCGGCGGGCGCCGACGAGCTTTGCTTCCTGGACATCACCGCGAGCCAAGAGAAGCGCTCCACCCTGCTCGACGTCGTCCGCCGCACGGCCGAGGTCTGTTTCATGCCCTTGACCGTGGGCGGCGGGGTAAGGGGCCTCGACGACATCCGTGCGCTGCTGCTCGCCGGCGCCGACAAGGTCTCGATCATGACCGCGGCGGTGAACGACCGCGGCGTGGTGGCCAAAGCGGCGGAGAAGTTCGGCAGCCAGTGCATCGTCGTCGCCGTCGATGCCAAACAGACCGCGCCCGGCACATGGGAAGTCTTCACCCATGGCGGGCGCAACCCGACCGGGCTCGACGCCGTGGCTTACGCGCGCGACGTGGCACGGCTGGGCGCCGGCGAGATCCTGCTCACCTCCATGGACCGCGACGGAACGAGGAACGGCTTCGACCTTGCGCTCACCCGCGCGGTGGCCGATGCCGTGCCGGTGCCGGTGATCGCCTCGGGCGGCGTCGGCAACCTTGACCATCTCGTCGAAGGCGTGCGCGACGGCCATGCGAGCGCGGTGCTCGCCGCCTCGATCTTTCATTTCGGCGAAGCCACCGTCGGCGAGGCCAAGCAGGCGCTTGCCCGAGCGGGATTGCCGGTGCGCACGGTTTAGCTAGACTGACGCTCACATGGACGAGCCCCGCCCCGCCACCATCCGCACCACCAGCCGTCCGCCGGCCTTCGACTTCCAGGCCCTGGCGGTCAGCGCGCGCCCGCTCAAGATCCGCAAAGGCATGAGCGTGGAAGAGGCCTATCGCGCCACGCTGCTGGGCTGTCATGCTCATGTCACCGCCAACGTCACCGCCGTGATGCATTCGCGCGAGGTCGAGGGGCTGCACCAGCTGCGCGTCGGGTTGCGCCGTCTGGCGGTCGCGTTCAGCGCCTTCGGCGAGGAGTTCCAGACGCCGGAGCAACGCGCATTGCTCGAGCGCACCAAGGCCTTCAGCTCCAAGATCGCGCCGGCGCGCGACCTGGACGTCTTCACCGAGCAGCTGTTCGAGCCCACCGTCGCAGCGCTGGGCCAGGACGCGGCCTTCTCGCTGCTGCGCGAGCGGCTGGGCCAGGCCAGGCGCGAGGCCTGGGACCAGGTCGTCGAGCGCGTCGCCAGCGCCGAGTTCACCAGCCTGCACAACGACGTGGCCCAGGCCGCGCAGAACCGCGCCTGGACGGTGAGCGATCTCACCGGACGCAGCGTGATGCGCGCGCCGGTCAAATCGGTCGCGGGCCTCAGGCTCGACGAATACCTGGTCAAGGCGCGAAAGCGCGGGCGGCATTTGAAGACGCTGGAGCAGCGCGATTGCCACCGCCTGCGCATTTCGCTCAAGAAGCTGCGCTATGCGGCGGAGTTCTATGGCCCGCTGTTCAGGAAGAAGAAGGTCAAGACCTATATCGGCCATCTGAAAGAGCTCCAGGACATCCTGGGCGAGATCAACGATTCGGGGCAGGTGCGCGCGATCCTGGCGCAGCTCACCGGCGGCGACGCGATGGCGCCGCGCGTCGAGGCCGATCTGTTCTTCGCGTCGGGGCTCATCAACGGCTGGCACCGCGCGCGCGCGGCGCGGCTGGGCAAGAGCGCGCTCAAGCGCTGGGACGATTTCCGGCGCCTGGAGCCGTTCTGGGCGTGAGACGGTTCGCGCCGGCCTTGGCTGCGGGTGCGGTGCTGTTCGCGGCGGCGCCGGTTTCGTCAGCGGCACCGCCGGCTTCCGCCGGTCTGTGCGACGACATCGCCGCGCGGCTGCGGGCCGATCCGGCTTTCACCAAGGCGGGCTTGGAGCTGCAGCCGCTCGATGCACTGGCGAAGCAAGGCTTCGCCGAGATCGCGACCGCGTCGGACGAAGACAGCGATTCCAAGGAGTCCGGCAGTTATGTGCAAACGCTGGTCGCAAAGTACGGCATGGACGCAGGCCTTGCGGCGGCGGTCAAGGACATCACCTTCGAGAGCGACCAGGTCTGGTCGCTGAAGGCAAATCCGGTGCACGCGTTCAGCGACATGGGCGGCACCGCGCATTGCGCGGCCTTCGTGTTCTTCCAAGACGGCCACAGGCTGCCCGACGCGCCGGCCGCGCTCTATGGCGGCATGTCGGAGGACAGCGAAGGGCCGATCGTCGAGTGCTATAGGAGCGAGGGCAACCTGGCGCGCATCGGCGGCAAGACCGTCTTCGCCGCAACCGACCGGCATGCGCCGCGCAATTTCGACGTCGATCTCAGGCTGGCGGCGTTCGAGAACGGCCAATGGGGTGCCGCCTGCGCCGTGCGGGCGCGCTTCGAGACGCTCTATCGCGTCACCAAGATATTCCGCGCCAAGGACGCGCCGCTGACCGAGGCCGCGATCGCGAAGCTCGCGCCCGCCATCGCGCGCGCCCGCGACGAGGCCGGAGCCGCGAAGAAGGCTTTCGCCTTCGGCCCAAAGCCCGGGCCCGCGGACAAGGCGCGGCTCATGACGCTGGCCGGGACGCTTCCGGTTCGCGAGGACACCATCCCGGCCTTCGGCGCCAAGCTCGAGCCGGACACCGACAACAATGTCGGCAACGACAGGGACGACCTGCCCGTCGTGATCGGCGGCAAGCCTTATCTGGTGCGCATCGGCCATCCTTCCGTCGGGTGGCGCGATTTTCCAGGCTACACGCTCGTCTTCTACCGCGACGACGGCAAGACGCTTGCGCCCGTCGCAAGCGTCTTGCTGGACGAGAACAGCGGCAGGATGACCGGCATCGAAGCCGAGGCGCTCAAGCCATGAGCCGCCAGGCCATCGATCCGGCGCGCGCGGCCGATTATCCCGCCAACATCCAGGCGATCCTGAAGCGCCAGGCGCCATGCTCGGCCTGGCTGAACCAGGAGCTGTTGGAGATCGACGCCGAGACCGGCTTCGCGCGTATCGCCTATGAGCTGGGCGAGCCCCATTTCAACCGCTTCGGCGCGCTGCATGGCGGTGCCATCGCCTGCGTGATGGACGACGTGCTGGCCGTCGCGGCGGGGCTGGTGCTGAAATGGGGCGAGATCGCGCCGACCTTGGAGATGAAGGTGAGCTATCTCTCCCAAGGCGGCGCCGGACGTCACATCGCCGAAGCCACCGTGCTCAAGCGCGGGCGCCAGATCAATTTCCTGGAAGCGAAGCTTTCGACCGCGTCCGGCAAGACGATCGCGACCGCGACGGCCACGATCATGATAGCGCCGCTCAAGAAATAGCGGCTCTGCAAGCTTCTCAAGAAGCAGCGGCGCCCCAGCTCCACACCGCGTCCTCGCCAAGCTCCTTGGCGACGAAGGCCGCATGGGCCGCGACTTCGGCCTCGCTGATGAGAGGCGCGAGCGGCACGGGACGCAGGCGCGCGACGCGGATCTCGCCCACGATCGCCACCGCCTCGTCGACCGGCGACAGCAGCAGGCGCTTCTGCCGTCCGCCGATCAGCTCGAGATAGACCTGCGCGGTCAGCTCGGCGTCGAGGAGGGCGCCGTGCAGGCTGCGGCCCGACAGGTCGATGGAGAAGCGCTTGCACAGCTCGTCCAGCGAATAGCGCGAGCCCGGATATCTGCTCTTGGCGATGTCGATGGTGTCGACGGCGCGCGCGATGGGGATGGGCCCGCGGCTCTGGCGGTGCAGCTCGGAATTCAGGAACTTCAGGTCGAAGCTCGCATTGTGGATGATCAGCGGCGCGTCGCCGATGAACTCCAGGAACTCCTCCACGATCTCGGCGAAGCGCGGCTTGTCGGCCAGGAACTCGGTGGAGATGCCGTGGATGCGCTGCGCCTCGGCCGGCATGTCGCGGTCGGGATTCAAGTAGCGCTGGAAGCTGCGGCCGGTCGGGAAATGATCCATCAGCTCGACGCAGCCGATCTCGATCACCCGGTGCCCGTCGTTCGGGTCCAGGCCGGTGGTCTCGGTATCGAGGACGATCTCACGCATGGCGGCGGGCTTTGACGGCTTCGACGATGGTTTTCACCTGTTCGAATGCATGCTCCAGCCCCTTGTCGGTTTCAACCACGAAATGGGCTTTTGCACGCTTTTCGGCGTCGGGCATCTGGCGCGACAGGATGTGGTCGAGCTTCTCGGGCGTCATGCCGGACCGCGCCAGCACGCGCTCGCGCTGCAGCTCGGCCGGCGCGCTCACCACCACCACCGCGTCCATGCGCGCGTGTCCGCCGGTCTCGAACAGCAGCGGCACGTCCTGCACGACCATCTGCGCATCCGCATGACGCTCCAGGAACTTGCGGTTCTCGGCGCCCACCAGGGGATGGACGATGGCCTCGAGTGTCTTGAACGCCGTCTCGTTGCCGCCGACGGCCTTGCTCAACAGCACGCGGTCGACGCGTCCGTCCACCACCGTCCCCGGGAAAGCCGCTTCGATGGGCGCAACCGCGGCGCCGTCCTTCTCGTAGAGCCGGTGCACCGCGGCGTCGGAATCGTAGACCGGCACGCCTAGCCGCGCGAAGAGCTTTGCGGTCTCGCTCTTGCCCATGCCGATGGAGCCGGTGAGCCCGATGAGGAACGGCCGCTTCACGCCAAAGCCCCTTCCAATGCCTCTTCCAGCGCGCGTCGCAGCGCCGGCGTCACCTTGGGTTCGACGCCATAGAACGCGCGGAACGCCGGCACCGCCTGATGTATCAGCATGCCGAGCCCGTCGACGGTCTTGAGCCCTTGGCCCCGCGCCTGTTTCAACAGCGGGGTGTGGAGCGGATTGTAGACGATGTCGCAGACGACGGCGGTCTTGGGCAGCAGCGTCAGGTCGAGGTCGAGCGACGGCGTCCCTTTCATGCCGGCGCCGGTGGTGTTGACGACGAGCGCCGCGTCCTTGGCCGCATCCGCCCAGTGCGCGAGCCCCAGCGCGCCGAGGCGCCCGGGCGTGCGGTTCAGCACGCGGATCTCGCGCGCGCCCTTGAGCGCCACCCTCGCCGCGCGTGCCGCCCCCCCGGCGCCGAGCAGCACGACCGGCTTGCCCGCAAAGTCCACCTCGGCCAGCGACGCGGCCAGTCCCGTCGCGTCGGTATTGAGGCCTTCGATCTCGCCGTCGTCGCGGAAGACGAGCTGGTTCACGGCGCCGGCCGCGCGCGCCGCTTCGTCCACACGATGGGCGACGGCGAAGGCGGCTTCCTTGTGCGGCACGGTCACGCTGACACCGGCAAAGCCTATGCGCTGCAATCCGCGGATCGCGACCGAGACGTCCTCAGGCCTCACCGGCAGCTTCACATAGGCGCCGTCGATGCCGTGTTCGGCGAGCCAGACGCCGTGCAGGCGTGGCGACAGGCTCTGCGCCACAGGCCATCCGATGACACCGGCAAGCTTCATGTCCCAATCTTCACGCCAAGATCACGCCAAAGCCGCGCAGCGCGCCCAGAAGCGGCTGCAGCGGCAGACCCAGGATCGAGAAATAATCCCCCTCGACCGTTTCGAAAAGCTGGGCGCCCAGGCCTTCCAGCCGGTAGCAGCCGACGCTGCCCAGAACCTCCTCGCCTTCCCGCGCCAGATAGTCGTCGAGGAAGGCATCGCTGAAGTCGCGCATGGTCAGCGCCGCGACCGAGGCATGCCGCCAGACCGGCGCGCCGCCGCGGGCAAGCGCCAGCGCCGAGATCAACACATGCCGCCTGCCGCGCAACCGGCGCAGATGCTCCGCGGCGGTGGCCAGATCGGGGGCCTTGCTCATGATGCGACCTTCGAGCACCAGCACCTGGTCGGCGCCGAGCACCAGGTGCCCGGGATGCGACGCCGATACCGTGAAGGCCTTCAGCGAGGCGAGCGCCTCGGCCACCGCGCGCGGCTCCTCGACCGAGGCCTTGACCGTGTCCTCGTCGACGTTGGCCGGCACGACGTCGAAGACAACGCCGGCGGATGTGAGGATCTGCGCCCGGCTCGCGCTGGCCGAGGCCAGGATCAAGCGCGTCACGCCGGCTGCTCCTGACGCTCGGTCATCAGGTTGAGGATGGCGGCCGCGGTCTCCTCGATCGAGCGGCGCGAGACGTCGATCGCGGGCCAGCCGTGCTGCTCGTAGAGACGGCGCGTCTGGGTGATCTCGGCACGCACGGCCTCGAGCTCGACATAGTCGGTGTCGCGGGCCTCGCCCATCGTCGACAACCGGTTGCGGCGCACCTGGATCAGCCGTTCGGCCGAGGCCCACAATCCGACCACGAGCGGACGCGATGCCTTGAGCAGCGCTGCCGGCACCGGGATGCCCGGCACGAGCGGCACGTTGGCGCAGCGCACGCCGCGGATCGCCAGATACACGCAGGTCGGCGTCTTGGAGGTGCGGCTGGCACCGACCAGGATCACCTCGGCCTCGTCGATCGAATCGAGCGACTGGCCGTCGTCGTGCTGGATGGTGAAGTTCATCGCCTCGATGCGCTGCAGATAGCGATGGTCGACTTCGTGCTGGCCGCCGGGGCGATGCGTTTCGGCGGCGCCCAGGAACAGGCGCATCGCCGCCACCGGGCCTTCGAGCACGTCGAGGCAGGGAATCGACAGCTGCGCGCATTGCGCGATGAGCTCGCCGCGCAGCTCGAGGCTCGCCAGCGTAAAGAATACCAGCCCCGGATCGTCGCGGATGTGCTCCACCGCGCGCTCGAGCTGGCGGCGGCTGCGCACCATCATATAGGCGTGCTCGTGCACCTCCACGCCTTCGAATTGCGCCAAGGCCGCCTTGGCGATCGCATGCAGCGTCTCGCCCGTGGCGTCGGAAACCAGGTGCACGTGAAAAGCGTTACCCACAAATCCATCCCATCGATGCCCAGAGCCCGGGCTCAGCCATGCACATTAGCCCAAGCCGCGAACAAATTCGCGCGTTTCCAACAGCGCGATCCCCAGCCTTCGCGACGACGGCCCGGCATCACCCGCCGCGCCACCTGCTTGTTTCGCCTGATCGACCGGCCTAGAGAAAGCAAGTACCCTCAACTTCCTCCACAGCTCACAGGTCCAACATCTTCTCCACCAACCTTCTTAGGAGTCTTGTTTTGAGTGAGAAGAGATTGATCGCTGTGCTGAAGGGAGAGCGTTTCGACAGACCGCCGGTCTGGATGATGCGCCAAGCCGGGCGCTATCTGCCGGAATATCGCGAGACGCGCGCCAGGGCGGGTTCGTTCTGGACCATGTGCATGACACCAAAGCTGGCCGCCGAGGTGACATTGCAGCCGATCCGGCGCTTCGGCTTCGACGCGGCGATCCTGTTCTCGGACATACTGGTGATCCCGGCGGCGCTGGGGATGGCGGTGACGTTCGAGGACGGGGTCGGGCCGCGCATGGCGCCGATCGCGTCCGGCGCCGGGTTGACGTTCGACGCGGACAGCCTGTCGCCGGTCTATGACGCGTTGCGATTGGTGCGCGGCAGTCTTTCGCAAGAGACCACGTTGCTCGGCTTTGCCGGCGCGCCATGGACCTTGGCGACCTATATGGCGGCGGGCAAAGGCGGCGACGAGCAGAAGGCCGCCAAGCTCTGGGGCTATCGCGATCCCGAGAGTTTCGAGCAGCTGCTCGACCTGCTTGCGGAGTGCGTGGCGGCGCATCTGGCACGGCAGATCGAGGCCGGCGCCGATGCGGTGCAGATCTTCGATTCCTGGGCCTCGGGCTTGCCGGAAGCGATGTTCGAGCGCTGGGTGGTCGCGCCGACGAGGAAGATCGTCGCCAAGTTGCGCACAATCCATCCCAAGGCTTTGGTGATCGGCTTTCCGCGGGCCGCGACCTTGGCCGGTTACGAGCGCTATGCGGCGGAGACAGGCGTCGATGCCGTCTCGCTCGATACCGCGGCGCCGATAGGCTGGGCCGCGAAGACCCTGCCTTGCGTCATCCAGGGCAATCTCGATCCCATCGCGCTGATCGCGGGGGGGCGCGCGCTGGACGCGGCGATCGATGCCATCCTGGCTGCAACGAACGGCAAGCCGCACGTCTTCAACCTGGGCCACGGCATCCTGCCCGAAACGCCGATCGCGCATGTCGAGCGGATGCTGAAGCGGGTGCGCGGGTGAAGCTCGCCGTCGTGCTGTTCAATCTGGGCGGACCGGATGGCCCGGACGCGGTCGAGCCCTATTTGCGCAACCTGTTCAGCGATCCCGCGATCATCGCCCTGCCCGCGATCGTGCGGCTGCCGCTGGCGCGCCTGATCGCGCGGCGCCGCGCGCCGATCACGCGCGAGATCTATCGAAAGATCGGCGGCCGCTCGCCCATCGTCGAGCAGACCCAGGCCCAGGCGCGCGCGCTGGAGGCGGCGCTGGCGGCGGCGGGCGTCGAGGCGAGGGCTTTCGTCGCGATGCGCTGCTGGCATCCCTTCAGCGACGGCGCGGCCAAGGCGGTCGAGGACTGGGGCGCGGAGCGGATCGTGCTGCTGCCGCTCTATCCGCAATTCTCGACCACCACGACGGCCTCCTCGTTCAAGGATTGGGAGCGCGCGGCGCGCGGCCTGTCGATCCCAACGGCGCGCGTGACCAGCTATCCCACCGCGCCGGGCTTCATCGCCGCGCTGGCGGTGAACATCCGCGAGACCTTGGCCAGGGCAAAACCCGGTCTGCGCTACCGGCTGCTGCTCTCGGCGCATGGGCTGCCGGAGCGCGTGATCAGGAAGGGCGATCCTTACCAGGCGCAGGTCGAGCAGACCGCCGCCGCGCTTGTGCGCGAATTGGGGATGGACGAGCTGGAAGCCGTCGTCTGCTATCAGAGCCGGGTCGGGCCGCTCAAATGGATCGGACCCGCGACCGATGCCGAGATCCTGCGCGCCGGCAAGGCGGGGTTGGGCTTGATCGTCGCACCCGTCGCCTTCGTCTCGGAACACTCCGAGACCCTGGTAGAATTGGACATGGACTATGCCGAACTGGCGCATGCGTCGGGGACGGCGGACTATCTGCGCGTGCCCACGGTCGGCACGCGGCCGGAATTCATCCAGGCGCTGGCGCAACTGGTGCTGAACGAAGTCGACAAAGGCTCTGGGCCATGAGGTTCCTCTCCGACCATCTGGAATGGATCAAGGCGTTCCACGTCATCAGCGTCATCGCCTGGATGGCGGGGATGTTCTATCTGCCCAGGCTGTTGGTCTATCACACCGAGACCGCGCCGGGCTCGAGCGAGTCCGAACGCTTCAAGGTGATGGAGAAGAAGCTGCTGCGCGTGATCGTCAATCCGGCGATGATCGCGACCTGGATCTTCGGGCTGACGCTCGCCCTCCTCACCGCGGCCTATCGCGAGCACTGGTTCCAGGCGAAGTTTGCCCTGGTGCTGATCATGTCCGGCGTGCACGGCTATCTGGCGGGGCGGGTGCGCGCCTTCGCCCAGGACCGCAACGACAAGCCCGCGCGCTTCTATCGCATGCTGAACGAGGTTCCGCCGCTTTTGATGGCCTTGATTGTCATCCTGGTAATCGTGAAACCGTTTTGAGATCGTTCGGCTTGGGCCCTATTTGCATCCCCGCGAAATAGGGCTATATAGGGCCGTTCCCCAAGCATCGCAGGCGGGCCGAGCGCGAAAGCGCGAGACGCTTGATCCGGGAAACCCGGCGCGATGCGATCAATCTTCCGATGATGACCTCGCGCACGGCCCTTGGGCGTTCGCGGCAAACCGGACCCGATCTCCCACGTTACCAGGTGTACTTTTCATGACTGTCCAAGACGGCCTGCAAGCCATGAAGCTGCAGGATCTCAAGTCCAAAACCCCGACCGACCTTCTGGCCTTCGCCGAGAGTCTCGAGATCGAGAACGCATCCTCCATGCGCAAGCAAGACATGCTGTTCGCGATCCTGAAAGAGCTCGCCGAGCGCGACGTGGAGATCACCGGCGCGGGCGTGGTCGAGACATTGCAGGACGGCTTCGGCTTCCTGCGCTCGCCCGAATCCAACTACCTGCCCGGCCCGGACGACATCTACGTCTCGCCGTCGCAGATCCGCCGATTCGGCCTGCGCACCGGCGATACCGTCGAAGGCCCGATCCGTTCGCCCAAGGACGGCGAGCGCTATTTCGCGCTGCTCAAGGTCTCGACGATCAATTTCGAGGATCCGGAGAAGATCAAGCACAAGGTCGCCTTCGACAACCTGACGCCCTATTACCCGGACGAGCGCTTCGTGATGGAGCTGCCCGATCCGACGGTGAAGGACCGCACCGGCCGCGTCATCGACATCGTCTCGCCGCTGGGCAAGGGCCAGCGCTGCCTGATCGTCGCCCCGCCGCGCGTCGGCAAGACGATCATGATGCAGAACATCGCCAAGGCGATCGCGGCCAACCATCCCGAGTGCTACCTGATCGTGCTGCTCATCGACGAGCGCCCGGAAGAGGTGACCGACATGCAGCGCACGGTGAAGGGCGAGGTCGTGTCCTCGACCTTCGACGAGCCCGCGACGCGTCACGTCCAGGTGGCGGAGATGGTGATCGAGAAGGCCAAGCGCCTGGTCGAGCACAAGCGCGACGTCGTCATCCTGCTCGACAACATCACGCGCCTGGGCCGCGCCTACAACACGGTGGTGCCTTCGTCGGGCAAGGTGCTGACCGGCGGCGTCGACGCCAACGCGCTGCAGCGTCCGAAGCGCTTCTTCGGCGCGGCGCGCAACATCGAGGAAGGCGGATCGCTGACCATCATCTCGACCGCCTTGATCGACACCGGCAGCCGCATGGACGAGGTGATCTTCGAGGAGTTCAAGGGCACCGGCAACTCGGAAATCATCCTGGACCGCAAGGTCGCCGACAAGCGCGTGTTCCCCGCGATCGACATCCTCAAATCGGGCACCCGCAAGGAAGAGCTCCTGGTCGACAAGGGCACGCTGGCCAAGATGTACGTCCTGCGCCGCATCCTGGCGCCGATGGGCACCATCGACGCCATCGAGTTCCTGCTCGACAAGCTGCGCGTGTCGAAGACCAACAGCGACTTCTTCGACAGCATGAATACGTGAGGACACGGGCATGGCGCTGTGCCGCTTGGGATGGGGCAGCGACGTCTATGTCTATTACGACGTCAAAGGCGGCATTTGCTGTTGCAGATGCCCGCTTTCGGATGGCGCAAGCTTGTTGCTTCAGACCGAGCGCGAAATGATCGCGCACCTTCGGCTTCATCGCGACGCAGGCCATGAGGTTCCGGAAGACGCAATCGCGGAACTGGAGGAAGGGCGTCCCCTCGAAATCGACTAGTGATGCTCGTCCGCCCTCTCGCTGATCCAGTCCATCAGCGCGAGCAGGACGCCCGAGACCACGAAGACGAGATGGATGATCACCTTCCAGCGCAGGCTGCGCTCGTCGACGGTGTCGACCTCCATGAAGGCGCGCAGCAGGTGGATGGCCGAGATTGCGACGATCGAGGCGACCAGCTTCAGCTTCATGCCCGAGAAATCGACCTTGCCCATCCAGCTCGGCCGGTCGGGATGGTCGCCGATGTCCATCTTGGAGACGAAGTTCTCGTAGCCGGCGAAGATCACCATGATCAGCAGGTTGGCGGCGAGCGACAGGTCGATCAGCGACAGCACCCAGACGATGATGTCGGTCTCGCTCAGCTCCGGCAGCTTGAGGATCTCGTGCGCGATGTCCTGGACGAAGACGACGACGAGGGCGACCAGCGCGGCGATCAGTCCCAGATAGAACGGCGCCATCAGCCAGCGGCTGGCGAAGATGAATTTCTCGAACGCGGCTTCCAGCGGATTGTTCTTGCTCATGTCCGGCCCCAAAGGTGATTTGCGACGATAGCGCCGAATTGCGGTTTTGAGAATCGGTCTCAGCGGTGTCGCACAACGTGCGGCCGCATTGACCTGCCACCGGCCGGAGCCGACACTGCCTCCGCCTGAGCCGGAGGACCCGATGGGCGAAGAACCGCAGGATCGCGCGCAGTTCCACGCGATGATGGAGGGCACGCAGGAGGACTGGATGAAGATCGCCGCCGCCGCGGTGCACTTCAACCAGGACCTGCCCAAGCGCGTGCTCGCGCATCTGAAGATGCTGGAAGGCGATTGTGGCGGCTTCGCGGTGGACCGGCTGGAGCACTCGCTGCAATCGGCCAGCCTGGCGCATCGCGACGGCATGGACGAAGAATACGTCGTCTGCGCGCTGCTGCACGATATCGGCGACACGCTGGCGAGTCACAATCACGCCGAGCTGGGGGCCACGATCCTGAAGCCCTTCGTCTCCGAGGCGAATTGGTGGATGCTGCAGCATCACGGCATCTTCCAGGGCTATTACTTCTTCCACTATCTGGGGCTGGACCGGAACCTGCGCGAGCAGTTCCGCGGCCATCCGAACTTCGAGCGCACCGCGATGTTCTGCGCTCGTCACGACCAGAACGCCTTCGATCCGGGCTACGACACCATGCCGCTCGCGGCGTTCGAGCCGATGGTCGCCCGCGTGATGGCGCGCCCCAAGCGTTCGATCTATCTGCGTCAAGCCGCGGAGTGAGCCCGTGGCCGCGACGTCGGTCGAGGAGAACAAGGCGACGCTCAGGCGCATGATCGTGGCCTATGAGAGCGGCGATTTCGCGCCGATCTACGAGGCCCTGGACGAGGATGTCGTCTGGGCCTCGAACAGCCTGGCCAACCACTACCGTTTCGGCGGAGTTCGCCGCGGCCGCGCCGGCGTCGTCGAGGCGCTGTCGATGATCGCCGCCGATTACGAGATCAGCCGCTATGAGGTCGTCGAGATGATCGGCGAGGGCGACGTGATCTGGGCGACCAGCATGCTGTCGCTGTTCGACCGGCGGACCGCGCGGCCGCTGGTCTTCCCGCTGGTGAACCGCTGGCAGTTCAAGGACGGCAGGATCGTCTCCTGCTCGGAGTTCTTCGACACCGCCGCGGTGCTGCAGCAGCAAGGCCGCATCCCGCAGGACCTGCCTCTCAAGGCATGAGGATCGTCACGCCGTCGTCTTGCGCGAATGCAGCGCCTCGTGCGCGGCGCGCGCCTCACGCGCGCTAAGGCATGAGGATCGTCGCGCCCGTCGTCTTGCGCGAATGCAGCGCCTCGTGCGCGGCGCGCGCTTCTTCCAGC
This sequence comes from Alphaproteobacteria bacterium, assembly GCA_019247845.1. GTDB lineage: Bacteria > Pseudomonadota > Alphaproteobacteria > Micropepsales > Micropepsaceae > Rhizomicrobium. Next base: position 81,800 of record JAFBAL010000010.1, on the reverse strand, counting down.
TTGAAGCGCTGATGCACCGCGATCTTGACCGCGCCCGAGGCGATCACCGCGAAGAGGTCGTCGGCGGTCTGCTGCAGCTCTTCGGGCGTCCTTGTGTAATGGAACAGCGTCGGGCGCGTGAGGTAGAGCGAGCCCTTGGCGCTCAAGGTCCCGGGCTCGAAGGCCGGCACCGCGCCCGAGGCGTTGCCGAAGCTGACCATCATGCCGCGCACGGCGAGGCAATCGAGCGAGCCGCCCCAGGTGTCCTTGCCGATCGAGTCATAGACCACCGGCACGCCTTCGCCGCCGGTGATCTCGCGCACGCGCGCGACCCAGTCGTCCTTGCGCGTGTTGAGCACGTGGTCGCAGCCGTTGGCGCGGGCGAGCTCCACCTTGTCGTCGGAGCCGACGGTGCCGATGACGGTTGCGCCCAGGTGCTTGGCCCATTGGCAGGCGATGAGGCCGACTCCGCCCGCCGCGGCATGGAACAGGATCGTCTCTCCCGGATTCACCGCATAGGTGCGCATCAGCAGGTATTGCGCCGTCATGCCTTTGAGCAGGGCCGCGGCCGCGATTTCGTCGGAGATGGAATCGGGCAGCCGCACCAGCTTGTCGGCGGGGACGTTGGCCTCCTGCGCATAGGCGCCGATGGGGCCGGCATAGGCGACGCGCGCGCCGCTGGCGGTGTCGATGCCGGCGGCCTCGGTGCCGAGCCCCGAAGGCAGCGGCAGCTTGTAGAGCCCGCTGCGGTGATAGGTGTCGATGAAATTGACCCCGATGGCGGTGTGGCGCACGCGCACCTGGCCGGGCGCGGGCGGCGGCAGCGCGACGTCCTCCAGCTTGAGAACCTCGGGCCCGCCGGTCTCATGGAAACGGATGGCTTTCATCGTCTTCCCCGCGCTCCGCAAGGCGCTATTCTAGGCGCATCGGGGGGCGCAGGGCGAGGGCGATGACGGCAGCGGAGATCGACGCAGGCGAAGGCGCGACCCGGTTCGGGCATCCGCGCGGACTCTTCACCGTCGCCGGCACCGAGTTCTGGGACCGCGTGTCGTTCCACGGCATGCAGGCGCTGCTGGTGCTCTACATGGTCGAGTACCTTCTGCTGCCCGGCCACATCGAGCACATCGCAGGCTTTGCCACCTTGCGCGCCTCGATCGAATCCGTGACCGGGCCGCTGTCCGTGCAGGCGCTGGCCTCGCAGATCTTCGGGCTCTATGTCGGCTTCGTCTACCTGATGCCGGTGTTCGGCGGCTTCCTGGGCGACGTCGTGCTGGGGCGGACGCGCGCGGTGGCGCTGGGCGCGCTGTTGATGACCGCCGGACATTTCTGCATGGCCTTCGAGCAGTCGTTCCTGCCGGCGCTGCTGCTGCTGATCCTGGGCGCGGGCACCTTGCGCGGCAACCTGGCGCCGCAGCTGGGCGATCTTTATGCCAAGGACGACCGCCGCCGCGGCGTGGCGTTCCAGCTCTATGGCAGCGCCGTCAATCTTGGCGCCTTCGTCGCGCCCCTGGCCACGGGCCAGCTGCAGCAGTCGCTCGGCTGGCACATCGCGTTCGGTTTCGCGGGCGTGGGCATGCTGGCGGGGCTGGTGTTCTATCTGCTGGGCAGCCGCAACCTGCCGGCGGAGCGGGTGCGCGGCGAAGATGCGCTGCATGGGCGCGGGGCGCCGCGCGCGCCGCTGACCGCGCACGACAAGCGCGCGATCGTTTATCTCACCGCGATGGTGCCGGTGGCCTCGACCTTCTGGATCGCGCAAAGCCAGGTGTGGAACACCTACAACCTCTGGGTCCGCGATCACGTGCGGCTGAGCTATGGCGGCTGGACCATGCCGGTGCCGTGGCTGCAGTCCATCGATGGGCTGTCGCCGTTCCTGTGCCTGCCCTTGGTGCTGATGCTGTGGCGCCGGCAGGCGAGCCGCGGCCGCGAGCCGGGCGACGTCACCAAGATCGCGATCGGCTGTTTCCTGTTCGGCGTCTCGACGCTGTGGCTGTCGGCCGCGCAATACGTCGCGGGTGCGGACGGGCGCGCGCCGCTCGCCTGGGCGATCGTCTTCCACCTCGCCTCGAACATCGGCTGGCTGTTCTTCTCGCCGACCATCACCGGGCTGTTCTCGCGCGTGGCGCCCGCCCAGGTGAACGCGACGATGATGGGCGTCTATTACCTCGCGATCTTCTTGGGGAGCACCGTCAGCGGGCGGCTGGGCGGGCTCTACGAGGTGGTCACGCCCGCGACCTTCTGGGCGATCCACGCCGCCATCGCCGTCGGCGGCGGGGCCGCGATGCTGGTGCTCGGACGGCTGATGCGCGGGACGGTGGCGGCGGCGTGATCCTGCCCCTGTGAGGAGCAGCCCATGCGGGAGCTCCCATGCGTATCGCGCCGCTCGTCCTTGCCTCCCTCGCCGCTCCCGCCCTCGCCGCGGCCGCGCCAAGGACAATCCCATATTGTCTTCCTGCACGGTCGAGGACGTGCGGGCGCCGGCGGATCAGAACCGCAGCCCGGGACCGAGCAGGCGCACGAAGACCACCGCCGATACCACGCCGGCGGCGATCCAGGCCCACGATACCGGCAGCGCCACGCCGCCGGTGCGTCTCAGTCCCACCAGCACCAACCCGATCGAGCCCAGGGACGACGGCAGCGCATCGGTCAGCGCGGCGGAAGGTCCGCGCGGATCGAACAGGCCGCCGGCTGCGGAGAGCGCCGCGGCCGCGACATAGGCAGTGAGCGCAAAAGCTGCGGAGGGCATGTCGGAGCCGCTCGGCCATGCGCCTGCGAGCATGCGCATCGCGCCGATGTAGAGCGCGACGCCTGCGACGGCGAGCGCGACGTGCCAGACGCCCGCGGGCGCCAGCCCGGCGACGGCGAAGTGCCAGTCGCCGCCGTAGGCGATCCCCGACTTGATCATGTAGCCGAGATTCCAGAACGCGGCATAAGCGAAGAGCAGCGAGCAGAAGACGCGCAGGTTCGCAAGCCGCGCCGACCGCGCCCCCGCCCAGGCCAGCAGCGCCACGACGATGCCGACGAGCGGTCCGGCGAGATCGATCCAGCGGCTCTGGATCGAGCAGCTCTCATAGGTCGTGTCGAGCAGCAGCATGCGCCCGCCGAGCGCGATGCAGGTGCCGCCATGGCCGAGCCCCTCATGCGCCACGTCGGCGGCGAGATAGGCCGCAAACGCGATGGCGATGAGGGTGAGCGTACGCATCGGTCCTATTGTAGATCGGCGGACGCCGATGTCACCTCGGACGGCGTGACGCTTCAGGGTGCGATGTACGTGATCCCGTTGTTGCCGCGGCAAACCCATACGTCCGGAAGCTTATAACCGTCGTTGGCAACGAAATAGGTGTTGGGATCGCCGGACAGATCGCGCGTCCGGCGCAGCTTGTACCAGCCCATCGAGCAGCCGCCGGTGGACCCCAGCGTGTTCTGCGCCCAATAGGTCGCGCCCGCATGGGCAGCGAGGCGGGCCGGATACTCGGTATTCGGGCCGACCCGCATGTTCACGCCTTCACCGTCTCCGGTGACGGTGACTTGATAGGGATCGGCGATCGAAGTGGAGCCTTCGACCCAGCTGATCGGATCCTGCCAGCCGTCGAAATGGGGATGGGCAACGGAATAGCCGAAAGCGGTCGGCTCATCGGGCGATTCGAGCGTGTCGAACTTCTTCGACTCGAAGTGCAGATGAATGGGAAGCACCTTGTCGGTGAAATAGCATGTCGGCCCCGAGCAGCCATAGGTGGTGTTGCCGACGACGCCGATCGTGTCGCCCTGTTGCACATGCACGGCTTTGTTCTTGCAGTCCCATTCGTCCATCACTGCGCCGTATTGGTCTTTGCCGGCGTGCTCTTGGCATTTGTCCTTGATCCGCGAGAGCAGTTCCGCGTCGATGTGGTCCATATGCGCATAGAAACTGTAGAGCTTGCGTTTATGGCGGATGGCAAGCGAGTTGCCGTAGCCGTGATCGGGACAGCCGGTGGATTTGCAGCCGGTCGCCCCGTTCGGCACGTACTTCGTGATGTAACCTGAGGCGGCAGCGTGGACGTCGGGATGGGTGCCGCCCGTGCCGATGTCCATCCCGGTGTGATGCTTGCCCTCGACATACCCGTATTCGGCATAGTCCTGGGATACGGCGCTGCGGCCATAGCTCGAGAGCGGCCATATCCAGATCGAAGGGCGCGGCGCCGGATCGGCGCCCGCGGCAACGTACCCGGTCAGCAGCAATCCCAGGCCGAGCTTCAAACCACGACGATGCATGACGAGGTCTCCCTAAACCAGAGAGATTATTGTTCAAATATACAACCTCTGCAAGATCAACCCAGGTGCTGCCGGAAGAAGGTCGAGGTCCGCCCGTTGGCGAGATCGGCGCAGGCCTTGTCGTAATGCGCCCCGCCGACGCGCGCGAAGGCGTGGTCCATCTCCGGATAGACGTGGACGGCGACCAGCGGATTGCCGCTCAAGCCGTCGACGATCTTCTTCTGCGCCTCGGGCGGCACGAACTGGTCCTTTGCGGCGACATGCAGCATCAAAGGCCTCTTGATGTTCGCCGCTTCGTCGAGCTTCTGATGGATGTTCACGCCGTAATAGCCGACCGAGGCATCGATGTCGGTGCGCGCCGCGGTGAGATAGGCGAGCAGTCCGCCCAGGCAATATCCGACCGCGCCCACCTTGCCCGTGCAGCCTTCGCGGCCGCGCAAGGCGTCGATCGCGGCCTGGATGTCGGCCACGCCCTTGTCCGGATCGAAGCGGTTCATCAGGTCGAAGGCGCGCTGCCATTCGGCATCGGTCTTGTCGGTCAGCTGCACGCCGGGCTCGAGCCGCCAGAAGAGGTCGGGCACCAGCGCGAAATAGCCGTGGGCGGCGAGCCCGTCGGCGACGTCGCGCATCACCTGGTTGACGCCGAAGATCTCCTGGATGACGACGATGCCGGGACCGCGCGCCGAGCTCGGCACGGCCAGGTAGCCCGCAAACGCGCCGTCGGGCGTGGAGATCGAGATCTGCTTGGCGGTCATCGAAGCCTCTCTATCGCGGGCGCGCTCCCGTCACTGCGGGCGGGCGCCGGGGGCGGGCCGCTGCTGCGGCAGCTGCAGGATCTGGCTCAAGGTCACAGCGTTGGTGATCGGCGCCGAGACCGAGCCGCGCTGGCACAGATAGGCCGTCGGCTGGCCGTTCTCCATCGCCTTGCCGCGCGCGACATGGCCTTCGGGAAGGGCGAAGTCGGGCGTCACGACCGTGAGCAGCTTGTTGGGCAGGCTGCGGCCGTTGACGGCGGCGACCAGCTCCTGCGTCTTGGCGCTGGAGTTGGGCCCGACGATGACGATCTGCAGGTTCGAGGCGGCGAACTCGACGTTGTTGAAATAGCTGCCCATCGCCTGCGGCACGCGCATCGCCTCGGTCGTGAAGCCGCGCAGCAAGGTACCGCAGCGCTCGTTGTAGACCATCTCGTTCGTCGCCATGAACAGGCGCGCCAGCACGCCGATCATCACCGCATTGGCGGGCGGCTGGGTCTGGTCGTAGATCGACCGTGTACGGACGATCAGCGGCTCGTCGTCATGCGCGGTGTAGAAATAGCCGCCCATAACGCCGTCCCAGTAGTTCTCGTTCAGGGTATGCGCCCAGGCCTTGGCGCGCTCGAGGAAGCGCGGCTCGCCGGTCGCCTCCCACAGGGCCAGCGCCGCGCGCGCCATATGCGCATAGTCGTCGGAGAAGGCCTGGTGGCCGCGCTTTCCCGCGCGCCAGGAATGGCTGAGCTTGTCGCCGTCGCCCAGCGCCTTGACCACGAAGTCGAAGGCCTTGATCGCGGCCGTCGTCCAGTCGGTGCGGCCCATCGCCTGGCCGGCCTCGACCAGCGCGGTGATCATCATGCCGTTGGCGTCGGCCAGCACCTTGTCGTCGCGCAGCGGCGCGTTGCGCTTCTGGCGCGCGGCGAGAAGGAGGTCGCGCTGGCGCTTGAGCAGCGTCTCGTCGGCATCGGATTGCGGGAACGGCGCGGACGAGCCCTGGCGGTGCAGGACGTTCTTGCCGTTGAAGTTGCCGTCGCGCGTGACGCTGTAGGCCTGCTTGAACTTCTGCACGAAGGTGCCGACGAGCGCGGCATCGATCTCGGCCTCGCTCCACAGATAATACTTGCCCTCTTCGCCGTCGGTGTCGGCGTCGAGCGCGGCCGCGAAGGCGTCCTCGACCATCATCTCGCGCATCAGCCAGTCGATGGTCTCGTGGATGCGGATCTCGCAGATGGCGTTGCGGTTGTGCTGCCACACCGAGGTCATCAGGCCGACGATCTGGGCGTTGTCGTTGCCGACCTTCTCGAAGTGCGGCGTCTCCCAGCGCTCGTCGACGACGTAGCGGAAGAAGCCGCCGCCGACGTGGTCGTAGAGCCCCGCGATCAGCATGTGGTCGAGGGTGGTCGACATCAGCTGGAGGAACTGCGGCGCGGCGCTGCGCAGATAAGCGCGCCACAAGACCTCGACCTGCTGCACCGACGGGAATTTCGGCGTGCCGATGATGCCGCCGAAGAAGATGTCGAAGCGGTGCGCCATGCTGATGGCGGCGAGGTCGAGCGCCTGGGCGTCGAGCGGGGCGCGCATCGAGCGGTTGAACACCTCGTTCAGCTGCTCGCCGATGCGCGCGGTGCCCTGGGCGACCTCGTCGGCCCTGTCGCGATAGAGCTTGGCGGCCTCGGTGAGCGCGGTCTTGAACGACGGCAGGCCGCCCGCCTTCTCTTCCTTGGCGAAATAGCCGCCGGCGAGATAGGGCATGCCCTTCGAGTCCAGGAACATCGTCAGCGGCCAGCCGCCGCGCGCGCCCATCAGGGTCGCCGCGTTCTGATAGACCTGGTCGACGTCGGGCCGTTCGGTGCGGTCGACGAGCACGTTGATGAAGTTGTCGTTCATCAGCGCCGCGGTCTGCGCATCCTCGAAGCTCTCGCGGTTCATCACGTGGCACCAGTGACAGGCGGTGTAGCCGACCGAGAGCAGGATGGGCTTGTTCTGGGCGGCCGCCGCTTCGAACGCCTCGCGACCCCAGAGGTACCACTGGACCGGGTTGTCCTTGTGAAGCTGGAGATAGGGGCTGGTGGTCTGGTCGAGGCGACTCATGATGATTCCCGTTTGCGTTTTGCGGAAGTCTTGCTCAAGCTTCCTTTAGCGCGCCCTTGGCCGCGCTCACAAGCGGTCGCCCCGAAAGCGGTTAAGCCCATGAAGATCAACGTCGAAATGGACATGACGCCCGAGGAGGCCCGCAGGCTGATGGGTCTTCCCGACGTATCCAGGATGCAGGACGAGCTGCTGGCCGAGATGCAGAAGCGCATGAAGGCCGCGCTCGACACCTCCGATCCCGAGGCGATGTTCAAGGCCTGGATGCCGGTGGGCGGGGCGGGGCTCGAGCAGTTCCAGCGCTTCCTGTGGGATGGCGCCGCGCGGGCCGCCGGGGGCACGAAGAAAAAGGCCTGATGGATACGATTTTCGCGCTGGCGAGCGCCCCCGGCCGGGCCGGGGTGGCGGTGGTGCGTCTGTCGGGTCCCGATGCCGCGCGCGCCGTGGAAGCCTTGACCGGCAAGCCGCCGGGCCAGCCGCGCCGGGCCGCGCTGGCGCGGATCGCCGGCATCGACCGCGGGCTGGTGCTCTATTTCCGGGGCCCTGACAGCTTCACCGGCGAGGACGTGGCCGAGTTCCATGTCCATGGCGGGCGCGCCGTCGTGGAGGGTGTGCTGACCGCGCTGGCCGAATTCGGACGGCCGGCCGAGCGCGGCGAATTCAGCCGCCGCGCGGTCGAGAACGGCAAGCTCGATCTCACCCAGGCCGAGGCCATTGCCGACCTGGTCGAGGCCGAGACCGAGGCCCAGCGGCGCCAGGCGCTGCGCCAATACGACGGTGCGCTGTCCGATCTCATCGAGGGCTGGCGCGCGGCGGTGATCGGGGCCGCGGCCTGGGCCGAGGCCGCGATCGATTTCTCCGACGAAGAGCTGCCGGCGGACATGCTTGGCCAGGCCAAGGCCGCGGTGCGGGAAATCCTCGAGCAGATCCAAGCCCGGCTCGACGACGGCGGACGCGGCGAGATCCTGCGCGAGGGGCTTTATCTAACGGTGATCGGTCCGCCGAACGCCGGCAAGAGCTCGCTGGTCAACGCCCTTGCCAGGCGCGACGTCGCCATCGTGGCCGAGACCGCGGGCACCACGCGCGACGTGATCGAGGTGCGGCTCGACCTCGGCGGCTATGCGGTGACCGTCGCCGACACCGCGGGCTTGCGCGACGCGGCGGATGCGGTCGAGGCCGAAGGCGTGCGCCGCGCGCTCGCCCGGGCCGAGGCTGCCGATCTGGTGCTGCTGCTGCTGGACGGCGCATCCGATGTCGCGCCGCCGGAGGTGCGCGCCGATCTGGTGGCGTGGAACAAGGCCGATCTCAGGCGTCGCGACGGCCTGTCGATCTCGCTCAAGACGGGCGCGGGCCTCGATGCGCTGGTGGCCGCGCTGACCCGAAAGGTGCGCGACCGGCTGGACGCGAAGAGCGAAACCCCTGCCCTCACCCGCAAGCGCCACCGCCGCGCGCTCGAAGAGACGGCGCGCGCGCTTGCCGGGGCGCTGGCCGCGCCCGCCGAACGTCCCGAATTGATCGCCGAAGAGCTGCGCCTCGCATTGCGCGCATTGGGGCGCATTACCGGACGCGTCGACGTCGAAGATCTGCTCGACGTGGTGTTCAAGGATTTCTGCATCGGAAAGTGATCCGTATACGGACTACTTGACTCGGCGATGCGGATTGCTGCGCCGAGCCTTGCCCCTCGCCCGCGGCGCGCGTATGGAGCGGCAATGAGCACCTACGACGTCATCGTCATCGGCGGAGGCCATGCGGGCTGCGAAGCGGCGGCTGCCGCGGCGCGCCTGGGCGCGCGCACGCTGTTGCTCACCCACAAGCTCGAAACCATCGGGGAGATGTCCTGCAACCCGGCCATCGGCGGGGTCGGCAAGGGCCATCTGGTGCGCGAGATCGATGCGCTGGACGGGCTGATGGGCCGGATCGCCGATGCGGCCGGGATCCAGTTCCGCATGCTCAACCGCCGCAAGGGTCCGGCCGTGCGCGGGCCGCGGGCCCAGGCCGACCGCAAGCTCTATCGCCAGGCGATGCAGGGGGCGCTGGCGGCGCAGCCGAACCTCGATATCCGCGCCGCCGCGGCCGAAGACCTTATGATCGCCGACGGCCGGGCGACCGGCGTCGTCACCGCCGAGGGCGAGACCATCCGCGCCGGCGCTGTGGTGCTGACGACCGGCACCTTCCTGCGCGGCCTGATCCATATGGGCGAGACGCGCATCCCCGCCGGCCGGGTCGGCGAGGCGCCGAGCGTCGGGCTGTCGCAGACCTTGTATTCGCAAGGCTTCGCGATGGGCCGGCTGAAGACGGGGACGCCGCCGCGGCTCGACGGCACGACCGTCGATTGGCCGGCGCTCGAGGTTCAGCACGGCGACGACCCGCCCTCGCCCTTTTCGTTCCTCACCGGGGCGATCGCGACGCCGCAGACCGTCTGCCACATCACGCGCACCACACCCGAGACCCACGCCATCATCCGCGCCAACCTGCATCGCGCGCCGATGTATTCCGGCCAGATCGAGAGCACCGGCCCGCGCTATTGCCCGTCGATCGAGGACAAGGTGGTGCGCTTCGCCGGCCGCGACGGCCACCAGATCTTCCTGGAGCCGGAAGGGCTGGACGACGACACGGTCTATCCCAACGGCATCTCGACCTCGCTGCCGGAAGAGGTCCAGCTCGCTCTCCTGAAGACGATTCCGGGGCTGGAGCAGGTCGCGGTCCGCCGGCCCGGCTATGCCATCGAATACGACTATGTCGACCCGCGCGAGCTCCGGCCGACCCTGGAAACCAAGAAAATCAAGGGCTTGTACTTCGCTGGCCAGATCAACGGCACGACGGGCTATGAGGAGGCGGCGGCCCAGGGCTTGATGGCGGGTCTCAACGCCGCCCGCGGCCGGACGGGCGCCGGGCCGATGATCCTGGACCGGGCCGCGGCCTATATCGGGGTGCTCATCGACGACCTTGTGACCAGGGGCGTGTCCGAGCCCTATCGCATGTTCACCTCGCGCGCGGAATATCGCCTCACCCTGCGGGCGGACAATGCCGACCAGCGGCTGACCCCCGTCGGACTCGCGGCCGGTTGCGTAGGACTAGAGCGGGCCGCGGCGTTTACGGCCAAGATGGACACCTTGGAGCGGGCGCGGGCGCGGATGGGGACGCTCAATCTCACGCCCAACGAGGCGCGGCGGCGCGGGATCGCCATCCGCCTCGATGGCCTGCGGCGCAGTGCGTTCGAGCTCCTCGCCTTGCCCGACGTGGATTTCGGCGTGGTTTCGGGGATCTGGCCGGAACTCGATTGTTTCCCGGGAAACATCCGTGACCAGCTCGAGATCGATGCGCAATATGCCGGCTATCTGGGCCGGCAGGAGGCAGACATCCTGGCGTTCCGGCGCGATGAAGGCCTGTGCCTGCCGGACGGCCTCGATTATGACGCGATCCGCGGATTGTCGACGGAGGTCCGGCAAAAGCTGGCCAGCATTCGTCCGGCCACCCTGGGCCAGGCGGCGCGGATCGACGGCATCACGCCGGCGGCCCTAACCCTCGTCCTCGCCCATGTTCGCGCGGGAACCAAGCGTGTCGCCTGAACACGTTTCCGGGGAAACACTGGCCCGGCTGAAGGCCTATGTCGGCATGCTGGAGGACTGGAACGCCCGGCACAACCTGGTCTCGCCGGCCTCGTTCGCCGACGTCTGGAACCGGCATGTCCGGGACAGCGCGCAGCTGGCGCGGTTCATCCCCGAGAGCGCCACGACCCTGGCCGACCTCGGCAGCGGCGCCGGTTTCCCCGGCCTGGTCCTGGCCGAGCTGCTCCGCGGCAAGGTCCGGGTCACGCTGTTCGAAGCCACGACCAAGAAATGCCGGTTCCTCGAGGCGGTCCGCGACCGGCTCGGCCTCGACACCATCGTCCGCAACGAGCGCATGGAAGCGGCAGCACCCCAGGGCTTCGACGTCGTCACGGCACGAGCCTGTGCGCCGCTCGACAAGTTGCTCGGCTATGCACAGAAATTCCTCGGACCGGACTCCATGGCCTTGTTTCTCAAAGGACAAAATGTGGGGGCTGAATTGACGCAGGCCCGCAATTCCTGGAAAATGAAGGTCCTCCAGCACCCCAGCCTGACCAATCCGTCCGGCACGGTCCTGGAAATCCGGGAGCTCGCCCATGTCGACGACATCAATGTCGGCAACACCAATGTCGGCACCGTCAGACCTCAAGCGCCCAAGGGTGCTGGTCGTCGCCAACCAGAAGGGCGGCGTCGGTAAGACCACGACGGCGATCAACCTCGGCACCGCGCTGGCCGCGGTCGGCGAACCGACGCTCGTCATCGACATCGACCCGCAAGGCAATGCCTCGACGGGGCTGGGCGTGCCGCGCGCCGAGCGCAAGCTCACGACCTACGACGTGCTGATGGGCCAGGCGAAGCTCGCCGAGGCGATCATCCCGACCCGCATCCCGCGGCTCTCGCTGGTGGCCTCCACCGTCGATCTCTCCGGCGCCGAGCTTGAGATGATCGACATGGAGCGGCGAAATTCGCGGCTCAAGGACGCGCTCGCGGAATATTCCGTACACGGATCATCCCCGGGGCAATCGCCCTTCTCCTACGTGCTGATCGACTGCCCGCCGTCGCTGACTTTGCTGACCGTGAACGCGATGGTCGCGGCCGACGCGGTCGTGGTGCCGCTGCAATGCGAGTTCTTCGCGCTCGAAGGCCTGTCGCAGCTGCTCAAGACGATCGAGCTGGTGCGCGCGAACCTGAACCCCGCGCTCGAGATCCAGGGCATCGTGCTGACCATGTTCGACAAGCGCAACAAGCTCTCCGACCAGGTCGCCGCCGACGTGCGCGAGAACATGGGCGAAAAGGTCTATTCCACCGTCATTCCGCGCAACGTGCGCATCTCCGAGGCGCCGAGCCACGGCCTGCCGGCGCTGGTCTACGATCTGAGATGTCCGGGCAGCCAGGCCTATATCAAGCTCGCGGGCGAGCTCATCCAGCGCGAACGTCTGCGCAAGGCGGCATGATGAATCCCAGAGCGGGCCTCGGACGGGGACTGTCGGCGTTGATCGGCGAGGAAGCGGTGCCGACGCGCGGCGAGGCGGCACGGGCCGCGCGCACCCTGCCCACCGCCTTCCTCAAGCCCAACCGCTTCCAACCGCGCCAGACCTTCGCGCCCGAGGACCTGCACGATCTGACCGAGTCGATCCGCGAGAAGGGCATCCTGCTGCCGATCCTGGTCAGGCCGCTGGGCGGCGATGCCTATGAGATCGTGGCCGGCGAGCGGCGCTGGCGCGCGGCCCAGGCGGCCAAGCTGCACGACGTGCCGGTGGTGGTGCGCGAGATGGGCGACGGCGAGGCGCTCGAGCTCGCCATCGTCGAGAACGTACAGCGCGCCGACCTGAACGCCATCGAGGAGGCCGCCGCCTATCACGCCCTGATGGACCGGTTCGGCTATACCCAGGAGCGCATCGCCAAAGAGGTCGGCAAGAGCCGGCCGCACGTCGCCAACACCTTGCGCCTCCTCAAGCTGCCCGAGGGTGTCAAGGCGATGGTGCGCGACGGCCGGCTGACGGCCCACCATGCCCGCACCCTGCTTGGGGTCGACGACCCGGAGGCGCGGGCGCGCGAGATCGTCGAAGGTGGGATGAATGTCCATCAAGCCGAACAGCGTTCGAAGGCGATCAGGGCCGGACGCGGCGAAAAACTTTCCGAAGACCCGAACATCAAGGCGATAGAAAGTAATCTTTCCAAGCTCTTGGGGCTCAAAGTTAAGATCGTGCACAAAGGGGATAAAGGTGGGGATATCCGGGTCACCTACAAGACCCTGGAGCAGTTCGACGAGATCGCGCGGCGCCTCAGCAGGGCCTGACGCGCCGAACGGTGTTCAGTGCGGCGGCGGGGTCGATCCGCCCGTCATACAGCGCCCGGCCGATGACCACGCCCTGGATGTTCGGCTCGCCGGCCGCGAGCAGCGCCTCGATATCCTTGAGCCCGCCAACGCCGCCCGAGGCGATCACCGGGATTCGCACCGCCCTGGCCAGCGCCGCGGTCGCCGCCACGTTCACCCCGCCGAGCAGCCCGTCCTGGTCGACATCGGTGAACAGGATCGCGCTCACGCCCGCGTCCTCGAAGCGGCGGCCGAGCCCGGCCGGCGTGAGGTCCGAGGTCTCGGCCCAGCCTTCGGTCGCGATCCGGCCGCCCTTGGCATCGGCGCCGACCACGATCCGGCCCGGAAAGGCGCGGGCGGCGTCTTTCACCAGCGCGGGGTTCTTGAGCGCGGCGGTCCCCAGGATCACGCGCGCGATCCCGGCAGCCAGCCAGCCCTCGATCGCGGCCATGTCGCGGATGCCGCCGCCGAGCTGGATCGGGAGCTTTGTCGCGGCGCGGATGGCGCGCACGGCCCCGGCATTGGCCGGCCGCCCGGCAAAGGCGCCGTCGAGGTCGACGCAATGCAGCCATTCGAACCCGGCGCGCTCGAACGACAGCGCCTGGGCGGCGGGATCGTCGTTGAACACGGTCGCGGATTCCATCGCGCCGCGTTCCAGCCGCACGCAACGCCCGTCCTTGAGGTCGATGGCGGGGAACAGGATCATGGCCGCCACCGGAGGAAATTGCCGAGCAGCGCCAAGCCCACCGCCTGGCTCTTCTCGGGATGGAACTGGACGCCCGCGATATTGTCGCGCCCCACTGCGGCTGCGAAGACCCCGCCATAGTCCGAGGTCGCGAGCACATGCGCGGCGTCCGCGGGCCGCATCGCATAGGAATGCACGAAATAGACGTTCGCGCCCGGCTCCATCCCGTCGAGCAGCGGATGCGGGTGCGCGACCGTAAGCTCGTTCCAGCCCATATGGGGGATCTTGAGGCCGGGCGCGTCGAGCCGGGCGACCTCGCCCGCGATCCACCCCAGGCCCGCATGCTCGCCGAACTCGCGCCCGACGCCTGCCAGAAGCTGCATGCCGACGCAGATGCCCAGGAACGGAACGCCGCGCGTCAGCACCGCTTCGCCCAGCGCCTCGACCATGCCTGGGATGGCGGCGAGCCCGGCCATGCAATCGCCGAAAGCGCCGACGCCGGGCAGCACGATGCGCGTCGCGCGCAAGACCGTGTCCGGGTCGGACGTCACGGCGACCGCGGCGCCGGCGCGCGCCAAAGCCTTCTGCGCCGAGCGCAGATTGCCCGAGCCGTAATCGATGAGGGCGACGGTCGCAGCCATGACGCAAGCTCGTAGCGCGCCCGCTGCGAAAAATGCAAATCTGCGTCCATGAGGCTCGGCGTTTTTGTCAGCGCATTCGCGCTCGCGGTTGGAACGGCATCGGCCGAGCCGCTCAGCGTGCCGTTCGATTTCTCGAACGCGGCGCTCGGGCTGGATGTCGCGATCGACGGCAAGCCGCTCTACATGATCCTCGACACCGGCGTCGATCCCTCCGCGATCGACATCGCGCGCGCCGAGGCGCTGGGCATCAAGGTCGATCGCGCCGCCGGCGGCGAAGCCTCGGGCGAGGGCGACGACAAGGAAGCGAAAATCTATCCGGCGCCGATGACGGGCCTGAGCATCGCCGGCCGCGGCTTTGCGCCCTTCGATGCGCTGGCGATGGACATGAGCGCGCTTTCCAAAGGCTATCGCCGGCAGCTCGACGGCGTCCTGGGCTACAGCTTCCTGGCAGGCAGGGCCATCCTCATCGACTACCCGCAAAGCCGGCTCGAGATTCTCGACGCGCCGGTACAGGCCTGGCCGTCGGTCGCGACGTGCCGCAAACGTTGGAGCGCGCCGCTCAAGAACTTCGGCGACGACACCATTCCGATCATCGACGGCTTCCGGTTCGGCGCGGCCAGCGGGCCGATCAGCCTCGACACGGGATCCAACGGCGGCATCACGCTCTACCAGGGCGCGCTCGATCTGCCCGGAGTCAAGGCGGCCCTGGTCGAGACCGGCGAGCGGACGGCCACCGGCGCGCGGGGCACCACCAAGATCAAGACCTATGTGCTGAACCAGGCGGTGGGCTTCGGACCGTTCGGCCTGCCCGCCGGCCAGGCGGTGGCGCTGCGTCCGGCCAAGGGCGCGCCCGAGCCGCGCATGGCCAATATCGGCAACAAGCTGTTCGCGGCGATGGGGCTGAAGATGCTGCTCGATTATCGCGGCCGGGTGATGACCTTCTACGGCGATTGCGGGCCGCGTCGGCGCCAGAAGAACAGCAGATAGAAGACGCCCAGCCACAACACCCAGAACGCGCCGTTGAAAACGACCGCGGTGGTGATGCCCAGCCAGCTTTCTGTCACGCCGACGAGCTGGCGCGTGACGGGCGACGGCGAGGGGAGCGCTTTCAGCATCGTGAAGGCCGCGAACTTTATGTTCGACGCGATCAGCATCTCGCCCAGATAGATCATCGAGCCGATCATATAGGCGACGAAGCCGAACAGCTTGAGCGCCAGCTTCGCCTCGTGAAGGAAGTAATAGATCGCCACCACCATCGCGAAGTTGATGGTGATGAGCTGCGCGAACCACGACACCTCGTCCTGCGTCGCGGAGCGGGCGAGGTTCAAGAGATCGAGCTCGGACATGGGCGGCCTTCCGTTACGCTTGACGTAACGCATATCAAGCGCTACGGTCAAGCATGATCCTGAGCTATCGGGGCGCGCGAACCGAAAGATTCGCCTGCGGCGAAAGGGTCGAACAGTTCGAGCCGATTCGCAAACAAGCTGAAAGTCGGCTAGTTCGACTGGAAGTGGCGACCTCCCTGGCGGAAGTTGCAGCTCTTCCAAGCAACAGGCTTGAGAAGCTGCTGGGGCGATCGCAAGGGACAATGGAGCATCAGGATCAACGACCAATGGCGCATTTGCTTCAAATGGCTGGACGGTGCCAAAGGGCCGAGCGACGTCGAGATCGTAGACTATCATTGAGGTGAAGTGTGGCGCGTTTACCGATCCATCCTGGCGAGATATTGAACGAGGAGCTTGACGTCATCGGCATTTCCGCCGCCGAGCTCGCCCGGCAGCTCAACATCCCGACCAACCGCATCACCGGCATCCTGAACGGTCAGCGCGCCGTGACCGCCGACACCGCCTTGCGCCTCGGTCATTGGTTCGGCACGTCTGCCGAGTTCTGGCTGAACCTGCAGAAGCTTTACGAGCTGCGCCTGGCGGAACGCGAGAAGGGCGCGGAGATCAGGAAGCTGCCGAAGCGAAAGGCCGCGTAAGCGGCAGCAGCCCCGCCCCTCTAATCCTGATCCATCTTCAGCGCCGCGATGAACGCTTCCTGCGGGATGTCGACCTTGCCGAACTGGCGCATCTTCTTCTTGCCCTCTTTCTGCTTGTCGAGGAGCTTGCGCTTGCGGCTGATGTCGCCGCCGTAGCATTTGGCCGTGACGTCCTTGCGCAGCGCGCTCAGGGTCTCGCGCGCGATGACCTTGCCGCCGATCGCGGCCTGGATGGGAATCTGGAACAGGTGCCGCGGGATCAATTCCTTGAGCTTCTCGCACATCGCCCGCCCGCGCGCTTCCGAGCGCTGGCGGTTGACGATCATCGACAGCGCGTCGACCGGCTCGGCATTGACCAGGATCGAGAGCTTGACGAGGTCGCCCTCCTGATAGTCCTCGATGTGATAGTCGAAGCTCGCATAGCCGCGGCTCACCGACTTCAGGCGGTCGTAGAAGTCGAACACCACCTCGTTCAGCGGCAGGCGGTAGACCACCATCGCGCGCGCGCCGGCGTAAGTCAGCTCGATCTGCTTGCCGCGGCGGTCCTCGCACAGCTTCAAGACCGCGCCCAGATGCTCGTCGGGCACCAGGATCGTCGCCTTGATCCACGGCTCCTCGATGAAGGCGATCTTGACCACGTCCGGCATGTCGGCCGGGTTGTGCAGCTCCGTCATCGTGCCGTCGGTCATGTGGATGCGGTAGATCACGCTCGGCGCGGTGGCGATGAGCTCGAGATTGAACTCGCGCTCGAGGCGCTCCTGCACGATCTCGAGGTGGAGGAGGCCCAAAAACCCACAGCGGAAGCCGAAGCCCAGCGCCGCGCTGGTCTCCATCTCATAGGTGAAGCTCGCATCGTTCAGGTGCAGGCGGCCGAGCGCGTTGCGCAAGTCTTCGAACTGCGCCGCATCGACCGGGAACAGGCCGCAGAACACCACCTGCTGCGCCGGCTTGAAGCCCGCGAGCGGCTCCGCCGTGCCCTTCTTTTCGTCGGTGATGGTGTCGCCGACCTGGGTATCGGCCACCTGCTTGATCTGCGCGGTGATGAAGCCGACCTCGCCGGGGCCGAGGCTCTCGACGTTCACCTTCTTGGGGGTAAAGACGCCGACCTGCTCGACGCCATAGACGGCATCCGATGCCATCATGCGGATGCACTGGCCCTTCTTCAGCTCGCCGTCGACGACGCGCACCAGCACCACCACGCCGAGATAGGAGTCGTACCAGCTGTCGACCAAGAGCGCCTTGAGCGGCGCGCTGCGGTCGCCCTTGGGCGCGGGCAGCCGATGGACGACGGCTTCCAGCACGTCGCCGATGCCGAGCCCCGTCTTGGCCGAGATCGGCAGCGCCTCGGAGGCGTCGATGCCGATCACGTCCTCGATCTGCTGGCGGATGCGGTCGGGCTCGGCCGCGGGCAGGTCGATCTTGTTGAGGACCGGCACGATCTCCAGATGCGCGTCGATCGCCTGATAGACGTTGGCCAACGTCTGCGCTTCCACGCCCTGGCTCGCATCGACGACCAGCAGCGCGCCCTCGCAGGCGGCCAGGCATCGGCTCACCTCATAGGCGAAGTCGACATGGCCGGGCGTGTCCATCAGGTTCAGGACATAGGTCTCGCCGTTCTTGGCCTTGTAGGCCAGCCGCACGGTCTGCGCCTTGATTGTGATGCCGCGCTCGCGCTCGATCTCCATGGAGTCGAGGACCTGGTCCTTCATCTCGCGCGTGGAAAGCCCGCCCGTGGTCTGGATCAGGCGGTCGGCGAGCGTCGACTTCCCATGGTCGATATGGGCGACGATGGAGAAATTGCGGATATGGGCGAGGTCGGTCATGAGGGGGCGGGGTATACCGGCGCTCCGTCCGGCTCGCAATCCCGGCCCCGAGCGGGCAATCTCCGCCCGAGGATTTTCGAGGGAGAGGCGCATGAAAGGCCCGGTCGGGGCGGTTTTCTTCGTCGTGGCATTGGCGGGGCCGGCCATGGCCGACAGGGTCGACCCGTTCCTCGGCATTTGGCGCAATCCCGCGCCCTCGGCCGGCGACGTCGCCAGGCTCGAGATCGCATCGCCCAGCTATGTCTCGGCCAAGGTCCATGGCTGGGGCCAGCCCGACGTCGATTGGGGCGTGAACGGCGCGGTCATGATGGGCGACACGCTGGTGGCGGACTACGAAACGCCGACCCACTACATCGAGATCACGCTGCAGCCGCCCGCCGCGGGAGAGATGGTTTACGACCTGCAGCTGCGCCTCAAATCGACCATGCGCACGGCGGGCGTGCTGCACGGCACGCTCACGCGCGCTCCCTGATCAGCAGCACGAGCGGGACCAGCGCGACCGTCTCGGCCGCGATCGACACCGCGACCAGCGCGGTCGCCGAGACGTCGTAGAGCGCGCCCATCGCGGCGCTTCCCGCGAACCAGGCGATGCCGAAGACGGCCGAGAAGATGCCGAAGGCGTTCGCCCGTGCGCGGTCGGGCACGAACTTGGCCACACCGGCATTGAGCGCGGAGGTCTCGACCCCCAGCGCCGCGCCCCAGCAAATCGCGCCGACGATGGCCAGCGTCTCGTTGCCTAAGAACGCGAGCGGCGCGCTCACGGCGGCGATCAGGATCGCGGGCACGATGATGACGAAGCCGATCCTGTCGAACAGGCGGCCGAAGATCAGCGCGGCCGCGCCCGCGGCCCCCATCGCGCCCGCATAGAGGACCGGCACCAGGGTCGGCGAGACGACCTTGGCCTGCGCGAAGTGATAGGCGATCAGCGGCCAGTCGGCGAAGCCGAAGGCGACCAGCGCCGAGGTCGCCGCATAAAGCCAGAAGGCGCGGGGCAGGGCGGTGCCGCCGTCGTCCTTGGCAGCCGGCGGCGTCGCGCGTCCGGCCCAGGGATAGGCGAGCGAGACGCCGACCACGATGGCGAGCGTGATCAGCGCCGGCACGCCCAGCCACAGGAAGGCGGTGGTGTATTGGCCATGCCGCGCCAGCACCAAGGCGGTGATCAACGGCCCGGCCAGCGCGCCGGTCTGGTCCAGGGCCTCGTGCAGGCCGAAGGCCCAGCCCTGGCCTATCTTCTCGCCGGCGCGCGACAGCATGGTGTTGGCGGCGGGATTGCGCAGCGCCTTGCCGGTGCGTTCCGCGATGATGAAGCCTGCGGCGATCCACCATTGCCCGGCCAGCGCCATCAGCGGCACGGCCAGCATCTGCAGCGCGTAGCCGGCCAGGGTGATCGCCCAATAGGCCTGCGTGCGCTGGACCAATCGTCCCGATGCCAGGCGCAGCAGATAGCCCGCAAGCTCCCCGGTGCCGGCGATGATGCCGACCGCGGTGCCGCTGGCGCCGAGAAGGGCGAGATAGGGCCCGGCGATGCCGCGCATGCCTTCATAGGCCATGTCGGCGAACAGGCTGACGATGCCGAAGGCGACGATGAAGGCGAGCGCGTTCTTCTTGTCGAAGCTGTTGTCGGTCATGGAAGCGCAAGCATACGCGCTGTACAGTCGGACGAAAGGGGGCGGACGAAAGGGGGCGGACGAAAGGGGGCGGACGAAGGTGGGGCGGGTTCTGCTTCGGGCTCGATACTTCGCGCTGGCGGCGCTGCTCGCCGGTCCCGCCGCGGCCTGCACCGCCGGCAGCGGACGGGTGCTCACGGACAATGCGCATTGGAGCGAGGCCGCGAACACCGTCGAGATCCACAACCAGTCCGCGGACGACGCCATCGTCAAGATCCGCGACGGCGCGACCGGCAGCCTGCTGGTCGCGTTCTTCGTCGCGCACGGGACGAGTGCGGGATATCGCGCGCTTCCCGACGGGACCTATCGCGTGCAGTTCGCGTATGGCCGCGCGCTGAACCGGCGCTGCACCGGCTTCGCGCGCTTCCTCAGGGCGGCGGAATTCCCCGACGCGGAAACGCTCGAGACGAACATGTTCGGCTTTCCGGGCACCTTGGCCTATACGCTCCAGGCCCATGCCGACGGCAATGTCGTGCCGCGCCCGATCGCTGCGGAGGCCTTCGCCGCGCGCTAGATGTGGAGCCTCAACAGGTTGTTCCCGGTCAGGCCGAGACGGCTGATGGGCGGCTTGGAATCGATACTGCCATGGGGACGATGCCAATTGTAGCGGTGTGTCCAGAACGGCAGTTCTGCGGCCCGTTGCTTTGAAGTGTCGTAGGCCCTTGCATAGGCCCATTCTCTCAAAGCTGTC
The DNA here is from genome assembly GCA_019247845.1 of Alphaproteobacteria bacterium. Taxonomy (GTDB): domain Bacteria; phylum Pseudomonadota; class Alphaproteobacteria; order Micropepsales; family Micropepsaceae; genus Rhizomicrobium. Next base: position 61,383 of record JAFBAL010000010.1, on the reverse strand, counting down.
TGGATGAAGCGCTCGGCCTTGCCGTTGGTCTTGGGCGTGTAGGGTTTGGTGCGGATGTGCTTGAGGCCCAGCTTCGTGCAGGCCTTCCTGAAGGCTTTGGAACGATAGCAGGAGCCGTTGTCGGTCATGACGCGCAGGACCGTGACGCCCAGGCTCGCATAATAGGCGACGGCCGCTTTGAGGAAGGCGACAGCGCATTCCTTGCGCTCGTTCTTCATCACCTTGGTGAAGGCGATGCGCGAGGCGTCGTCGATGCAGACATGGACGTACTCCCAGCCGGCGCCGATGTTGCGGCAGCCCTGGCGCTGACCGGTGATGCGATGACCGATCCGTTTGAACTTGCCCAGCTTTTTGATGTCGAGATGGATGAGCTCACCGGGGTGCTCGCGCTCGTAGCGCCGCACCGGCTCGGCCGGCTCCAGCATCTTGAGCTTGTTCAGGCCCAGCCGCTTGAGAACACGGCTCACGGTCGCCGACGAGACGCCGACCTCGGCGGCGATCGCCTTGCCGGTCATGCGTTCGCGGCGCAGCGCCTCGATACGCTCCACCACAGCCTGCGGCGTCGGCCGGTAGAGCCGATGCGGCCGCGAGCTGCGGTCGGCCAAGCCAGCAACGCCTTCGCTCGCGTGACGCCTGCTCCATTTGCGCACCGTCCGCGGGCAAACGCCTACGGCGCCCGCGATGGCCTTCGGCGTTTGCCCGCTCGCAGCCTGGCTCACGACCCACTCTCGACCGCGCGGCGTCAAACGGGCATTCTTGTGCACGTTCATCCGGTTCCTCTCCTGAAGAAGTTGAAGCCTCGCAACCTCATCTTCCTCGGCCGGAACCGGATGGACAACCTATTGAAAGCTCACAGCTAGGCGCGCACGCGGCCCGGCACCTTGGACCGCGTGGCGTGCGCCTACGCCGCCATCGCCTTCTTCAGGTTCTCGTCGACCTTGTCGAGGAAGCCTTCGGTCGAGAGCCATTTCTGGTCGGGGCCGACCAGAAGCGCCAGGTCCTTGGTCATGAAGCCGGCTTCGACGGTATCGACGCAGACCTTCTCGAGCGTGTGCGCGAACCTGGTCAGCGCGTCGTTGCCGTCGAGCTTGGCGCGATGGGCAAGCCCGCGCGTCCAGGCGAAGATCGAGGCGATCGAGTTGGTCGAGGTCGCCTTGCCCTTCTGATGCTCGCGATAGTGACGCGTGACCGTGCCGTGCGCTGCCTCGGCCTCGACGATCCTGCCGTCGGGCGTGGTGAGCACCGAGGTCATCAGGCCGAGCGAGCCGAAGCCCTGCGCCACGGTGTCGGACTGCACGTCCCCGTCGTAGTTCTTGCAGGCCCAGACATAGCCGCCTTCCCATTTCAGCGCCGAGGCGACCATGTCGTCGATCAGCCGGTGCTCATAGGTGATGCCGGCGGTCTTGAACTGATCGGCGAACTCCTTGTCGAAGATCTCCTGGAAGATGTCCTTGAAGCGGCCGTCATAGGCTTTGAGGATCGTGTTCTTGGTCGAGAGGTAGACCGGATACTTTCGCGCCAATCCGTAGTTCATCGAGGCGCGCGCGAAATCGCGGATCGAGTCGTCGAGATTGTACATCGCCATCGCGACGCCCGAGCCCGGCGCCTTGAACACTTCGCGCTCGATGACGGCGCCGTCCTCGCCGACGAACTTGATCGTCAGCACGCCCTTGCCCGGATAGCGGAAATCGGTCGCGCGGTACTGGTCGCCGAAAGCGTGGCGGCCGACCACGATGGGCTGCGTCCAGCCGGGCACCAGCCGGGGCACGTTCTTCGCGATGATCGGCTCGCGGAAGATCACGCCGCCCAGGATGTTGCGGATCGTGCCGTTGGGCGACTTCCACATCTCTTTCAGATTGAACTCTTTCACCCGCGCCTCGTCGGGGGTGATGGTGGCGCATTTGACGCCGACGCCGTGCTTCTGGATGGCATGCGCCGCGTCGACCGTGACCTGGTCGTTGGTGGCGTCGCGGTGCTCGATGCCGAGGTCGTAATATTCGAGCTTCACGTCCAGATAGGGCAGGATCAGCTTCTTCTTGATCAGGTCCCAGATGATGCGGGTCATCTCGTCGCCGTCGAGCTCGACGACGGGGTTGGCGACTTTGATCTTGTCCATGGGGGCCTCGGAATTTTTGCTGGCGGGGGGTATAGCGGGGCGGTGATCCACCGTCAAAGAGACGAATGAGCGCCACGCCCGCCGTCATCCTTTCCTTTCCGCAGCTCGGCGAGAACATCGGCGCCGCCGCGCGCGCGATGGCCAATTTCGGGTTGTCGGATCTGCGCCTGGTGCATCCGCGCGACGGCTGGCCCAACGACCGCGCCTGGATGATGGCGGCGGGCGCGCTCGACGTGGTCAAGGGCGCGCGGCTGTTCCCCGACGTCAAGGCGGCGCTGGGCGATCTCAATCTCGTCTATGCGACGACGGCGCGCGACCGCGGCACGACCAAGGAGATCCTGACGCCGAAGGAAGCGTCGCGGCGGCTGCGCGAGGCCCAGGCCACGGGGCTGAAGACCGGCATCCTGTTCGGCAACGAACGCGCCGGTCTCACCAACGAGGAGGTTTCGTTCGCCGACGCGGTGATCACCATCCCGACCTCGGAATTCGCCTCGATCAACCTGGGGCAGGCGGTGCTGCTCACCTGCTACGAATGGTTCCTCGCCGCCGATGCCACGCCGCCCGCGCGCATCGAGCACAATCCCGTCCATCGCATGCCGACGCGCGAGGAGATGTTCTCGCTGTTCGAGCATCTGGAGCGCGAGCTGACCGAATCCGGCTTCCTGTTCCCGCCGGACAAACGCGATCACATGGTGCGCGCCACCCGCGCGACGTTGCATCGCGCGCGGCTGACATATCAGGAGGTTCAGACCCTGCGCGGCATGATCGTGGCGCTGGCCAAGGGCAAGCACCGGGTGACCAAGCCATGACCGCGCTGGCCGTGCTGATCTTCGCCGGTCTGGTGCTTCTGGCGGCGGCGTTCGCGGCCTGGCCGTTGCTGCGCGGCAAGGGGCGGTCGCGCTGGCTTCTGGTCGGCGCGCTGGCGCTTCTGGTGGCGGGCGTCGGGCTCGGCGCCTATCTCTGCCTTGGCCGGCCGGCTCTGGCGGTGCGCGGGCTCGAAGGCAAGGACACGCGCGACATGAACGGCATGATCGCGGTCGCGGCCCATCATTTGAAGGACGCGCCGGACGATCTGCGCGGCTGGCGCGTGCTGGGCCGCGCCTATCTCGACGCCGGCGACGGCGCCGACGCGCTCAAGGCGCTCGGCCGCGCCATCCAGGTCGCGCGCGCGAAAGGCGACATATCGGCCGGTCTCTATTCCGACTATGGGCTCGCCGTGGTCTCGACCTCCGCCGGCGCCGTGCCGCCGGAAGCCGAGCAGGCCTTCCGCTTCGCGCTGATGCTGGATCCGAAGGACGCCGCGTCGCTGTATTTCCTGGGCTATGCCAGCGCCGCGCGGGGCGAGGCCGATGCCGCCATCGCGTTCTGGCAGACGCTGCTCGACGAAGCGCCCAGGAACGCGCCGTTCCGCCAGGAGCTGGTCGACCGCATCGCAAGGCTCAAGGCGCAGGGCGGGACGATGCCCGATATCGGCGCGATGGTGGCGGGCCTCGATGCGCGCCTGCGCAAGCAACCCGACGATCCCGACGGATGGATGAAGCTCATCCGCGCCTATGCCGTTCTGAACGACGGAGAAAAGGCCGAGGATGCGCTCGCGCGGGCGCGTGCGGCGATGGCGAAGGACGCAGCCGCGTTGGCCGCGCTCGACGTCGAGGCGAAAGAGCTCAAGCTGAAGAAGTGATCGGCTGAAAAGCGGTCAGCCCGAGACGCGGCCCTGCCACACCGGCCAGCAGTTGGGTTTCCCGGACGCCTTGGCCTTGGCATAGAGCTTCATCTGCGCATCGGAGGCGGAAGCGCCGCTTTCCGTCGCCATGTAATCGGGCGAGGCTTGGCACCACACATAGAACTGATGCGTGCCCGAGGCATAGAAATCGGTGCGGTGGCTGGAGGAGAAGTTCCCCGCCACGGCGACGCCCGCGGCCACGATGAGGCCCGCGACCGCCGCGCCGATGATGCTGGTGATTTTCATGCCGACACCCGTACCACGCCCCGGAAGGGACCAGCGTTCATTGCGACCGGCCCTCTCCCCACTGGATACGATATACAAACCCGAGCCGTTTGTCATGCGTGTGACAGCCCGCATCTGCCGGCATGCTGGCACGAAGGTTGGGCGCGAGGCGCCAATTTTCCTCAAATGCGCTCGGGCGCGGCCCCTTCGGCCCTGACCAGCGACTCGATTTCGCGCGCGGCCTCCTCCACCCGCGCCGCGTCGCGGCCACGGGCGACCAGCTGGGTGCCGTAGCCGTCGTCGCGATAGAAGGGATAGGAGCCGATCGAGAGTTCGGGGAAGGCGCGGGCGATGCGCGCGAGACCCTCTGCGATCCTGCCTTCGCCGACGCGCGCGCCGACGGTCGCGCTATGGACGACGGCGCCGCGCGCGAGCTTCGGGGCGACGTCTTCCATCATCGCGCGCATGATCGTCGGCACGCCGGCCATCACGAAGACGTTGCCGATACGAATGCCCGGCGCGACCGAGGCTTCGTTGCGGACCAGCTCCGCGCCCCGCGGCACGCGCGCCATGCGCTTGCGCGTGTCGTTGAACTCGCCGGGCCGGTAGCGCGCGGTCAGCATCGCCAACGCCTCGGGATGATATTCGACGCCGACGCCGAAAGCCTTCGCCACCGCGTCGACCGTGATGTCGTCATGCGTCGGCCCGATGCCGCCGGTGGTGAACACATAGGTGTAGCGCCTGCGCAACGCGTCGAGCGCCGCGACGATCTCGTCCTCGACGTCGCCCACCACGCGGGCCTCGCGCAGGTCGATGCCCAGCGTGCCCAGCAGCTTGGCGATATAGTTGGTGTTGGTGTCCTGCGTGCGGCCGGAGAGGATTTCGTCGCCGATGACGAGGACCGCGGCGGTCGGATTGTCGCTCATGCGCACGCTTCTAGCGCGGAACATCGGGCTCGCCCACACGTTTATTACGCGAGGAGAACATCAATTATGAATCCCCGCTCGACGGTCCGGATCGCCGGCCATCCCGTACATCCGATGATCGTGCCTTTTGTGATCGCGTCCTATATGGGCGCCTTCCTGGCGGACCTGATCTACAAAGGGACCTACGATCCGTTCTGGGCGAATGCGGCGTTCTGGCTGATCGCCGGCGGCATCATCGCCTCCGCGGTCGCGGCGACCATCGGGCTGATCGATTTCCTGTTCGAGCCTGCGATCCGCGACATATCGGCCGCGTGGTGGCATCTGGGCGGCAACATCGTGATGTCGCTGGTGTCGGTCCTGGATTGGGTGCTGCGTTACGAGGTCGGGCCCGAGGCGGGTTCTCGCGCCTATGTCTGGCTTTCGCTCGCGGTCGCGCTGCTGCTGGTCTTCAACGGTTGGCAGGGCGGCCAGCTCGTCTACAAATACAGGGTCGGCGTACAAGACTAGGAATTAACCGCCGGCGGGATTATATCGGGGATATGATGTCCATCATGCCCGAAGCCGATGTGTTCGAACCCGTCAAGCGCGCCCATTTCGCGGTGACCTTGCACGGAAACGAGGATTTCGAAGGCATGCGCCGTGCCGGGCGCCTGGCCGCCGAAGTGCTCGATCTCCTGGTGCCCGAGGTGAAGCCGGGCGTCACCACGGGCCATCTCGACAAGCTCGCCTTCGACTATGTGACGGCGCATGGCGCGATCCCGGCATGCCTCGGCTATCGCGGCTATCGCCATACGCTGTGCACCTCGATCAATCACGTCGTCTGCCACGGCATCCCCAACGACAAGCCCCTGCGCGACGGCGACATCGTCAATATCGACGTCACCGTGATCGTCGACGGCTATCACGGCGATACCAGCCGCATGTATCTGGTGGGCGACGTCAAGCTCAAGGCGCGCCGCTTGGTCGACATCACCTACGAATGCATGATGCGCGGCATCGCCCAGGTGAAGCCGGGCGGCACCACGGGCGATATCGGCCACGCGATCCAGTCCTATGCCGAAGGGCAGGAGCGCTGCGCGGTGGTGCGCGACTTCTGCGGCCACGGCGTCGGCAAGGTGTTTCACGCGCTGCCCAACATCGTCCATTACGGCAAGCCCGGCCACGGCATCGCGCTCAAGCCCGGCATGTTCTTCACCATCGAGCCGATGATCAACCTGGGCGGCTACGGCGTGAAGGTGCTGAACGACGGCTGGACCGCGGTGACGCGCGACCGCTCGCTTTCCGCCCAGTTCGAGCACACGGTCGGCGTGACCGAGGACGGGGTCGAGATCTTCACCGGCTCGCCTTTGGGCCTCGACAAGCCGCCTTACATGGGCGCCTGACCGGGGGCGCCTGACAACCGCGCCTATTGCAACGGGCGGCGGCAACGTTAGGCTGTGCGCCGCAGCCCGTCGATTATCCTCCGCGATGGCGTCCAAGACCAAGACCCGGGGCGTGCGCGACGCAGCCCAGCCCTTCATCGACGGCGAGGCCGAGCCGCACTATCTCGGCCATCGCGACCGGCTGCGCGAGCGCTTCCTGGCAGGCGGCGCCGAAACCCTGCCCGACTACGAATTGATGGAGCTCGTGCTCTTCGCCGCGATCCCGCGGCGCGACGTCAAGCCGCTCGCCAAGGCGCTGCTCGCCCGCTTCGGCGGCTTCGCGGAGGTCATCGCGGCGCCGCACGAGCGGCTGCTCGAGATCGACGGCATCGGCGAGGGCGTGGTGACGCAGCTCAAGGTGATCGAGGCCGCAGCCCTGCGGCTGTCCAGGACGCGGCTGCTGGGCCGGCCGGCGCTCTCCTCCTGGGCGGCGCTGCTCGATTATTGCGCCGCGGCGATGGCGCGCTCGCCGCGCGAGGAGTTCCGCGTCCTGTTCCTGGACCGCAAGAACATCCTGGTCGCCGACGAGGTGCAGAGCGCCGGCACGATCGACCACACGCCGGTCTATCCGCGCGAGATCGTCAAGCGCGCGCTCGAGCATGCGGCGTCGGCGGTGATCCTGGTCCACAACCATCCGAGCGGCGACCCCACCCCGAGCCGCGCCGACATCGAGATGACGCGCCAGATCCAGGACGCGGCCAAGCCGCTGGGCATCGCGGTGCACGACCATATCGTGATCGGCCGCAACGGCCATGCGAGCTTCAAGTCGCTCGGCCTGCTTTAGTCCATCTCTGATCGATTTCGAGCACATTCTATTGAAGGTCGAGCTAGTTCAACATAGGATGCGCCGGCAGGGATTCCGCGTGCCCACGCGGAAAAATGGGGAGGCTCGCATGGCCGGTTGCACGCCGCGTCTTCGTACAACTCTTTCGGTACTGGCTCTGGCAGCGCTCGCGAGCGCGAGCGCGCATGCCGCCGGGCCGACCGTCTCGCACCGGCGCGTTCTGGCCAACCCGCCCGCGGCCAAGCCGAACGCGCAGCAGGTCTACGACCTCAACACGCAGATGACGAACTACTATCTCTACAACCCCAACACCGGCAGCAACGACCAGGTGCGCCTGCGCACCTATTGGATGAACTCGGGCGGCTCGGCGCCCAACTCGCCGCTGGTCGGCCCCACGATCGAGACCAAGCCGGGCCAGACTGTCGCGGTCGAGCTGCACAACAAGCTGGAGGGAAATCCCGGCTGCAAGCCCGACAATCACAACGTCCCCAAATGCTTCGACCTCACCAACTTCCACACCCACGGCTTCTGGGTCACGCCGGGGCAGAACCCCGACGGCACGCAGGGCGACAACGTGATGATCACGCTCGACGTCGGCGCCAACCAGGCTTACCGGTTCAATCTCCCGCCCGATCATCCCGCGGGCACGTTCTGGTACCACGCGCATGTGCACGGCTCGACCGCGATCCAGGTGGCGAGCGGCATGTCGGGCGCGATCATCATCCGCGGCGACCGCCCGCCGACGCTGACGACGAACGGCGACATCGACACGCTGCTCGCGAAGGTCAACCCGAAGGAGCGCATCCTGCTGTTCCAGCAGATCTCCTATGCTTGCGGCCGCAAGGACGGCAAGGTGGTGTGGGCCTGCGCGCCCGGCCAGACCGGAACCATCGACGGCTATGACCAGATCGGGAAAAGCAAGTGGACGGAGTCCGGCCGCTTCACCTCGATCAACGGCCAGGTGCTGCCGGAATTCCCCGGCGCCGTCGCCGGCAAGACCGAGCGCTGGCGCATGATTCACGGCGGCATCGCCAACTCGCTCTACGTCTTCATCCGCAAGGCCAAGGCCGGCGCCGTGCTGCCGCCCACGCTTTCGCCGGACCAGGCCGGAAAATGGGTCTCCGACAACTGCGTCGAGGACGTCGTGCACCAGTTCGCCTATGCCGCGGACGGGCTGACGCGCTCGCGCATCGTGGACCGCGGCGCCGACAGGGCGACGACCATGCAGCCCGGCTATCGCGAGGACGTGCTTCTGACCTTTCCGAAGCCGGGCCTGTATTGCGTGATCGATACGGCGAGCTCTTTCGGCGCCGGTCAGGGGCCCGAGAACCGCGCGCTGCTCGGCGTCGTCAACGTGGCCGCCGGCACCAATGTCGGCGATCAGCACAACTATCTGCAGAACCAGCTGATGGGTGCGGCGTCCTTCGCCTATCCCGCTCCGGTGGCGGGCAAGGTGCAGGCCGATCTCATGAACGGCATGCGGATCACCATGTTCCAGCCGCACAAAAGCCTGACCGGCGAGCCGAACGTCGGCAAGCAGGATCTGTCGTTCACTTTCACCGATGACGGCGAAGGCGCGGTGGGCAACCAGCTGAGCGGCTCGGATGCCGTGCCCTATAACGGCACGATGTCACGCTCGCTGACCTTGGGGACCACGGACCAGTGGACGCTGACCGCGCTCTCCGGCGGCCACCCCTTCCATATCCACGTCAATCCCTACCAGATCGTCGAGATTCTCGACCCGAGCGGCAAGGACGTCAGCGTCACCGGCGAGCCCGGCGACATGCAATATGCCGATCTCAAGGACCAGTGGAAGGATACGATCTTCATCAAGCCCGGCTACAAGGTCGTGATGCGCACGCACTACGAACGCTACGACGGCGTGTTCGTGCTGCATTGTCACATCCTCGACCACGAGGACACCGGCATGATGCAGAAGATCCAGATCTGCAAGCCGGGCGACAAGGTATGCCTGGCGGCCAAGAACGCGCCGCCGATGCACGGCATGCACTAGCAATTGTTACTCGGAAGGCTGCTATAGTCCCGCCGGGGAGCGGTGGGACGGCGGCATGTGGCGGTTTGCGCTGAAGGAAGGCGGGAAATGGGTGCTCGCCCTTTTCGGCGCGCTCCTGATCGCGGCCGCGCTGTCGGCCCTGGCCGACCCGGGCCCCTATCTCGCCGCCTTCGGCAACCGGCTCATGGCCTTCCTGAGCCTGGACCCGGGCAGAAGCACGATCAGCGGATTGCCGGCGGCGCGCGAGCTTGCCATGCACGGCCCGGCGACGGCCGACGTGGTGCTCCTGGGCGCGCTGATGGCGCTGATGCTGGGCCTGCCGCTCGGGCTTCTTTTGGGGACGGGCGGGATGCGCCGGGCGACGGCGCCCGTCATCCAGATCGTCTCGGCGGCGCCGGTGTTCTGCGCCTGCCTCGCACTCGCCTATGCCGCCTTCCATCTCTTCGGGATCAGACCGGACACGGCCTCGCGGGTCACGACGCTGTTCCTGCCGACCGTCGCCGTGGGGTTGGCGGGCACCGCGGCGGTGCAGATGGCCCTGCGCCGTGCCGCGTCGCTGGCGCAAGACTCGCCGTTCCGTCTCGGCCTCCGCCGGCTCGGCCTCACCGCCATGGAGATCGAGCGCGTCTACGTCGCGCCGCAGATCTTCGCGGGCCTGCTCGAAAGCCTGGGCGAGGTCATGCTGACGCTGCTGTCCGCCGCGGTGGTGGCGGAGTGGGTGTTCCAAAGCCACGGCATCGCCGAGCTGTTCGTGAAATCGGTCGCGCTGCACGATTGGAGCATGGCCGCACCCATCCTGCTGGTCTTTGCCGCGCTCACCTGCACGGCCGAGTTCCTGGGCCGCGTCGGCTCGCGCGTCCTGATGCGGGCGGCGTCATGAGCGTGGGGATGCTCACGCCCGAGCTCACGCGCCTGCGCCGCATCCTCGCGGCGGCGGGCTGGTCGGGGCTGGGGCTCATCGCCATCGCGGTCATGCTCGCCGATTTCCTCGCGCGCGCGCCGCTGGGGGCTGCGCATACCGGGCCGGTTCTTGCGGCGCCGTCCGAGGCCTTCCCGTTCGGCACCGACCTGCTCGGCCGCGACATGTTCAGCGAAACGCTTTACGGCCTCAGCACCACCGTCGCCCAGGCCGGCGAGGCCGCCGTGCTGGCGCTGCTCGCGGGCGGCCTGCTCGGCTTCGTCTGCGCCCATCTACCGAGACCGGCCGGCAACGTTTTGCGCTGGGCGATCGGCGCCTTCGCGGCGATACCGGCGCTCTTGCTCGCGCTTGCCATGGTGGCGCTCACGGCCCGCGGCTATGCGGGATTGGCTGCGGGCCTCGCCGCCGCGCCGCTCGCTTTCGTGCGCGCCTTCGACCGCGCGCGTGCCGCAGGCCGCCTCGGCCATGCGGAATACGCGCGCGCCACCGGCATCTCGGCCTCGGCGCTGCTGAACCGCGACTTGGCGTACGAGTTCCGCGACACGTTGCTCCCGACCTTGGCGCGCGCGCTTGCCGCCGTCGCCATCATCCTCTCGACGATGAGCTTCCTGGGCTTCGGTGCGCTGCCGCCGCATCGCGATCTGGGCCTGATGATCGCCGCGGCGAGGACAAGCTATCTCGAGGCCTGGTGGACCGTGGCGTTTCCGGCGCTGGCATTGATGCTGCTGATCCTGCTGGCGCGCCTGGCCGCAGGCTTGGACGAGGGCGAGCGGCCATGAGCGACGCGCGCCCCATCCTCGAGATCAAGGATCTCTCGGTCGCCCGCGACGGCCGCGCCGAGATCGACCGCTTTTCGCTGACGCTGAACGCGGGCGAGACGGTGATCCTGCTGGGCGAGGCGGGTAGCGGCAAGGACGCGGTGCTGCGCCTGCTCGACGGCCTCGTCGACCGGGCAGACGAGGTTGCCGGAACGCTGCGCGTCGGCGAAAGCGAGGCACGGCCGGTGGCGCCCAGGATGCGCGTGCCTCTGCGCGTCGCCTATCTGCCGGGCGCTGCCCAGCGGCCGCTCGATCCGCTGGTCGGCGCCGCCTCGCAGCTCGCCCGCGTGATCGCGCGCAGGCTTTCCTGTCCCAAGGGCGCGGCGCGCGAAGAGCTGCGCGGCGCGCTCGCCCGCTTCGTCGGCGCGCCTTCGGTCGAGATCCTGGATGCGCCGGCGGGCGCGCTCGATACCGTGACGGTCGCGTGGGGCCTTCTCGCCGCCGCGGTCGCGTCCACGCCGGAGCTCGTGCTCTGCGATCATCCTTTCGCCGACATGTCGCCGGTCGCGGCCAACGCGCTCAGCAAGGCGCTGGTCGAGGAGCAGGCGCGTCTAGGCTTTGCGATGCTGTGCGCCGCGCGCGAGCCGCAGGCCGTGGCGCGGCTGAAGGCGCGTACCATCGTCCTGCGCCAGGGCCGGGTGGTGGAAGAGGGCGAAGCCGCGCATCTGATGGCCACGGAAACCCATGCCTATACCCAGTCGCTGTTTCGTGCGCTGCCCCGGCCCGTCGCCAAGCCGTCGCGCACGGTGCGCGGCGAGCCGCTGCTGCAGGTGCAAGGACTGGTGCTGTCGCCCGAGCCGCGCAAGACGCCGCGCCAGCGCGACATGATGGGTTTCGAGCTGCGTCGCGGCGCGTCGCTGGCGCTGCTCGGCGAGACCGGCTCGGGCCGGCACACCTTGCTGCGCGCCGTCTTGGGCCTGGAGCGGCGGCCGGGGCGCATCCTGTTCGACGCGGTCGATCTCAATCTTTTGTCCGAGGCGATGACCTTGCGCTTGCGCCGCCGCGTCGCCTTCGTGACCTCGAACGACGCCGCGCTCGATCCGCGCATGACGATCTGGGACACGGTCGACGAGCCCTTGCGCGCGCATCTGAAGCTCAGCCGCGAGCTCACCGCGGGCTATCGCGACACGGCGCTGAAGCGCGTGGGGCTCGCGTCCTACGAGGGACGGCGCACCGTCGCCACGCTGCCGCCCTTCGACAAGCGCAGGCTCCAGGTCGCGCGCGCCATCGTTGCCGCGCCGCTGATGGTGGTGATCGACGAGCCGTTGCGCGGGCTCGACGCCGTCGCGCAGACGACCATGCGCGACCTGCTCGCCGAGTTCCGCGTCGAAAGCCAGGCGGCCTTCGTCGTGATCACCAGCGATTTCGCCGTCGCCGAGGCGCTTTGCGACGAAGTCATGGTCTTCGACAAGGGCCGGATGGTCGAGCGCGGCGCCGTGACGAGCCTGGCGCAGGCGCCCAAGGACGCGGTCACGAAAGCGCTGGTCGAGGCTGCCTGCTTGGTCTAGAAGTCCGGCCATGATTCCGCGCTATTCCCGCCCCGAGATGACGGCGATCTGGTCGCCCGGAACCAAGTTCCGCATCTGGTTCGAGATCGAGGCGCATGCCGCCGACGCGCTGGCCGAGCTTGGCGTCATCCCGAAAGAAGCGGCCGCCGTCATCTGGGAGAAGGGGGGCGCCGCCACCTTCGACGTCGCGCGCATCGACGCCATCGAGCGCGAGGTCAAGCACGACGTCATCGCCTTCCTCACTCACTTGGCCGAGTTCATCGGCCCCGACGCGCGCTTCGTGCATCAGGGCATGACCTCGTCGGACGTGCTCGACACCTGCCTGTCGGTGCAGCTCAAGCGCGCCGCCGACATCCTCATCGCCGACGTCGACGCGCTGCTCGCCGCGCTCAAGACGCGCGCCTTCGAATACAAGACGACGCCCACCATCGGCCGCAGCCACGGCATCCACGCAGAGCCCACGACCTTCGGCGTGAAGCTCGCGGGATATTATGCCGAGTTCGCGCGCGCGCGGGCGCGGCTGGTCACGGCGCGCGACGAGATCGCGACCTGCGCCATCTCGGGCGCCATCGGCTCCTTCGCCAATATCGATCCCCGCGTGGAAGAGCATGTCGCGGCGAAGCTCGGCCTCAAGGTCGAGCCGGTGTCGACCCAGGTCATCCCGCGCGACCGGCACGCGGCCTATTTCGCGGCGCTGGGCGTGGTGGCGAGCTCGCTCGAGCGGCTCGCGACCGAGATCCGGCATCTTCAGCGCACCGAGGTGCTCGAGGCGGAAGAGTTCTTCTCCGCGGGCCAGAAGGGCTCGTCGGCGATGCCGCACAAGCGCAACCCCGTGCTGACCGAGAACGTCACCGGGCTCGCCCGCATGGTGCGCGCCTTCGCGCTGCCGGCGATGGAGAACGTGGCGCTCTGGCACGAGCGCGACATCTCGCATTCCTCGGTCGAGCGCTATATCGGCCCGGACGCCACGGTCACGCTCGACTTCGCGCTGATGCGCATGGCCGGCGTGGTCGAGAAGCTGGTCGTCTACCCGAAGCGCATGCAGGACAACCTGGATCGCACGCAAGGCCTGGTGCACAGCCAGCGCGTGCTGCTCGCGCTGACGCAAAAGGGCGTGAGCCGCGAGGATTCCTATCGCCTTGTGCAGCGCAACGCGATGCGCACCTGGAACGGCGAGGGCGCGCTGCTCGGCCTGCTGAAGGCCGATCCCGAAGTGACACAGGCGCTGTCACATAAAGAGCTCGAGGCGCTGTTCGACCTCGACTACCACTTCAAGCACGTCGACACGATCTTCGATCGCGTTTTCGTCAGCTGAGATACCTTTCGACGAATTTCTCCCGCGCGGTTGCAACGGCCCCGCGCAGTTGGCCTAATGCGCCTTCGGAAAGCCGGTAAAAACACAGGCCGGTAAAAACTATGGGAGGAGTTTCAATGCTCAATGGTCACATGCTGTTCCGCTGCGCCCTGCTCGGCTCGGCGCTCGCGCTCGCCACTCTGACGCCGGCGGCTGCTGGAAACCAGTCGCGCGCCGACATGAAGCGGATGCTCGCGGTCCAGGGAAAACATCCGCTCGCCTCGCGGCAGGGCAAAAGCAGCTTCGGCGCGACGGATCCGACCTATACCGACCTGCACGATTTCACCTCGAATGCCAATGATGGCGCCGGTCCCGGCGCAAACGTCACGCTCGACGATGCCGGCAACATCTATGGAACGGCCGATTTCGGCGGCACCCATGGCGACGGCGTGGTCTTCAAGCTGGCGCCGGACGGCACGCAGACGCTTCTGCATTCCTTCGCCGGCAACGACGGCATGGGTCCCGACGGCGGCGTGATCCTCATGCCGAGCGGCACGATCTACGGCACCACGGGCAGCGGCGGCGCGGGCGGCAACGGCGTCATCTTCAAGATTTCGAAGAGCGGGACGTACAAGGTGCTGCACAACTTCAGCAGCAACGACGGCTCGTTCATCCGCGGCGACCTGATCCGCGACAAGGAGGGCAACCTCTATGGAACCGCCCTGTTCGGCGGCGCCAACGGCGACGGCACGGTCTTCAAATACGGCTTCGACGGCACGTTCAGCGTGCTGCATACGTTCAACGGCGCCGACGGCGAGTTCCCGGAGCACGGCGTGGTCCGTGACCGCGACGGCAATCTCTACGGCGTCACCGCCTTCGGCGGCGCCAGCGACAACGGCTCGGTCTACAAGCTCGCCACCGACGGAACCCTGACCACGCTGCACAGCTTCACCGGCGGCGACGACGGCGGCTTCCTCTATGGCGGGTTGGACATCGACAAGGACGGCAACCTCTACGGCAGCACCGTCGACGGCGGCGCCAACGGCCACGGCACCGTGTTCAAGATCGCGACCGACGGGACCTTGAGCACGATCTACAACTTCACCGGCGGCGCCGACGGCGGCTCGCCCGAGGGCGACATGCTGGTGGCCGGCAGCAACCTGTACAGCGCGGCCAGCGAAGGCGGCGATCCGTCCTGCCAGTGCGGCGTGGTCTATCAGATCACGGCCAAGGGCACCGAGAACGTGCTCCATGCCTTCTCCGGCAACGACGGCGGCGGCTACTCCGCCGGCGTGATCAAGAACAAAGGCACGCTCTACGGGACGACGCAATCGTTCGGCGCCCATTCGAACGGCGTCGTGTTCAGCGTGACCAGGAAATAGCAGACGACGGCAATCCCTCTCCCCTCAAGGGGAGAGGGGTTTCTCAGTACCCGATTACTTCCCCGTCCTTGCGCATCTCGCTGGCGCCCCAATAGACGCCGTTGTCGCCACGCATGATCGCCTGATAGCCGCCGAAGCCGCCCGTGCCCGGCGCGACCTTATAGCCGCGCTTGGCGAGCTCGGCCTTCACCGCGGGATCGAAGCCCGACTCCATCTCGACCGTGCCGATGCCCTGGCTCGCCTCGCCGGTGGGCTCGGCATTGCCGAAGTGGCGCCAGCGCGCGGCGTCGCCGGCCTCCTGCACGTTCATGCCGAAATCGATCATGTTGGTGATGATCTGTACGTGGCCTTGCGGCTGCATGTCGCCGCCCATCAGACCGAAGGACATGAATGGCTGGCCGTCCTTCATGATGAAGGCGGGGATGATGGTCTGGAACGGCCGCTTGCCCGGCGCATAGACGTTGGCCGCGCCGTCCTCAAGCGAATAGAGCTCGCCGCGATCCTGGAACATGAAGCCCAGCCCGTCCGCGACCAGCCCCGACCCCATGCCGCGATAGTTCGACTGGATCAGCGACACCATCATGCCGTCCTTGTCGGCCGCGGTCAGATAGATCGTGTCGCCGTCATGCAGCTTGGGTTCGCCCGGGCCGATGTTCGGGTTGACCTTGGTGGGATCGATCAGCTTGCGGCGCTCGTCGGCATAGGCGTCCGACAACAGGCCCTTCATCGGCACGTGCACGAAAGCCGGGTCGGCATACCATCTGGCGAGGTCCTCGTAGGCCAGCCGCTTGGATTCGATCAGCGCGGTCAGCGTGTCGGCGCTCCCTGCGCCCATCTTCTTCAGGTCATAGGCTTTCAGGATCTGCAGCATCTCGAGCACGGCGGCGCCCTGGCCGTTGGGCGGCAGCTCGTAGACGTCGTAGCCGCGATAGTTCACCGACAGCGGATCGACCCATTCGCCGTGATGGCTTGCGAAGTCCTCGTAGCGCAGGTCGCCGCCGATGCGCTTGAAATACGCGTCGATGGTGTGCGCGATCGCGCCTTTGTAATAGGCGTCGCGTCCGTCCTTGGCGAGCATCGCATAGGTGCGCGCGAGATCGGGGTTCTTGAAGATCTCGCCCTCGGCGGGCGTATGGCCGTTCGGCATGTACGTATGCCGCGCGTTGTCGCTCTCTTCGATCAGGCCCTTGTTCTTCTCGAACGCGGCCATGTTGCCTTCCAATAGCTCGCGATGAGCTGCGTCACCGGAAAGCCGTCGGTCGCGTAGTGGATGGCGGGGGCGAGGTCGTCCTCCATCTTGAGCCTGCCGAACTTGGCATGCAGCGCGAACCAGGCATCGACCGCGCCGGGCACGGTGATGGGCAGCGACCCCACGGGCGGGATATGCGCCTTGGGCTCCTGGCCGGCCTTTTTGTAGGCCGCCTCGACCTCGGCCTTCATCTTCGCGAGGTCGCGGCCCGCGGCCGAGCGGCCTGAGCCGTTGTAGCCGTAGAGCTTCTTGGTCTTGGGATCGTAGACGATGGCGAAAAGGTCGCCGCCGATGCCGTTCAGCACCGGCTGCATCAATCCGATGGCGGCATTCGCGGCGATGGCGGCGTCGACCGCGCTGCCGCCTTTCTTGAGAATCCCGACAGCGATCTCGGAGGCCAGCGGCTGCTCCGTCGCGGCCATGCCGTGCTGTGCCAGCACCGGCGAGCGCGTCGCCCAGGTGGCGCCCGAATAGCGGTCGCCGCGGCTCACCTGGCCGTAAGCCGTATTGGAAAGAATGGTCGTAGCCATGACGAGTGCCGCAATCCCCCCTGATAGCTTCATGAGTTCGCCAGCTCCTTGTAGGTCACATGGCACGAATGGCCGTGGTTCTTCTCGAAGTAGTCCTGGTGATAGTCTTCAGCCTTCCAGAAGGTCGGCGCCGGCTCGATCGTCGTGACGATGGGCTTCGAAAAGCGCGGCCGCGCCTTCTCCAGCTCCTCGCGCGCGACGCGCTCCTGCTCCGGCGAATGGGTGAAGATCACGGAGCGGTACTGCGTGCCGACGTCCGGCCCCTGGCGGTTCAAGGTCGTGGGATCGTGCATCTTGAAGAACAGGTCGACCAGCGTTGCATAGGAGACCTTGGCCGGATCGAAGGTCGCCTCGACGACTTCGGCGTGGTTGGTCGCGCCCGTGCAGACCTGGCGATAGCTGGGATTGTCGGCCTGGCCGCCGGCATAGCCCGACACCGCATCGATCACGCCCGGCACCTCGGCGAAGAAGTGCTCGACGCCCCAGAAGCATCCGGCGCCGAAAGTGGCCTTTTCCATCTCGTTCTCCTTTTCCGGGGGACGGTCCGCGGATCAGAAGCGGCGGCGAAGTCCCAACCCGATCATGGTGCCGACGTCGGCGGTGTTGCTGTAGGTGCCCCAGGCGCCGGAGCGGTGGTAGATGCGCAGCACCGCGTCCCAGCGGCGGCCGATGCCGACTCCGGCCTCGACGCTCACATAGTTCAGGAACTTCGGGTCCTGGTGCGGCACCGGGTCCTTGATGATGGGCGCGTTCGGCGCATAGGACGGACCGCTATAGATCGCGAAGGTGGTGGGCAGGCTGTCGCTCCACGGAAACTCGTCGAAGCGGAAGCCCACGCCGATGCCGCCGGTGTTGTAGGTGTAGTCGCCGAAGAACTGCGTGAGCTGCAGCTCGGCCCCGAACGAGATGCCCGAGCCCAGCTTGAACAGCCCGCGGTCGATGGCGAGTCCCGCCATGCCGCCGTTCACCTCGAAGTCGCCGCCCAGGATCTGGGTCACGAACTTGGTCGAGGACGGGCCGGCATAGAGGGTCGCGGACCAGGGACTTTCCGCTTCCGCGGCAGAGGTCCAGGCCAGCGCCGAGGCGGCCAGGATTAACGAAGACGCAGCCTTGAAACGCATTTTCTGCCGCTTTTCCTTGGGCTTGACCGGAGCTTGGATGCCGCAGATTGACCGTTGGCGCGCGGTTTGACAACTGCCATGCTTAAGGGGCGGGCGATTGACGGGACGCAGCCGGGCGCCTAAGCGGTCCGCATGCCGGGGCTTTCCTTCGTCGAGACCGTTCGTGCGCGCCTGGCCGCGCGCGCCGCGGCGTTCGGCGCCGGCGCCGCGACCTTGGCGGTCGCGGGATTCGTCGTCGGGCTGATCGCGCTGCCGCTGATCGCCAAGGGACATTTCTGGATCGGGCTGGCGGTTCTTCTCGTCGGGCGCGCCGTCGCACTGGTGGGCAGCGACGGGCGCGACGATGTCGCCCGCGCGCTTGCGCTGATCGGTTTCGCGGGCCTGCCCTTCGCCTTCGCGCTCGCCGATCCAAGCCGCGCGGTGGCGGCGTGCTTTCTCCTCTTCGGCTTCGTCGCGGTCGCGGCCGTGCGCCGTGTCGAGGCGCCGGAGCAGCTCGTGGCGATGCTTGCCTTCGCGCTCGCTTGCATCGCGCCCGGCTGGTTCAGCCCGATCGCATACGCGCTCGGCATCGCCTGCTTCGTCCTTGCCGGGACGCGGTTGGCGAGATCCGCGTGAGGATCGTCGTCATCGGCGCCGGCGTGGCGGGGCTCGCCATCGGCTGGCGGCTCGCGCAGCGCGGCGCCGCGGTGACCCTGCTCGACCGCGCGCAGCCGGCACGCAGCGCAAGCTGGGCGGCGGCCGGAATGATCGGCCGCATCCGAAGATGGCGATGCGCCCGAGGCCGCGTTCGCCCGCACCTGCCGCGCCGCCTGGCCCGAATTCGCGCGCGAAATCGAGGAGGCATCGGGGCGGATCATCGGCTACGCGCAATCGGGCGCGCTGATGGTCGCGATGCGCGCGCAGGACGTGGCGCATCTGCCCGCGGGCGACGATGTTTCCGCGCTCACGGCCCGGCAAGCACGCGCGATGGAGCCGCTGCTCGCGCCCGACGTCCAAGGCGCGGTGTGGGCGCCGAAGGAAGCGCAGGTCGACAACCGCGCGCTCGGCGATGCGCTCGCGCTGGCGGTCCGGCGTGCGGGCGGCAAGCTGCTCGCACACGAGCCGGTCGTGCATATCGATGTCGAGGGCGGGCGCGCCCGGGCCGCGATCACGCCTTACAAGCGGGTCGAGGCCGATGCGTTCGTGCTCGCTGCCGGTGCCTGGAGCGGCACGATCGCGGGCCTGCCGCCCGAGGCCGTCCCGCCGGTGAGTCCCATCAAGGGCGAGATGCTGGCCCTGGTGCCGCCTGTGGCCGCGGCCCTGCCGGCGCATATGGTGTGGGGGAACGGCGTATATCTCGTGCCGCGCAAAGGCCGGTTGCTGATCGGCGCGACCCTGAGCGCGGCGGGCTTCGATACCGCGCTGACCCGTGCGGCGGAGGATTTCCTCTGCGACCGCGCGCTCGGCCTCATGCCCGCGCTGCGGCAATGGCGCATCGACGAGCACTGGTCGGGCCTGCGTCCGGGCTCGCCCGACGGCTTGCCGCTGCTCGGTCCCAGCGCGGTGGAGGGCCTGTTCGTCGCCTCGGGCCAGTATCGCAACGGCATTCTATTTGCACCGCTGGTGGCCGAGATCCTGACGCGTTCCGTTCTGGAACGTTCGAGCGACATCACGGCTTTCGATCCGCGCCGCTTTGGCGCTTGCACCGTCGCTTGACGTTCGTTAACGAATCCGCGTCGGGGCCTGGGGGGCCTTGAGTAATTTCGCCATGGCGTACTGGTTCTTGGGCGGCGGGCTGGTGCTGTTGCTGTTCGGCAGCGAAGCCATCGTGCGCGGCGGCGTCGCGATCTCTCGCGGTCTGGGCCTGTCGCCGCTGGTCATCGGCCTCCTGGTCATCACCGCCGGCACCTCGGCGCCGGAATTCGCCGTCTCGGTGCAAGCCGCCCTTGCCGGCGCCCCGGACATCGCGCTGGCCAATGTCGTGGGCAGCAATATCCTGAACCTGCTGTTGATCCTGGGCCTGGCCGCGCTGATCCGTCCGTTGCCGTCGTCGCCCAAGGTTGTGCTGCGCGACGGCGGCGCGATGCTGTTGTCGGCGGCGGCGCTGGCGCTGATGGCGCACGGCGGGGCGATCACCCGGCTTCAAGGCGTGGCGATGCTCGCGGCCTTCGTCCTCTATCTGGCGCTCACCTTCTTCAGCGACTGGCGCCGCTCGGCGGAGCATTCGGTGCCTTGCGCGCGCGCATTGCAGCGGCTGGAGAACGGCGCGGCGCGGTCGGGCGCGGCGGGATTGTTCACGCTGCTCTTCGGGCTTGTGGGTCTCGCGGTCGGCGCGCATTTCACCGTCGCCGGCGCCGAGGCGGTGGCACGCGAATTCCAGCTGCCGCAATGGATGATCGGCCTCACCGTCGTCGCCTTCGGCGCCTCGGTCCCCGAGCTGTTCGTCACCCTCGTCGCCGCCGCGCGCGGCGAGACGCAGCTCGCGATCGGCCATCTCATCGGCTCGAACGTGTTCAATGCGCTGGGCGCGCTCGGCGCCACCGCGGCGCTGGTGCCCCTCAAGGTCGAGCCGGCGCTGGCCAGCGATCTTCTGGTGCTCGCGACGGCGAGCGCCCTGATCGTGCCGCTGCTCGTCTCGCGCTGGCGGCTGTCGCGGCCGCGCGGCGCGCTGCTGCTCGCCTCTTACGCAGGCTATCTCGTGTTCCTGGCCTGGCGGCAGGGACTGGTGACGCCGCAGATGATCGGGCTCGGCTAAGGCGTCAGCTCGTAGACCGTTCCCGCAATCGAGGCCTGGCTGCTGCCGTTCGTCGTGCCGAACAGGTTGCCCGACGCGTCCATGATGGGCGCGGCGGGCGCGGAGCCGTCGGCGCAGTTGCTCTCGCTGCAGAAGTCGTAGAGCACGTGATAGGTGTCGCTGAATTCATAGACGACGCCGCCGCCGATATCGCCCACGCGATTGTGGCCGCCGCCGCCAGCCGTCGCCGCGCCGAACAGGTTCCCGTCCGCGTCCAGCAGCACGCCGCTGTTCGGGTTGCGGCCGTCGGCGCAGTCCGCATCGCTGCAGAAACGGTGCAGGACCGTCTCGCTATAGCGGTTGCCCGCGCGCGTCAGCTTGTAGACCGCACCGCACTTCTTCGAGCCCGGCAGGCCATGCTTGTCCGGACATTGCGCGCCCATGCCGCCGTAATAGGTCGTGCCCAGGAGATCGCCCGCCGCATCCAGCGCCGGCGCGGCCGCGGGATTGATGCCGTCCTTGGGGACGAATTGCTGCAATATCCGTTCGCGCCACAGCCCGCCGCCGCGTTGGCGCGTCAGCTGGAAAGCGATGCCATGGCTGCGCTCGGCGCCGCCTTCGAAGGTCGTGCCGTAGAGCTTGCCGTCGCCGCCAACCGTCACGCCGCCCTGCGCATCGATGCCGTCGGCGCAGTGCGCGACCGCGCAGAATTGATAGAGCGGCTTCTCGCTCCAAACGCCGTGCTTCAGCGTCAAGGCATAGACGTTGCCGCCGCCATGCGCGCCGCCGTTCGACGTCGTCCCGTAGAGTGTCGCGGCGCCGTCGTAAGGCGCCCCTGTCGCGGCGCCCGCATAGCTGAGACTGGCGGCCGGCTGATATCCGTCGGCGCAGCCGTTGTCCCCCGGCGCGCAGAAATCGTGCAGCGTGGCGATGGTCCAGGGATCGCTCTGCGTGGCGCCGGGCGAAAGCTTGTAGACCACGCCGCCGTTGTTGGCGCCGCCGCCCAGGGCCGTGCCGTAGAGGTTGCCGGCGGTGTCGATGATCACGCCCGACACCGGGCCGGCGCCGTCGGAACAGGCGTCGGCGCTGCAGAAGTCGTGGATCACCTTATAGGTCCAGGCGGTATGCGCCTCGTTGGCGACCAGCTCGAACGCGACGCCGGCGGTACCCGATGCGCCGCCGGCCGACGCCGTGCCGAACAGGTTCCCGGCAGCGTCCTGCACCAGTCCGCCATTGGGGAACTTGCCGTCGGCGCAATTGGCCTCGGAGCAGAAGCTGTGCAGCGTGTGCTGCGTATAGGCGGAAGCCGGAACGCAGAGCGCAAGCAGCGCGCCGCAAGTCAGGATCGAACGCGCGAGCATGACAGTCTCCTCAAGGGACGCCCGCCACGATTTTAGTCACGGCTTGGGGGTGGCCGCCATAGGCCGAGCGGCAATTTTCGCGTGCCGGACAGTGTCGTTCCCATGACGTGACGTCCGGCGGGCAGCCAGTTCGCGCCGCGCAGGAAGGTGTCGCGTGCCCAAGGTAGAAAAACGCCGTCCGATTGGAACATCGGCGTCAGCCCACGCGACGCCAGGCGATAGAAATCAACATGCGGCTTGCGCGCGCGCTCGAAGGCGGCGAGCGCGCGGTCGGTGTCCTCGTCCGTCAAATGATAAGCCAGCATCAGCGCATCGATCAGCGCCAGGTTCGCGCCCTGGCCGAGCTGTGGGCTGGTCCCATGCGCCGCATCGCCGATGACGAGCACGCGCCCTTTGCGATACGGGCGGATGCTGACGTCGCGATAGGAGGCGAGCGAGAAATCCTCGAAGCGCTCGATCTCCCGCACGATCGGCCCGGCCTCGGGCCACACGTCGAGCGCGCGTTGCTTGAGCACGTCCAGACCCGCCGCGCGCTGCGCCTCGAAATCCTCGAGCTTCAGGCTCCAGAAGAACGCGACCAGCTGCTCGTCGCCGCCGGGCCGCCGCCCGATGGGAAGGATGCCCATCATGGTATGCGCGCGCTTGTACATCTGGTGCAGGGTGCCGGCGAAGCCTCCGTCGCGGTCGGGGCAAGCGGTCCACAACGCGCCCCAGGGATAGAGCGGCGCGCGCACCTTGAGGCCCAGGCCGTCGCGCAGCCGGTCGTGCGCGCCCGCGCAATCGATCAGCAGGTCGAACGGACCTTCGCGCTTTCCCGCCTTCGACACGACGATGGGTCTTGCGAGCGCATCGATGCTCTCGACCTCGAAGTCGAGGTGAAGCGCGGCGCCGGCGGCGCCCATCGCGTCATGCAGAAGCTGGAACAGTGCGCCGCGGTGGATGCCGAGCCCGTGCTGGCCCTGCGGATAGCGCAGGTCGAACACGCACCGCCCGCTGGGAATGCGACCGTCGATCCGGTGCACGGGAGCGCCGAAGCTCTCCGCGGCTTGGCGCAGGCCCAGGCGCTCCAGCACGGCGAGCCCCGACGGCTGCAGCAGAAGGCCCGCGCCCAGCGGCCGCGCCGTGGCGAAACGCTCGAACACGTCGACCGCATGCCCCGCGCGGGACAGCGCGATGGCGGCGGCTTGGCCCGCGACGCCGCAACCGATGATGCCGATGCGCATGAAGCCCCTGTGCGCTGAGCGACCGAGATTCTAGTATGACCGGATGAGCGGTTTCATCCTTCACCCCCGATTGGACGCCGATACGGCCTTCGTCGTCGATTGGCCGCTTTGCCGCGTGCTGGCGATGCGCGATGCGCGCTATCCTTGGGCGGTCCTGGTGCCGCGCCGCGAGGCGGTGGAGGTCTTCGACCTCGACGAAAAGGATCGGGCCGTACTCGTCGAAGAGGTCGCGCGCGCCGCCCAGGGCCTCAAGCGGCTGAGCGACGCCTCCAAGATCAATATCGGCGCGCTGGGCAATCTGGTGCCGCAGCTTCACGTCCACGTCGTCGCGCGCAATCCGGGCGACGCGGCCTGGCCCGGGCCGGTCTGGGGGCAGGGGACGGCGGTCGCCCATGCGCCGGGCGCGCTCGAGGATTTCGTGCGCCGACTGGTGAACGGCCTTTAACCGATCCTGGCACGGTGGTTGCTCCCGTAAGGACGGGAGAACCCGTTCCATGTTGGCAGAAGCCGTCACCGACAAGTCCCAGGTCATCGCCGCGCTCAGGCAGGCCAGCGCCGCCACGGGCAGCGATTTCCACTATCTGCTGGGCACCGCGATGCGCGAGAGCGGGCTGAAAACTCAAGCGCAATCAGGTACTTCGTCCGCCTGCGGCCTGTTCCAATTCGTCGGCCAGACCTGGCTCGGCCTGATCAAGCAGCATGGCGCCAAATACGGCCTGGCCGCCCAGGCGGCCCAGATCACGGCCGACGGCGATGGGCATTTTCGCGTCGCCGACGGGCAGGCGCGGGAGGCAATTCTTGCCCTGCGCAAGGACCCCAAGATCGCCGCCCTGATGGCCGGCGAGTTCACCAACAAGACCAAGGCCGCCCTGATCGGCTCGCTCGGCCGCGACGTTTGCGAGGGCGAGCTCTATGCGGCGCATTTCTTAGGACCAGCCGCGGCGACCAAGCTCATCCAGATGAACGAGGCCAACCCCGATGCGCGCGCCGCGCAGTGCTTCCCGCAGGCCGCCGACGCCAACCGCAGCGTCTTCTATCACGCCGACGGGACGCCCAAGTCGGTGCGCGAGGTCTACAACTGGGCGCTCAAGCAGCCGAACGCCGACACCGCGTCAGCGCCGGTGAAGACAGCGAAGGCCGAAGCGCCGCGCGCCGTGTCTTACGACAATGCGGTGCCGGACGATCTTCTGAACAGCGTGCTCGCCTGGTCGCCGAGCCGTCCGAGCTTCTCCGCACTCGACGATGGCGACGACGACACGTCGTCGGTTCCGGTCAAGCCGTTCCTGCTGACGCCCGGCG
Organism: Alphaproteobacteria bacterium; assembly: GCA_019247845.1. GTDB lineage: Bacteria > Pseudomonadota > Alphaproteobacteria > Micropepsales > Micropepsaceae > Rhizomicrobium. The sequence continues at coordinate 36,757 of JAFBAL010000010.1, read as the reverse complement.
TGATGGATCTTCTCTCGCAGGTCGCGCCTTCCCATAGGTAAGCGTTGCGCAGGCGCTGTCGCGCTCCCACAATGTGCGCATGACCGCAGCGATCCCTGTTCCGGCCGCGACCATCCTCATCGTGCGCGATGCGTCCGACACGCTCGAGGTCTTCATGGTCAAACGCCATCACCAGGTCGATTTCGTTTCGGGCGCCCTGGTGTTTCCGGGCGGCAAGGTCGACAAGACCGACCGCGCCCAGGGCTTGGGCGAACATTCCGACGGCGGCGAAGGCTGGAGCGACGAGATGCGCGCGCTCGGCGCCTGCGCGATCCGCGAAGCCTTCGAGGAATCGGGCATCCTGCTCGCGCGCGATGCGAACGGCTTCGTCGATGCCGACCGGCTCGCAAGCCTGTCGCATTATCGCCAGGCGCTCGACAAGCACGAGATCGGCATCCTCGATCTCCTGCGCAAGGAGGGCCTGCGGCTCGCGCTCGACCAGCTGGCGACCTTCGCGCATTGGGTGACGCCCGAGCACATGCCCAAGCGCTTCGACACGATCTTCTTCATCGCGCGGTCGCCGGTGGGCCATGCGGGCAGCCATGACGGCCGCGAGAGCGTGGACTCGGTGTGGATCGCGCCGGAGCGCGCCATTGCCGACCGCAAGAGCTGGAACGTCGTCTTCCCGACCAAGCTCAACCTGATGAAGCTGGCCGAGACGCGAACCGTCGACGACGCCGTCGCAAGAGCGCGCGCCGCGGCACCCCTCTGCGTCACGCCCTGGGTGGAACAAGGCGCGGACGGCCCCATCCTGCGTATCCGCGAGGACGCCGGTTACGCGCAGACTTCGGTGAAGTTGAAAGAGGCGCTTTAAGCCGCCAGCTCGCAGGTCTCGACGACGCGCGCTTCCAGCTCTTCGGCCAGCTCGATCGCCATGCGGTTCGACGAATCCTTGATCCCGTCGCGGAAGATGATGCGGATCGCGCTCACATGGGCGTCGACGAGATGGAGCGGGACGTCGCCGGGCGCGGTCACCGCGTCCATCAGCTTGCACAGCGAAGAAGCGACGCGCGCGACCAGCGGGAACTCGAAGGTCGTCGCCTGGCCCTTGATGTCGTGGCCGGCGCGGAACAGATCGTCGCGCGCCGCGGCATCCTGCTTCTTGGCGAAGCGGTCGCGGCAGGCCGAGAGCCGCTCGACGTCGTCGCCCACCCAGCCGGCGAAATCGGATTTCAGCGTCTCGACCGCGGCTTCGGCACGCTTGATCGCGGCCATGTCCAGCCCGCCGATCGAGCCGCCGACCTTGGCCTTCAGCATGTTTGGCGGCATGAAAAGCTCGATCGGATGTTCCTTCGACATCTTCTACCCCACTGCTGCGATATCGGCGGTGACGCGCCGTTCGGGACCGCGATATTCGTCGGCGCCGCGCCGCCTGCGGCAGGGGCCGAAATAGGATTTGGTGCGCACGAAGGGCCGCGGATGCTCGATCACCGAGATCAGCCGCGACAGGATCGCCTTCACCGACACGGGCTTGGCCAGGAACTCGTTGACGCCGGCATCGCGTGCCTGGCGCACGCGGTCGATATGGGTGTAGCCGGTCAGCATGATCACCGGCACGAAGGGGTTGGGCGTCTGCGCCGAGGTGCGGATGAGCTTGACGAGGTCGAGCCCCGACATGCCTTCCATCATCCAGTCCAGGATGACCACGTCGGGATTGGCGTCGCGCAATACCGTCCAGGCGCGGTCGCCTTCGCCGGCCTCGTAGATCTGGATGATGCCGAAAGCCTGAAGGATGGTGGTGACGAGCTTGCGCATATGGGCGCTGTCGTCGACCACGAGAATCTTCAGCCTGTCGAAACGATACCCGCTCATCGCCGCGAACCTTACTTAACGCGGCTTAACGGCCGGTGAAGCGGGAGGTTAATCGACGAACTGCTCCGCAAGGATTCGTTCATCCAGGCTGTGGCCGGCGTCGAACAGCATGGTCACCGAGATCGAACGGTCCTCGGCGATGTCGACGCTGGTGACCTCGCGCACCTCGAGGTCGTCGGCCACCGCGCTCACGGGCCGCTTGGCGGCTTCGAGGATCTCGAAACGCACCCGCGCGCGATGGGAGAGCAGCGCGCCGCGCCAGCGCCGGGGCCGGAACGCGCTGATCGGGGTGAGCGCGAGCAGGTCAGCGTCGATGGGCAGGATCGGGCCGTGCGCCGAGAGATTATAAGCCGTGCTGCCGGCGGGGGTGGAGACGAGCACGCCGTCGCAGATCAGCTCGGCGGTGCGCTCCTTGTCGTCGACCAGGATGCGGATCTTGGCGGCCTGACGCGTCTGGCGCAGCAGCGAGACTTCGTTGAAGGCGCGCGCCTGCCTGGTGCCCTGGGCATTGGTCGCGCGCATGCTGAGCGGATGGATCTTCGCGGACTCGGCCTTTGCCAGCCGTTCCTCGAGCGCCTCCTCGCGGAACTCGTTCATCAGGAAGCCGACCGAGCCCAGGTTCATGCCGTAGATCGGCCGGCCGCAATCCAGGAACTCGTGCAGAGTCTGCAGCATGAAGCCGTCGCCGCCCAGCGCCACGATGACGTCGCAATCCTTGGGTCCGGCGTCGCGGTAGCGCTCGCGCAGCAGGGTGAGCGCGGACTGCGCGTCGGACACGTCGGCGGCGACGAAATGGATCTTCATCAGCCGCCCGTCAGCGACATGGTGCGGGCGAGCGCCGGCTTGCTGTGGCGGCGGTCGATGACGAAGTCGTGGCCCAAAGGCTTCCTCGCGATGGCGCGGTCGATGGCGGCGCCGAGCAGCGCGTCGTCCTTCGAGGCGCGCAACGGCGTGCGCAGATCGGCGTCGTCGTTCTGGCCCAGGCACATATAGAGCGTCCCGGTGCAGGTCACGCGCACGCGGTTGCAGCTCTCGCAGAAATTATGGGTCAGCGGCGTGATGAAGCCCAGCCGTCCGCCGGTCTCCGCCACCTGCATATAGCGCGCCGGCCCGCCGGTGCGGTGGTCGCTTTCGGCCAGGGTGTAGCGGTGCGCGAGATCGGCGCGCACCAGCGACAGCGGCAGGTATTGCGCGACGCGGTCGGCATCGACCTCGCCCAGCGGCATGGTCTCGATCAGGGTCAGGTCCATGCCCTTGGAATGCGCCCATTCGAGCATGTCGGGGATCTCGTCGCGATTGAGATCGCGCAGCGCCACCATGTTGATCTTGAGCTTGAGGCCCGCCTCCAGCGCCGCGTCGATGCCGGCCAGGACCTTGTTCAGGTCGCCCCAGCGCGTGACCGCGCGGAACTTTTCCGGATCGCGGGTGTCGAGCGAGACGTTGATGCGCTCGATGCCTGAAGCCTTCAGGTCGCGCGCGAAGCGGGCGAGCTGCGAGCCGTTGGTCGTCAGCGTCAGTTCCTTCAGGCCACGGCCCAGGCGGGCGCCCAGCCGCTCGATCAGCCGCATCACGTCCTTGCGCACCAGCGGCTCGCCGCCGGTGATGCGCAACCGCTCCACGCCCTTGGCGATGAAGGCGCCGCAGAGCCGTTCCAGCTCCTCCAGCGTCAGAAGCTCTGCCTTGGGCAGGAACGTCATGTGCTCCGCCATGCAATAGACGCAGCGGAAGTCGCAGCGGTCGGTGACCGAGACTCGCAGATAGGTGATGTGCCGGCCGAAGCTGTCCTGCATGGCCGCAGTTTAGCAGGTCGGCCCGCTATTTCATCAACTTAGATCGTGCGCAGCGCGCTGAGCGCGGCCGGTTTCGTGAATTCGGCGAACACCTTCTGCACCTCGCCGAGTTCCGCAGGCGTGAGAACGGGGCGCATGTTGCGGGCCTGGCGCGACAGGTTGAACACGGTCGCGAAGACGCAGCGGTCGATGCCGACCGCGCGGCAGGCCAGCGCCACGGGCTTGGGTCCCAGCTCGTAAAGCTTGCGGCGCGCGTCCACGAGCGAAAGCCCCAGAAGCTTGGCGAAAGCGAGGTCGAAGAGGTCGATCTGTCCCTGATGCAGCACGCGCAGCAGAAACCCCGCCTTGAGCTGGCCCGAGGCCGAGAGCTTGTCGATCAGTTTCTGCGCGCTTTCGGCCGGCGGCGATTGCGGCGCCTGGGGCTCGCTTTTCACCACCACCTCGGCGGCGGTCAGCGCCTTGTCGAGCCTCGCCGGCTCGATCCTGTAGTTGCGCACGATGAATTGCTTCAGCGCGTCGGAGACCCATTCGCACATCCGGCTCGCAAGCTCGGGCGGAAGGTCGGCGCGGCGGGCCAGCGGATCCTGAAGGCCGGCGATCAGCTTGGACTTCTCGACCAGCGTTTCGAAGCCCGTGGGCGAGATGCGGGCGGTAACGTTGCGCACCAGCGCGGTCAGCACCGGCTCGGCGTCGAGCTTGACGAGAGCATCGGTCACCGGCTCGCCGATATTGGCGCGGCTGGCGACGGCCGCGTGATGCTCGTGGCCGGCTTCGGCGATCATCTTGAGCACGTCGGCTTCGGTGAGCAGCGGGCTTCTCAGGATCACCGGGCGGGCGACCTCGATGCGGTCGTCGGCCAGAAGAAGGATCAGGTCGTGCGGCGCGGTGGTGTCGTCGGCCAGCCGTTCGGCCAGCGCGATGCGGATCGCCATCTCGACGTCGCGCGCCAGCATGCGCAGGATGTCCTGCATCAGCGCGCGCTCGCGCTCATTCAGATAGCCGCCCTGAAGGCGATAGAGCGAGGCGACCGCGAGGAAGATCTCCTCCCGCGTCGTGCCTTGCGGATTGGCGGCGAGCTCGGCCAGGCGTCCCATGTCGCTCATGTCGCGTGCGGTCAGTCCCAAATCGCGCCCCATTCGCTCCCCCGTCGAGCGGGCAGCAGTAGCAAACCGGCGTTAACAGCGTGTTAAGGGTGATTTGCACTAACCATGTGCATCGCTTTTCTTGAGTATCATTTGCAAGTCAGCCGGCAAATTCGCAGCCGCAGTTAACGCGGTGGGAACCATGACGATCCGCGCGCGTTGTCGCGGAAGGTCGCGATCCAAGCGATCGAACAGGGGATGGGATCACTTCGACGAAATTTCGAGAACGCCCGGGGAGGGCATTGACATGCGCGTGGTTTTATTCGCCTCGCTGGCACTGCTGGCCGGTACGTCACTCTTGTCCGGGGCCGGTGCCCGACCGGAACGCCCCCTGAACCCCAAGCCCAAGTTCCTGGCGCTGCCGGTCCACGGCACGCTGCCGGCGCGCGCGCCGGTGACGCCGCTGGCGCAGTGGAACGGGAGCTTCACCGACAAGCTCGGGCAGACCGTAAACTACACGATGGTCGGCGGCGACCCGGCGACGACCAATACCACCACGAAGATCCGCGTGTTCATCATTCCCATCAAAATGGTGTTCGGCGCAACCAACGGCAACATGACGTTCGATCCGCTAGCCGTGACGCTGCCGAACGGCCGCACCCTGATCGAGAACGTCCTGGCTTCGCCGCTATTCGCGCCTGGCACCAAGTTCAAGCAGGGCGGCGTGAAGGTGGGATTCGGCCAGTACATCGACGCCTATCAGCGCGCCAACTTCTGGTCCTCGGTGAGCACCAACACCCAGTACCATGTCAAGTTCGTCAACCCCACGGTGCTGCCCGAGCAGACGATCACGGTCAACGTCAACCAAGGCAAGGTGGTCACCAATCCGTTCGGCACCAAACCGGCGGGTGAGATGTACGTCAACGACTTCGACAGCCAGATACTCACCATCATGAGCGGGATCAGGAAGATCACACCCAACGTGCTGCCGCTGTTCATCACTTACGATACTTTCCTGACCGAGGCGCCGCTGACGGGCTGCTGCATCGGCGGCTATCATTCGGCCGTCGCCAGCCAGCCCAACGGCCAGACTTATGCCTATACGACGTATGAGGACGAGGCGGGCTCGTTCTCGCAGGACGTATCGGCCATGTCGCACGAGCTCGGCGAATGGATGGACGACCCGTTCGTCGACAATTCGGTAAACTGCCTCGACAACTCGATCATGGAAAACGGCGACCCGATCGAGAACAATCCCAATTACGGCGGTTTCCCATACACGCTCAACGGCTTCACTTATAATCTTCAGTCGTTGGTCTTCATCGATTATTTCGGTGCGCCAACGTCGGGTCCGGTCAACGGCTGGTACAGCTTCCAGAACGACCTCACAGGAACCTGCCCGGGTCAGCCGCCGAGCGGCGGAGCGCAGCACGCCGCCTTCATGCCCGCACATTGAATTTCAGCGTTTGCGGTGGCGGCAATGAACAGCTGCCGCTACCGCGTTTCTCAATTGATGCAAGCAGGAACGAAGCCTGTCCCTACGTGTTGGGTTGGTTACTCAACAGCGTAGGAGAACACGACCATGAAACTCGCCTTTGTTAGCTTCGCGGCGATCGTTGCGCTTGCCGCGCCGAGCTTCGCGCAGACCAGCGGTTCCAGCAGCGGATCGAGCACGGGAACCGGCGCCATGCAGAACTCCGGTCCCAGCAGCACCGGCACGCCCGAAACCGCGCCGAACAATTCCGGCACCGGCGTCACCGGCCAGTCGAGCCCCAGCGGCGTCGGCGCGAACGACAGCAGCAACATGTCGAACTCGTCCATGTCCTCGTCGCCGGGCAGCTCGGGCAGCACCTCGTCGGCGTCCTACTCGCCCAACACCTGCCAGGGCATGATGGATCAGATGACCGGGATGAGCGGAACGCAGTCTTCGACGTCCAAGCGCGAGCTCAAGCTGGCCCAGCAGGCGCAAGCCAAGGGACAGGACGCGTCCTGCATGTCCCACATGCGCAAGGCCATGAGCGGCATGCACTAGCATTCAAGTTTTTGTCGCGCAGGCCCGGGCCCCGCGCTAGCTTCGTGCGGGGCCCGCGGGCATTGCACCGATGTCTTACATTCTCGCCATCGACCAGGGCACGACCTCGACCCGCGCGATGCTGTTCGACGCCGAGGCGCGTCCGGTCGCAAGCCACGCGATCGAGCTCAGGCAGATCTACCCGGCCAACGGCTGGGTCGAGCATGACGCGGAAGAGATTTGGCAGGCGGCGCTGGCGTGCTGCCGCACGGTGATGCGCGACGGCGTGACGGCCATCGGCATCACCAACCAGCGCGAGACCAGCGTGGTGTGGGAGCGCGCGAGCGCAACGCCGATCCACAACGCCATCGTCTGGCAGGATCGCCGCACCGCCGAGCGCTGCCGCGAGCTGAAAGCGCGCGGGCTGGAAGAGAATGTCGCCGCGACCACGGGGCTTCTGCTCGATCCCTATTTCTCCGCGACCAAGCTTCAATGGGTGCTCGACCATGTGCCCGGCGCGCGGGCAAGGGCCGTGGCCGGCGAGCTGTGCTTCGGCACGATCGACAGCTGGCTGATCTACAAGCTCACCGGCGGAAAGCAGCATGCGACCGACGTCACCAACGCCTCGCGCACCATGCTGCTGAACTTGAAGACGCTTCGCTGGGACGACGGCATGCTGTCGCTGTTCGACGTGCCGAAAGCCATGCTGCCCGAGGTTCGCGACAGCGCGGGCGACTACGGCGTGGCCGAGGCGCTGGGCGGCATCCCGATCAAAGGCGTCGCCGGCGACCAGCAGGCGGCGGCGTTCGGCCAGGCCTGCTTCAAACCCGGCGACGTGAAGTCGACCTATGGCACCGGCTGCTTCGCCCTGGTGAATACGGGCGCGACGGTGCCGGCCTCCGCCAACCGCCTGCTCGCGACCAGCGCCTATCGCATCGGCGCCGACGCGGCTTACGCGGTCGAGGGCAGCATCTTCATCGCCGGCGCGGTGGTGCAGTGGCTGCGCGACGCTTTGGGCGTGATCCGTTCGGCGGCCGAGATCGAGGCGCTGGCCGCGACCGCCAAGCCTGCCGACGGGCTCTATTTCGTGCCGGCCTTCACGGGATTGGGCGCGCCCTATTGGGACCCCGATGCGCGGGGCGCGGTCCTGGGGCTGACGCGCGACATGGGCGCGGCCGAGATCGCACGCGCGGCGCTGGATGCGGTGTGCTTCGAGACGCGCGACCTGCTCGAGGCGATGGCGCGCGACATGGATGCGGCCGGGGGCACCGCCTCGCTCGGCGCGCTGAAGGTCGACGGCGGCATGGTCAAGAACGATTGGTTCTGCCAGCGCCTCGCCGACCTGACGGGGCTTCCCGTCGATCGTCCTGTCGTGACCGAGACGACGGCGCTGGGCGCCGCCTATCTCGCGGGGCTTGCCGCCGGCCTGTTTCGGGACACCGCCGACATCGCCGCCCGCTGGGCGCTCGACCGCCGCTTCGAGCCTGGGCTCGGCAAAGCGCAGCGCGACGCGCTTTACGACGGATGGCTGAAGGCGGTGGCGCGGGTGCGCTCGTAAACGAATTGTGGACCATCGCCGGTTACGCTGGAGGAGCGAGCTCCAGGAGACGCGCGATGGATGATCAAGCCGCCAGAGAGATGATTTTCGCCGGCCTGTTCTACACCGCAATGATCGGATTGGGTGTGTGGCAGGTCCTGCGCCTGTTGAGCAAAGGCAGCCTGGACGGCGTGGGCGTGATGCGGCTGATCTCGACCGTCTTCATCCTCGGGATCATGTGCTACGTCGGCTACACTATGCTGCAGCTTTGGACGTGAGCTGCGGCTGAAGCCGCCAGGTCAGGAACAAGGCCGCCGATCCTCCGATCAGCACGACCGGCAGCATCGCCTCGATGACGTGATCGGCCGACCAGCCCGCTTGGCGCAGCTGACCTGCCAGCAGGGGTCCAGCGATCGTTCCCAACCGGCCGATGCCCACGATGACGCCGCAAGCCTCCGCGCGCAGGCTTGCCGGATAACAGGCCGGTGCCAGCGCATAGAGCGCGCAGGAGATGCCGACGGTGAAGAAGCCGGTGACGGCCGAGAAACCCTCGGTCGCGCCGGCCGAGGTCGCCGCGCCCAGCAGGAACACCGCCGCGAACAGCGCCGCATAGCCGATCAGGAACGTCCGCGGCGCGCCGATGAGGTCGATGACGAAACCCAGCAACGCCGTGCCGCACACTCCGGCGATATTGAACGCAAAGGCGGCCGCGGCACCGCTGGCGGGGTCGAGACCTTTGGCGATGACCAGCGACGGCAGCCAGTTCAGGATCATGTAGAGCAGCATCACGATCAGGAAGCTCGCCCCGGCCAGCAGCACGGTGGCGAGCGCGCGGCCGCCCGCGAACAGCGCGTCGTGCAGGCCGGTGGCGTCTTGGCTGCCGCGCTCGGGCCGCGTCTCCGGCAGAAGCAGCCACAACAGCGGCAGCAGGATCAACGGCAGGGCGCCGCCGGTCAGGAAAATCATCCGCCAGTCGAGCGCGGCGCCGGCCTGGTGCACCAGCAGCGAGACCAGCGCACCCCCCGCCGGGAAGCCGCAGAAGATCAGGTTGTTGACCGTCGCGCGCCGCGTGGGCGGCGCCACCTCGGCGGCGATCGCGATCAGCACCGGAAAGGCGCCGCCGAAGCCGATGCCGGTCGCAAAGCGCGCCAGCAGAAGCTCGGTGAAGTGCGCGCTGAGCCCGGTCCAGATCGAGCACAGCCCGAAGATCGCGGCGGCGCTCAGCAGGATGGGCTTGCGGCCGAAACGGTCCGCCGTCCGCCCGCCCAGGAAGGCGCCGAACACCAAACCCACCATCGCAAGGCTCGCCGCCAGCCCCTGCTCGAACGGATCGAGGCCCATGGCTGCCACGAGCTTCGGCGCCGCGACGCCGAAAGCCTGGACGTCATAACCCTCCAGCACCGCGGTGAGACAGCACAACGCGATCGTCGTGGTGGTGCGAAGCGTGCCGGCTTTTGCGCTCATCCCGTCCCCCATGGCCGCGTCAGCTAAGCCGATTCCGCGCCGTTTGACACCCCGGCGCCGCGGGACCACTCTTGGTCCACGCTATTTCGAATGGAGCAGGCCCATGAATTTCCGGGAAAGCATGGAAAACGTCCGCGCGCCCGCCGCGCACAGCATCCCCTCGCTGGAGGGACAGGTGTCGGCCGAGGAGTGGCAGCTGCGCGTCGATCTCGCCGCGACCTATCGGCTGGTGGCGATGTACGGCTGGGACGACATGATCTTCACCCATATCTCCGCCCGCGTGCCGGGGCCGGAGCATCACTTCCTGATCAATCCTTACGGGCTGCTGTTCGAGGAGATCACGGCGTCGAGCCTGGTCAAGATCGACGTCGACGGCCACAAGGTGGTCGACAGCCCCTATCCGGTGAACCCGGCGGGCTTCACCATCCACTCCGCGCTGCACATGAACCGCGACGACGCGCATTGCGTCATCCATCTGCACACCGACGACGGCGTGGCGGTATCGGCGCAGGCCGACGGGCTCCTGCCGCTCGATCAGCACGCGATGCTGGTCACCGGCGACATCGCCTATCACGACTATGAGGGCATCGCGCTCGACCTCGACGAGCGCGACCGTCTCGTCGCCGATATCGGCAGCGACAAGCACGTGATGATGCTGCGCAACCACGGCACGCTGACCTTGGGCAAGAGCTGCGCCGACGCCTTCATGCGCATGTACTATCTCGAGCGCGCCTGCACGATGCAGGTGCGCGCGCTGGCCGGCGGCGCCAAGCCCAATTGGCCGAACCAGGGCGTGCCGGAAAAGACGGCGAGCCAGGGCTCGATGGCGTTCGAAGGGATCCTGGGAATGCTCGCCTGGCCCGCGCTGCTGCGCAAGCTCGACCGGATCGATCCCAGCTATAGGCACTAACAAGCGGCGTGAGATGGCCGGGTCGCGCTCGCGCTGCCCGGCCATGGTGAGGTCAGAATGAAATTCGGCATCGGCCAGTCCGTGCGGCGCACGGAGGATATCCGCTTCGTCACCGGACAGGGTCAGTACACGGACGATCTGAAGTTCGAGGGCGAGGCGCATGCCGCCTTCGCGCGCTCGCCCCATGCGCATGCGCGCATCCTGTCGATCGACACCGCGGCGGCCGAAGCCGCGCCGGGAGTCGTCGCGGTGCTCACCCATGCCGACGTCGAAGCCTTCGGCGCCAACCCGATGCCGTGCATGGCGCCGCTCAAGAGCCGCGACGGCAGCGACGTGCGGCAATCGCCCAAATGCCTGCTCGCCAAGGGCAAGGTGACCTTCACCGGCGAAGCGGTCGCGATGGTGGTGGCCGAGACCTACGCGCAGGCCGTCGATGCGGCCGAGCTGGTCGCGATCGACTACGACCCGCTGGACGCGGTGGGCACGTTGGACGGCGCGCCGGAAGGCCCGCAGATCTGGGAGAGCTCTCCCGGCAACGAATGCTTCGACTGGGCCGGGGGCAACGAAGAAGCCTGCAACGCCGCCTTCGCGCGCGCGGCCCACGTGGTGAGCGTCGACACGGTGCAGAACCGCGTCGCGCCGACCTCGATGGAAACGCGCAACGCCATCGGCCAATACGACGCGGACAAGGACTTCTACACGCTCTACAGCGGCAACCAGGGTTCGGACGGGCTGCGACAGCGCGTCGGCAAGGCGGTGCTCAACCTTCCGCCCGAGAAGATGCGCGTCGTCAACAAGGACGTCGGCGGCGGCTTCGGCATGAAGGGCTTCATGTATCCCGAGCAGCCGCTGGTGCTCATCGCGGCGAAGAAGTGCGGTCGCATCGTGCGCTGGTCGTCCGACCGCACCGAGGCGTTCCTCACCGACAATCACGGCCGCGACATGATCGTGAAGGGCGAGCTCGCGCTCGATGCCGACGGCAGGATCCTCGCGATGCGCGTCACCGGCAGCGCCAACATGGGCGGCTATCTCTCTCAGTTCAATCCGTTCATCGCGACGCTTGCGGGCGGGCGCATCTTCGGCGGCGTCTACCGCGTGCCGACGGTGTTCGCGCATGTGAAGGGGTACTTCTCGAACTCGGGTCCGCTCGACGCCTATCGCGGCGCGGGCCGGCCCGAAGCGGCGTACCTGATGGAGCGGCTGATGGACGTCGCCGCGCGCAAGACCGGCATCGATCGCGTCGAGCTGCGTCGGCGCAACCTGCCCGGTCCCGACGAGCTTCCCTACAAGAACTGGTTCGGTGTCGCGTTCGATTCGGGCGACTATCCGCGCATGCTGGACACGGCGCTCGAGCGCGCCGACGCGACAGGCTTCGCCGCGCGCAAGGCGCGTTCGGCCGCGAAGGGCAAGCTGCGCGGGATGGGCATCGCCTATTACGTCGAGATCACCTTCGCGGTCGGCGCCGAGCCCGCGCGCGTCGCCTTCACCGAGAACGGCGGCGTCGAGCTCTATGTCGGCACGCAGTCCAACGGCCAGGGCCACGAGACCGCCTTCGCGCAGCTCGTCTCGGAAAAGCTCGGCGTGCCGTTCGAAAGCATCACGGTGAAGCAGGGCGACACCGATTGGGTCAACGGCGGCGGCACCGGCGGCTCGCGCTCGCTCAACATGTCGGGCGGCGCGCTGCTCGGCGCCTCGGACGAGGTGATCCGCAAAGGCAAGACCGCGGCGGGCCAGGTGCTGCAGGCCGGCGGCGAAGCGGTCGGCTTCGAGGTCGTGGACGGCATCGGCACCTTCCGCGTCGGCAACGGCGAGCGCGCGATCACGGTCGGCGAGCTGGCCGTCACCTTGAAGCGCGAGAAGCTTCCGGGCTTCGAGCATGGCCTCGACAGCGACGCGACCTTCAACGGCGCGGCCTCGACCTTCCCGAACGGCTGTCACGTCTGCGAGGTGGAGATCGATTCCGACACCGGCAAGGTCGACATCGTCTCCTATTCCGTGCTCGACGATTTCGGCCGCGTCATCAACCCGATGCTGGTGGCGGGACAGGTCCATGGCGGCGTGGTGCAGGGCCTCGGCCAGGCCTTGTGCGAGCACATGATCTACGACCGCGACACCGGCCAGGCGATCAGCGCCTCGTTCACCGACTATGCGATGCCGCGCGCCGAGGACGTGCCCGACATCCGGTTCGCTTACGAAGAGATCCCGTGCAAGACGCACGAGATGGGCGCCAAGGGCTGCGGCGAGGCGGGCACGGTCGGCGCCCTGCCGGCGCTGGTCAGCGCGGTCGCCGACGCGCTCGACATCGACCACATCGACATGCCGGTGACGCCGGAAAAGGTGTGGCGCGCGATCCGGGAAAAAAGAACGGCGGCGTAATATTCCAGCGACGGACGAAATGTAAGCGAGCGTCGCGCGCTTGCTTAAGACAAAGGTTCGCGGTTAGCGCGAAATCCGCGGCCGGCTCAGCAGGAATACCGCGAACTCGACGGCCAGTGCGCCGATGAACGGCGACAAAGCGACGCCCGTGCCGTCTTCTTCCGCTTCTTTCTTCCAGAGCGCGGCGAAGGCGAGCAGGCCCAAGGTGGCGAGGATCAGTTTGCGCATGGCTTCTCAAACGGCGAGGCGCGCGCAAAGTTCCGTAACCGTTGGCGGACGGATGGGTTTGCTCTAGGCTCCGCGCGGGGATCTTCGGGGATTGGGGGAAATGGACGCGGACGAGAAGATTTGCCCGCGCTGCGCCGAAACCGTGAAGATGGCGGCCAAGGTCTGCAAGCATTGCGGCTACGAATTCCCCGCCAGCGAGCAGCCGGTCCCGGCGCCCGGCAGTCCCGCGCCGCAACCGGCTTCCGCGCCGCAGCCCGCCCCCGTGCAGCCCGCGCCGATACAGCCCACGCCGGCGCAACCGCCCGCGCCGGCGCAACCGCCCATGCCGGTCACCCCCAGGCCCTATTCGCCGCCGCCGCAACAGATGACGTCCGACCCGCCGGCGAAGGGGCGCACGCTGTTCATCGTGCTGGCCGCGATCCTGGGCGTCATCGTGGTGCTGGCGATCATCGGGCTCGCGGTCGGCCCGCAAGACGGCGGCGATGCCAAGCAGGCCGTCAATGCCGGCACGTCGACGTCGCCGGGCAGCTCTTCCGGCACCGGCTCGGGTGATACCGGCGATGCCGGGCAGGGCGCGGCGCAAGGCGACAATTCCGGCGGCTCGGAACAGGCCGACGCCACCGCGGTATCGTCGGTGGAGCTCGCGCGCGCCTACAACGCCAACGAAGTCAATGCGCAGAACACCTATGGCGGCAAGACGCTCGACGTCACCGGCACCATCACCGGCGTGAAGCTCGACATCTTCAACAATCCCGTCGTCGAGATGGAAGGCGTCAACGAGTTCCTGCCCGTCCAGGCGACTTTCGACCAGAGCTACAGCCAGAAGGTCAGTGCACTGAGCAAAGGCCAGGAGATCACGGTGCGCTGCACGTCGATCACCGAGGTGATCTCGGCCCCGATGCTGAGCGAGTGCAGCCTGCCGGAATAGGGAACTTGCGCTTCCTTGCGCCGTTAACGTTGGCGACAAGGAGTTTGCCAATGACGAAGACGGTTTTCGCGGCCGCCGCGGTTACGTTTGCCTTGAGCCTTTCCGCCTATGCGCAGGGCTCCAACAGCGGTGTGCCGAATACCTTGCACGGTTCCGGCGACATGATGCAGGACGGGCCGCACGCCACCGCCAATCCGACCGCGACCGCGTCGGATCTGCGCGGCGAGAATTACACCGCCAGGACGCGCGCCTGCGACGCCAAATGGCACGAGGCGGTGTCGAACGGCACGACGGGCGGGCTGAGCGCGCACGACTACAAGGCGCAGTGCCAGCGCGCCCGCTGACGCCTACGGGTTCACGACCGGTGCCGAAGGCGCAGCCGGCGCCGTTGCCGCAGCGGGTGCTGCAGGCGCAGCCGGCGCCGCTGCCGCAGCGGGTGCTGCGACGTAGGCGCCAAGCGCCTTGTCCAGCGCCGCGCGCTCGTCGCAGCCGTCGGGACACAGGATCACGAGCTCGTTCATCTCGTGATGGGCGGCGTTGAGGTTGTTCATCGCCAGGAACAGCTCGCCCAGATATTCGTGCACGCCCCGGTGCCCGGGATCGATCGACAGCGCCGCCTGGTAGAACGACAGCGACAGATTGAAATCGTTGTCGCGCGCCGCATCGGCCTCGCTCACGCCCACCATGCGATGCGTGTAGCCGAGGTAGTTGAGGATATCGGCGTCCTTCGGGTGCTGCTGCAGCGCCGTCATCAAATGCGGGATGGCTTTGGCATATTCCTCGTGACGGATGAGCCGCTTGGCGACGGTGTAATCGTCGAAGGTCGGCGTCGGGGTCGAATTGAAGTTGCCGTAGCCGCCCCCACCGCCGCCCGCCATGGCCATTGCGGGACCGCTCGCGACGAGCGCCGCCGCCGCGACCGCGAAAAGCAAGGTCTTACGCATGATCGTCCTCCCTTTTCTCCAGTTGCGAGCTTATCGCAAAATTCGATAACCGTCCAAGTTGTCCCGGTTTGACTTGGCGCCTTTGGCCGGAGGAAAATCGTCCCATGGATTCCGACACCCTCGCCAAGACCGAGACGCGCCCGGCGCGCCGCAAACCCGAAAGCCTCGCCAAGCTCAAGAAAGCGGCGCGCAAGCTCTTCGTCGAGCGCGGCTATCACGCCACGAGGCCCCAGGACATCGCCCGCGAGGCGGGCCTGGGCCACGGCACCTTCTATCTGCATTACGACGACAAGCGCGCCTGCTTCCTGAGCTTCGTGGAGGACGCGCGGCTCGAGCTGCAGGATTACGTCGATGCGCGGGTGGCCCGCAGCGACGGCACGCTCGAGCGCACCATCGCCGAGACCCTGAACGCGATCTACGACTACTCGGAAACCCATCCGGGCGTGCTCGGCGCGGCGATGACGGACGAGGCCGTGATCGACGCCGAGGGCGTGCAGGCGACGCCGCTTCTGGTGCGCTGGGGCCGCGATTGGGCCGACCAGGTGCGCCGCGCCGCGGAGGCCGGCGACGTCGCGTCGGACTACGACGTCAATATCATCGGCCAAGCCATCCTGGGCGCCATCCACCAGACCAGCGACGAAGGCTATCGCTCCGGCCGCAAGCGCCAGGACCTGATCGACAACGTCACGCGCTTCCTGGTGCGGGCGCTGCGGCCGTGATCCCGCGGGCGATTGACTTCGCTTCCTGACTGACAAATTATCAGTTCTAGGGAGGGCGCAGCATGAAGCTCGTCTATACGGCCGAAGAACTGCTCGCCGACCACGCCTATGACAAGCCGCATGTCGAGGCCGGTTACCGGCTGCATGGCGGTTTCGACGTCGAGGGCCGTTACGTCTCGCCGCGCATGCTGAACCGCGGGTCCGCGATCCGCGCCTGGACGGAAGTCTTGGCGTCGCGCGGTCACGATGTGGTCGATTCCTCTCAGGCGTTGATGGTGCGCGGCAATTTCCCCAATGTGGAGCAGCAGAGTTTCCTGCTCGCGAACGGCTTCGGCCAGACGCTGTGGGACTCTTTAAGCGTCACCGGCGTGGTCGAGGCGCGGGGCCGCATGCTCGCCACCGTCGAGGCGCCGGATTTCCAGACGGTCGTGGACGAGGACATCTGCGCCACCGCGACCGGTCACTTGAACAAGGGGCTGTTGCGCGCGCATGGCCTCGACGAAGGCGGCGACGGCGAGATCGGCGGCCACGACAAGATGTGGTTCGCGGTGCGCGACATGCTGTTCGGGCGCCATGCCTTTGCGCATGCCGAAGTGCCGGAGTCGCTGTCCAAGCCCGATCTCGGCCGGCAGATGCCCGAGGTCCCGGCCGATCACGAGCGCTGGATCCTGCTCTTGATGAACGTGCTGATGATCGAGATCCGCGCGGAGAACTTCTTCAATTTCTGTACCGCGGTGATGCGCGATCCGGGCAATTTCACGGACCGCCGCGCAGTCGCGATTCATGCCGCCGATCTCGTCGACCGCATCCGCCAGGACGAGGCCTCGCACGTAGGATATCTGACCGCCGTGATCTCCGAGCTGCGCAGCTTCACCTATCGCACCGCGGACGGCGCCCGCGTGAAAGGTGCCCAGTTCATCGATCCCGTCTGGCGCGGCATGGTCGAATGGCACGCGGTCACCAATGTCGATTGGGGGCGCGCCGAGACGCGCAAGGAATTCGAGAAGCTGTTCAGCGCGCGCCCCGACGGCCGGGCGTTGCTCGGCCGCTTCGACAGCCTGGAACGGAAGGAAGCCGCGTGATGAAGGACTTCAGGGGCAAGACGGCGTTCGTGACCGGCGGCGCATCGGGCATCGGACTATCGATGGCGCGCGCTTTCGGCCGCGCCGGCATGAATGTCGTGCTGGCCGATCTCGACATGGCGACGGCTGGGGCCGCCGCCGACCGCCTCGCCAGCGAGCAGATCAAGGCGGTGCCGGTGCGCTGCGACGTCAGCGAGCGGGGCAGCGTGCGCGAGGCCGCGCTGGAAGCGATCGCCGCCTTCGGCAAGGTCCACGTCGTTTGCAACAATGCCGGCGTCGCCGTCGGCGGCCAGCTGGGCATGGTCAAGGACCGCGACTGGGACTGGATCCTCGACGTCAACCTGAAGGGCGTCGTCTACGGCACGGAAGTCTTCGTGCCGCTGATCAAGAGCCATGGCGAAGGCGGCCATTTCGTCAACACCGCCTCGATGGCCGGCATGGTCTCGCCGCCCGGGCTCGAGCCCTATTGCGCGACCAAGTTCGCGGTCGTCGCGATGAGCGAGGGCTGGTACGGGCAATTGGCGCCGATGGGCATCGGCGTGTCGGTGCTGTGCCCGGGCTTCGTCAAGACGCGCATCCATGAAAGCGGCCGCGCGCGCCAGGACAAGTACGGCGGCATCGGCGACGTCGATCCGGGCGTCGCGGCGACGCGCGAGGAAGCGGCGCAGAACGTCTTGAACGGCATCGATCCCGACATCGTCGGCAACCGCGTGGTCGAGGCGGTGCAGAACGGCGAGCTCTACATCTTCACCCATCCCGCGATGCGCTCCTTCGTCGAGATGCGCTTCGCCGCGATCCTGCAGGGCTTCGACGCGGCCGCGAACTCGCCCGCGCTCGCCAGCGTCAAGGACCACAACCCCACGACCCTGCTCACGCCAAAGCCTTAAGAGACCATCCGCAAGCGAGTCCGCGCCATGAAATTCGGCATCTTCTACGAGCACCAGCTGCCGCGTCCCTGGAACGAGGGCGACGAGCTCAAGCTGTTCCAGGACGCGCTCGACCAGGTCGAGCTCGCCGACAAGCTCGGCATCGATCACGCCTGGGAGGTGGAGCACCACTTCCTCGAGGAGTATTCGCATTCCTCGGCGCCGGAGGTGTTCCTCGCCGCCTGCTCGCAAAGGACCAAGAGCATCCGGCTCGGCCACGGCATCGTCTTGATGCCGCCGGGCTACAATCATCCCGCGCGCGTCGCCGAGCGCATCGCCACCCTCGACCTGGTCTCGAACGGCCGCGTCGAGTTCGGCACCGGCGAATCCTCGGCGCTGCTCGAATTGGGCGGTTATCGCGTGCCGGTCGAGAAGAAGCGCGAGATGTGGCGCGAGACCGTCGAGCAATGCCTGAACATGATGGCGATGAATCCCTATCCGGGCTTCAAGGGCGAATTCTTCGAGATGCCCTGCCGCAACGTCGTGCCGAAGCCGGTGCAGAAGCCGCATCCGCCGGTGTGGGTCGCGTGTTCCAACCGCGAGACGATCAAGCTCGCCGCAAGGCTCGGCATCGGCGCGCTCACCTTCGCCTTCGTCGATCCGCAGGAGGCCAAGCAGTGGGTCGACGACTACTACCGCATCCTGAAAGAGGAATGCGTGCCGATCGGTCATGCGGTGAACGCCAATATCGCGATGGTGACCGGCTTCTCGGTGCACGGGGACCATGACGAGGCGCTGCGCCGCGGCCTCGACGGCTTCCGCTTCTTCGGCTACGCGCTCGGGCACCACTACATCTTCGGCGAGCACAAGCCCGGCCGCACCGACATCTGGAAGGCCTTCGAGGCGGCGCGCGATCATCTTCCCGCAAATCCCGGCTCGGGCGGCATGGGTACGCCCGACGAGATGCGCGCGCATCTGCGCAAGTTCGCCGCTGCCGGCGTCGACCAGGTCGCGTTCATCCAGCAGGGCGGCCGCAACAGGCACGAACATATCTGCGAGGCGCTGGAGCTCTTCGGCCGCGACATCATGGGCGAGTTCAAGGAGCGCGAGGCCGAGCGCCAGAAGAAGAAGGACGAGGAGCTGGCGCCCTTCATTGCCGAGGCTTTCAAGCGCAAAACGAAAATGCGCGAGCTGGCCGACGACGAAATTCCCAACGTCATCGCGCTCGGCCGCCAGATCAGCCAGGCACCAGTCGATCCCCGGTCCGAAGAATCCGCGCGGCGCTTCGCGGAAGCTGGCGCGGTGCCGCTCAGCGACCCGAACGCCAAGCCGGGCCGGCCATAGGAACATCTGCTTAAGCGTTGCAACCGGTGGTATATTGCCGCTTAGATTGTATTTCGTCTTAGTTCTCGCAGGTCCGCGTATCCATCATTTGATGAACGGGCTGCGTCGGTGACGCGCTGGCGGTGTGTGGGAGCTCGCCGGCGCTTCGTTCTTGTTGAGCCTCCTTTGAGAAACTAACCAACCGGTTCGCGGCAGGATGACATCCTTCCACGGGAGTGATGGCGCGCGGCGTCCGCGCGAAAGCGATGGCGCGCGCCTTGGGCGCGGCGACGATGACGCGCGTCTCGGGCAGGGGCACCTCGATCCCGAGCGTCTCACCGACGAGGCGATCCACGGCCTTGCGCGCCGGTTCCCCGCGCTGTCGGCGCAGACGGTCGTCACGCGCGGACAGGTGGCGGGGCTCGCGCTCGCGGCGGCAGGGTTCGCCGCCGCATCGTGCCTGTGGCCGCGCGCGACCATGTCGGCTTTCGCGGACGCGATGTCGACAGTGTTCCTGGCGAGCGTGCTGTTCCGCGCCTTCCTCGCCTGGTTCGGCGTGCGGCCGCGTGTTGCCGAGACGATCGCGCCCGCTTCCCTCACGCAAGGCGACGACCTGCCGGACTATACCGTCCTGGTGCCGCTCTATCGCGAGGCGGCCGTCGTGCCGGGACTGGTGGCTGCGCTCGCCGCGCTCGATTACCCGAAGGAGCGTCTCCAGGTCCTGCTGGTGGTCGAGGCCGACGATGCCGAGACCGTCGCGGCCGCCGAACGTCACGCCGCGCCGCCTTTCGAGATCGTGCGCGTACCGCCGAGCTTTCCGCGAACCAAGCCCAATTCCTGCGTTGCCTTGTTGAGCGCATTTGCGCCGGAGGCGCTTTCCCTTGGTTTTCCGGGCTGGACGGCTTGCCCGTCCGGCCCGTTCGTCCCGACAGCTACTGTCGGGACGTAATGGAGGAGGATGTCTATGTCCTCTCTCCCGATGGTGATGCGGTCAGTGATGGTCTCGACGATCTGGCGCTTCTGGTCTCTCGGAAGCTCGGGCCAGCGGGTATGGAGGCTCCGGGCTTCGGCCAGGATGTGGTCGCGGGACAGGCGGTTGATGCGCAGTACGTCGATGGCCGCCTGAGCGGCGGGAAGCTCTTCGTCGATCTTGGCAAGGCGGGCTTCGAGCGGCCGGTTTCGTTCCCCGAAGCCGGAGGCAGAAATCTCGTCCGCGAGGTACAGCTGATATGCCTTGTCCATTTCCCGTTTGACGGCCCCGCGCTCGCGTTCCAGGTGCCGTACCTCGTCCTCCTTGGCGGAGATCACGCCGTCCAGGGCGTCCATCTGGGCCGCGATGTCCTGGTCCGAGAACAGGAAGCCCTTGAGCTGGGCGTGGTAGATGGTTTCGAGATCATCTGCCGGGACGCGGACGTTGCACTTCCAGCAGCGGTACGCATACGGCTGCCGGGACGGGACATACATTTTCTGGTCGCAGTCGGCGCAGTAGGTGAGGCCGGAGAAGAGGTGGAGGGCGGACCGGCCCGGCGCCTTCCGGCTCGTCCGTTGGCCTTCGAGGATGGCGTTGCAGCTCTCCCATAGCTCGACCGAGACGATGGGCTCGACCTCGTGCACCACCCATTCGCTTTCGGGCTTGTACTCGATGGAGCCGGGCTTGGCGCCTGTAGTGGTGTAGTTCTGGCGGTACTGCCCCTTGGCCGTAGGATCGCGCAGGAGCCGGTTGACGGTCGTGTAGGTCCACGCTTTGCCGCCCGGCGACTTGTACCCCCGCTCGTTCAGGAGCCGCGCTACAGCCTTCTTGCGGCGGGTCTCCGCGAATAGCTCGTACATAAGCTTCCTGACGGGCGCCTCGTCCGGGTTCGGGACCACCTTGCCGTCCTTGCGCATGTACCCATACGGCAGTTGACCGGAGAGCGGCTTCCCCAGCTTCGCGCGGATCGGGACGGACGCCCGCACACGGGCGGCGATCTCTTCCCGCTCCCACTGCGAGAGGGCGGCGATCATCGTATAGAACATGCGCCCGGCAGGCGAACTCGTGTCGATGGATTCCTCAAGCGATACGAGGTCCGCGCCGTGCGCCTGGAACATATCGGAGAAGTCGAGCAGTTCGCGGGTGTTGCGGGCGAGGCGCGCAAGCTTTGAAAAGATGAGCCCGCTGATGCGGCCCGACGTGATATCCGCGAGCATGCGCTTGGCTTCGGGATGCTCGGCAACAGATTTGCCGCTCACACCCGCGAGGTTATACACCTCGCGCACATCCCAACCTTTCGCCTGGGCGTACAGTCGGGCGCGCGCCTCGTGGTGCGCGGGGCTATCGCCCTGCGCTTGGTCTTCTGTAGATACTCTGATCCAGATGCCAACCTGCTTATTGGTTGCTCTCGAAGCAATGGCCGGTTTGGATTTCATGGAATTCTCAATTGCGGAATATTTGCCGAGAGATTCTATGGGCACCTATGCCGTTATTCAAAGCAAATTTCGCGCAATACAGGCGCCTATTTTCATCGCGTTGTGGATCGCTGGCGCGTTGCGTCGGCATCGTGGCGGCGACCACGCCCGCAAACTCACAGCGCTTCTAAGCCACTACTTATACGGCTCTATCGTCCGGGACCTGCTTCTGAGATCGCCAAATGACGTAAACAATTGTGAGTAAGCCGTAGGCGGCCAAGCCCAAAGAATAGAGCGTGGATAGTGTTTCCACTCGGGGGGCGAGGATACTCTTCACGATACACATCATGCAGGACAAGGTGACGAGCAATAGTCCGCCAGCAACGCCATACCATAATAGTCGAACTAGAATGGAGCGCCTCCAATATCCCATATTGAAAAAATATGTGCTTGCCGCTGTCGGGGTTACGACGAACACCACTTCCTTCCAGTTAAAGCCATCGCGTGCCCCCGCCTCTCCCTTTTGGCGAAACGAATGTGTTGCCCAGCCGATGGAATAGCTGAGTATCAGCCCTGCCATAACGCCTAACCATACAAGCAACAAAGGCAGACCCAATGCCTGCATGTTGCAAGACAGTCCTATGATGGCGATCAGAACCAGCGTCTGCCCGGGGAAAACCGAGCCAATTCCATATGTACCTTTTACGAACCCGAAAACCAAAACCGACAGGCCCAATGCTAGGTTTGCGTGTCTAAAGAATGCAATGAAGTCGAAATTGAACAAGCAGAGCACCGCGCTCATAAGAACGCCGACGCCCAGGTGCACTACGCCCAAAATCAGCTGATGCCTATACGGCCCCAGCGGCGCTTTTTGAAACATGTCGGCGATCGAGCAATGTGACACTAAAAGCTATTATAGCTACAAGGAAGCGGCAAATTGTGACCCAAGCGTCCAACGGCGGAAGTTCGACGGCATAAATCTGATGATGGGTGCAACTCTTTAGGCTTCGATAAGCATCCAACCCCGTGGTCGTCATCATCCGTCCTGAAAGAAACAGATATCCCAAGGATATCGTTAGCGCGGCAAACAATGCCGTACAGTGACCAAGGTGGCTGTGATCTTTTGCACGTTTCCACTCCCAACTGCCGTTTCGGGTGACGATCTGACGATGCACCATATTTGAAAACTGGAGCGTGAAAAAGAAATATGCCACCACCAAGGTATACAACTGCGTGCGGTGCTCGAGGAGAGCGCAGACATTCGGGTCAATCAGTGCCTTATTGTACGGGCCTGAGTCGTTGATGAGAAAGAAGAGTTCTACTATCGACAGGATAGTTGGTGCAGCAACGGCGACGATACTTGACGGGTTCGCCATAGCTTGCAGCGCGCTAAATGCCCACCGATTGCTGTTCTCAGAAATTCCCAAGCCTCATCCCCTTAGCTGGCATTGGCTATTTTTGCGACAAGCAACTCAAGATCGGGTTCGCTAATTGCTTCACCGGCGTGCAGCCGTGACGATGCTTCACGAACCTCCGCAACGCCTTTACTCATAAAGCCAAAGTATCGAAGAAGCGCACTATCTCGTGCGGGATCTAGGCATCCGATTGCGTTCGATATGGCGCGGTCCATATCATGTAAGATAACCAAAAAATGGGGGCTTCTGAAAATAGCGCGGTAGTAACCTTTTGAAGCAGAATCCAACTCGTTGTGACGAAGTTCCGCTTTTGCGATTTGCACGAAACGCGTGATATTACCCTCAAGATAATCCTGCCAGACGTCCTGAAGATCATCGAGTGCTTGGAAAGGACCTAGCAGCTGCTCGGTTGCCGCGACAAGTTGCAGGTCATTGTGACCTGAAGCTGCGCAATACGCCGCCACTGTAGCGACAATTGCGCGGTTCTTGTCTATGTCGCTTTCGCTCCTGTCTGCGTTTGCGATTGGCCGCAGAAGCAGGTCTCGATATTGCCCCAAAAAAGCTCTGTTAATGTTGTCCTGCATTACGCTTTCAAACGGCGTGCCCACTGTGTAGCGCGTAAGAGTTGAGACGCCCCAAGCTAGTAAATTGCTTGATGCCAAGGAGGCCTTGACACCTAGATGGTGGGCGACATCCAGCTCGGCGTCTACAATGCAGACATAGCTGTATAGTGCGATCCATGCAGCCGCCAAGCGCCTTCTATCATGGTCAGATAGTGATAGCCCAGCAGTTGCTAGATGTGGAAAAACTTCGCCAAATAGCAGTCCTCCATGACGTGTCTTCTTAATTCGTATGGCGTCCAGACCTGCTTCCACAAAAAAAGAATCAAGACCGGATAGGGATTGAAGATCGGCATAGGACTGAGCAATTAAAGGTGCAAAGCTGTTACATAGAGCGTCGCGTTCGGACTGTACGCTTCGATGATCCATAGGCTTCTCCCGAATAGCACTATTATCGAATGCGCATAATAGTCGCTGCGAGCAATCCTTACCACGAATGACCTAGAGCTGCGCAGATTAGCCAATTCCCCAAACCTGTACAACCTATTCGAGAATTGAGCGATCTGGACGGCCATCAGCCGGTTATGACGAGTGCGTCGAATGAGACCGCCCTTCGCCCCCCGCCATTTGGATGGCTGGTGTCCTTTCAATGCACTGAAGGTCGCATTGCTGATGGGCTGCTATGGAGGAATTCTGACCGCGCGGCGTTTTAAGTTCGACCCACGTCGGCGCATGGTCGCTCGCGCCTTCCTGTCCGCGCACTTCTTTGTCAACCCCAGCCCTCGTAAGCCGTCGATGCAGCGGCTCGTTCAAGAGCAGATGGTCGAGTCTCAATCCGCCGTTTCGGTCCCAGCGCTGCCTCTTGTAGTCCCAATAGGTGTAGATGCGCTCATTGGGGTGCTTCGCCCGCAAACTATCCAGCCATCCATCACCCAGGAGCTTGCCGAAGCGCGCGCGTGGCTCGGGCTGCGTAAGCGCGTCCTTGTCCCACGAGCGCGTCGGATAGATGTCTATCGCGAGATCAGGCACCACGTTGAAGTCGCCCGCGAGCACGGCGGGGACATTCTCCTTATTGAAGGTCTTCGCGTGCTTTATCAGCCGGTCGAACCACGCGAGCTTGTAGTCGAACTTGGGACCGGGCTGCGGGTTGCCGTTGGGTAGATAGATGCAGGCGATGACGATGCCCGACACCGCCGCTTCGATGTAGCGCGCCTGCTCGTCGCTCTTGTCGCCCGGCAGCGCCCGACGGATTAGCACGGGTTCCCGCTTGGAGAGAATCGCGACGCCGTTCCAGGTGCGCTGTCCTTGCCAGACCGCATAGTACCCGGCCTCCTCGATCTCGCGGACCGGGAAGGCGCGCGTTTCCGCTTTCAGCTCTTGAAGGCAAACGATGTCCGGCTTGGCGGCATGAAGCCACGCAAGCAAGTTAGCAAGGCGCTTGTTGACGTTGTTGATGTTGAAGGTGGCGATCTTCATGACGGCGACGACTCAAAGAAGGCATCGACGACTCTGTGCTGACCGGCGACGATCTTGCGCAACGCCGCGTCTCGTCCGAACCAACCGCCGCGATCCGCTTCCGGGAAGTTCTGAACCACGCCGGACCGGGGCGGCCATACCATGCTGAACGTGGTGCTCTTCAACGTGGCAGGGTCCAGGTCTCGCGTCTGCATTCGCGAAGCGAGATCGCCGCTACACAATCTCCGCCTCTCTATCCGAAAGACCGGGACGTCTTTTCATTGACTATCTCCGCAACGGAAGAGGCCAGACAGGCGTGGGCGCATATTCGCCTCGGGCCCGGCCTGGTTCTCCGGTAGCCTTGCCGCTGACCTGGAAGAAAGTCGCACGGGGCGTAAATTCGATCGCGGCCTCAATGGACGAATTCATTCTGTGAACGCGCACTCGCGCTATCCGCGCGCGGGTATACAATAACTGAAACAGTATGGACTATAGTGTTTCAACTCGCTTAGCCAAGTCAATCAGGAATTGTAGACCAAGGTGGCTCCGAACAACCAAGAGGAGCCTTATGGAATACTCGCTCTACGACGCCGACGGGCGCCGGAAATACCTCGTTCCTGTTGAACGCACGCGATTTCTGCAAGCTTGCCTCGACGTGAAAGGCCCGACCGGGAGCTTCTGCGTCATACTCGCGCTCACCGGAGCCCGCATCACCGAAGTGCTTCAGCTCACGCCGGAGCGGATAGACGAGGCGAACAGCGCTATCAACTTCCGTACCCTCAAGCAAAATAAGAAGCAAAAGAACCCCATCCGACCGACGCGCGCCGTGCCGGTGCCCCGTGAGGTGCTGATGTTCCTGGATGGCATCCTTCACTACCGTGAGGCGCAAGCTGATCCTAAGCGTGCTAAAGAGCGGTTGTGGGATTGGAGCCGCACCACGGGCTGGCGCCGCGTGAAGAAAGTCATGCGCATCGCGTCCGCGCCGTCATATGTGGCTATGCCCAAGGCATTGCGTCATGCGTTTGGCGTCGAAGCGACGATGGAGAGCGTGGCGCTGACGATGGTGCAGCGCTGGCTGGGTCATAAACAGATAAAGACGACTACAATTTATACGACAGTGGTAGGACCGGAGGAGCGGCAGCTAGCAGAGAGGATGTGGCGGGGATTCCTTGAGGGGATCGGACGATAGCGCCGCCGCCGTTTGAAACAGTTTAGTCCAAATTGTTTCAATCTCGGGGGCTCGCATGGATCGCTCAGGGTTCGCAACCGCGTGTCTGCGGGGATTGCTTGCCACTTTGGCAGCGGGATATCTGGCCGCAATTCTGCCTGCCAACCGAGCGGAGGCTGGGCCTCATGCGACGTACCATGACCCCTTCTCCTTCTGTCGCGCGGTGAACGACGCCGACTCGGGCGGGGAAGGAAGCGTATCGGATCCCCGATACCAGGGTCCTGACCTGCCGGGGCAAGTGATGTCCGATCTCAAAGCGAAGTACCCGCGCATGGACGAGAACGGCGTGTGGCGCTGCATGGGCGGCCGCGTCTACGCCTGCTACCTTGGCGCCACGGGCCGCGCGTGCATGAAGACGAGAGCCGTACGCAAACCGACGGCTGTCCTGCGCCGATACTGCGCCCAGTATCCCAACACAGCGGTGCCGAACGCAGCCAACGACACCTCCGCATCCTGGGTGTGTCAGGGCGTGACGCCGATCCTTGATGCGAGGTATCCGCAGCCAGCGCTCGACCGGCGCGGATATGTGAGGGATAGCTGGCTGGAAGTAACGCCGTGAGGGGCGCGGCTCCCACGGCGGCGCTTGTCGTCCTCTGCGTCATTACGGGATGCGGAAAGCAAGACGGTGCGCACAAGAGCGCGGACACTGCACCCGACGCGGCAGCTGCTAACGTCATTGCGGATATCGAACAGCCCTTCCTATTTGCGTCCGCCCAAGGAATCTACGCAAGCGATCTCGATGCCAACCGAGAACTGAGCTTCGTCGCCACGCCTCTTGTCCGGGGGGATTACACGGGGGATGAGGCCAAGACCAAGTGCGAGCCCTGGATCTTCTCTCACGACTTCATCCAGGACGACCGATGGATGGCTGCGCGCGCCTTGCAGCGCCTCGAAGGCACCGCGTTCGTGCGGCAAGGCCAGTTCTATGTGCCGATTCCTTCTCTTGCGAAGGCATACCGCTTCTGGGCTCGCAACAATCGGTACGGCTGCCGAACTTGGTTCTACTTCGATTGGGGCCACTTCAAGGTAAGCGCCATCGAGCGCATCAACGAGTTCAAGGCCCTGGACGACCGCTCGGGCGGCATGGCGACGGCTCGCAGCTACCGGGTATCTGCTACCTTCGTTCCGAGCGCGCAGATTGCGGCGGTCGCGCCTTCGGTGAAGTTCGGCACTTTCACGTGGTCGCTGGCGCTTATTCAGAATCCCGTGACGCTCGAATGGCGTCTCATGAAGTTCGACGGCCAGACGGTGTGGAAGCCGTAGGACAGGATGCGACGCGTCCTCGTTGCCGTTTATGCGCTTCTGACGGCGTCCGCACACCCCGTCGCCGCGTTCGACCTCGACACTGTCACGGCAACGGCCACCGTCGCTACAGACTACCGCTTCCGGGGCGTGAGCCAGAACGACGAAAAGCCGATGCTGCAAGGCGAGCTGGACGTGACCGGCGCAGACGGCTGGTATGCGGGCGCCTTTGGCTCGGGCGTGGACCCCGAGGACCATGAGGATACGTCCGTCGAGCTGGTCTTGTATGGCGGCAGGCGCATGGAATGGCGCGGGCTCTCGTTCGACCTGAGCGCCAACTACTACGCCTATCCCGATCATCGCCCGAAGCCAGGAAGCGTGCGCTACAGCTCCTTGGAGTTCATCGGCTCGGCGAGCCGGACCTGGGAACGCTTCACGGCGACCGCGACGGCGGCGTGGTCTCCAAGCTATTTCGGCGACGGCCCGGCGTGGTACATCGCAGGAACCGTATCGTACCGCATCACGGACTGGCTCTCCGCGAGCGGGACGCTCGGGGAGCAAGGAAGCCGCGGCTGGAACCATACCGCCCGCTCCGGCTATCCCTACGCGCACTGGGACGCCGGGCTTACCGCGACCTCCGGGCCAGTCTCCCTCGACGCGCGCTATGGCGGCGCAAGCCTGAACGAAGACGCCTGCCTTCTCACCCAGGGCGGGAGGACGTGGTGCAGACCAGCGTTTTTCGCGTCGGTCTCGTACCGCGTCCCGCTCTGGGGCTCCGACCCCGATCGCCGATGATCCCCGACTACCCGGTGTTCAAGAGCCTCGAACTTGCCGACCGAGAGGCGGTCGCGGCGCAGACCTGCCGCCTTCCGCCGTATTCGGATTTCGAGTTCGGGAACCTGTGGTCATGGAACGTGAAGGGAGAGATGGCGCTCTCCGCGCTTTACGGCAATCTCGTCGTGCGCTTCACCGACTACGAAACCGGCACGCCGTTTCTGACCTTCCTCGGCACAAGCGCGGCGAACAAGACCGCGCGCACGCTTCTTGCCGGCAGTGCTCCCGGCTGCGACGCCTGCCTGCGGCTTGTCCCGGAGATCGCAGCCAAGGCCCTCGATCCGGATGAGTTCCAGGTCGAGGAGGAGCGCGACCATCTCGACTATGTCTGCGCGCTCGACCGCCACCTTGAATATGCCGAGCCGTGTTTGAAATCCCAGCGGCGGCAGCTCGCGCACTTCCTGCGGTCGTTCCCGCGCGCGGAGCGGGTCGCGCTCGATCTACGGACGCGCGAGACACGGGAGGAAATTGAAGACCTCTGGCGGAGATGGCGCGAAAAGAAAACGCGCCCGGAGACGAGTGAGCCTGAGGCTCACAGACGCTTATGCGAGGCTGCTCATGCACTTCCCCTAGCGGCAATCGGTATAAAGATCGTAGGGCGGCTGGTCGCCTTTCACGTCGCAAGTCTTCCAGAGGGCGACTGCGCGCATGCGCTGTTTGCAAAGGCAGACACCGCGTATCGCGGCGTGTATGCGGCGCTCGACAGCTTGGCGGCACGCGATCTCATCGCTCGCGGCTACACCCGCATGAATGTCCAACAGGACCTGGGACAGGAAACGCTCCGAAGCGCAAAGCTCGCGCTGCGGCCGATCGAGGCGCTGCGGAAATATCGCGTAGAGCGGCGGTCTTAATGGCCGGGTTTCTTCTCGCGCTTGTGGGACCGCTCCTCTACGCGGTCACCAACTACCTCGACAAGCTGCTGCTTGACCGCTACGCGGCTGAGCGAAGCGTGGCCGTTATCCTAATCTTTTCGGCACTCTTCTCCGCGCTCGCGCTGCCGCTCCTCTTTGCGGCCGATCCGACGGTGTTCCGGGTGAGCGGCACGCATATGCTCGCACTCGCGGGCGTCGGCGTGCTGAACTTCCTGCTGCTCCTCTTCTATCTGAAGGCGCTCCAGGCCGAGGATGTCGCGACCGCCATCATCTTCTACCAGCTCGTCCCGGTGTTCGCGTACGGGCTCGGATATCTCGTGCTTGGCGAGACGCTGACGCGCGGGCAGCTCTTCGCGATGCTCGTCATCCTCCTTGGCACGTCCGTCGTCTCCTTCGATCTCGATGAAGCCCGTCGCTTCCGGCTGCGCGCCCGCACCGCGCTCTACATGCTCGCCGCGTCGCTCTGTTGGGCGCTCGCGGCAGTCCTCTTCAAGGTAGTCGCGCTTGAGGAGCGCGTAGTGCGGTCTCTGTTCTGGGAGCACCTTGTGCTGGCTGTGATCGGCACCGGGCTGCTGATCATCCCCACGTATCGGGACGCATGCTTGCATACCCTCCGTCGCTGCTCCCGCGCTATAGTCGGCCTCGCCGCCTTGAACGAGCTGGCCTATGTCGCGGCTAACATCGTCATGGCGTTCGCGTATCTCCTTGCGCCGGTCTCAGTTATCCTGCTCGCGAACTCGTACCAAGCGCTTTTCGCGCTCATGATCGGCGCGGTCCTCACCACCATCGCTCCGGCGCTGTTGCCCGAGAAAGCGCGGCGTTGGGATTTCGTGCAAAAGGGCCTCGCCATCTTAGTTACAGCAATCGGCACATATGTGTTGCTCCGTAGATTGGAATAGGTCGATCTTAGGGATAAGAGCGAGCCCCGGCATGGCCGGGGCTCGGATTAAACTATGGCTCCTCCTGCAATCGTCCGAAGGTATTCCACCGCTTGCTGCGCGAGCGCTGCCGCCGCAAATATCGCGCGATTGTCGCGGCTAAGCATTGTAAGCCAGTGCGCGATATAGGCGGCGTGATCCGGTCGCGTCTCATTCACGAGTCGGAACGCCGAGCAGAGGAACGCGGCTCCGAGTTCTGCGACCAGCTCCTCGAACGCGTAGTCGCGATCTCCGAACCGCTTTCCCTTCACACGGTCGAGCCGATGCGGTGCCCCGGTCCAATGCGTCAGCTCATGCAAGAGGACCGCATAATATGCTTCGGTCGGCGAGCTGGTCGGCGTGCCGCGGAACATCTCCGGCGCCGGCATTGCAATGTAGTCGTCCTTGCGCCGGTAGCAGGCTTTAAGCCCACCATGGCGCACGTCCGCATTGGTGGCCTCGACAAACGCGGCGATCTGCTCGTTCGGGATCACCTGGGACACGCGTCTGCCGGTGTCAGGTAGCTCCCATCCTTCCACCTGGGCGAAGTTGAAGACATGCGACTGTCGGAGCACGAAGCGGGGCGCGTCGGCTTCGTCCGCCTCGGGCTCTTCCTCGCCATCGAGCTTCTTGTAGAAGATGATGACGGACCCGCGCTCGCCCTTCCTCACCTGGGCGCCGAGCTTTCTCCATTGCTCGTAGCTCGCCCAATAGCCGGACGGATAGAGCTTGGTCGCCGCCTGCGCCCAGAGCGATACGACGTTGACGCCGTGGTACGGCATCTCGGTAAGGGCATTGAGCGGCATGGTGACAGGCAGGACCCCGCCGTGCCAGGGCATGACGCAGCTCCCCGCGCCCTTCTCGATGGCCGCGACGATCTGAGCGGTCACGGCCTCGTACACGTTGACCTTTGATGCTGAAAGAACTGCGCGTGCCATGAACACCTCCCGTGCACACCGGGAGCGCCGGACCATTCCGACGCTCCCGAATGCGCGGGAGGCCGGAGCTAGGACGCTTTGGGATCTTCTGCTTTGCCAGAGATGGCGAAGTGGGTTAGCGCCAGCGCTACGGCATCAAATAAGCTTTGGCGCACGTCCTCGCTCTCGCCCCATCGCTTGCGTTCGCGCGGGAGGCGGTGCCGGAATATCTCGATCTGATCCGCTATCGAGAGCGCAATGCCATGCCGCGTCTTGCTTCCGGTGTGCGCGAAGCAACTGCGCACAGTTTCTCGGCTGTAGACGGGCGTGCGCATGCCCCGTGCGTTGGCCAGCTGGATCATGTCCTCGCAAAGCTCCCGTATGCGCTCGTAGCGTCGGGCGGGACGCTCTTCGAATTCTTCAAACACCACGACCTCGGGCTCGTATCTGTCGAGAAGTCGCACAAAACGTGCGAGGGACCGGACGCTCCGCTCCGCCTTGACCGTCGCCAGCCCCCAATCCACCGGCAGCATCGGGTTCTCGAAGAGCGCCCATCCGAAGCCGCGCGAGGTGGGGTGAATAGCGAGCACCAAGCCTTCGCTGCGATGGATGGTCATAGGTGATTGTTGTTAGGCTCCGAGCGCTGGATCATTTCGGTGATGAACTGGCGCTTGCGCTTCGAGGCCGCATCGCTGCGCCGCTCTAGCTCCACGGACCACGCCGCCGCGCGCCGCATGACGTTTCGCTCGGATTGCGCGTAGAGCGCCGGGAACGCCTGCCGCACGTCCTGGCCGAAGATGACCTGCACGCCGATGATGAGGTTCTTCGTCGGCGCGAGCGCCAGGCTCTCGAACTTGGATAGGGCGCTTTCGGTAATGCCGAGTAGCCAGGCGAGTTCGGGCTGGGTGAGCCCCGCGTGCATGCGAAGCGTTCTGAGGTAGTTGGGTAATAGGGGCGACATAGTGAGTGATGGGCAAAATAAAAGCGGTCCTGGGGGACCGGCGTCATCGTCTCAAAACGGGGAACGCCGCGTAAGGCGGCACTTCTTGACCTATTGTCAACCCGAACCTCGAGCCTGCTTGACGGAACGACTATACATATTCGCCATTAGATGCAGATAAAATATTCCTCAAAACGAAATGAAATCGGGGATAGTCAAGCGCACGCTCAAGCTTGCAGCCGCGCCACAAGAGCTTCCACCTTCGACTTCTCGGTCGCTGGAATGGTGTAGACCCCGACGCTCTTGCGGGTGGCGAGATGCAGGCGAGTTCGGACGATATGACCGACCCAGCGGCTCGATCTCGGTCCACCATACTCCGCGCCATGCTCGCGGTTGAAGCGCTCGGCAACGTCTTTGAGGTTCACATTCGCGCCTTTGGCTGATGCGAACTCGTCGGCAACGGCTATTGCTAGCCGGGCTTCCACCGTCTCGCGTCGCTCTGCGAGCGTCGCTTGGTGCGCGTCTGCGAATGCCTGCTGGATTTCCGCGCGGAGTGCGCGGTCGTCGATGAGGCTCAAGAGCGGCGCAGCCGTCTGATTGAGGCGCGGTTCGACGCCCTCCATGAGCGCGGTAGGGTCAGCCTGGATCGAGAAGAGGTTGCAGAACCGGAAGTGGAGCAGGCGGTTTCGAAGCGCCAACGCCTCGGCCTTCATGGCATCCGGCAATTGGATCGGGATATCCGCGCGGAGGCTCGATCTCCCCGTCTCCTCGGTGAAGAAGCGGCTTTCGAGGGCGCGGTCATCGAACGATCCGCGCATGGCGACGATCTTCGGCCCAAACACCTTGAAGGCTTTCGGGTTGAACTCCTTGTGGCGGTTCACGACCGTTCGAAGCACCGGCATACCTCGCACCGTCCCGTTATTGAGGATCTTCACGATGTCCGCCCGTGCGTCGCTGTACGGCAGGTCGGCCTCGTCGAAGAGAAGCGTGCCGCCGAACGCGTCGAGCGTGTGGAAGATGGGCGAGGTCGTAGACGCACCGCTTGCCGAGAAGGCCTTGTAGCAGAGCGACCCTATCGTCATGAGGGCGCGGGTCTTGCCCGTGCCGTAGTCGCCCCGCAGGCGTAGATACGGCACCTCGTTGAAGGCGTCGTGCACCCAAGTCAGGAGCACATAGTACGAGGCAATTTTCGCGAAGAGCGGCGACAGATCGGCGTAGCGGTACAGAAACGCCTCGATGTCCGCGACAAGCTCCTCCTTTGTGAAACTCTCTGCCGGAGCGGAGGGCAGCAACACGCACTCGTTGGCGATAAGGTTGTTCTTTGGCGAATACGGCACAAGCAACTCACCCGTCTCGATGCGAACCTCGCGCTCGATGTTCCAAAGGCCGTTGAAGCGGGATACGGCCAGGCCCGTTGTTCGCTTCGCAGCGTCATAGACCAGTTCGACGAGCGTCCGGTCTTCGCACACCCGCGAGACGGTGGGTGTTGGCCGTACTTCCGGGCTAGTGATTTGTTGGTTGTCCATGTCGGCCATGGTGCGGCGACGGCTCGATAGCCATAAGGCGGGACCTTTTGACCTCAACAAGTGCAGCCTTATGCAGACTATCGCTGTGGCCGACGATGCCGGGATGGAAAACAACAAATCCGAGCGCCGTCCCGGCGAACGCTTTATCGACCGCTATATGCCCGGTGCCAGCGAAGAGGCACGCGAGGAGGCTTACGCAAACCTGACCGCGCTTGTGGCGCTCCTAGTCCGCATAGACGAGCGCCTGGCCCTCGAAGATCAGGAACGCCACGATTCGCCGGAATTGTAGAGGTGCGGTAGATTCGAGATTACCGGCCTAACCACCGGCTTATATGAAGCCATATTTCGGCTATATCCGCGTTTCCGATAAGAAGCAGGAAAAAGGCGTCTCCCTCGAAGTCCAGAAGAACGATATCGCGAAGTTCGCGACGCAACGCGGCTTCGAGATCGTGGACTGGTTCGTCGAGGTTCAGACCGCTGCTAAAGCAGGCCGCGTCGTATTTTCCGGCATGCTTGACCGGCTTGAAAAAGGCGAAGCGCGCGGGGTGGTCATGCACAAGATCGACCGCAGCGCCCGTAATCTCGACGACTGGAACGTGCTCAGCAAGCTCTACGACCGGGGCATTGACTTCCAGTTCGCCCATGAGCCGATAGACCTGAGCACCCGTGGCGGGCGGCTGTCTGCGGACATGCTGGCCGTCGTGGCGGCGGACTTCATCCGCAACAATCGCCAAGAAGCTCGTAAGGGCTTCTATGGGCGTCTTCACCAGGGCGTTTATCCGCTACCCGCCCCTATCGGCTACCGGAACGAGGGAAAGGGCAATCCCAAGACCATCGATCCTGTGAACGGCCCCTTGGTCCGCGACGCCTTCGAACTGTACTCGCAGAATAGGCATAGCCTCCGAGAGCTGCGGAAGGAGATGCACAAGCGAGGGCTCCACGGGAAGGACGGGAAGCCGCTCTCGAAGAACGCCGTCTCCATCATGCTGCGCAACCCCTTCTACATGGGGAT
The DNA here is from genome assembly GCA_019247845.1 of Alphaproteobacteria bacterium. Lineage (GTDB taxonomy): Bacteria > Pseudomonadota > Alphaproteobacteria > Micropepsales > Micropepsaceae > Rhizomicrobium. The sequence continues at coordinate 2,343 of JAFBAL010000010.1, read as the reverse complement.
CATCCATCTCAAGCGGACCGGCGAAACCTTCAAAGGCGCCCATCCGCCGCTTGTCACCAAAGCGATGTTCGATAGGGTCCAGGCCATCCTTGACGGCAAGACCGTGCTGCGGTCGGTCAAGTATGACTTCCCGTTCCGGCGTCTCATTGAGTGTAAGAAGTGCGGACTTCACCTGATCGGCGAACGGCAGAAGAGCCGCTATGTCTATTACCGCTGCCATAGCGAGGGCTGCCAGGGGACAAGCATCCGCGAAGAGTTCGTGGACGACATCATTCAGAAGGCCATGAAGCTCCTCATCGCGGACGACGCGGAGTTGAGGGAGTTCAGGGACTTAGTGGACGTTGAGCGCCGACATATCGACGAGGAAGCTGGTAAGCTGCGGGCTACGCTCGATCTGAGGCTCACGACATGCAGAGACAGGCTTTCCCGGCTCACTGACGCCTATATCGACCAGATGATAGATCGAGAAACCTTCGAGGCGAGAAAGCACGGGCTCTTGAGCGAGCAGCAAGGCTATCTCGACCAGATTGCGGCGATTACTGCTAGTGAACTGCCGCGAGGCAAAGCCCTCAAGAAACTCGAACTCGGAAATGCAGCGTTCTGCGGGTATATCGCTTCAAATGTGCCCGAGCGGCGCGAGTTCATTGGCGACGTGACCTCGAACCTCTCCGCAGAGGGAAATAAGCCAGTAATTACGCTTAAATCTCCATTCCGAGAGATCGCGGAATGGCGAAAAACGCTAAACGGTGCACCGCGTCGGGGCACGCCTCGTCAGCGGGCTAAGGAATTGCTCGATATAATCCTTGCGGTTGACCAGAGCTCAAGTAGTGCAGTCGTTAATCCGAGTGAGGCGGCGAAGCGCAAAGCGTCTCGGCCGATATAGTGGGCGCTACATCCCCAACGTCCACACGTCCACGGAGCGGTCATCGTGCTGCGGCCGGCCGCATCATGCGCGCCTGCCATCAACAAAGGCGCGCATGTGTTTCGACCGAGCCGCGGCACACATGAGGGTAGGTCAAGAAGTCCCGCCTTATGTCGCGGGGCGCGGTGCACGACGATGGGGCCATGCCATCAAACAATGAGGTCTCGTATTTCGCCCGCACCAACCACCGGAACACGCATGTGCCTTTCGGCATCAAGCAGCGGGATCGCCTTTCGCACATGTATGTGATCGGCAAAACCGGCGTCGGTAAGTCCACGCTGCTAGAGACATTGGCGCTGCAAGACTTTGAAGCCGGTCGCGGCTTTGCGCTTGTCGATCCGCATGGCGATCTGGTCGAACCGCTCGCCACGGGTATTGCTACCCTCGATCCCGAGCGGCTGGTCTACTTGGACGCCACTAACCCCTTCCAACCATACGGATACAACCCCCTCCGTCGCGTCCGGGATGACAAGATACCGCTCGCGGTCTCGGGTCTCCTCGAAACCCTCAAGAAGCTCTGGCCGGACGCCTGGGGCGTCCGCATGGAGCACGTCCTGCGTAATACGCTGTACACGCTCCTAGAGAGAAACGACGCCAAGCTTCCCGACATCCTCCGCCTCTATGCAGACGACGACTACCGAAAGGCGGTCGTGCGCGATATTCGCAATGAGGTGGCCAAAAAGTTCTGGGATAGCGAGTTCAACGAATACCCCGCCCGCCTCCGGGCCGAAGCTTGCGCGCCGATCCAGAACAAGCTCGGCGCGCTGCTATCCGACCCCAACTTGTACCGCATTCTGGTAGAGCCCGAGATAGACCTGCACTTCCGCTCGATCATGGACGACGGCTTGATCCTGCTGGTGAACGTCTCGAAGGGGCGTCTTGGCGAGGACAGCTCGCTACTTCTCGGAAGCCTCGTGGTCTCGACGCTCGGGCTGGCGGCTTTCAGCCGCGCCGAACAGGCGCCAGACGAGCGCAAACCCTTCTTCGTCTATCTCGACGAGTTCCACAACTTCACCACGCTCATGCTCGCGAACATGATGAGCGAGCTTAGGAAGTATGGCGTGGGCCTCGTGCTCGCGCATCAATACCTACACCAGCTTGAGTCGGACATCCTGCACGCGGTCATCGGCAATGCCGCGACCCTGATCTCGTTCCGTGTTGGTTCGGAGGACGCGACGCTCCTGGCTAAAGAGCTTCAGCCGAAATTCGAGGTCTTGGACGTCCTGAACCTGCCGAACCACTCCCTGTATCTCAAGCTCATGATCGATGGCACGCCGAGCAAGCCATTCAGCGCAGACGCCATCCGCATGAGCGGATGAGTTCTTTCGTGCCCGCAAGGGATGCGAAACGCTCGGCGCACCTCGTGTGATACCCGCACGCGAGACTTGCACAGGCGGCTAGCCGGCAGACCGCGCTCAAGT